>CAZWIO010000006.1:0-228180 GCA_964634195.1 uncultured Methyloceanibacter sp. | reverse complement strand
ACGCCTATCTGAAGATCTCCGAAGGCTGCAACAACGCTTGCAGCTTCTGCATCATTCCGCAGCTTCGCGGGCGCCTGCAGAGCCGGCCGATCGGGTCGGTGATGCGCGAGGCCGAGCGCCTGGTCGCGGCCGGCGTCAAGGAGCTGCTCGTCATCTCGCAGGATACGAGCGCCTATGGCCTCGATCTCCGCTACGCCAAGAGCAAGTGGCGCGGGGAGGAGATCGAGACGCGCTTCCTGGTGCTCGCGCAAGCGCTCGGCTCGCTCGGCGCCTGGGTGCGTTTGCATTACGTCTATCCCTATCCGCATGTGGACCGGGTGGTCGAGCTGATGGCTGACGGGAGCGTGCTGCCCTATCTCGACATTCCCTTCCAACATGCGAGCCCGTCCGTGCTGAAGGCGATGCGCCGGCCCGCGCATCGCGAGAAGGTGTTGCAGCGCATCGCGCGCTGGCGCGAGATCTGTCCCGACCTCGCCATCCGCTCGACCTTCATCGTCGGCTTTCCCGGCGAGACCGAGGACGATTTCGCGCTGCTGCTCGATTGGCTGAGCGAAGCGAAGCTCGCCCGGGTCGGCTGCTTCAAATACGAGCATGTCGACGGTGCTCCGGCCAACGATTTGCCGGGACATGTGCCGGACGCGCTGAAGGAGGAGCGCTACGACCGTCTGATGCGGCACCAGCAGGCGATCAGCGCCGAGCTGCTCGCCTCACGCATCGGCAAGACCATTGAGGTCGTCGTCGATGAGGCGAGCGGCAGCGAGGCGGTCGCGCGATCGGCCTGGGATGCCCCGGAGATCGACGGCAGCGTCTATCTCGACAGGGCCGAGGGGCTCGCGCCCGGCGACCGATTGAAGGTCGTGGTGGAGGATGCCGACGAGTACGATCTTTGGGCCGTGCCGGCAGGCCATGGTCAGCCGATGGCGGAAGAGGCGGCGGCCGGCCCCTCTACACGTTCGGGCAGCCCGACTGGGTCTTGGTGACTTTCAAACTCTGGCGCGGCCTCGCCATGAAAGTCTGCTTCATCTCGAACGCGCCTGGGCTGAAGATCGTATCGAACCCGAGTATCGGCTGGTAATTATAGGTGACCTCGGCCACGACAACGCTGTTCTCGGCCTGGGTCACGCCCGTGGGCAGCGTGTAAGTGGTACCGGTGCCGCGCGCCGTGCCGTTGCTGGCGCAGCTCCACTCCACTTTACCGATGTTGTTCTTGTCGGCCACGACGCTCGTCAGCACGATGCGCAGCGGCGCGTTCGAATAGGGCGTGAGAAGGGCGCCCGAAGCCTTCATGACGTCCTTCAGGTCGTCATTGGTGAGCGACTTCGTCTGCGCGGTGAGGTCGGCGGCGGTCGAGGCCACCGAGGCGGTCCGCCGGTGCACGGTCAGCAGGTTGCCGGTCTCGACGATGCCCACATAGAGCAGGATCAGGATCGGCGCGATCATGGCGAATTCGATCGCCGATACGCCGCGCCGGTCGCGCGCCATGCGGCGGCCTTGCCAATGCATCCGAAGCGCCAATCGCCAAGGCAGTTTCACGGCGCACCTCCGCCTATTTGAAGGGCTCGTTACGAAACGCCGCCGTGGCGGCGATCAGACGGTTCCCGTTCCCCATGTTGCTGAGACCGATCTTTTTCGGAAGCTTCGCGGTGAGCTTCCATTCGTAGAACGTCCGCACCAGAACGACGTCACCCCCTGCGCCCGGCTCGTAGCTGAAATTCGGCTTGAGATTGCCGTCGCCGTCGAGGGGATCGGTAAGGGTCGCACTGCCGAAACTGGAAAAGTTGCGAACGTCGATCTTCAGCGCGCCGCAAGTGATCGGCGGGGTGAGGTGCTTGCAGAGCTCGGCCTTGAACTTCGCGGCGTCGAAGCCTTGCGCCTGGGCCTGGCCCGTGCGGATCAGACGCGCGCCTTGGGCCGTCGCGTTCTCAAGCGAGAAATTGGCGAAATAGATGACCCCGACCTCGATCGCTCCGAGCATCAGCAGGATCAGGGGCAGCGCGAGGATCGCGAACTCGAGCGCCGAGGCTCCTGAGGGATCGCGGCCGAAGCGTCCAATAGCCGGCAAAAATCGGCGGGTTCGGGCGCGCTTTCCTGGATGAATACTGGCCTCGTCCATGTGGCCATCAATACGCAGTCTTGCTTAACGGCCTGTAAATAATCACTCCTATATCGAAATAAGGTAAATGTTGAGGTAAGCGTATTTGAAATAAATACGAGACTCGGTTGAGTAAAGCGCGATATCAAAAATAAGAATGTTTGCTCTTAGATTTGTAATAACCAAGGTCGGTTACACTGCAGGTCAAGACAGTAGGCAACATCATGCAACATCGCGTGGGAGTTCGTCACATGACGCAGGCATCGGGCCGGCGCTTTCGGCAATTCCGGCAGGACGCTAAGGGTACCGTCGCCGTCCTGTTCGGCATCGCGCTCATTCCGCTTCTGCTCGGCGTAGGCGTCGCCGTCGACTATGGGCGCGCCCTGATCGTCCGCGAGCGGCTGGCCGATGCGTCCGACGCCGCCGCGCTCGCCATCGGTTCATGGCCGGGCCTGAGCCAAACCGAGCTCAGGCAGAAGGCGCAGCAATTCTTCAACGCCAACTATCCCGTCTCTGCCATCGGAACGCCGAGCGAGCTCGACGTGAGCTTCGACGGCGACAACATCAAGATCGGCGTGACGGCTCAGGTGCCCACCACCTTCATGAAGCTCGCCAACTACGCGAAGATCGATGTCGGCGTCGAAACTCTGATCACCAAGAAGCAGCGCAATATCGAGCTCGCTCTGGTGCTCGACACCACGGGGTCGATGAAAGGCGCCAAGCTCACGGCCCTGAAGAGCGCGGCCAAGAAGATGGTGGATACGCTGTTCGAAGGAAAATCGACCTCCGATACGCTGAAGGTCGCCGTCGTTCCGTATTCCGGCGCCGTGAATATCGGCACCGACAAGCTGGATTCCGGCTGGCTCGACAAAGCCAAATACTCGTCTTCGAATGCAAGCGAAAACCCGATCGCTTTCGAGGATTTCGACGAGGTCGACGGTATCAGCGGGCTCGAGCTGTACGATACGCTCGACATAAGCTGGTCGGGCTGCGTGCGCGAGCGCGGCGGCTCTTATAAGCTGACCGACGATCCGCCGAGCTCCGGCACGCGCGCATCCTTGTGGGTGCCCTATTTCGCGCCCGACGAGCCGAGCAAGCTCAACAATAACAACAAATGCACCAAGGACTCAGCCTACACGAACGAGTACATCTGCGAGACGCTCGATACGAACACCCGTTGCGTCACCTCGGCGAGCGGCTCGTCAGTCGAGCTGAACAAGCGGCAGTGCAATACGGCGAAGTACAAGCCGGTCTCCCCGTCGGGGGACACGGGGCCGGCCTATAATTGTCCGCCTACCGCCATCACACCGCTGACCAACACGAAAAGCACGGTCACCGACGCGATCGAGGCTCTCGAGGCCAAAGGCAACACGGTGATCCCGGCGGGCCTGCTTTGGGGCTGGCGTGCGCTGTCGCCGACGGTTCCTTTCACCGAGGGCGCGCCCTATGACGACGAGAAATGGGTCAAGGCCGTGGTGCTGCTCACCGATGGCCAGAACGACATCAGCGGCGGCAAAAACAACCTCAACAAGTCCGTCTACAACGCCTTCGGCTATGCCAAGAATGGACATCTCGGCAACAAGAACGGCAGTCAGGCGCACTCCACGCTCAACACCATGGTCAAGACGGTGTGCGAGTCCATCAAGGACTCGGGCGGCGAGGACAACAAGATCCTGGTCTACACCATCGGCTTCCAGGTCAGCGATACGACCACCAACAACATGCTCAAGAACTGCGCGACCAAGCCGGACATGTACTACAACTCGCCGACCAACGAGCAGCTGTCGCTCGTGTTCGCGGACATCGCCCAAGGCTTGAGCGAGTTGCGCATCGCGCGATAGGACAATGGGGGAGGCTAAGTACGCGCGGAGGTCCGCTTGTGAGCGGGCCTCCGCGTTTTCGTTTGGCTATTCGGTCTGCCTGGTGCCCTCGGCCGAGGCCTGGCTGATCGATTGCTTGGCCTTGATCTGGTCGGCCACGCTGTCGAAATAGCCGGCGTCGTCGCCGATCGAAAGCGTCGTCGTGCAGTACGGCGAGCAATGCAGCGTCTGCTTCGCGTTCCCCTTGAAGACCGTCACGAAGCCCTTGCGCGGCTCCTGCACGATCAGGCGCCGGCTGATGATCACCTTGCCCTCGGCATCGACCACGATGATGTTCGTCTCGCCGAACGACTTGCCCGTAACCACGAGCACCTTGCCGCTCTGCACCGAGACGTCGGCGATCGACGGATTGCCGACCACGATCTCCGAAGCCGGCCGCTCGAGCCGCAGCAGCGAAGCCTGGTCGATGAGAACGTTGATGTCCTTGCCCTGCTGAGCTGTCGCTGGCTGGCTTGCCCCGATGCTGAGCAGCCCCGCGGTCAAGAGCAGGCTTGCGCCCCGCGCGGGGCTAAGGTGACACGTCATGGCACTGGTCCTCGACTGAACGCAACTGCCGCCATGAAACGCGCAAAATAGTGAAGGATTAGCAAACGCCTGGGCCGCGCTGGCACAAGCGGAAGGCGGCGCGCGCTGGCCTAAACGGTTCGCTAAGCACGCTGAAAGACTCCAATTCGACTTAACTTGCATCTAACGCGCCCTCCCTAGCCTCGGAGCCGAACGGCGCCAGCCAGACTCGGCAGGCGCACGGAGGATCATGGAGATGAAGGCGGAGCTCAAACGGTTCGCGTCTGATCGAAGCGGTGCGACGGCCACCGAATACAGCCTGCTTGCCGCCGGGATCGCGCTTGCCATTGCCTCGGTCACAGCCCAGGTGGGCACGCATATCGCTGCCGCGTTCGACCGGGTGGTCACGAGCCTGCAGGGCGGCTGACGCGCCGCGCGCGAAGGGAAGGGCAGGGCAGTCCTCGCGCGCATCGAGGCGCCGCCGGTTAACGCTGCTTTCAGCCTTATCGAGCGACAGTCGCGCGGAACCGCTTCGGGGAAGGACGGCGAACCGGCATGATCAGGGACATACTCTTGCTCACCATCTTTCCGGGCGTCATGGCGTTCGCCGCGGCGAGCGACCTTTTCACCATGAGGATCTCCAACCGCCTGGTGCTGGTTCTGACCGCCGGCTTCTTCGTCCTGGCGCCCATGGTTGGGCTCGGCTGGTCGGACATAGGCTTGCACGTCGCGCTCGCCGCCGCGGCGCTGGTCGTCACCTTCTTCATGTTCTCGAGGGGCTGGATCGGCGGAGGGGACGCCAAGCTTTTCGCCGCCACCTGCCTCTGGCTCGGGCCCGCCGGCATGCTGGCCTATGGCATCTACGCCGCCCTGCTCGGCGGCGCGCTGACCGTGCTCCTGCTCGTGATGCGGGGCATGCCGCTGCCCGCGGGGCTCCTCTCGCAGGGTTGGCTGGTCAGGCTGCACAGCCCCAAGGAAGGCGTGCCCTACGGTATCGCCTTGGCGGGCGCCGGCCTCATGGTCTACCCGGCAACGCCCTTCATGGCCGCTCTCGGCGGCTAGCCTCCTAGCCCTTCATCGCTGGTTCGACGCGGGGCCCGCAAGTCGCGCTCCGCAACGGCTTTTCGCGCGCCAGCTGTGGCCGATTTGGCACGGCCATTAACTCCTCGTTGAGAATTCTAAGGTCAAAGTGAAGCATTCACTGGTTCGACGCGGGGGCGCTCGAAAGGAAAGTCCATGAAAAGGGCAAGGTTTATCGTGCTTTCGATCGCCTTGACTGCGGCTTTGGGCGCAGCCTGGATCGCTAAGAAAATCGTGTCGGGACCTCGCGAGGTTCAACACATCGAGAAGACCATCGGCGCCACCGACGTGCTCGTTGCCGCCAAGAATATCGGTCTCGGCGATTCGGTCAGGTCCGACTCCCTTAAATGGCAGCAATGGCCCGTCGAGGGCGTGACGCCCGGCCTCATCACGCGCGAAGCGCAGCCCAACGCGCCGACCGAATTCTCCGGCGCCGTCGCGCGCGCACCGTTCATCGCCGGCGAGCCGATCAAGGACCAGAAGCTCATCAAGGTTTCCGAAGGCGGCGTGATGGCGGCCATCCTGCCCGCGGGCATGCGGGCCATCTCGACCTCGATCCGCGAGGAGACCTCGGCCGGCGGCTTCATCCTGCCCAACGACCGGGTCGACGTCATCCTCTCGCACAAGGCGAAGGTCGGCTCCAAGGAGGAGCCGGTCAGCGAGGCGATCCTGCGTAATGTGCGCGTGCTCGCCATCGGCCAGGAGATCGAGAACAAGGACGGCGAGAAGGTCGCGACCGGCAAGACGGCGACGCTCGAACTGACCCCGCGGCAGAGCGAGATCCTCGCGCTGGCCCAGCAGATGGGTGAGATCTCGCTGTCGCTCCGCAGCCTTGCCGATGCCAATCCGAGCCAGGCCGAGCCGTCGGCCAAGATCGGCGACGCCTATGGCGGCTCCGTCAAGTTTCTCAAATACGGCGTGCCTTCCCGTGCTTTCGGCATCAACTGACATGGACGGGGCGTGAGGCCCGAACAACCAAAAGGCAACAGGATGCGTCGCACTCTCATAACGTCTCTCGCCTGCGCTGCGCTCGCCGCGGCATGCTTCGGGCTGCTTAGCTTCGTGGCGGCGAGCGAGGCATCGGCTCAGCATCGCTCCTACCTCCGCCTGGCGGACGGCGGCACACGCCAGATCAAGCTCGGGCTGAACAAGTCGATGATCGTCGAGCTGCCGCGCGAGGTCCGCGAGGTGATGGTCTCCAATCCTTCGCAGATCGAAGCGGTGCTGCAGACCTCGACGCGCGCCTACCTGATCGGCAAGCAGGTCGGCGAAGCCAACATCCTGTTCACCGATATTGACGGCCGTAACGTCGTGGTTCTCGAGGTCACCATCGAGCGCGACTTCAGTGCCTTGAGCGAATTCCTCGCACGCGTCATCCCGGGCGCGAACGTGCAGATCGAGTCGCTCAACGGCAACGTCGTCCTCACCGGCACGGTTCGCAATCCGATCGACGCGACGCGCGCGGGCGCGATCGCCGAGTCCTTCGTCAAGGAAGCCGGCCAGTCCGCGAATGCTGCGGGCGGCGCGGGCGCCTCGGCGCCGGCCACGGTCGTAGCCATCGCCGGTGGCGGCGCGGGCGGGCAGGCGGAAGGCGGCAAGGTCATCAACATGATCCGCGTCGAAGGCCGCGAGCAGGTTCTGCTCAAGGTCTCCGTGGTGGAGATGCAGCGCAACGTCGTGAAGCAGTTCGGCGTCGACCTCAACGCGCTGGTCAACTCGGGCAATTTTGCCTTCTCCGTGTTGAGCGGTCTGCCATTCCCCAACACCGGCGGACCGATGGTGCGCGGTCTGGCCACCGGCGGCGTCGGCTGGTCGAGCGGTGCCAGCTCCGTGTCGGGAATCCTTCAGGCGCTGGAGCAGAACAACCTGCTTAGAACTTTGGCGGAGCCGAATCTGACCGCGATCTCCGGTGAGACGGCGAACTTCCTTGCCGGCGGTGAGTTCCCGATCCCCGTCAACCAGTCGTCGGGGTCGGGCGCCAATAACTCGGCGATCACCGTGGAGTTCAAGCAATTCGGCATCGGGCTCGCTTTCACGCCTGTCGTGATGTCGGAGGGCCTTATCAGCCTGAAAGTCTCTACCGAGGTTAGCGAGCTCACCAGCGAGGGCGCAGTGATCCTGCAGGGCATGGCGATCCCTGCCTTGAAGGTGCGCCGGGCCGAGACCGTGGTCGAGCTCCCGAGCGGCGGCTCGCTCGTTATGGCCGGCCTCTTGTCGGACCAGTCCAAGCAGGCGATCAGCGGCTATCCGGTGCTCAAGAACCTACCGGTGCTCGGCGCGCTGTTCCGCAGCCGCGACTTCATCAAGAACGAGACCGAGCTGGTCGTGCTCGTCACGCCTTATGTCGTCGATCCGGTCGCGCGGCAGCAGCTCGCGACCCCGAGCGACGGCTTCGGTTGGTCAAGCGACGTCAACGCCGATCTGCTCGGGCAGATGAACCGCATCTATGGCCGCAACCCGGAGAGCGTGCCCGTCGGGCAGTTCAACGGCGATGTCGGCTTCATCGTGGAGTAGGGGGCTCAAGGTCATGGCATCTTCATCTCAAGGTTCGCGCGTAGTCGACACGGCGCGACCTCTCATCGCCACCCTCGCCGTTCTCCTGACGGGAACGCTGCTTGGCGGCTGCTGGAACCAGGGGCCGCGCTTCGACGCGCCCTTCACGCTGGCCAACGCAGCCGAGCGGCATCCGATCAAGGTGTCGCAGGACGAGGCGACGCTCGACCTCGCCGTCTCTCGCGGCAGCAGCGGTCTCAACCGGACGCAGAAGGGGCAGCTCTACGGCTTCCTGCAGGAATACGCCGCGCGCGGCACCACGCGTCTCGTCGTCAGGGCGCCGACCGGCGGCGGCAACGAGGCCGCGGCGCGGCGCGCCTACGGGGATGTGCGCGCCGTGATGCGCCAGGCCGGCATCCCGCCCTCGGCCGTTTCGCTTGAGCCTTATTACGCCGGCGGGGATCCCTATGCCCCGCTCAGGGTCTCGTTCGTGCAGGTCGTCGCTCAAGGGCCCGATTGCCCCGACTGGTCGGAGAACCTGGCGCGCGATCCGCAGAACATGCCTTCGCCCAACATGGGCTGCGCCACTCAGAAGAATCTCGCAGCCATGGTCGCCAACCCCGAGGACCTGCTCTATCCGCGCGTGTCCACGCCGCGGCCGAGCGAGCGCCGCGATGTGGTGTGGGGCAAGTACGTCAAGGGCGAATCGACCGGTTCGGACTGGACGCCCGGCGGACAGCCGCTGCCTGAGCGGACCAACGTGGGCCAGGAGGTCGGCAATTGATCGGGGAGCCCGCATATTCGCTGCCGCTGGCGGCGGGTACCGAGCCCGCCTTCGACTACGCGCCTGATCACGCCGCCGAGGCGCCGCGCGCGCGGCCCATTCCGCGCGTCAACATCCAGGCCTTCTGCGAGGACCAGGAGACCGCCGCGGCGATCCAGAAGGCGTCGGAGGACCGGCGTCTCGCCAAGGCGCATGTCAGCGTGCAGATGGGCGGCGTGCAAGCTGCCGTCGCCTTCTACAAGAGCGCCTCGACGCCGAACCTGGTGATGATCGAGTCGCTGCTGGACCGGCGCGACATGCTTGCCGATCTCGACCGCCTCTCCGAGGTCTGCGATCCCGGCACCAAGGTCATCGTGATCGGCCATGTCAACGACGTGCTGCTCTATCGCGAGCTGACGCGGCGCGGGGTCAGCGAATATGTCGTGGCGCCGGTCAAGGTCGCGCAGATCATCGAAAGCATCTCGTCCATCTATACCGATCCCCAGACCGGGCCGATCGGCCAGGTCGTCGCCTTTGTCGGCGCCAAGGGCGGGTCTGGATCGAGCACTGTCTGCCACAACACCGCGTTCGCCATCGCCACCTCGACCAAGACCGACGTGGTGATCGCCGATCTCGATCTGCCGTTCGGCACCGCCGGGCTCGATTTCAACCAGGACCCGCTCCAGGGGATTGCCGATGCCTTGGCGACGCCTGAGCGGCTCGACGAGGTGCTGCTCGACCGGCTGCTCTCGCGTTGCTCCGACCATCTGAGCTTGTTCGCCGCACCCGGCTCGCTCGACAAGCCCTACGATCTCGACCCTTCCGCTTGCGAGACGGTGCTCGACGTCATGCGCGAGAACGTGCCGTGGATCGCGGTCGACGTTCCGCATCTATGGACGGGCTGGGCCAAGCAAATGGTGCTTAAAGCAGACTTGGTGGTGATCACGGCCGTCCCGGATCTGGCAAATTTGCGCAATACCAAGAACCTGATCGACCAGCTCAAGGCCTCCCGGCCGAACGACCGGCCGCCGATCCTCGTGCTGAATCAGGTGGGCGTGCCGAAACGGCCGGAGATTTCCGTCAAGGATTTCGGCCACGCGATCGAGCTCGAGCCGAAAATCGTCATCGACTTCGACGCGCAACTCTTTGGCACCGCCGCCAATAACGGCCAGATGATCAACGAGGTGTCGGACAGGTCGAAGGCGGCCGAGGCGTTTCGCGCGCTCGCCAACCTGCTGACTGACCGGTCCGAGGAGAAGAGCGAGAAGTCGTCGTTGCTCGCGCCCATCCTCGCGCGCCTGAGACTCTCCAAGACTAAGGGCTAGGCTCGATGTTCGGAAAGCGGAGCACGACTGCGGCAACGCCTACTCCGCGGCCCGATCCGGCGCCGCCGCCTCCCGCGCAACCGCGTGCCCCCGCGCCCCAGCCGCGCGCCTCCGAACCGCGCCCCGAGGTGCCGGCGTCCGACAAGCGCGAGGCCGGCCAGGTCGCCGCGAAGGCAGAACGCAAGCCGGTCGAGCGCTCGCGCTCCGAAGAGTATTACGACGTCAAAACGACGGTCTTCAACGCACTGATCGACACGATCGATCTGACGCAGCTCTCCAAGCTCGAGCCTGACGCAGCGCGCGAGGAAATCCGCGACATCGTCAGCGAGATCGTCGCCATCAAGAACGTGGTGATGTCCATCGCCGAGCAGGAAGAGCTGCTGGAGGACATCTGCAACGACGTGTTGGGCTATGGCCCGCTCGAGCCGCTGCTCGCCCGCGACGACATCGCCGACATCATGGTGAACGGCTGCGACACGACCTATATCGAGGTGAAGGGCAAGGTCGAGCAGACCAATGTGCGCTTTGCCGACAACGCGCAGCTCATGAATATCTGCCAGCGCATCGTGAGCCAGGTCGGCCGGCGCGTTGACGAGTCGAGCCCGATCTGCGACGCGCGTCTGCCTGACGGCAGCCGCGTGAACGTCATCGCGCCGCCGCTCGCCATCGATGGCCCCACGCTCACCATCCGCAAGTTCAAACGCGACCGGCTGACCCTCGATCAGCTCGTCAAATACGGCTCGATCACGCCCGAGGGGCGCACGCTGCTCGCGATCATCGGGCGCGTCCGCTGCAACGTCGTCATCTCCGGCGGTACGGGTTCGGGCAAGACCACGCTGCTCAACTGCATGACCGGCTATATCGAGAACGACGAGCGCGTCATCACTTGCGAGGACTCGGCCGAGCTTCAGCTCCAGCAGCCCCACGTCGTGCGGCTCGAGACGCGTCCGCCTAATCTCGAAGGCGAGGGCGAAGTCACCATGCGTGATCTCGTCAAGAACTGCCTGCGTATGCGCCCCGACCGCATCATCGTCGGCGAGGTGCGCGGACCCGAGGCCTTCGACTTGCTGCAAGCCATGAACACCGGCCATGACGGCTCGATGGGCACGCTCCACTCGAACAGCCCCCGCGAATGCATCAGCCGTCTCGAAAGCATGATCTTGATGGGCGGCTACAACCTTCCGGCCAAGACCATTCGCGAGATGATCGTCTCCTCGGTCGACATCATCATCCAGGCCTCGCGCATGCGCGACGGATCGCGCAAGATCACCCATGTCACCGAGGTGATCGGCCTCGAAGGCGACGTGGTCACCTTGCAGGATCTCTTCATCTACGATGTCTTCGGCGAGGACGCCAACGGACGCATCTCCGGCCAGCATCGCGCGACCGGTATCGCGCGGCCGCATTTCTGGGACAAGGCGCGCTATTTCGGAGAGGACAAGCGGCTGACCGAGGTTCTCACCGCGGCCGAGGTGCTCGACGAGTTCGGCCGGCCAATGGGAGAGCGCCTTGCTTAGTCCTGAGCTCGTGCAGATCGCGGCCATCGCGCTTGCGGCGCTCGCCGTAGGAGGCGTCGTCTATGTGCTCGCGATGCCGCTTATGAGCGGCGAGCGCAAGGCGAGCCAGCGCGTCGCCACCGCGGCGCAAGGTCAGGCGAGGTCCAGGCTGCGCGGCGGCCTGCAGCAGCCGCTGCAGATGCGCAAGAAGCAGGTCCAGGACACCATCAAGGAAATCGAGGCGCGGGAGAAGGCGAAGCGAAAGGTTACTCTGCGCACGAAGCTCATCCGCGCGGGCCTCGACATCACGCCACGCACCTATTACCTGCTCGCGGCTCTCGCCGGACTGCTCGGCGGCTTCATCGTGCTGATCACCGGCTCCTCGCTGATCGTCTCGCTGCTCGTGGCCTTCGTCTGCGCCTTTGGCCTTCCGCGCTGGCTGCTCGGGCGCCTGACCAGGAAGCGCCAGAACAAGTTCCTGATCGAGTTCGCCAACGCCATCGACATTATCGTGCGCGGCATCAAATCGGGTTTGCCGCTGCCGGACTGCCTGCAGGTCATCGCCGCGGAATCGCCGGAGCCGGTAAAGAGCGAATTTGTTGACCTGGTGGAGCAGCAGAAGGTTGGCGTGCCGCTCTCCCGCGCCTTCGAGCGCATGTATGAGCGCATGCCGCTGCAGGAGGTGAATTTCTTCGCTATCGTCGTGGCCATCCAGTCGCAGACCGGCGGCAATCTCGCCGAGGCGCTCGGCAATCTCTCCCAGGTTCTGCGCGACCGCTATCGCCTTCAGGCCAAGGTCCGCGCGTTCAGCGCCGAGGCGAAGGCTTCGGCCATGATCATCGGCTCTCTGCCGCCTGCCGTCATGATGCTCGTTTACCTCACCACGCCGGACTACATCTCGCTGCTGTTCACCGAGAAGATCGGCAACATCATGCTTATGGCCAGCGCGACCTGGATGCTGATCGGCGTGCTCGTCATGCGCAAGATGATCAATTTCGACTACTAGGCGAGGCGCGTCGATGTCCGAGCTGATGCGATACCTGCTCGACCCTCAGTTCATAGTCATGGTGCTCGCGGCGGTCGCGGCTTTCGCCACGGTGACGTCCTTCGTGCTGCCGCTCCTGTCCGGCGACCGGCTCAATGCGCGCATGAAATACGTGTCGACCGAGCGCGAACGGCTGCGCGCCGAACGCATGGCCCAATACGCCGACGACCAGCGCCAGGGCAGGCTCCGGAAAGACCCGAAGAGCTTCATGAAGCAGGTCGTGGAGATGCTCAACCTGCGCAAGGCGCTCGAGACCGAGGAGACGCGGGAGCGCCTGAAGATGGCAGGCTTGCGCGGCCAGGCGCCTGTTGTCGCCTTCCTGTTCTTTCGCGCCACCTTGCCGCTTATCGGCTTCGGGGTGGTGTTCTTCTATCTGTTCTTCGTCACGGATTACGGCCTGGCGCCGATCGTCCGCCTCGGGATTTCCATCGGCGGGGCGTATCTTGGCTTCTATCTGCCGAACATCTTCATCTCGAACCTCATCCAGCGCCGGCAGAAATCCATCTCGCGCGTTTTCCCCGACTCGCTCGATCTCTTGCTGATCTGCGTGCAGGCCGGCATGTCGATCGAATCGGCGATGAACAAGGTGGCAGGCGAGGTCGGCAAGCGCTCGATCGAGCTCGCCGAAGAGTTCAGCCTCACCACCGCGGAGCTCTCCTATTTGCAGGAGAGGCGTCAGGCTTACGAGAATCTCGGCAAGCGCACCGGCCTGCCGGCGATCCGTGCCGTGGGAACGAGCCTGATTCAAGCCGAGCGCTACGGCACGGCCATCAGCCAGGCGCTCCGCGTGCTGGCCAAGGAAAGCCGCGACATGCGCATGTCCGAAGCCGAGAAGAAGGCGGCAGCGCTTCCTCCCAAGCTCACCGTGCCGATGATCCTGTTCTTCTTGCCGGTATTGTTCATCGTGATCCTGGGTCCTGCGGTGATCCAGGTCATGGCGATGAAAGGCGGCTAAGAAGGAAAATCGGCCGGCGCGCGCGATCCCGCGGCGGACGTTTCCCTAAATCGGTGGACGACGCTGGGCTCGCGCGGGACGCGCGGCATTCCTGGAGCTTAGCGCGCCGAGGGAGTCTTTCGGCTAGTTGGACTTTCCGAACAGTCCGTTGAGCCAGCCCGATTTCGCGGGTTTCGAGGCATCGGCTTGTGCCGGATCCATGCCTGGCGCGGCAGAGGCTTTGACAGGTGCCGGCTTAGCCTGGGCCGCGGAGGCCGTCTTGGTCTTGGCGGCGTTCGAGGTCTTGCCGGCCGTCTGGACAGGCGCGACCGAAGGCTTCAAGGCGTCCTTGGGCGCTGCGGCTTGCGCCGCGGGCTTCGCCTGCGACGCGGCGGTCTTGACCGGAGCTGCGATCCTCGCGCTAGCCGTCTCGGCGAAGGGTTGCCAGTCGTCATCTTGGCCACTGGTCGCAGCAAACTGGGTTGGGCTCGATACCATGTTGCGGAGATAGGCCATGCTCGACTGGGCCTTGTCTTCGCCGAGATCGAGCGACGCCACCTGCCGCGCTTCCTCGAACTTACCCTGCAGGCCGAGCACGAGCGCGAGGTTCTGGCGGACGCGCTTGTCCTCGTTCCCGCTCGCCACGGCCTTGCGCAGCAGCTGCTCGGACTTCTTGGCCTTGCCGTCGAGCGCATAGGACATGGCGAGATTGTTGATGACGGAGACGGCGTCCGGCTTCTCCTTCAGCGCCGCGAGGTAATATTGCTGCGCCTGGGCATGGTTGCCTTGCTTTGCGTGCAGCGTGCCTTGCGCGGAAAGGGTCTTCCAGTCACGCATGCCGCTGGTCTCGGCTGTCTGCAGCGTGGCCTGGGCGATGTCGAGACGGCCGGATTCGAGCGCAAGCCTGCCAAGCTCGCCGGAAATCTCGCCGTTGTTGGGATTGGCTTGATAGGAAGCGGTCAGGACCTGAAGCGCCTTGTCGCGCGAGCCGATCGCCTTGAGCGCCTTGGCATAGCCGAGCGCGGTCTTCGGATCGCGTGGCTTCTTCTCATAGGCGGTTGCCCATTTGGACGTCGCCTTGGTGGCCTCCGCCGCCGACATCTGGACTTCTTCCAGGGATGAGCCGCCCTTCCAGAGCTTGCCGGTCTGCGTGCAGCCCCCAAGCAGAAGGCAGCCGGCCGCAGTCGTCGCAAATAGAATGGCGATCAGCGGGCGGCGCGGGGCGGGCGGGAAGCTCCGATCGTTGGGCATTACTTAAGCAATCCTTACGGCGCGCGGCCGCGCGCTCGGTTTGGTAAGATTGCTGTAAGAATGTGGGACAGGCGTCAAAAAAGTATTAACCATAAGCCGCCCCTCAGGGCAGCCAGAAGCCGCGAATTTTGGGCGGAAACCAGAAAAACGGCTGCGGGCCGGCAGTAATAACTTGTTAACTCTGGCGTCCGACTTGCGATGTCAGCTCTTTCGGACTTCCTCGAGCGCGCCCTCGGTCCAGGCGGCCATCTCGGGCATGGCGAGGATCGCCTGCATATAGGCCGATGCCGTCCCGTCGTCGCCGAAGCGGCCGAGGTCGACGCCATAGGTCCGAAATCGGGTGGCGACCGGCCCATACATGGCGTCGGCATTGGTGAAAGCGCCGAACAGGAACGGCCCGCCATCGCCGAAGCGGACGCGCGTGTCATTCCAGATGGCAACGATGCGCCTGATGTCCGCTGCAAGCGCATCCGCGATCGGGGGGGAGGGAAGGTGCGCGAGCAAGTCCATCGGCATTTCATTGCGGAGCGTGGCGAAGCCTGAATGCATCTCCGCCGCGATACTGCGAGCCGCAGCGCGCGCCTGCGCGTCCGCTGGCCAGAGCTGCGCCTCGGGATGCCGCTCGGCAAGGAATTCGAGGATGGCGAGGCTGTCCCAAACGACCGCGCCATCGGTCTTCAGCGCCGGCACTTTGCCGGACGGCGAGTGGCGAAGGATCGCCTGCTTGGTCTCGGGCTGGCGCAGCCTGACAGGTGCTTCGGCAAACGGAATGCCGGCCGCCTTCAGCGCGAGCCAGGGCCGCAAGCTCCAGGAGGAGAAGTTCTTGTCCCCGATCACCAGGGTGTAGCCGGTCTCTGCCATGCGACGCCGTCCGCCATTGTCACGCACGCGCTCCCCTGCCATTAATGCCCGGCCCTAAGCAAGCCCCGACTCGTCGCTATCCATGCCCAGCAAAACGCCGACGCTCGAAACCACGCGCCGCGTCCTGGATGACCTGCTGCTCGATGCAGGCGCCGACGCGATCCCCATCCGCCTTGCCGCGTCGGACGACGATGCCGCATTGTCTGAGCTTGGCGAAGCCGAGAGGCGCTGGCTCAAGGCACAGGGCTGGAAGCCGAAGCAGGGCGCCGTTCTGCTTGTTCCCGATGCCGACGGCAAGATCGGAACGGTGCTGCTCGGAACCGGCGGCAAGGACTGGGCAGCGGAGGCCCCGCTCCTGACCGGCGTTTTGCCGAAGACGCTGCCGGAAGGCGCCTACCGCTTCGTCACGCCGCTGCCCGATCCCGATCTCGCGGCGCTCGGCTTCCTCGCCGGAAGCTATCGCTTCGACCGCTACAAGAGCGGGGACGAGGCCAAGCCACGACGGCTCGCCTTGCCGGCAGGCGCCAACCGGAACCAAGTGCTCGCGCTCGCCGAGGCGCTTTACTTCGGACGCGACCTCATCAACACGCCCGCCAACGATCTCGGCCCCGCCGAGCTCGAATCCGCAGCGCGCGATCTCGCCAATAATTTCGGCGCAAACGTCAAGGTGACGGAAGGCACCAGCCTGCTCTCCGACAATTTCCCGCTGATCCACGCCGTGGGCCGCGCCAGCGACCGGGCGCCGCGCCTCATCGACCTCCGCTGGGGTTCCGAGCACGCTCCCAAGGTCACGATCATCGGCAAGGGCATTTGCTTCGACACCGGCGGCCTCGACATCAAGCCGGGCAGCGCCATGGCGCTGATGAAGAAGGACATGGGGGGCGCGGCATCGGCGCTCGCCTTCGCGCTGCTCGTGATGCGCACGAAGCTCCCGGTGCGGCTGCGCGTGCTGATCCCGGCGGCTGACAACAGTATTTCCGGCAACGCGTTCAGGCCGGGCGACGTGCTGCCGAGCCGGAACGGCATGACGGTCGAGATCGGCAATACCGACGCTGAAGGCCGGCTCGTGCTGGCCGATGCGATCAGCCTCGCCGACGAGGAGGCGCCCGATTATCTCATCACCATCGCCACGCTCACGGGCGCCGCGCGCGTGGCGCTCGGGCCTGACCTGCCGCCGCTTTATGCCGACGATGACGCGTTCGCCGCCGGGCTGCTTGATGCCGGCCACGCCGCGGGCGATCCGCTCTGGCGCATGCCGTTCTGGAAGCCCTACGATCCGCTGCTGAAGAGCGCGATCGCCGACGTGAACCACATCGCCGAAGGCGCGTTTGCCGGCTCGATCATCGCGGCCCTGTTCCTCAAGCGTTTCGTGCGCGAGGCAAAGCGCTTCGCCCATCTCGATATTTATGGCTGGGTGCCGCGCGAGCGGCCCGGCCGGCCGAAAGGCGGCGAGCCGCAAGCCGCGCGTGCTCTGTTCGACTATTTCCGCAAAGAGCTCGGAACATCGTGAGCAAGACCGGCCTGCCGGATCCGCGGCTTAACGCCTATCGCCCCGACCTTGCCGACGAAAGACTGCGCGGCGTTATCGCCGCACCGCGCTATGTGACGGGCGGGCAGCGCCAGGTCGCAGCCCCGGCCTTGCCGCTCAGGCGCGCGCCCCGCGCCGATGCGACGCTCGACACCGAGGCGTTGCTCGGGGAGATCGTCACGGTCTTCGATGAGATGGAAGGCTGGGCCTGGGTGCAACTCGCCCGCGACGGCTACGTGGGCTACATGCCGAGTGCGGGCCTGTCGCCCAAGATCGTCGCGCCGACCCATCGCGTGGCGACGCTCAGGACCTATGTCTATCTCGAACCCGACGGCAAGGCGCCGGCGCTCGATCTCCTGAGCCTCAATGCGCGCGTGGCCTGCGACGGCGAGGAGGGCAAGTTCCTGGCGCTTGCCGGTGGCGGCTTCATCCCGACGCGCCATCTCGTGGCGGAAGGCGAGGCGGCGCCGGATCACGTAGCCGTCGCCGAGCAGTTTCTCGGTGCGCCCTATCTCTGGGGCGGCCGCACCAGCATCGGCCTCGATTGCTCGGGCCTCGTGCAGCTCGCGGCGGAGGCCGCCGGATATGCCTGCCCGCGCGATGCCGACATGCAGGCCGCCGCGTTTGGTGAACCGGTCGATCCGGAGGCGCTCCGCCGCGGCGACCTCGTGTTCTGGGAGGGCCATGTCGGCATCATGACGAGCGCCGAGCATCTGCTGCACGCCAACGCCCATCACATGGCGGTCGAGCTCGAGCCGTTCGCGCTTGCGCGAGAGCGGATAAGAGCTGCCGGTTATGAGGTGTCGGGTGTGCGGCGGCTGCCGCGCGAGCGCGGGCAGCCGCCAAAGGCAGGCTAGAAGACTCCGAACAGATAGAGCAGGATGATGATCGGTATGGGAATGCCGATCAGCCACAACAAGACGCCACGCATTGGTCGGTTCTCCGTTCGATGTGCGGGAGACTGCTTGCACTAAGAACGGCGAGGCGACGCGTTGGGTTCCCGCCTAGGTCGATACGGCGGGCGTGCGCGTCGCTTCGAGCTCGAAGGCGGCGGCGAGCAGCGCCTTGGTGTAGTCGGTCTTGGGATTGTCAAACACGTTCCGTGCCGGACCTTGCTCCACGACCTTGCCGTTCCGCATCACGATGATCGAGTTGGCGAGCGCGCGCACCACCTTCAGGTCGTGGCTGATGAAGACGTAAGCGAGCTTGTGCCGCTTCTGCAGGTCGCGCAGCAAGTCGACGATCTGCGCCTGCACGGAAACGTCGAGCGCGCTCGTCGGCTCGTCGAGGATGAGGAATTTCGGCTCGAGCACCAGCGCGCGGGCGATGGCGATGCGCTGGCGCTGGCCGCCGGAAAACTCGTGCGGGTAGCGGTCGCGCATCCGGGGATCCAGGCCAACCTCTTGCAGCGCGCGCGCCACCCGCGCATCGCGCTCGTCCCGGGTCAGCCCAGAATTCTGCACCAGCAGGCCTTCCTCGATGATCTGCCCGATCGAAAGCCGCGGCGAGAGCGAGCCGTAAGGGTCCTGGAACACGATCTGCATGTCGCGGCGGAACGGCCGCATGCGCTTCGAATCCAGCCCGTCGATGCGGTTGCCGAGATAGACGATAGGCCCGTCGCTCGAAACGAGACGCAGCAGGGCCAGGCCGAGGGTGGTCTTGCCGGAGCCGGATTCACCCACCACGCCGAGCGTCTGGCCTTCCTTGACGGAGATATCGACCCCGTCGACCGCCTTGATGTGGCCGACGGTGCGCCGGAGGAAGCCGCGCCGGATCGGAAACCAGACGCGCAGATCCTTGGCTTCGAGGATGGTCGGCGCTTTGGCGTTGGCGGCTGGCGGCGAGCCCTTTGGCTCCGACGCGATCAGGTGCCGCGTATAGGCATGCTTCGGCTTGGCGAAGATATCCTGAGTGTTCCCGCGCTCGACGATATCGCCGTGGTGCATCACGCAGACGCGGTCGGCCATCTTGCGCACGATGCCGAGATCGTGAGTGATCAGCAGCATCGCCATGTTGAACTCGTCCTTGAGCTTGAGCAGCAGGTCGAGGATTTGCGCCTGAATGGTCACGTCGAGCGCCGTGGTCGGCTCGTCGGCGATGAGCAGATCGGGCTCGTTGGCGAGCGCCATGGCGATCATCACGCGCTGGCGCTGCCCGCCCGAGAGCTGATGCGGATAGGAGCCGAGCCGCTCTTTCGGATTGTCGATGCCGACCTTCTCGAGCAGATCGAGCACGCGGGCGCGTGCGGCCTTGTCCGACATGCCGCGATGGATCTTAAGCACCTCGCCGACTTGCTGCTCGATCGTGTGCAGCGGGTTGAGCGAGGTCATCGGCTCCTGGAAGATCATCGAGATCTTGTTGCCGCGCACATGCCGCAATTTATCGGGCGGCAACGCCAGCAGGTTCTCGCCCTTGAAATGGATCGCGCCGGAGGGGTGCGAGGCGGAGGGGTAGGGGAGAAGTTGCAGGATCGAGAGCGCCGTCACGGTCTTGCCCGAGCCCGACTCGCCGACAAGTGCCACGGTCTCGGCCGGTCCGATGTCGAACGAAACGTTACGCACCGCGTGGGTGACGTTCTCGCCGGCGCGAAAGTCGACCGAGAGATCCTTGACGGAGATGAGCGGGGTCGTGCCCTTATCGGCCATTACGCGTGCGCCTCCTCATGGCTCGCATCGGCGCAGGCGCCGCGCTCGATCTCGACGGTCGCATGATCGAGGCTGAACCGCTCCTTGAGCCGCGCCTTGATGTCCCGCACCACGCGGTCGGAATTCTCCGTCTCGCAGATCGAAGCGTGCAGCGTGACCATGCGCCGCGCCTGGGTGATCGACCAGACATGCACGTGGTGCACGTCCTCCACGCCTTCGACGTTGGCGATGAGATCGGGCGGAATCGCGCGCGTGTCGAGCTCTTCCGGCGCGCCTTCGAGCAGGATATGGCCGGCGGCCGCCACGACCTTCCAGCCGCTCCGCACGATGATGGCGGCGACTAGCAGCGACAGCAGCGGATCGACAGGCATCCAGCCGGTGAACAGAATCACGAGGCCTGCGCTCAGCGCCGCCACCGAGCCGAGCAGGTCGCCCAGCACGTGGATCGTCGCGCCGCGGATATTGAGGTTCTCGCGGTCCGCGCCTTGCAGCAGCCAGAAGGCGGCGATGTTGACCAGGAGGCCCGCGACGGCGACCGCAACCATGATGCCGCCAGCGACCTGATGCGGTGCGATCAGCCGCTCGACCGCCTCATAGACGATCCAGGCGGCGATGGCGAACAGCGTTAAGCCATTGGCGAAGGCGACGAGAATCTGGAAGCGGTCGAAGCCGTAAGTGCGCTTCCAATCGGCAGGCCGCCGGGAAATCCGAAAGCCGAGCCAGGCAAGCGCGAGCGAGGCGAAATCGGTGAGCATGTGTCCGGCATCTGCCAGCAGCGCGAGCGAGCCTGAGATGATGCCGCCGGCCACCTCGGCCAGCATGAACGCGCCAGTCAGCAGCGCCGCGAGCCCGACGCGCCACTCGTTGTTGGCATCGACCGTGTGCGCATGGCCGTGGTCGTGGCCGGCGTGGTCATGAGCGTGCGATCCGTGCATCAGCGCCTCACGCCAGCGTCTTGCGTGGGTCGAGCGCGTCGCGCACCGCTTCGCCGATGAAGATCAGCAGCGACAGCATGATGGCGATCACGAAGAACGCGGTCAGTCCTAGCCACGGCGCCTGGAGATTGTCCTTGCCTTGCGCCAAGAGCTCACCGAGCGAGGGCGAGCCGGGCGGCAGGCCGAAGCCGAGAAAGTCGAGCGAGGTCAGGGTGGTGATCGAGCCGTTCAAGATGAACGGCATGAAAGTGAGCGTCGCCACCATCGCGTTCGGCAGGAGGTGCTTGAAGATGATCTTTGTGTTGGACAGCCCGAGCGCGCGCGCGGCGGTGACATATTCGAAGTTCCGCGCGCGCAGGAACTCGGCGCGCACCACGCCCACGAGTGCGACCCAGGAGAACGCCAGCAAGATGCCGAGCAGGATCCAGAAATTCGGCTCGATCACCGCCGCCACTATGATCAGCAGATAGAGCTGCGGCACGCTGGTCCAGATCTCGATGAAGCGCTGGAACAAGAGATCGGTCCAGCCGCCGAAATAGCCCTGGAACGCGCCAGCGGCGACGCCGATGATCGAGGAGAAAATGGTCAGCACCAGCCCGAAAAGCACCGAGATGCGGAAGCCGTAGATGATGCGCGCGACCACGTCCCGCCCCTGGTCGTCGGTGCCGAGCCAGTTCCATTCGAGGTTCTTGTCGCAGGGGTGAAAGCCGCGCTCGACCGCGAGCTTGCAGTCCTCCTCGGTAAGCAGCCAGGTCGGCTTCACCGGGAAGGCCATCGGCGGGTTCTTGTTCTGCGTGTTGTAGGAGAAGCGGATCGGCGGCCAGAGCGTCCAGCCGTTCTTGTCGATCATCTCCTTGACGACGGGATCGCGGTAGTCGGCCTCGGTCTCGAAAATGCCGCCGAACGTCGTCTCGGGATGCGCCCGGAAGATCGGCCAATAGGTCTGTCCCTCGTATCTGACCAGGATCGGCTTGTCGTTGGCGATGAACTCGGCGAACAGGCTGAGTCCAAACAGCGCGAGGAAGATCCACAAACACCACCAGCCACGCCGGTTGGCCTTGAACACTTCCCAGCGGCGGCGCTGCAGTGGCGAAAGCCAGGGCCGCACGCGCGGGATCCCTTGCGCGGTCACCTCCTCGATAAGAGCGGTATCGGTCGGTGCGTCCATGTTCGGCTCACACCTCGCGCGTCTCGAAATCGATGCGCGGATCGACCCAGGTATAGGTCAGGTCGGAGAGGAGATTGATGAACAGGCCGAGCAGCGAGAAGATGTAGACGGTGGCGAACACGACCGGATAGTCGCGGTTCACGATCGACTCGAAGCCGAGCAGCCCAAGCCCGTCCAAGGTGAAGATCGTCTCGATCAGGAGCGAGCCGGCGAAGAACGCGCCGATGAACGCGCCCGGGAAGCCGGCGATGACGATCAGCATGGCGTTGCGGAACACGTGCCCGTAGAGCACCTTGTTCTCGGTCAGCCCCTTGGCCCGCGCCGTCATCACATATTGCTTGCGGATCTCCTCGAGGAACGAGTTCTTGGTGAGGAAGGTCGTGGTGGCGAAGGCCGACAGCGCCATGGCGGTGAGCGGCAGCACCAAGTGCCAGAAATAGTCCAGGATCTTCATGTGCCAGGGCAGCTCCGACCAGTTCTCTGAGACGAGCCCGCGCAACGGGAAGATCTGCAGGAACGAGCCGCCGGCAAACAGCACGATCAGGAACACGGCCACCAGGAAGCCGGGGATCGCGTAGCCGATCACGATCACCGTGCTGGTCCAGACGTCGAACCGCGAGCCGTCGCGCATCGCCTTGCGGATGCCGAGCGGAATCGAGACGGCATAAGCGAGTAGCGTCATCCACAGCCCGAGCGAGATCGACACGGGCAGCCGCTCGCCGATCAGCTTCAGCACGCTCGTGTCGCGGAAATAGCTCTGCCCGAAATCGAAGGTGAGATAGTTCTTGATCATCATCAAGAAGCGCTCGTGGGCCGGCTTGTCGAAGCCGAACTGCTTCTCGAGGCTCTTGATGAACTCGGGATCGAGCCCCTGCGCGCCGCGATATTTCGAGGACCCGGCTCCGGCGTCGCCGGGCATGCCGCCTGGCGTCTGCGCGCCCGAGCCCGCCATGTCTCCACCACCGCCGGTGAATTTCGAGGTGGCGCCGGCATCGGTACCGGTGAGTTGGGCGATGATGCGCTCGACGGGCCCGCCCGGCGCAAACTGCACGATGACGAACGTCACCAGCATGATGCCGAGCATGGTCGGAATGATGAGCAGGATGCGGCGAAGGATATAGGCGGTCATTTCGTTCCGGTCGGCTTCCTCGACCTCAGCATGAAGTAACCCGCGACAAGGACCGCAAGCACGAGCGCAAGCATGACGAAGGGGGAACGCGAACTTGGGCTTTCCGCCGTTTCTTCCTTGGCCGCGGCAACCCTAGCGGTCAGTTTCGCAGCTTTCGCTTCGTCATACCACCAAGTATCCAAAATGCCCCGGTCGAAACTGGGTTTCGTCTCGGGCCGCGCAAATTTGTCCCAATGGGCCACATGATGCGAGGCCTTGTACCAGTGCGGTACCCAGTAATGGCCGGCGCGGAGCACGCGGTCGAGTGCACGCGCGGCCGTCTCGAGCTCCTGGCGGCTCTTGGCCGCCACGACGCGCTCGATCAGCGCATCGACCGCGGGGTCAGAGATGCCGGCGAGATTGAGCGAGCCGTCGATCGCCGCCGCCTGCGAGCCGAAATAGCTCCGCAGTTCGACGCCCGGCGTGTTGCGCATGGCGTAGCGTTGCGTGGTCAGGTCGAAATCGAAATCCTTCAGCCGCTGCTGATATTGCGCTGGGTCGACCATGCGCATGCGCGCATCGATGCCGAGCAGCTTGAGGTTCTTGAGGTAGGGCGCGAATACCCGCTCGAAGGTCGGCTCGAACATCAGCATCTCGATCTTGAGCTGCTCACCCTTGTCGTTGACGCGCTTGCCGTCCTTGACCGTCCAGCCGGCCTCGTCGAGCAGCTTGCCTGCCTCTTGCAGAAGCTTGCGGTCTTGGCCCGTGCCGTCGCTCTTCGGCGGGAGATAGGCCGGCCCGAGCACCTCCTCGGAGACGTGTGCGCCGAGTCTTTCGAACAGGGCACGCTCGGCAGCCGAGGCTTCGCCTTCGGCCTTCATCGCCGAGTTCTCGAAGAAGCTCTGCGTGCGGTCGTAGAGTCCGTAGAAGACGTTGCGGTTGGTCCACTCGAAATCGAAGGCGAGGTCGAGCGCCTTGCGCACGCGGGCGTCTTTCAGGTGCACACGCCGCGTATTGAGGAAGAATCCTTGCGTGCCCGACGGCGTCTCGTCCGGCAGCACCTCCTTGTTGACGCGGCCGTCGCGGGTGGCAGGGAAGTCATATTCAGTCGCCCAGACCTTTGAGGTGAACTCCTCGCGGAGATCGTAGGCGCCGGCCTTGAAGGCCTCCATGCCTGCGGTGCGGTCGCGGAAATATTCGTAGCGGATCTTGTCGAAGTTCCAGCGGCCGCGATTTACGGCCAAGTCCTTCGCCCAATAATCGGGATTGCGCCGATAGATGATGGTGCGCCCTTGCGCGATCTTGTCGACGAGATAGGGGCCCGAGCCGAGCGGCGGATCGAGCGTCGTCTGATCGAAAGGCTGCTTCGCATAATAGGCCTTGGACACGATGGGCAGGCTCGCGACCGTCAGCGGCAGATCGCGGACAAGCTCGCCCTTGAACTCGTAGCGCACGGTCTTCGGGTCGAGCGCTTCGGCCTTCACCACGTCCTGCAGCATCTGGTGGAAGATCGGGTGGCCCTTCTCCTTCAGCGCCTCGAAGGAGAACACGACGTCCTCCGCGGTGACCGGCGTGCCGTCGGCGAATTTCGCCTCAGGCCGGAGATAGAACGTCACCGACATCTTGTCGTCGGCGACCACGGCGCTCTCGGCGACAAGGCCGTAGACCGCGTCGGGTTCGTCGGCCGCGCGCGTCATCAGCGAGTCGAACAGGAGGTCGAGCCCCTGTGCCGCGTCACCCTTGAGGATGAAGTTGTTGAGGCTGTTGAAGGTGGTCACGCCGCCCCAGCCGATCAGCGCAAGCGTGCCGCCTTTCGGCGCATTGGGGTCAGCATATTTGAAATGTTGGAAGTCGGCCGGGTAGGCGAGGTCGCCAAAGGCGGAGAGCCCGTGCTTGCGTTCGCCCGCGAGCGCGTCGGCGGCGAGGCCCGGCGTAGCCAGCACGGCAAACAGGAGCAGCGCGCAAGCAGCCCATCGCGCGTGCGGCCTCACCGCTGCCATCAGAGCTTCGACGGCCCCGGCAGGCGCGCGGCGAGCTTCTCGTCGAACCACCAGACCTGCAAGAAACCGGGCGTGAGCCCCGGCAGCACCTTCGGCTGGCCGTAACGATCCCAGAAAGCGATGCGCACCTTTGGCGAGAACCATTGCGGTACCACGAAATCATGCCAGAGCAGCACGCGGTCGAGCGCGCGCGTCGCGGCGACCAGCTCGTCGCGATCCTTGGCGAAGATCACCTTGTCGATCAGCTTGTCGATCGCTTCGTCCTTGATGCCGATCAGATTGGTGCTGCCTTCGCGATCCGCCGATTCCGTACCCCAGAAGTCGCGCTGCTCATTGCCCGGCGAATCCGACTGCGGAAAGTTGCCCACCACGATGTCGTAGTCGAACACGTTGAGCCGGCGCGTATATTGCGCGGAATCGACCAGGCGGAGCGTGCCCTTGATGCCGAGCCGCTCAAGGTTGCGCAGATAAGGCTGCACGATGCGCTCGAACATCGGCGAGACGAGCAGGAACTCGACCTTCATCGGCTGGCCGGTCTCGGTATTGGTCAGGACGCCGTTCTTGACGTCCCAGCCGGCTTCCTTGAGCAGCATCACCGCCTTGCGCAGATTGTTGCGCGCATCGTCCGGCGTGGCGTTGACCGGGTTCTTGTGCACCTCGGTGAACACCTCGGGCGGCACGCTGTCCTTGACCTCGTTCAGGATCTCGAGCTCGCGGCCTTCCGGTAGCGCCTCGGGCGCGGCGAGCTCGCTGTTCTGGAAATAGCTGCCGACTCGCTCGTACTGGCCATAGAACAGGTTCTTGTTGGCCCACTCGAAATCGAAGGCGAGATTGAAGGCCTGGCGCACGCGGCGGTCCTGGAATTGCGGGCGCCGAAGGTTGAGCACGAAGGCCTGCATCGGCATCGACCGGCTGAGCTCAACCTCTTGCAGCTTGACGAACCCGTTGCGCACGGCGGGGAAATCGTAGGAGGTCGCCCAGTTCTTGGCGCTCGTCTCCTGCCGGTAATCGAGATTGCCCGCCTTGAAGCTCTCCAGCGCCACCGTGTCGTCGCGGTAATAGTCGAAGCGCACCTCGTCGTAGTTCCAGAAGCCCCGGCTTACGGGCAGGTCCTTGGCCCAGTAATCCTTGACGCGCTCGTAGGAGATCGTCCGGCCGGGCTGGACCTGCTTGACCCGATAGGGCCCCGAGCCGAGCGGCGGCTCGAGTGTCGTCTTCATCGGGTCGCGCTGGTTGCCGCGCGAATCCGTGCCGGTCCACCAGTGCTTGGGCAGGATGGTGAGCTGGCCCATGATCATCGGCAGCTCGCGATTGTTCTTCACGTCGAAATAGAAGGTGACCTCGTTGTCGCCGGTCTTCTCGGCGCGCTCGACGTTCTTGTAATAGAGGCCCATGCGCGGGTTGGCCTCTTTGTTGACGCTCAGGCTGTAGATCACATCGTCCGGCGTGATCGACTTGCCGTCATGCCAGCGCGCCTCGTCGCGGAGCTTGAAGGTCACCGAGGAGTAGTCAGGCGGATAGCTCGCCCATTCGGCGATCAGGCCATACGAGGTCGAAGACTCGTCGAGGCTGTCGCTCATCAGGCTCTCGTTGACGAGCCCGAGGCCGGCGGCCATCTCGCCCCGGTAGAGGACCGGATTGAGGCTGTCGAAGCTGCCGATATCGGCGAGCCGCACCGACCCGCCTTTCGGGGCGTCGGGGTTCACGTACTCAAAATGGGTGAAGTCGGCCGGGTATTTCGGCTCGCCGATCAGCGAAAGGGCATGGTGCCGGGTAGGCGCTTCGGTGGCGGCCGCCGGACCGACAAGCGCGCCGGCGATGGCCACGGCGAAGGCGAGGCGAAGCAAAGTCATACCGCTCGAATGCTCCCGCTGCAGGAATTGGCTTGCCCTGGCGAAAGGCGCCGCCGCGCGCGCCAAGGCCCCGAAAAAGCCCGCAAAACCTAGCACGGCAGGCCCGATGACCAAATGAATTATCGGTCATCTCGGCCTCTGGGAGCCGAAGCTGAAAAGGCGCAGCCCGCCATGGCGTCTGGGCCATGGCGGGCAGGAAAGGGTGCCGGCGCTACTGCCCGGAGGGCGGGCCGTCCGGATATTCCGGCTGCGGCCAATTGGGGTTCGGCGCCTCGCTGCCGCTGGACGGCTCGGCGGCAGGCGGCGGGGCATCGGCGCCCTCCGGCGCTCCGTCCGGATAGACCGGCTGCGGCCAATTCGGATTGGGCTCCTCGCCGGCTGACGGCGTGGGCGTCTCCTCGCTGGCCGAAGGAGCCGGTGCCTCCTCTGCGGCGGGCGCCTCGGCGGGTGCTGGCTCCTCAGCCGGCGCAGGTTTCTCTTCCTCCGCGGCTGAAGGTGCGGGCTCTTCAGCGGGCGCGGGCTTTTCTTCCTCGGCCGGTGCGGGCTCTTCCGCGGCGGAAGGTGCTGGCTCCTCGGCCGCCGGCTTCTCCTCCTCGGCGGCCGGAGCCGGCGTTTCGGCGGGCTTTTCTTCGGCTGAAGGGGCAGGCTCTTCGGCAGGAGCGGGCTTCTCTTCTTCGGCAGCGGGAGCGGGCTTCTCTTCCGCCGGCTTTTCCTCTTCGGCGGCGGCAGCGGGCTTCTCTTCCTCGGCCGCCGGCTTCTCCTCGGCGGCAGCGGGAGCGGGCGCGGCGCCGGCCTCCGGCAGTGGCAACGGCTCGTCAGCCTTGCTGCGGATGAAAGCGAGGACGTTGGCCCGCTTCTTGGCGTCCGGTATCCCCGGGAAGGCCATCATCGTGCCGGGTGCAAACGCTTGCGGGTTGTGGATGAAGGCGTCGATCTGCTCGTAGGTCCAATCGCCCTCATGCGCCTTGAGCGCGGGCGTGTAGTTGAAGCCCTCGACCGAGGCGATCTTGCGCCCGAGCACCCCGTAGAGGTGTGGGCCGATCATGTCCGGGCCGCCTTTGTCGAAGCTGTGGCAGACCTTGCAGAGCCCGGCATCGGCTTCGCCGGCCGCGGGGTCGGCCGTCGCGAGCAGACCGATCACTTCCGACTGCGCGGCCGCGGGCTTATCCTCTGCGGGTTTTTCGCCGTCTTTCGGCTTTTCGTCGGTGGCGACCTCCAGGCCCGGCTTCTCCCCATGACCCTCTTCGAAGGCGATGTTGATGATGGTTCGCGTGCCGAAAAACAGCAGCAGTGCGAACAGCACGGCCATGGCGATCTGATTGAAACGGTAAGCATTCATGAGCGGTGTCCCCCAGCAAGGCAGAGGCTACTTGAAGTAGCTCTTGCGGCACGGCGTGAGACTATAGGGCGTAGTCGTTTGTTGCAACTCGTGCAATCGCTTAGCGCAGCCTGTCGCTTGCCGAATTTTCCCGTGCTAAGCGAGGCGCCATGACCTCCTGCCTCGTCGTTATCCCCGCCCGCCTCAAGGCCACCAGGCTTCCCGGTAAGCCCTTGGCGGCAATCGGGAAAGCGCCCATGATCGTGCATGTTTGGGCGAGGGCGTGCGAAGCCGGCTGTGGCCCTGTCATCGTTGCGACTGACGCCCCCGAAATTGCGCATGTTGTCCGCGAAGCGGGCGGCACCGCGATCATGACAAGCGACGACCATCAAAGCGGCTCCGACCGGGTGTTCGAGGCGGCCTCGGCCTACGACCCCGAGGGCAAGTTCGACGTCGTGGTCAATTTGCAGGGAGACCTGCCGACCCTCGACGCGGGCGCCGTGCGGCATTGCATCGCGGCGCTCGGCGAGGGAGCAGACATCGGCACCATCGCCGCGGAGATCGTCCGCGCGGAGGAGCGCACCGACCCGAACGTGGTGAAGGTGGTCGGTACGCCGACCGGCGATGGCACGACGCTCCGCGCGCTCTATTTCACCCGCGCCACCGCCCCACACGGAGACGGACCGCTCTACCATCATATCGGCGTCTATGCTTACCGGCGCGCCGCGCTCGAACGCTTCGTCGCGCTGCCGCCGTCCACCCTCGAACGCCGTGAGAAGCTCGAGCAGCTCCGCGCGCTCGAAGCCGGCATGCGCATCGATGTCGGCCTCGTTGACACCGTTCCCCTCGGTGTCGATACCCCCGCCGACCTGGAAAGAGCGCGCGCGCTACTCGGGGATCTGTCCTGACCTCTCCATTTGTCATTCCCGCGCCGCTTCTTGTCATTCCCGCGAAGGCGGGAATCCAGTAAACGGGGAGCTCCATTGTAACCTGTAGCCCACCTCGCTTACTGGGTGCCCGCCTTCGCGGGCATGACAACCTCGAAGTCGGTCCCCTATGGCTAAAGCTGCAAGAAAAAACAGAATCGCCTTCCAGGGCGAGCCAGGTGCGAACTCGCATCTCGCCGCGCGCGATGCCTACCCGCGCATGGAAGCGCTGGCCTGTCCGACCTTCGAGGATGCGCTCGCCGCGGTGAAGACCGGCGAGGCCAAGCTCGCCATGATCCCGATCGAGAACTCGGTCGCCGGCCGCGTTGCCGACATTCATCATCTCTTGCCGCATTCCGGCCTCTACATCGTCGCGGAGCATTTCGAGCGCATCCGCCACCAGCTTCTCGTCCTGCCCGGCGCAAAGCTTTCCGACCTCAAGACGGTGCACAGCCACATCATGGCGCTCGGCCAATGCCGGAAGGCGATCGCCAAGCTGAAGCTCACGCCGGTGGTTGAGGCGGACACCGCGGGCGCCGCGCGGCATCTCCGTGAGCTCGGCGACAAGAGCCGCGCCGCGATCGCCTCTAAGCTCGCGGCGCAAGTCTATGGGCTCAAGGTCGCCAAGTCCGACATCGAGGACGCGGCGCACAACACCACGCGCTTCGTCGTGCTCGCGTCGAAGCCGATCCGCACGCGCGCCGGCGACGGCCCGGTGGTGACGAGCTTCGTGTTCCGCGTGCGCAACGTGCCGGCCGCGCTCTACAAGGCGCTCGGCGGCTTCGCCACCAATGGCGTGAACATGACCAAGCTCGAATCGTATCAGCTCGAAGGCTCGTTCAACGCCACCATGTTCTATGCCGACATCGAAGGCCATCCCGACGAGCGCCGGGTCCAGCTCGCCATGGAGGAGCTTGGCTTCTTCACGAGCGAGGTGACGGTGCTCGGCACCTACCCGGCGAGTCCGTTCCGCGCCGCGCTGAAAGCCGCTGAAGGCTGAGGGGCCCGGCCTCGGTCAGGTGCGACTATGTTCCCGTGGCAGCCGGCGGGAAGGGTGCTATGACGCTTCCTCCAAAGTCGCCAAGAGGGAACGAATGGATGACCTGCTGTCGCGCGAGACTGTCGATCTTCTGTGTCCTGAGCTTGCTGTGCGTCTTCGCGGCGCCATCGGACGCCTGGGCGCAGGCCGGGACTATCACCAAGGGCATGCAGAATTTCTGCGCGAACGACTACAAGAAATTCTGCGGTGAGTATGGGCTGCAGACCTCTGCCCTGAACCTTTGCATGCGGAAAGCCGGCCCGAGCCTGTCGCCGGCCTGCGTCAAGGCGCTGGTCCAAGCCGGCAAGGTCTCGCAAGCCGAGGTCGATCGCGCAAAGGCGCAAGCCAAAGGGCGAAACTAGCTCTGCCGGCACTCCGGCCTGAACCCCGCGCCAATTCCCGCGCGCCGCTCATCCGAATAAGGAGCACCTCCTGATGAATCGACTTCTCTGCTTGGGCGCATGCGCCGCCGCCGCCCTGATGACGATCTGCAACGTCGCGGTCGCAGCCGACACCTGCACCAAGATCGTCGTGACCGGACACCCGCAATATCCCGCCATCGCCTTCAAGGACGGCGACAAGGTCGCCGGGGCCGCGACGGCGCTGGTCGCCGCGATCGCCAAGGACCTCGATATCCCGCTCGAGACGAAGACCATGGGGACTTGGGCCGAGGCGCAGCAAGCGGCGCATGACGGCAAGGCCGACATGATCGTCGGCATCTATTTCAACGACGAGCGGGCCGGGTTTCTCGATTACGTCCAGCCGGCCTTCATGTACGACCCGGTCGTCGTCTTTGTCGCGAAGGACAAGAAGTTCGACTACAAGGGCCAGGATGACCTGATCGGGAAGAAGGGCGCGACCAACCAGGGCGAAAGCTACGGCAACGAGTTCGACGCCTTCATCAAGGACAAGCTCGACGTGGCGCGGACCGACGGCATCGACGACGCGCTCAACGAGCTTGCCGAGGGCAAGGTCGACTACGTCATCGCGGGCTACTATCCGGGGATCGCCGAAGCCGCCAGATTGGGGCTGAAAGACAAGGTCGAGGCGCTCGAGCCTGGCCTGCTCTCGGCCGAGATGTTCGTCGCCTTCTCGAAGAAATCGCCTTGCGCCGCGCTCGCGCAGAAATTCGGCGAAGGCATCACGGCGATGACCACCGACGACCGGTTCCGTCAGATGCTGGTCAAGGCGATGGCCGATTGGGACGCCGCACAGGCACCGAAGCCATAGCGCAACGGCGCGGGTTGCCTTGGGCCGCGGCATCCCCGATATAGTGGCGCGGGAGGTTGGCAGCAGGCGCGTGCCTCGCCAACCGGGTCAGGTCCGGAAGGAAGCAGCCCTAACGAGCGTTTCGCGGGTTGCTCGTCCAGCCTCCCACCTTGCCCTTCAAGCGTTATAGTGTGCGAGGGGGCGCCACAGCGCCCGCTTGCCATTCTCGCGCGGAAGTCTCGATCTCCATGGCCGACGACAAACAACGCACGCCCAAGAGTACAACAAAACGTAGTACTGAACCGTCGGCCACAGCGCCGGCGGCGGAAAGCCACGCGGCGCTTGCCCGGAAATACCGGCCGCAGACCTTCGCCGAGCTGATCGGGCAGGAGGCGATGGTGCGCACCTTGCGGAATGCCTTCGCGAGCGGGCGCATCGCGCAGGCCTATATGCTCACCGGCGTGCGCGGCGTCGGCAAGACCACGACCGCGCGGCTGATCGCGCGCGCGCTCAACTACGAGGCGCCGGGGTTCGATGGCCCGACGCTCGACATGGAGAGCGAGGGGGTTCACTGCCGCGCGATCCTCGAGAGCCGGCATCTCGACGTGGTGGAGATGGATGCGGCCTCGCATACCGGCATCGACGATGTGCGCGAGCTGATCGACAGCGCGCACTACAAGCCGAACACCGCGCGCTACAAGGTCTACATCATCGACGAGGTGCACATGCTGTCGAAGCAGGCCTTCAACGGCCTGCTCAAGACGCTGGAAGAACCGCCGGGGCATGTGAAGTTCATCTTCGCCACCACCGAGGCGCGGAAAGTGCCGGTCACGGTGCTGTCGCGCTGCCAGCGTTTCGACCTGAAGCGCATCGAGATCGAGCCGCTCGCCGCGCATCTCGTCTCTGTGGTCGAGCAGGAGAGTGCCTCGGCCGAGCCTCAGGCCCTGGCGCTGATCGCGCGCGCGGCGGAAGGCTCGGTGCGCGATGCGCTCTCGATCCTCGACCGCGCCATCGCCTTCGGCTCGGGCCGTGTCGAGGCTGACGCCGTGCGCGGGCTGCTCGGCCTGGCCGATCGCGGCCGCATCTTCGATTTGCTCGAGACGGTGCTGCAGGGCGATGCCGGCGGCGCGCTTGCCACGCTCTCCGCGCTCACCGCCGACGGCGCCGAGCCCGGCCAGGCGATCGCCGATCTCGCCGACGCGGTACACGCCGTGACGCTCGCCAAGGCCGCCGGCACCGCCGATCCCGCCGCGAGCGAGGCCGAGCGCGCCCGCGCCGCAGATCTCGCCGGGCGCCTGAAGATGCCGGTGCTGGCGCGTGCCTGGCAGATGCTGCTCAAGGGCTATGACGAGGTGCGCGCGAGCCCGCGCCCGCAAGCCGCCGCCGACATGGTTCTGGTCAGGCTCGCTTACGCCGCCGACCTGCCGACGCCCGGCGAGCTTGCCCGCGGCGTGGGCGGCAATGCCGGTGTCGCCACCGCGCGCGCCGAACGCTCCGCCCCGCAAGTCGCGCCGGCTTCGCGCAAGCCTGCTCCCGCCGATACGGCCGTCAAGGCGAAGCCGTCGGTGGACACCGCGTCACCGCCGCCGGAGCGCGACGGCGGTACGGCGCTCCAGAGCTTCGAGGATGTGGTCGCGCTCGCCGATGAGAAGCGCGACCTGAAGCTCAAGAACGCGCTGGTCGAGCAGGTGCGGCTCGTCGCTTTCAAGCCCGGCGCGATCGAGCTCAGGCTTCTCCCAAATGCACCCCGCGATCTCACCCAAGATTTGCGCAAGAAGCTCGCCGGCTGGACGGGACGGCTCTGGACCGTCGACACCAGCGAAAGCGAAGGCGCGCCGACGCTCGGCCAGCGGCGACGCGAACGCGAAGCGCGCGAGATCGAAGCTCTGAACGAGCATCCGGCGGTCAAGCAGGTGCTCCAGCATTTCCCCGATGCGCGCATCGTCGCGGTGCGGCCCGCCGCCCGCGAGGACGATGACGCGGACGACACGAGCGGCGGCGATCCCGGCGACATGAGCGACACCATGGAGCCCTTCAGCGAGGACGGAACCAACCGATGAAGAACTTCACCGAGATGATGAAGCAGGCCAAGGACCTGCAAAGCCGCATGGCGGAGATGCAGGCCGAGATGGAGCGCTCCACCGTCGAGGGCCGCGCGGGCGGCGGCATGGTCACGCTCACGTTGAACGGCAAGGGCGACCTCGCCGGCGTCAAGATCGACCCATCTTTGCTCAAGCCGGAAGAGGGCGAGATCCTCGAAGACCTGCTGATCGCCGCTCACACCGACGCCAAGGCGAAGGTCGAGGAGCTGATGAAGGACAAAATGAAGAGCCTCGCGGGCGGCCTGCCGCTGCCGCCCGGCATGAAGCTGTTCTGATCGGCGCTCATCCGCTCGTCGTTAGCGCGAACCGCAACACTCGTCGTCATGCCCGGCCTTGAGCCGGGCATCCAGGGGCAACCGGCTCGGAGCCAGCGGCCCTGGATCGCCGGGTCAAGCCCGGCGATGACGTACGGTGATGGGCGCGCTAACGCCCGCGCGCTTTGGGCCGGCCCTCGACCTCGAAGGTGATCTTGCAGGTCACGCGGTAGCGGTCGATCTTGCCGTTCTTCACGGTCGCGGCCTGGTCTTGAACCCACACCGACTTGATGTCGTGCACCGTCTTGGAGGCCTCGGTCACGGCTTCCTTCGCAGCGTCCTCCCAGCTCTTATCGGAGTCGCCCATAATCTCGATGACTTTCAGAACCGACATGACTTATTCCTCCGTACTCACGTAGACTTGCAGTGCGACTATAGCAAAGTCGCGAGGCCGTGGGGCAAATGCGGTTCGGGCTTGGTCTGTCCGTCGCGTAACCAGGGAGGAAGCCGCATGACGAGCAAAGAGAATTTCATGCCCGAAGAATGGACCAAGCTGCTGGAAAGCTCGATGCTGGCCGGCATGGCCGTGACGGCGGCCGAACCGAGCGGGCTGTGGGGCTCGATCAAGGAAGCGCTGGCGAGCAGCAAGGTGCTCGCGAAGTCGCGGCAAGACCCCGGCGCGAACGCGCTGGTCAAGGCGGTGATCGCCGAGTTCGAGAGCCCGGAAGGGCGGACCAAGTTGCAGGACGCGTTGAAGCAGCGCCTGCAGGGCGCCTCGGCTGGGGAGATCGTGCAGCGCTCGCTGGAGAATCTGCGCGAGGTCGCATCCATCCTCGACGCCAAGGCCCCCGAAGACGCGGCGGCCTACAAGGCCTGGCTGCAAGGGATCAGCCAGCAGGTCGCCGAGGCCGCCAAGGAAGGCGGCACGCTCGGCTTCGGCGGCGTCCAGGTGAGCGACGCCGAGAAGATCGCGCTCGAGGACATCGCCAAGGCGCTCGGCACGGCCTGAGCCGCGCGCCCGCGGGGCCGCTTGCGCGACTCGTCAAGGACCGCTAGGCCAGCCGTTCGACCTTTTGCGCATGGCTTGGCGGAGGAACGATGGCGCGGGCTGCGGCTGGACCTGAGATCGAGCGGCTGATCCAGCTGCTGGCGCGCCTGCCGGGCTTGGGCCCGCGCTCGGCGCGCCGCGCCGCGCTCGCGCTCGTTAAGCGCAAGGAGCAGTTGCTCGAGCCGCTCGCCACGGCCCTCGTCGAGACGCGCGACGCGATCCTCACCTGCGAGACCTGCGGCAATATCGACACCCAGAGCCCGTGCGCGCTTTGCCGCGACGAGACGCGCGACCGCTCGCTGATCTGCGTGGTCGAGGAGGTCGGCGACCTCTGGGCGCTCGAACGCGCCGGCGTGCTGAACGGCCTTTATCATGTGCTCGGCGGTACGCTGTCCCCGCTCGACGGCGTGGGTCCCGAGGACCTCGCCATCGCCACGCTGATCGAGCGCGCGCGGAACCCGCAAGTGAAAGAGGTTCTGCTCGCGCTCAACGCAACGGTCGAGGGCCAGTCCACCGCGCATTATCTGATGGATCAGCTTGCGGGCGCGAACGTCACAGTGTCGCGGCTCGCGCACGGCGTGCCGATCGGCGGCGAGTTGGACTATCTCGACGAAGGCACGCTCGCCGCCGCCGTCAAATCCCGCAAGGCCATGTGAGCGGAGGGATCAGCAGGGCTGCCAGATTTGATCAGAACCCGCTGCAATCTAGACTCGTAGGAGAGAATCATTCAACTAGGAGTCTTCTGCCCTAAACCAAGGAACATCTTCCTCATGGCAATGACTTCCGAACCGCGCCTAGGCCTTGCAGTTATGCAGGTCTTGGCAAGCCAGCCTAAGGGTGAGGCAACGGTTAGAGTTCTTATCCGGCATGTCCCCGAGTACATCAATTTGACGGCGGACGACCACAAGGCCTCGACAACCCGTCCGAACGAAGAAATGTGGGAACAGCGCGTGCGTAATCTAAAGTCGCACGACACAACGCGGGGCAACGTTCTAGCTGAGGGATTCGTCGAGCACATCGGTCGCGGCCGTTACCGCCTGACGAAGGCCGGATGGCTGCATCTGAGGCATAAGGGACTCGCCTAGTTGCGTGCCTTATATCCTGGCTTGAACCACTTCAGTTCCGTACCGCTTGGCGCGTCCTTGTCCCAGACAAACCACGCGTAGGCCGTGGTGCCCGATCCCTTCCGCTCCGCACCGGCGGGATAGAATGTTATTCGCTCACTGAATACCCAAACACGGCTCGGAGGTGTGCGAGCAAAGATTGTATTCGCGCGGTTAGCGCCTTCAAGAAATGCGAGCCGCAGCAATAGGGCAAACTTCTTTCTGGCATGGCGAACGCCACTGGCGACGAACCCCTCCGCGCAATTGTACGGAGGATTGGTGATTATGTTATCTGCAGCGCGGGTCGGTTTGAGAAAGTCGAGGCCTGCTTCGCCATATCCGCGTTGATGCAAGTCCGAACTAAAGACTGGCCTGCCCGTTTGCTCCAGAACAACCGACATAGCGCCGTCGCCGCATGCGCACTCCCAAATGTCGCCATCGAACTCTTCATTGTCGATGAGTGCATAGGTTGCCCAAGACGGCGTTGGAAAGAAATCCGGCCCGTCAAGGTCGGCAAACCGCTTGATCGTAGGTTTAAACCCCCCGTTTAGGTTGTACGTCCCATCGGCCATGGCAACCACCTCCCGACGCAACACATAGCGGGCCGGGATAGTTAACAGATGCTTAACGGCCGCGACCCATCGACTCAGGCGTGGAGCGATAACGCGTTCCGTCTTGTGTCCGTAAACAGAGTCGAAGAGCAAGCTAGATCGGCAGGACCTGGCGCAGCAAGCGCAGCATATCGGTCTGCCGTGTGCGGATGTCCTTCTCCGTCCAAGTCGTGTAGCGCGCGAGGCTGCCGGTCAGCGGGAACATGCTGACATTGGCCAGCGCGAAGATCACCTCCTTCTTCTTATGGAAGTCATGGTTTCGAGCCGAGGTGTTGAGCTTGCCGGTAAGCAGCGTGTAATTGCCCATCAGTTCGCACAGGTGCTTTCGCTCCGACGCATCGGGGAAGATTTCGATCCACCGGCTCTTACCGTTCGGTCTCTGCGGCAGCACGTGCTCGATCGTGGCATCGGGCGGGAAGTGCGGCGGCAAGGCCGGGTGCAGCGACAACGTGTTGAGCCGGAGCAGCAAGTGGCGCAGATATTTCTTGCGCGCCGGGATGGGTCCTTCGAGCAGCTCACGCAGCTTGACGATCTCCTGGTCGGAGAGATGCAGCGCACCTTTGGTCGAGAGCGCCGTGCGCATCAGCGCCTCCTTGGTCACGTCCTTGAAACGCCGCGCGATTTGCAGCCTCGTTCTGGCGAGGACGAACAGGCCGAGCGCAAGGCCTTCGAGCAGCTTCAGGAATTCGAGAGCCTCGCGCGCACTCGGCTGCTGCGCGAGCCACACGAGAGCCGGGCTTCGCCAATCGTCGAAAGGAAGGCTCTTGAGACAGGCGACGACTCGGTTGATCTCCGCGCTGTTCGGCCCGAACTCGAGCGTGCCGGTATCGAGCGCGACGTAGCTCCGGAGGAAGGTCGCGAGATAGCGGCGAAAGTCGACCGCAGCCTGCGGGTCCTTCAAGAGCTCGCGGAGGACGTCGCGCAGATCGTCGTCGAGGGCTTGCGGCCTGATCAGCGAGATGATCGTCCGCACATAGGTGAGGAACTCGTCGTGCCCGATCTCGGCCTGGATGCTGTCCCAGCATTCGGCGATCGATGCCGCGAGTTTCGGATCGTAGTTGGCGCCGACCAGCTCGGCCCTGACGATGTCGAGCTCGTTCAGCGGCAGCCCGCGGCTGTTCAGGCTGCGGAACAGCACATAGGCGTCGTCGAGGCTCCGGGCCAGGATGCGCACCACGTAGCAATCGTTGAGGATGTAGCGGGCAAGGCGCGCGACGTAGCCGGTATCGACGCGGCCGATATCCGACTTGATCGCCTCGAGCGCCGCCAGCAAGCGGTCGCTCGCCTCGGTTGGGCCGTCGTCGGGAAGCGCGAGCGTGCCGCCGGGTTTCTGCACCCAGGCCTCGAACTGCTCGTGATCTATGGGCCGGAGCCGGACGCGCGCTTCTTCCGGCAGTCCGCGCAGCGCGCGCTCGGGCCGCCGCAGGCAGTCTTGCAGCTCGGCGTGAATGGCGCCGTCGCCCAACAGGTCGCGCAGGATGGCGAAGATCGCCGACAGCGTCACTAAGCGCTGCTGGCCGTCGACCACTTCGAGCGGCGAGGAGGAGGAGCCCGCGCGCGCCACGATGATGGGCCCGAGAAAATAGCCGGCGCTTTCGACTTCGGCCGAGCGCTCCATGGCCTGGTGGATGTCGCCGAACAATTGGAGCGCCGTTTCCTCCTCCCAGGAGAAAGGCCGCTGGAAGATCGGCATGCGGAAGACGTTCGGTCCGGAAAACAGCTCCCCGATGGTCAGGGTTTTGGTATCGAACGAAAGCGGCATTGACGCCCCCACGGGCCGCTTTGGCCCGCGCCTAGCAAAGCGTCATGCCGTCTGATTTGCAAGCAAGAGTTGTGTAGAGATGCTGCTATGCAGCATTAGTTGTGGCGCGCAACGGGAGAAACTTTACTCCGCCGCGGCGGGGGCAGCGGGGGCCTTGCCCTCATAGGCGTCGAGGATGGCCTGCATGCCGCTTTCGAGCTGTTCGCGGCAGGTGTCGTCGAGATTGGCACGCGCGATCAGCTCGACGAACACCTCCTGCTCGGCCTGGCCTCCCATCCAGAAGCCGAACCCGAAGCCGATCAACAGCGCGACCGAAACGGCCACGCCCCACCAAAGTTTCGCGCCGGACTTCATGACGTATCTACTCCCTCGGTACGTTCGCGCCGAACGATCTCCTCGAAGGCGCCGCGATGATGCAGATAGACCAGCAGCACGAGGCCGGGAATCGCGGCCAGCGCGGTCAGCGCGAAGAACATGACCCAGCCGACGCCCTCGGCCACGAAGCCGGACAACGCCGAGAGCGTGGTGCGTCCCACCGAGGCCAGCGCCGTCAGCAGCGCGAATTGCGTCGCGGTATGCGCGGGGCTGGTGCAGAGCGCCGAGAGATAGGCGATGAACACCACCGTGCCGATCGCGCCGGTGAAGTTCTCGATGGTGATGGTCGCGGTAAGCGCCGCGTGGTTCACGCCGATCCAGGCCTGCCAGATAAACACGAGGTTCGAGAACATCTGCAAGAGGCCCGCATAGAGCAGCGCTCGCGGCAACGGCACCACCCGGGCCATCATGCCGCCCACCGCGCCGCCGAGCAGGGCCGCGATGAGCCCCACGCCTTTGATGATCGCCGCGTAGGCCTCCTTCGAGAAGCCGATATCGAGCACGAACGGCCCGGTCATCACGCCGGCGAAGGTGTCGCACAATTTGTAGAGCACGATGAACAGCAGGATCAGCAGCGCGTAGGGCTTGGCGAGGAAATCGGCGAAGGCGTCATAGGCGGTGCGGAGGAAGCGCAGCACGAGATTGCCGCGCCGCTCGCCGAGCGCTTGCGCCTCCGCCTCGCGCTCGGCCTCGCGTGGTTCCTCGGCGAGGAGCGCCGCGCCCATGCCGACCAGGATGAGCGTCGCCATCGCCGCATAGCCCCAGAACCAGACGACGCTCCGATCGACGCCGCGATGCTCGAGATAGGCGACGAGCGCCACGGCGCCCGCGGTCGAGACCAGCATGCCGAGCCGATAGGCGGCGACAAAATAGGCCATGCCGGCCGCCTGCTGGTCGGTCTTGAGATATTCGACGCGGAAGGCGTCGATCACGATGTCCTGCGTCGCGGAGGCGGTGGCCACGATCACCGCGGCGAGCGCGACCATCAGCGGCGCTTTCAGCGGATCCTGCGCACCGAGCAGGAGGATCGCCACGATGAGCAGGAGCTGGGAGAAGACGAGCCAGCCGCGGCGATGGCCGAGCGTCTTGCCGAGCACAGGCACCTGGAAGGCATCGACGATCGGCGCCCAGAGGAACTTCAGCGTGTAGGGGATGCCGACCAGGGCATAGAGGCCGATCGTGCCGAGGTCGACCCCGACATCCTTCATCCACAAGAGCAGCGTGGAGCCGGAGAGCGCCAGCGGCAGGCCGGACGAGAAGCCGAGCACCAGCACGATGAGCACGCGCCGGTCGAGGAAGACCGACGCCGCGCGCGCGAAGCGCTCGGCGAAGCCCGGCCGCTCTTCTGAGGTTCCCCCGGTAGCCGTCATCGCCGCGCTACATAGCAGTCGCTGAAGGCTTCGTCATGCCCGCGATAAAGGCAATTCCTTGTCATCGCCGGGCTTGACCCGGCGATCCAGTAGCCACCGTCATACGTTATTCTGTGAGGCGCCTGGATTACTGGGTGCCCGCCTTCGCGGGGCATGACAAGGAGCGGACAATGGTACGCGTTGTGGGTGTGGACCACCTGGTGCTCCGGGTTGGCGACTACCGGAAGTCGAAGGCCTTCTACGGCAGGCTGCTCAAGTTCCTCGGCTTCAAGGTGCTCGACGAATATGCCGACATGATCGGCTGGACCAACGGCAAGACGCGGCTGTGGATCGGGCCGACTGACGCAGAGGGGCGGAAGCGCGGCTATCGCATCGGCGATATCGGCTTCCATCATTATGCCTTCGAGCTGCGGAGCCGGGCCGACGTCGATGCGCTGCAGGCGTTCCTCGAGAAAGAGGGCGTGACAATCGTCGATCCGGCCGGCGAGTACTACGACGACTATTACGCGGTGTTCTTCCTCGATCCCGACGGGATGAAATTCGAAGGCATGAAATGGGGCGAGCGCCAGGCCAAGGAAGCGCGCGCCCGCGCCCGCAAACGCGCTGCCGCGAAGAAGTAGGGTGGGCAACGCACTGCGTTGCCCACGCCGACGCTCCCGCCGCCGGCACGAGCCCACCTCTCCCCAGCGGGGAGAGGTCGGCCGCATAGCGGCCGGGTGAGGGGGGTCAAACCTCTCAAGCCGGTTCCCCCTCACCCTTCCCGCCATGCGACTTGCGCGCAGTTCTTCATGCGCTACCGGTTTTGCTTCATGAGCCACCGCGTTGCGCGCGCGCAAGATCGCGGCGGGAAGCCCTCTCCCCGCAGGGGAGAGGGGTCATGCCTCGCTTGAAACTCCTACCAGCCGCGCCCAACTATTCTCTTGCGAATAAGTTGCAATTGCAATTATGGTGGTCGCCGCTGGGAGATGCGCGCTGCCTCAGGAGGACTTTGTGAGCAGAGATTGGTTCAGACGGCTCGGGAGCAGGGCCGCCGTCATGGCAGGTGCGGGCCTCATCGCGCTCGCCGTCACCGGCTTCGGCCTGGCAAGCCTCGCGGGGCCCACTGCCGAGCAGGCGCCGGCGGACGACAAGAAATTCCGCGTGGTGACGACCTTCACCGTCATCCAGGACATCGCCCAGAACGTCGCGGGCGATGCGGCCGAGGTGGTGTCGATCACCAAGCCCGGCGCCGAGATCCACGACTACCAGCCGACCCCCGGCGACATCGTCAAGGCGCAAGACGCCGACCTCGTGCTGTGGAACGGCTTCAATCTGGAGCGCTGGTTCGAGCGCTTCTTCCAGAACGTGTCCGACGTGCCGAGCGTCGTCTTGACCGACGGCATCGAGCCGATGGGCATCGGCGAAGGGCCCTATAGCGGCAAGCCGAACCCGCATGCCTGGATGTCGCCGACAAACGCGCTCACCTATGTCGAGAACATTCGCAAGGCCCTCGCCGCGCACGATCCCAAGAACGCCGAGACCTATGACCGCAACGCCGCCGCCTACGCGGCCAAGATCAAGGCGCTCGACGAACCGCTCCGCAAGCGGCTCGCGGCCATCCCCGAAAGCCAGCGCTACCTTGTCACGAGCGAGGGCGCCTTCAGCTATCTCGCCCGCGACTACGATATGCGCGAGGCCTATCTCTGGCCGATCAACGCCGACGAGCAGGGCACGCCCAAGCAGGTGCGCAAGGTGATCGACCTCGTGCGCGAAAATAAGATCCCGGTCGTGTTCAGCGAGAGCACGATCTCCGACCGCGCCGCCAAGCAGGTCGCCAAGGAGACCGGCGCGCATTATGGCGGCGTGCTCTATGTCGACTCTCTGAGCGCCGCCGACGGCCCGGTGCCGACTTATCTCGATCTCCTGCAGGTGACGGTCGAGACCATCGCCAAGGGTTTCGAGCGTGAACGCACCTGATCGCCGCCGCGAAGCTGCCGCGCACGAGCGCGGCGACGGCATTCTCGTGCGCGATCTCACCGTCACCTATCCGAACGGCACCACCGCCGTCTATGACGCCTCCTTCGCGCTCGACCTCGGCACGATCTGCGCGCTGGTCGGTCCGAACGGCTCGGGCAAGTCCACCATCTTCAAGGCCATCATGGGTTTCGTGCGGCCTTCTTCCGGTGAGGTGCGGCTCTGCGGCCTGACCGTCGACGAGGCGATCAAGCGGAACCTCGTTGCCTATGTGCCGCAAAGCGAGGAGGTCGACTGGAACTTCCCGGTGCTGGTCGAGACCGTGGTGATGATGGGCCGCTACGGCCACATGAATTTCCTGCGCACACCCTCGCGCGAGGATCGCCGCAAGGTCGATGCGGCGCTCGAGCGCGTGGGGCTCAGCGCCTTCCGCAAGCGCCAGATCGGCGAGCTCTCCGGCGGGCAGAAGAAGCGCGTGTTCCTCGCTCGCGCCCTAGCACAGGAAGGCCGCATCATTCTGCTCGACGAGCCGTTCACCGGCATCGACGTGAAGACCGAGACGGCGATCGTCGAGCTGTTGCGCGAGCTTCGCGAGGCCGGCCATTTGATCTTGGTCTCCACGCACAATCTCGGCAGCGTGCCGGATTTCTGCGACCGGGTTGTGCTGCTCAACCGCACCGTGCTCGCCTTCGGTCCCACGGCGGAGGTCTTCACGCAGGAAAATCTCGAGCGTGCCTTCGGCGGCGCGTTGCGCAATTTCGAGCTCGGCGGCCGCGCACTCCACAAGGACGACGATGCCCGCCGTGTCATGGTGCTGACCGACGACGAGCGCCCGCTCGTCATCTACGATGACCCGCCACCCACGCGCCCGGCGAAACGCCGCGCGCGGAGAAAGTCGGGAACGGGGGCGGAATGAGCGCGCTGCTTGCCGAGTTCGCCGTCCCGTTCGGCTACGACTACATGCTGAAGGCGATGTGGGTCAGCGCGCTGGTCGGCGCCGTCTGCGCCTTCCTCTCCGCCTATCTCATGCTGAAGGGCTGGTCGCTGATGGGCGACGCGCTGGCGCACGCCATCGTGCCGGGGGTGGCCGCCGCCTATATCATCGGCGCGCCCTTCGCGGCCGGCGCGTTCTTCGCGGGGCTGCTCGCCGCGCTCGGCATGGGCTTCGTCAAGCAGCACACGCGGCTCCGCGAGGACGCGGTGATCGGTCTGGTCTTCACCGCCTTCTTCGCGCTCGGCCTCTTGATGGCTTCGATCTGGCCGACCTCGGTCTCGATCCAGACCATCGTGCTCGGCAACATCCTCGCCATCTCAGACGAAGACGCGACCCAGGTCGTGATCATCGCTGCGGTCTCGCTCGCGGTGCTGCTCGTGATCTGGAAGGACCTGATGATCACGTTCTTCGACGAGGGTCACGCACGCAGTATCGGCATCAACACGCGCCTGCTCAAGATCGTGTTCTTCACGCTGCTTGCCGCCTGCACCGTGGCGGCGCTGCAAACGGTCGGCGCCTGCCTCGTCATCGCCATGGTGGTAACGCCCGGCGCCACGGCCTACCTGCTGACCGACCGCTTCGGCTGGCTGATCGTGATCGCGGTCGCGTTCGGCGCGGTCACGAGCTTCGCCGGCGCCTATCTCAGCTATTTCCTCGACGGCGCGACCGGCGGGGTGATCGTCACGCTGCAGACGGCCTTGTTCCTGCTCGCCTTCTATTTCGCACCGAAACACGGCGTGCTTGCCGCGCGCAGGCGCCGCCTCGCGGCCGCGGAGGCCGCGGCATGAGCATGCTCTACGACTGGCTCATCGTGCCGCTGTCTTATCCCTTCATGCAGCGGGCGCTCATGGTGTCGCTGCTGGTCGCGGCGGTCTGCGCGGTGCTCTCCTGCTATCTCGTGCTGAAGGGCTGGTCGCTGATGGGCGACGCCATCTCGCATGCGGTGTTGCCAGGCATCGTGCTCGCTCATGTGGTCGGCCTGCCGCTCGCGCTCGGTGCCTTCGTCGCCGGGCTCGCTTGCGCGCTGTTCACCGGCTATCTCAAGGAGAACAGCCGCATAAAAGAAGACACGGTGATGGGCATCGTGTTCTCGGGCATGTTCGGGCTCGGCCTCGTGCTGTTCACCAAGATCGAGACCGACCAGCATCTGCTGCACATCCTGTTCGGCGACGTGCTCGGCGTCACCCGGCGCGACCTCGTCGAGACCGCAATCGTCGCCGGCGGCACGCTCGCGCTCGTGCTGCTCAAGCGGCGCGATCTCTTGCTCTATTGCTTCGACCCCAACCAGGCGCGCGCCATCGGCCTGCCGGTGCGTGTGCTGCATTACGGGCTGCTGGTGCTGCTCGCGCTGACCATCGTCGCGGCACTGAAGGCGGTCGGCATCATCCTGGTGATCGCCATGCTGATCGGGCCCGGCGCCACGGCCTATCTGCTCACCGACGATTTCGACCGCATGCTGCCGATTGCCGTTGCCGTGGGACTGGTGTCGGCTCTGCTCGGCACCATCGCGAGCTTTCACCTCGACGGCGCGACCGGCGCCTGCATCGTTCTGGTGCAGGCCACGATCTTCGTGCTCGCCTTCCTGTTCGCGCCGAAGCGCGGGCTCGTCTCGCTGCGCCGCCCGATCGCCCCGCCACTCGAGGAGCTCGGCCCGTAGGTTGGGCAACGCATCGCGTTTCCCACGTGGAAGGGGCCGGTGGGCACGGCGCCTGCGCGCCTTTGCCCACCCTACGATTGTGACGGGCCGTCCGCCTGAGGCGCGGCCCCGCCGTGGCCACCCCGGCGCAGGATCTCGATGATCAGCGCCGTCGACCAGCCGATCAGCATGATGCCGTTCAGCGCCGAGAGCGGCCCGAGCAACTGCCAGGACTCGGCCAGCTTCACATCGTCGTAGCCGAGCGTCGTGTAGTTGCCGAAGGCGAGATAGACAAAATCAGCCTCGGGCGCCGCCGCCTCGACCCAGGCATAGGTATAGGCCCAGACCATGACCTCGCTGAAATGCGCGATGACCAGCAAGCCGCCCGCGGCGACGATGATGGCCGTGTATTGCAGGAACTCCGGGATGCCCATGTCTCGCGCGCGCACATAACGCACGGTCCACACCAGGAAGGCAATCAGGATGGCATGGAGGATCAGGTTGAAGAGGCTCGCCGCGCACCCCACCAGCACTTGATCGAACATTTGGCCGGACTTGATCATGCGTCACTCACCCGGAAGCAGGCTCGCCTGCCGGCTTCCGCCATTCCCGTTCCGTGATGCACCCTCGCCCCTATGGGGCGCGAGTTGCGGTGAGGGTGCTGCCACTTGCGGCGCGGGCGGCGCGTCCTCGAACTCCAGCGTCTCGATCTTGAGCCCGCGCGCGGCGATCTTCTCCGACGAGGTGAGGATCTTCTCGATGTCCTGGTTCGCCTGGCCGAAATGGCGCTGCAGGTCGAGCACGCGCTCGCGGAAGCGGCCCATGTCGGCCATCAGATGCGCAACCTCGCGCTGGATGAGATGCGCCTGCTCGCGCATCTGCACGTCCTTGAGGATCGCCTGCATGGTCTGCACCGCGAGCATCAGCATGTTCGGCGCGCAGATCACGATGCGCGCCCGATGCGCCTTCTGCACGATGTCGGAGAAGTGCTCGCAGAGATCGGCGTAGATCGCCTCGGACGGCACGAACAGGATGGCCGTGTCCTGCGTCTCGCCCGCGATGAAATAGCGCTGGGCGATCGCCTCAACATGCCGCCCGACATCGGTGCGCACGCGCCGCGCCGCCTCCTTTTTCTGCTCTTCCCGGCGCGCGATGCGGAAGGCTTCGAAGCCCTCCAGCGGGAACTTCGCGTCGATCACCACCCCCGCTTTCGTGTTGGGCATGTGCAGGACGCAGTCCGGGCGCGTGCGGTTGGAAAGCGTCGGTTGGAAGGTGTAGGCGCCCTTGGGCAGGCCATCCTTGACGATCGCCTCCATACGCATCTGACCGAACGCGCCGCGCGCCTGCTTGTTGGCGAGGATCTCCTGCAAGCTCACCATATTGGTGGAGAGCTCGGTGAGGTTCTTCTGCGCGCTATCGATGACGGCGAGCCGCTCGTTGAGCTTGGCGATCGAGTCGCTGGTCTTGCGCGCGGTCTCGTTGAGATCGGTGCCGACGCGATGCGTCATGCGGTCGAGCCGCTCGTTGACCGCGCGCGCGATGTCGCCCTGCCGCGCCGTGCTGATCTCGGCGAAGGTCTGTAGGCGTCCCTTCAGCTCGGCGAGCTCGGTGGCCTGCGCCTGCGCCTCGCGCCTGCGGCGGCGCATATGCACGATGAGTGCGATGGCGAGCGAGACAAGCGCGAGCGCCGCGAGCCCGGCCAGCGCCAGCGCGACATGCACCGGATCGAGCGTGACGTCTCCAATATGTATGGGTTCCAGGGCCATAACCTCGCAACATATCCCGATTCGGCTATTGGACCAAAACGAGAACATTTGCTTCGCGTTGGCGTCGTCCTTCGAGGCCCGCTGCGCGGGCGCCTCAGGATGACGCTTCGAATGGAACGGGCGCCGTCATCCTGAGGTGCGAGGGCGCAGCCCGAGCCTCGAAGGACGCAAGGCAACACCGCATTGACCCCTCGGCGCCACCTCCTTATGTCAGCGGCTCAATGACGATCCATCCGATCATCACGCTGCCCGATCCGATCCTGCGGAAGGAGGCCGCGCCCATCGAGCGCGTCGACGCCGAGCTGCGCCGGCTCGCCGACGACATGCTCGCCACCATGTACGACGCGCCGGGCATCGGGCTTGCGGCGCCGCAGATCGGCGTGTCCCGCCGGCTGATCGTCATGGACCCCGCCAAAGACGACGAGCCCAAGACCCCGCTGATCATGGTCAATCCTGAGGTCCTCGAGCGCTCCGAGGAGATGCGGCTGCACGAGGAGGGCTGCCTGTCGATCCCCGATTTCACCGCCGATGTCGAGCGGCCCGCGCGCACCCGCGTCGCCTATCTCGACCTCAAGGGCGAGCCTTGGGAGGTCGAGCTCGAAGGCCTCTGGTCGACCCTGGTGCAACACGAGATCGACCACCTGAACGGCATTCTGTTCATCGACTATCTGTCGCGGCTGAAGCGCGACATGGTGGTGAAGCGGTTCACCAAGTCTAACAAGCGCACCGCGGCGCTCTAAGGCGCACGATCCTGCGCGCAATGGAAGATTGCCAGCACGACAACTTCCCGGGGCTGCTCGGTGACTTTGTAAACGATGATGTAGCGACCTTCGATCAGCTCACGCGTGCCAGGAACCAGGCCGGGCCGCCCCATATGCGCAAGGCTGTCCAGTTCCAGGAACGCAATCCGGTCGCGGATGCGGGAAACCACCTTGCGGCAGCCAGCGGGTTATCCTTGGCAATCCAGGCGTAGATGCGCTCAATGTCGTCCAGCGCGTCTTCGCGAAAAACAACCCTCATATGCCGTAGCGGCGCCGGAGATGCTGGTTGAACTCGGAGAGAGTGATCGTGTTTGAGTCGTCTTGGTCGAGACGGCGCTTGACTTCCGCGGCCTGTTCCTCGCTCAGGCCGAGGCCGCTTCGGTCCTGTGCTTCCATGATCGTGGCCACCTTGGCAAGGTCGGCCTGACGCTCGGGAGGCCAAGTCAGCACGCGGTCGAGGATTTCTTTGACTTGTTGTTTCGTCATGGCGCTAGTTTAGCCGCGCTTCGCGCGTCAACGCAATCGGGCCACGTCATATGCGCATCGTGTTCATGGGCACGCCGGATTTTGCGCTGCCGGCGCTGCGCGCCATCCTCGCCGCCGGGCACGAGATCGCCGCGGTCTACACCCAGAAGCCACGCGCGGCGGGCCGGGGACTCGCTTTGCGGAAATCGCCGGTGCACATCGCCGCCGAGCAGGCTGGACTTAAGGTGCTCACGCCCGAAAAGCTAAAGCATGCGGACGAGCAGGCGCGGTTCCGCGCGCTTGGCGCGGATGCCGCCGTGGTGGTGGCGTATGGCCTGATCCTACCGAAGCCGATCCTCGAAGGCACGAAGCACGGCGCCTTCAACATCCATGCTTCGCTCCTGCCACGCTGGCGCGGTGCCGCGCCGATCCAGCGCGCCACCATGGCCGGCGATCTCGAGTCCGGCGTCTCGATCATGCGGCTCGGCCAGGGTCTCGATACAGGGCCCGTCTGCCTTGCGGGGCGCACGCCGATCGGCCGCGACATGACCGCCGGCGAGTTGCATGACGAGCTCGCGCGGCTCGGCGCGCAGCTCATGGTCGAGGCGTTGGAGCAGCTTGCGCGCGGCAAGCTCGACTGCACGCCGCAACCGGATGACGGCGTCACTTATGCCGAGAAGATCGCGCCGGGCGAGACGCGGATCGACTGGTCGCGGCCTGCGCTCGAGGTGCACAATTTCATTCGTGGCCTGTCGCCTTATCCCGGAGCCTGGTTCGAGGCCATGCTCAACGGCAAGCCTGAGCGCGTGCGCGCGCTTCGCTCCAAGCTGGTCGAGGTTTCCGGCACGGCCGGGACCGTGCTCGACGAGCATCTCACCGTGGCCTGCGGCGAGGGCGCCGTGCGCCTCGCGCAAGTGCAGCGCGCCGGCAAGCGTCCGATGGCGGCCGACGAGTTCCTGCGCGGGGTGAAACTGCCAGCGGGTAGCACGGTGTCATAGATCAAATGTCTATCCACTTGTCATCGCCCGGCTTGGCCGGGCGATCCAGTAATCCCCGACGCCTCCGGAGTACTGGGTGCCCGCCTTCGCGGGCATGACACCGCGTGATCGTGTAAACCTCATCCCGCCATGCCCCGCTACAAGCTCACGCTGGAATATGACGGTACGCCCTTTGTCGGCTGGCAGGTCCAGGAGAACGGCCCGTCGGTGCAGGGTCGGCTCGCGCAAGCCATCGAGGCGTTCGCGGGAGAGGGCGTCATTCCGCGCGGGGCAGGGCGCACCGACGCCGGCGTGCACGCGCTTGGCCAGGTCGCGCATTTCGATCTGGCTAAGGACTGGCCCTGCTACAAAGTGCGCGATGCCCTGAACGCGCAGCTCAGGCCCGATCCGATCAGCGTGCTGGGATGCGAGCTTGTGGCGGCGGATTTCGATGCGCGCTTCTCGGCCAGCGCCCGGCATTATCTCTATCGCATCGTCAATCGCCGCGGGCCTCTCGCGCTCCTGAAGAACCGCGCCTGGCATGTCGTGCCCGCGCTCGATGCCGCCGCGATGCACGACGCAGCGCAGACTCTCGTGGGCCATCACGATTTCAGCACGTTCCGTTCGGCGGAATGCCAGGCAGCCTCACCGGTGAAGACGCTCGACCGCCTTGCCGTGGTACGCCATGGCGCGGAAATCTGGATCGAGGCCTCGGCGCGGTCCTTCCTGCACAATCAGGTGCGCTCCATGGTGGGCTCGCTGAAGCTCGTCGGCGCGGGCCGGTGGACGGCGCAGGATTTGCGCCAGGCACTCGAAGCGCTCAGCCGCAGCGCCTGCGGTCCCGTGGCGCCTGCTGCCGGCCTCTACCTCGCCAAGGTGGATTACTGACTGCGCCGCCGCATGGACACTCGCTTTCGGCTAGGCTAACCAGCTAGCCCGAGGAGGGAGCCACCGGCAGGCATGATCAGACGCATCGCCACCGTCGGCGGGCTGACGCTCGTCTCGCGCGTCACGGGCTTCGTCCGCGACGTGGTCATGGCGGCCATTCTCGGCGCGGGACCCATCGCCGACGCCTTCTTCGTCGCCTTCCGGCTGCCCAACCATTTCCGCGCTATCTTCGCCGAGGGCGCCTTTGCCGCGGCCTTCGTCCCGGCCTATGCGCGCACCTTGGAGCAGGATGGCCTGCCGTCCGCCAAGGTCTTTGCCGACCAGATCGCCTCGGCGCTCGTCTTTATCAACCTAGCGCTGCTCGCCGTCGCGATGATCTTCACGCCCTGGGTGGTGAGCGTGCTCGCGCCGGGCCTGGTCGGCGATCCCGAGCGCTTCGATCTCGCCGTGGCGCTGACCCGCATCACCTTCCCGTTCCTCGCGCTCACCTCGATCGAGACGCTACTGGCGGGCGTGCTCAACGCTAATAACCGCTTCGCGGTGGCCGCGGCCTCGCCGATCCTGCTCAATCTCTCGATCATCACGACCCTGCTGCTCACGCCGTATTTCGGCGACGCCGGCCACGCCGCCGCCTGGGGCGTACTGATCGCGGGCGTGATCCAGCTCCTGTTCGTCGGGGGCGATGCGGAGGTGAACGGGCTCGGCATCAGGTTCCGCATGCCGACGCTCGACGAACCGACCCGCAAATTCCTGAAAGCGCTCGGCCCCGCGATCATCGGCGCGGGCGGCGTGCAGCTTGCGCTGTTCGCCGACACGCTGATCGCCTCGTTCCTGCCGACCGGCGCGCTCTCGGCGCTCTATTACGCCGACCGCATCAACCAGCTTCCCATCGGCGTGGTCGGCATCGCGGTGGGCACGGTGCTGCTTCCCGAGATGTCGCGCCGGATCGCGGCGGGCGATCTCGCCGGCGCGGCCTCGGCGCAGGCGCGCGGCATCCAGCTCGCGCTGCTCTTGACCGTGCCGTGCGCCGCCGCCTCGCTCGTGATCCCGGACCTGATCATGCGCGCGCTGTTTGCGCGCGGCGCCTTCACCGCCGACGATGCGGCCGCGGCCGGCGCGACGCTCGCCGCCTACGCCACCGGGCTGCTCCCCTTCGTGCTGTTGCGCAGCTTCACCGCGCCGTTCTATGCGCGCGGCGACACGCTCACGCCGGTCAAGGCGGCGCTGCTCGCCGCCGCGGTCAACATCGCGCTGAAGGTCGTGCTGATGGGGCCGCTCGCGCAAGTCGGCCTCGCCCTCGCCACCGCCGTCGGCGCCTGGATCAATCTCGGCCTGCTCGCCTGGTTCGCGCGGCGCCAGGGTTTTGCGGTATCGGGCGCCAAGATCGGCAGGCCCGTTGCCATGCTGCTGGTCGCCGGCGTGATCCTCGCCGCAGCGCTGGTGGCAGGCCAGTACGCGCTCGACCATTGGCTCTCGGGCATGACCCTCTTCCGCGACGAGACGACGCTCGCGATCCTGATCGTGCTCGGCGCCATCGTCTATTTCGCGGCGGTGTTCCTGCTGCTCGGGCGCAAATGGTTCCGCGGCCTGCTGCGCGAGGTGACGGAAGCGGTCGAGACCGAAGCGCCGCCGTCACTCGAGACGTCCGATCCGACCGACGATTCCGCGGCGTTGCCGGACGACGAGCCGCCGCCGAAAGCCTAAGATCATTGTCATTGCCCGGCTTGACCGGGCAACCCAGTAACCCCCGCTCGGTGCAAGTTGGATTTAAGGCCCGTAAGTACTGGGTGCCCGCCTACGCGGTCATGACACGCGACGAGGCAGGCAAAAGACTACAGCGCCAGGAGATCGACCAGCTCCACCGACTCGGGATCGATGGTGCGGCCGAGGAAGATCGCGCCGACGCGGGCGAAGCGCTCCGGCGAATCCGTCGCGAAGAACCGCACCGTGCCGCCGTCGTCCGTCTCGCCGCTGGCGAGGTCCTTGGCGGCGAGCGCGGTCGCCACGGCCTCGGCGGTGGTCTTGGCGGAATCGACGAGCGCCACGCCCGCACCAACGGCGCGCCCGATGGTCTCTGCCAGCACGGGGAAATGCGTGCAGCCAAGCACGAGCGTGTCGGGCGGGGAGGGGCCCTCGAAGAGCGGCCCGAGATAATGGGCAGCGGCTGCGTGCGTCGCGGGCTGGTCGGTCCAGCCTTCTTCGGCGAGCGCCACGAACACCTGACAGGGCAGCTGCACGACCTCGGCGTCGGGCTTGAAGCGTTTGATGGCGCGCACATAGGCGCCGCCTTTGACCGTGCCTTCGGTGGCGATCACGGCGATGCGGCCATTCCGGGTGGCGGCGATCCCCGCGCGCGCGCCGGGCTCGATCACCCCGATCACCGGCACCTTTTCCCATGCCTCCTGGAGTACGTAGAGTGCGACGGCCGACGCCGTATTGCAGGCGATCACCAGCATCTTGACGCCGTGGTCGAGCAGAAGCCGCGTCGCCTGCAGCGCATAGGCCTGCACCGTCTCGGCGCTCTTGGTGCCGTAAGGAAGGCGCGCCGTGTCGCCGAGATAGACAAAGCGCTCGCCGGGCAGCCGCGCGGCAAGCGCGCGCAGCACCGTTAGTCCGCCCATGCCGGAGTCGAATACCCCGATCGGCCGGGGATCACCCGGCATCGGGCACTCCGAACACTTCGAAATAGCGCTCGATGAAGCGGCGATAGATTGCGGTGAGCTGCTCCATGTCGGCGACCGAGGCATTCTCGTCGGTCTTGTGCACCGTCTCGGTGGTCAGCCCAAACTCCACCACGGGACAATAGTCCTTGATGAAGCGCGCGTCGGAGGTGCCGCCATCGGTCGAGAGCGACGGCGTGAGCCCCGTCACCTCATGCACCGCTTCGCTGAGCAGCGCGTCGAGTGGGCCGGGCTCGGTGAGGAACGTCTCGCAAGGCGGCTCGAATTCGAGCGTGACCTCGAGCTCGCTGCCGGCGAGCGCAAGCGCGATCCGGTCGCGCAGATGCGCCGCCAGCGACTCGCTGCTGTGCCTGTCGTTGAAGCGCACGTTGAAGCGCGCCTCGGCGACCGCCGGAATGACGTTGGTCGCGGGGTTTCCGACGTCGATGCTGGTCACTTCGAGGTTGGACGGCGAGAAATAGCCGCTGCCGTAGTCGAGCGGCGTGTCGTAGAGCTTGGCGAAGATCTTGACGATGACCTTGACCGGGTTCTGCGCGAGATGCGGATAGGCGACGTGGCCCTGCGTGCCGGAAAGCCTGAGCCTGCCGTTCAGGCTGCCGCGCCGTCCGATCTTGATCGCCTCGCCGATGCGCTGCGTGTTGGTGGGCTCGCCGACGATGCAATGATCGAGCCGCTCGCCGCGCTCGGCGAGCCAGGCAAGCATCTTACGCGTGCCGTTGATCGCGGGCCCTTCCTCGTCGCCGGTGATGAGCAGGCTGATCGTGCCATCGATCTCGCCGCCACGCGACTTGACGTAATCCGTCGCAGCCGCGGCGAAGCAGGCGACCGCGCCCTTCATGTCGGAAGCGCCGCGCCCGTAGAGCTTGCCGCCGGCGATCTCGGCGGCAAAGGGCGGGTGCGTCCAGAGCCGCTCGTCGCCCGCCGGTACGACATCGGTATGGCCGGCGAAGCAGAGATGCGGCGGGCCTCCGCCGATCCGCGCATAGAGATTGTCGATCGGCGGGGTGCCGTCCTCGGTGAACGGCAGGCGCGTGCACTCGAAGCGTTCCGCCGAAAGCGCAAGCGCGAGCACGTCGAGCGCGCCCGCGTCGAGCGGCGTGACGCTCGGGCAACGGATCAGATTTTGCGCTAACGCGACGGCGGTTTCGCCAAGCTTGGTCATTGGGGAGGCAAAATGGCCGGAGCGGCGCCTTGAGGCAAGCGCGGTCTCTGCGCGGCCGGCGCGTGGTCGGATCGGGAACGTATAGGACAGTCCCCGGCCGGCGTGCACCGGCCGGGTCCGTCTATGAGGGGAGCTCGGTTAACCGACCGCCGCGAGCGGATCGCCACCGAAGCGATTCGGACCGGGCGTGCCCTTGAGGATGCCCAGCTCGATCAGGAACCAGATGCCGACACCCATGGTGACGAGATTGGCGATCCAGCCGAGCGCGTTCGGCTCCTGCGGCGTGCCGGTGAGCCCGAAGGCCTGCAGCAGGCTCGCGATCAGCACCGGGACCAGGCCGTAAAGCGCGGTGACGCCCGGCTTATCACGGTCCTGGAAGCGCTTCGCCGCCACGGCGTAACCCGGGTAGAACAGCGCCAGGGTGACGAGCGTCACGAGGATCGCCCCGAGGGTGGTCGGTCCGAACACGGCGCCGATGATGAAGCCGGCGATCAGGCTGACGATGCCGAGAATGATGATTCCGGCCCAGTATTTGGCCCGGTTGATGCGCCCGTCGAACGACGTGAAGAGATATTGGAAATCCATCTGTCCCCCCTTCTAAGCGGCCGGTGGCGGCCTCAGTCCCACACAGTTGTAAGGCCGAAAGGCCGCCGAGCGGAAGGGGGCTTGTGAGGCAGGAATTGCCCCTTCCGGGTGCCCTGTCGCCCAGCCCTTGGGCGTGGCTAGGGCGCGGCGTCCCTCTCGGCCGGGCCGAGCGGGTCCGGGCCGAACCGGTTGGGGCCCTCCGTCCCGCGCATCCAGCCGAGCGGCGAGCAAAGCAGAAGCGTGAGGATCGCCAAACTCGAGAAGACGACGAGGTCGCCAAGACTGCTACCGAGATTCAGAAAATAGGTGAGCGGGGGCGCGAGGAGCAGAACCGCAACCGGCCAGGCATCCCAGCCGAGATCGTGCAGACGCTTGCTGCCGAGGGCGAACAGGGTCCACGCCCAGGCAGCCACGAAGATCAGTACGACCGGCGGCATGTCTTGAGAATTGCCTATCGCCTCGCTGACGGGGATGCCGACGGCGACGACGAGCAGCGCCGTCGCGATAAATCCGGCGATTACGGCAGGCACGAATGTCCCGCGCGGTAATCGCCCGTCGCGAGAGGTGAAAAGCTGCCAGACCTTCTCCCACCGGGACTGTGCGCCGCTTGCGGCATCGCTGGCCGCGGAAACGCCCGCTGCCTTCAGGGGCTTGGTTTCGGCTTGAACGGGCGGCGTTTTGCGTGGGGCCTTTTCGGGTTTCGCGGGGGCTTCCTTGTGGGGCGCCGTTGCGTCCGTGCGCTTCGTTGGCGCAGGCTCGCTCGGCGGTGGCGCCGGCTTCTGCCGCGCGAGCAACTGGTCCATCACGGCGAGGAGGCGATCCATATGCGGATGGAAGTCGCGCCCTGCATCGACGTCAGCCGCTTGGCGGAACACGATGTCGCGTAGGCCGTCGGGGAGGTTGGACGCCGGCGGAAGCCGGGTCCCGTCGATCAGCACCGGGATCACCGGGATCTTCTTGGCGAGCGCGCCTTCGATCTCAATGCGCACCCAATCGGCTTCGTCGAAGATGCGGGACTGGCCCGTCTCGTCGGGCGTCAGCCAACGCGGCCCGACGATCGCGAGCAGGATGTCGCATCGCTCGAGCGAGTCGTGAATGTGCTCGCGGAAGTCCAGCCCGAACGGGATGGAGTCGATGTCCATGAACACGTTCTCGGCGCCGTAATGCGCTTTGAGCCGGTCATGGACGCGGCCGGCGATCCAGGCTGTGTCTTCGCGGCGATAGGAGACGATGATCGTCGGCATGACGAAGGGGCGAGTGGTTGGCTCCCCACACTTTATCCTAGCGCCCGGCCCGGTGGAACAACCGCTGCAATGCCTTCGGGCGCTTTAGAGCGCCGCGTCGTTCTTGGGCTGGCCGAGAGGGTCGGGGCCGTACCGGTTCGGCCCCGGCGTGCCCTTGAGAATGCCGAGCTCGATGACGATCCAGAAACCGAGGCCGACCGCGACCAGGTCGAGCAAGGTCGAGACCATGCCTCCCTCGCTGAGGCCGACCGAGCTGAAGGCCTGGATGAAATTGATGCCGTAGATCGGCACCAGCATATAGAGCGCCGTCCATCCCGGCTTGTCGCGATCCTGGAAGCGCTTCGCCATCAGCGCATAGGTCGGATAGAGCAAGAGGAGGGCGATGAGCACCGTCAGCCCGACGCTCATGTCCGACACGCCGAATATGCTCACCGCGACCGCGGTGCCCAGAATGCTCAGGAGCGTCACGACGATCGCGCCGATCCAATATTTGGTGCGGTTGATGCGCCCGTCGAGCGAGGTCAGAAGATAGAGCAGGTCCATCGCGCGAGCGCCTCCTATGGCCGTGTCTGTGCTGCCAGCGCGGGCTCGGGCCGTGGCCCGATCACGCCGAGATGCGCCAGCGCCGCGGCGAGCTCGTAGGCGTCCTTGCTGCGGCGCGTGCTGCGCGTAACGGCGATCTCGCCGCCCGGCAGGAAGCGCATGCAGATCACGGTCTCCGGCTTGCCGATGCCGCTCCAGGCCGTTTCCCATTTGGTCCCGGCGAACGCCGCCTTGGTTGCCTCGAAGCGTCTCTCGACATCGGGCATCTGTTTCTTGAGCCATGAACGGTTGCGAAAGCCGGGGAAGGGCAGGACCGGCGGGAACAGCAGGATCAGCTTTTCCGCGTAGCCGCCGTCGAGGATCTGCTTGAGCTCCCAGCCGACCCAATGCGTGGTGCCGGCATACATGACGATCACGCTCGCTTCTTCCATCCAGGCCGTGACGGCTTGCTGCCAGTCCTCGTCTGACAGGCGTTTGCGCGCGGCGCCGAGCTGCGGGACCTGGTCCTGCGGCGAGCCGACGGCGATGAACGGGCCGAACGCCATGAAATGATTGGCGAGCCGGGTCTCGACCGAAAGGTCCATGAGCTGGGCGAGCCCTTCATGGCCGACGCCCGCCATCGCCGTCACCCTGGGATCGTCGCTGAAGGCGCGCAGGAAGAGGATCGGCTTGCGCTGGTCGCTTGCGAGCAGCGAGTCGGCGGAGACCTGGAAATATTGCTTGGCGCGGAACAGCGCGTAGAAGGCCGCCACGCCCGCAATCAGGCCGAGGAAGCCGCCCACCGCAAGGCCCTGAATGCTGGTCGGGTCTCCCATCGGGATGAAATAGGGACCGAACAGCGCCGCAAATGCCGCCGCAAGGAAAAGCCAGCCGCGCCTCCGATCGATCGGCTCGCCCGGCTTCCCCGGCGGCGTTTGCGCGCGCCGGACTTCGTCGATGGCGTCGAGCTGCGCCATCGCCGTGCTTGCGCCCAGGCGCGCCCGCTTGAACCGCGACAGGCCCCAAAGCCCGACGAAGCTCACAACGCCCGACAAGAAGGCGATCTCGCCCTGCAGCACATAAGGCCGTCCTGCCGTGCGAAGGGCTTCGACCTGCGTCTTTATCTCCTGGAGCTTGGCCTCGATCTCCGGGGTCTTCACGAGCGTGCCGGTCCAATAATCGAAACCTTGCATGTAGATGAGCCCACTCAACGCTTCTCTTCGACGCGCTTCATCCATGAAACCTGTGAACTGGATGATGAACAGGATGCCGATCGCCATGAGGACCAGTCCGGACGCGGGTGCGAGCCAGCCGTGCCGGCGTAGAAGTTTTGGCCTCAGTCTTCCCGCCGAGACATAGGTCAGTGCGCCGAATGCGAGCGCGGCAAGCGACGCCACGAGGCCGAATTGCAGCGCCTTGCGCGAGAAGCCGACGTTGAGCTTTGTGAGATCGGGGCCGCCGAGGACGAGCGCGAAGGCGAATATGATGGCCCAGCCCACCGCGGCGACCGCCGCGAACACGAGGACATATTCGGCGAACCGGAAATAGCGGAGACGCGCCGCCGCGATGCTGACGTCGATGTCGGCGCGCGTTGCTTCTGCCGTCACGCAGGTCTGTCCGCAGCAGGGTCGGGGCCGAAGCGGTTGGGTCCTTCCGTGCCGGGAAGGAATCCAAGCTCCAGGAACAGCCAGAGCACAGTTCCGACGATCCCGAAGAACGCGAACACGCCGAGCGTATTCCACGGCTCTCTGCCTCCTTCGGGCAACGATAGCGCCATGGAGGCGAACGCGATGCCGACGAGGAGGCCGGCATAAGGGGCGGCGAGCCACCAGGCGGAGCGGTCCCGATCATGCAGGCGCTTAGCCGCGAGTGCGAAGATGATCCAGAGATTGGCGAGACCGATGACGGCAAGGAGCACGCCCAGCGTGCCGGTCGGCTCGAACTTCGCGGTTTCGGGATCTACGAAGCCCATCCCTTGGGCACGCGCCACTGCCTCAATAATCGAGCCCGCGACGCCAACGGCAATTACCACGACGACGTTGGCGATCCACCAATAGGACCTCTGGATGCGGCCTTTGAAACTGAACAACAGCCAGGCCCAGTCCATCGGCTTCCGGTCCTTCGTGGTCAGGCCCTGAGCAATTCATTGATCGAGGTCTTGGCGCGGGTGCGCTCGTCCACCGTCTTGACGATGACGGCGCAATAAAGCGACGGGCCTGGCGACCCATCGGGCAGCGGCTTGCCCGGCATGGCGCCCGATACGACCACCGAATAAGGCGGCACGCGTCCCTGGTGAATAAAGCCGGTGGCGCGGTCGATGATCTTGGTCGACTGGCCGAGATAGACGCCCATCGACAGCACCGAGCCTTCGCCGACGATCACGCCCTCGGCCACCTCGGCGCGGGCGCCGATGAAGCAGTTGTCCTCGATGATGACCGGGTTCGCCTGCAGCGGCTCGAGCACGCCGCCGATGCCGGCACCGCCGGACAGATGCACGTTCTTGCCGATCTGCGCGCAGGAGCCGACCGTTGCCCAGGTATCGACCATGGTGCCCTCGTCGACGCGCGCGCCGAGATTGACGAAGCTCGGCATCAGCACGACGCCCGGCGCGATATAGGCGGAGCGGCGCACGACCGCGCCCGGCACCACGCGGAAGCCGGCCAGCTTGAAGTCCTTAGGCTTCCACTTGGCGAACTTGGTCGGCACCTTGTCCCACCAGGCGCCGCCGTCGGGTGCGCCTTCGATCTTGTGCGCATCGTGCAGGCGGAAGGAGAGCAGGATCGCCTTCTTCAGCCATTGATGCACAACCCATTCGCCGCCGACCTTCTCGGCGACGCGGAGTTCGCCTTTGTCGAGCAGATCGAGCGTCTCGTTGACCGCGTCGCGTACCACGCCCTTGGTCGCGGGCGTGATCTCCGCCGCATGCTCGTAGGCGCTGTCGATGAAGCTCTTGAGATGGTCGTGGCTCATGATACCGCCCGCAGCGCTTGGGAAGTTGTATTCAGAGAGTCCTCTGGCTCCTTGCTCCCCCCTTGAGGGAGAGCAGGCGCCGCTTGCGGCGCCGAGGGGGGTGCGGCGTTGGCCGTCAATGAACCCCCCTCCCTAACCCTCCCCCTCAAGGGGGGAGGGGATTCCGGGTGGCGAGGCTCGCGAATTCCTGAAAGGGCGATGCCAATGTCCGTCAGGAAGGTGCTGAGTGCGTCGGTCCGGTGATGCACATGGGCCGGCAGCTCGGTCCAGTCCACGATGGCCTGGTGCTGCGGATGCTCGGTGACCGGGCAATCGACCAGCACGGTCGTCATGCCGATCGCATGCGCGGTCTCGAGATTGGCCGGCAGGTCGTCGAACATCGCGGCCTCGCGTGGGCTGACCCCATGCGCCTTGACGAAGCGCTCGAACGCTTGCGGAGCCGGCTTCGGATAGATGTATTCCAGCGCGTGGATGTCGAAGATGTCCTCGAAGCTCGCTTCCAGCCCGAGCCGCGCCATGACGCGCTCGGCATGGCCGCGTGAGGCGTTGGTGAACACGAATTTGCGCCCCGGCAGCGCGGCAATCGCACTCGCAAGCTCCGGCGCCGGCCCGACCGCTGACAGATCGATGTCGTGCACATAGTCGAGGAAATCGTGCGGGCTGATGCCGTGCTGCAGCACGAGCCCGGCCAGCGTCGTGCCGTGCTCAAAATAATAAGTCTTGCGCAGCGCCTGCGCCTCTTCGAGAGGCAGGTCGAGGCGGTGCGCGATGAACTCGCCCATGCGCCGGTCGATCTGCGGGAAGAGATCGCAATGGCCGGAATAGAGCGTGTTGTCGAGATCGAACGCCCAAGTCTCGACATGGGAGAAGCCGTCGCGCGGCTTTTGCTGCTGCACCGTCACGTCCCCCTCGTGCTGGTCTTGCGCCTGCGCCGCTCGATCAGGGTGCCGGCGCCATGCTCGGTGAACAGCTCGAGCAGCACCGCGTGCGGCACCTTGCCGTTGATGATGACCACGGCCTCGACGCCCTCGGCGATCACGTCGAGGCAGCTCTCGATCTTCGGGATCATGCCGCCGGAGATGGTGCCGTTCTCGATCAGTGCCTGCGCTTCCGCGGAGGTCAGCGACTTGATCAGCCCGCCGTCCTTGTCGAGCACGCCCTCGACATCGGTCAGCAGCAAGAGGCGCTTCGCCTTCATCGCCGAGGCGAGCGCGCCCGCAAACGTGTCGGCATTGACGTTCAGCGTCTCGCCATCGGGTCCGACGCCGATCGGCGCGACCACCGGGATCAGATCGGAATGGATGATGACATCGACGATATGCGGGTCGACCGCGACCGGATCGCCGACAAAGCCGAGATCGAGGATCTCCTCGATATTGGAATCGGGATCCCGCCAGCGCCGCTCGATGCGCCGCGCGCGCATCAGGTTCGCGTCCTTGCCGGAGATGCCGACCGCCTTGCCGCCTTGCGCGTTGATCGCGCTGACGATCTCTTTATTGACCGAGCCCGCGAGCACCATCTCGACCACCTCGACCGTCTCCCGGTCGGTGACCCGCAAGCCGCCCTTGAACTCGCTCCTGATATTGAGCCGCTCGAGCAGCGAGCCGATCTGCGGGCCGCCACCATGCACCACCACAGGGTTCACCCCGGCCTGCTTGAGCAGCACGATGTCGCGGGCGAAATCGGCGGCGAGCGCCGGATCGCCCATGGCGTGCCCGCCATATTTCACCACGACCGTCTGCCGGTCGTAGCGCTGCATATAGGGCAGGGCCTCGGACAGCACCTTGGCCTTGGCGTGCACCGAGGCGAGCACGTCCGCGAGGGCGCCCGCCGGCTGAGCCTTAAGGGCGGGGCGGTCCTTGGATTTCACGGGAGCTGGTTTGGTCTTGGCCACGGCCGCTTATAGCGGCGCTTGCCCTGCCCGGACAAGCCGACCCGCGCAAATGCGCATTCATATCCCGTGAAGATTGGGGCAGGATTGCGCCGGGGCACTCGGGGGAGGGCAATGGCCGAAAAGACCGCAGGCAAGCCTAAAGGCGCGCGCGCCACTGCCGCGCCAGCCCCGAAAGCCGCAGATGGCGGCATTGGGCGCATCTGGCGCTCGTTCCTCAACAGCATGCGCGGGCTTCGCGAAGGGCTCGCCACCGAGACCGCGATCAAGCAGGAGATGGCGATCGCGGCCCTGGGCGTCGTCCTCTCGTTCCTGGTAGCGCGCGACATTTGGACCTGGGTGGCGCTGGTCGGCAGCCTGCTGCTCGTGCTGTGCATCGAGTTCCTCAACACGGCGATCGAGCGGCTCTGCGACCATTTGCACCCGGAACGGCACGAGGCGATCCGCATCACCAAGGATCTCGCCTCGGCCGGCGTGTTTTTCGCGATGGTCCTGTGCGGCCTGGTCTGGCTCGCCGCGCTCTGGATGCGCTTCGCCGCCTAGACTTGCGCCGCCAATAGCCTGAACGATGGGGCGCGGCTGCGCGTTCTCCAACTAGTTTGGTTCACGCCTCGCTCCTCCGAGGCTAAGTAAAGGGTCCCCCACATGAACGATATGAATATCCTCGCTCACGCGCTTGCGCTCGCGGCCGTCGTCTTGGCATTCAACGCGCCTGCTCGCGCAGAGACCGTCTCGTTGCCGCAAGGCAAAGCGGACGTCGAGAGCATCGCCAAGTTCTCGCATCCCTGGGCGCTTGCCTTCCTGCCCGACGGGAAGCTGCTCGTCACCGAGAAGCCCGGCAATCTCTACGTCTTCGCCGACGGCAAGCTGTCCAAGCCGATCGCGGGCGTGCCGACGGTCGAATACAAAGACCAGGGCGGCTTGCTCGACGTCGCCGTCGATCCCGACTTCGCCAACAACAAGCTCGTCTATCTGTCCTATTCCGAGCGCGCGGCGGAACAGCCCGCCGATGTGAAGGAGGGCAAGGACGCGCGGCTCGGCGAGTTCCAGGACCTGAGCGACAATGTAGTGAAAGGCCTGGCGGTCGCGCGCGGGCGGCTCGAAGGCGATCGCCTCGAAGACGTGAAGGTCATCTGGCGGCAGGTGCCGAAGACGGTCGGTCGTGGGCATTTCGGCGGGCGGCTGGTGTTCGCGCCCGACGGCAAACTCTTCATCACCTCGGGCGATAGGCAGCGCTTCGAGCCCGCGCAGGACATGGCCTCCAACCTCGGCAAGGTCGTGCGCATCAATCCCGACGGCTCTATCCCAGACGACAATCCGTTCGTGGGCCAAGATGGCGCACTGCCCGAGATCTGGACGCTCGGCCACCGCAACGAGCTCGGCGCCGCGATCAATCCGGCCTCGGGCGAATTGTGGATCCACGAGATGGGTCCCAAGGGCGGGGACGAGGTGAACATCGTCGTGCGCGGCAAGAACTATGGTTGGCCGCTGGTGAGCCAGGGCGCGCATTACGACGATGAGGCCATTCCAGATCACAAGACGAAGCCCGAGTTTGCCGCGCCCGCCTACGCGTGGAACCCGTCGATCTCCCCTGCGGGGCTCGCATTCTATACGGGCGACAAGTTCCCCGGCTTGAAGGGCAAGGCGCTGCTCGGCGGCCTCTCGTCAGAGGCTCTGATCGTGCTGACCCTCGACGGCGACAGAGTGGTGAGCGATGAGGTCATCGAGATGGGCCGCCGCATCCGCGACGTGGCCCAAGCTCCCGACGGCAATGTGCTGTTGCTGGTCGACGGCGAAAGCGGCGGCGATCTCCTGCGGCTCACGCCGTCAGGGCGCGCTGCCCAGCGCTGACGCCGCCACCGCCGCGCGGAGCTCGGGGAGGCCCGAGCCCGTGCGGGCCGAGGTCGTGAGGATCACCGGGTAGGCCGCCGGGTGTTTGGCGAGGGTCTCGGCGACCTTCGCCTGCACGGCGGCAAGCTCGGTGGCCTTCGGCTTGTCGGCCTTGGTCAGTACCACCTGATAGGAGACAGCCGCCTCGTCGAGCAGCTTCATGGTCTCGATGTCGTTCGGCTTGATGCCGTGGCGCGCGTCGATGAGCAGGAACACGCGCTTAAGCTCGCGGCGTCCGCGGAGATAATCGCGGATCAGCCGCGTCCAGCTTTTGATCTCGGACTTCGCCGCACGCGCATAGCCATAGCCCGGCATATCGACCAGATAGATCTCGCCATCCTGGCCAAGCGCGAAGAAATTCAGCTCGCGCGTGCGCCCGGGCGTGACAGAAACGCGCGCGAGCGCCTTCTGCCCGGTGAGCGCGTTGAGCAGGCTCGACTTGCCGACATTGGAGCGGCCCGCGAACGCGATCTCGGGCCGGCCGTCATTGGGCAGGCCGTCGATGCGCACCACGCCCTTGACGAACACACATGGCGTTTTGAACAGGGCCTCGCCTTGCGCGATGTCGGCAGTTGTGAAATCCGAACTGTCCATTGTCATCGCCGGGCTTGACCCGGCGATCCAGTAACCACCGGGTCTCAAGGTTTGCAGGGACCAATGACTACTGGATTGCCCGCCTTCGCGGGCAATGACAAGCGGAGGGGAAGGGAGAAGCCCTGCGCCGCTACTCGCCTGGCTCGGCTTGCCGCTTCCCGCGGGTCGGCCTCTTGCTCTCGCCCTTGTCTTCCTCGGTGTCCTCGGCGTCCGTCGCGTCTTTCTTGATATGCGGCTTAAAGCCGAGATTCTCCAGGAGCGGAATCTCGACGCCCTGGCGCGCCATGATGGTCGCCTGCTGGAGGATCGACAGGAAGTTGTTCCACGCCCAGTAGATCACGAGCCCCGCCGGGAAGGAGGCGAGCAGGAAGGTGAAGAACACCGGCATCCAGGTGAAGATCTTGGCCTGGATCGGGTCCGGCGGCGCCGGGTTCAGCTTCATCTGGAACCACATGGTGATACCCATGATGATCGGCCAAATGCCGATCATCAGGAACAGCGGCGGTTCCCACGGGATCAGCCCAAACAGGTTGAAGATCGAGGTCGGGTCGGGCGCCGACAAATCCTTGATCCACCCGAAGAACGGCGCATGCCGCATCTCGATGGTGACGAACAGCACCTTGTAGAGCGCGAAGAAGATCGGGATCTGCACCAGGATCGGCAGGCAGCCTGAGGCGGGGTTCACCTTCTCCTTCTTGTACAGCTCCATCATCGCCTGTTGCTGGCGCACGCGGTCGTCCTCGTAGCGCTCCTTGATGCGCTGCATCTCGGGCGCGAGCTTCTTCATCTTGCTCATCGCCACGTAGGATTTGTTGGCGAGCGGGAAGAGGATGAGCTTGATGAGCACGGTGACGATCAGGATCGACACGCCGAAATTGCCCACCAGCCGGAAGAAATAATCCAGCGCGAAGAACATCGGCTTGGTGAGGAAATAGAACCAGCCCCAGTCGATCAGGAGGTCGAATTTGGGGATCGCGTATGTCTCGGCATATTTGTCGAGGGTATTGACTTCCTTGGCACCGGCGAAGACCTGACCCTTGGCCTCCGCCGTGCCGCCGGGCGGCACCTCAAGCGGGCCCATGATGTAGTCGGTCTGGAAGCGGTCCTTGCCGTTGACCTGCGTGCCCGCGAACTTCGCCTCGAAGGCCTGGCCCTGCTCGGGCACCACCACGGTCGCCCAATATTTGTCGGTGATGCCGAGCCAGCCGGACTGGCTCTTGAAGGTGGCCGGCGGGTTTTCGAGCGCGCTCGAATAGCTGATCTCCTCGAGCCCGGTCTCGTCGAGCACGCCGATCAACCCTTCATGGAGGATAAAGAAGCCCTGCACGTGCGGCGTCTCGTGGCGCGAGACGAGCGCGTAAGGGTAGACCGTCACCGCGTCGGAGCCCGCGTTCGACACCTTGTCGGTGACCGTGAACATATATTTGTCGTCGACCGCGATGGTGCGGGTGAAGGTGACGCCGTTCCCCGCGTCGTAGGTCAGGGTGATCGGCGCATCCTGCGTCAGAGGCGCTTGCGACGTGGCGGTCCAGAGCGTGTCTCCGGCCGGCAGCTTGAGGTCGCCTACGCCCGCGCCGCCCACGAAGCCGTGCTCGGTGTAATAGGCGCCGGGCGCACCGGCGGGAGAAAGCAGAATGACGTTGGGGCTGTTGGGCTCGACCGTTTCCCGGTAGTCCTTCAAGGTCAGGTCGTCGATGCGCCCGCCCTTGAGCGAGATCGAGCCTTTCAGGGCCGGCGTGTCGATGGCGATGCGCGGGGAAGCGGCAAGCGCCTCGTCCCGGGTCAGCCCCGCAGTGCCCGCCGCGCCGGGCTGGGGCGCGCCGCCGACCGAAGGTGTCTCACCGGCCGGGCGCGGCGGTCCGGGCTCGCTCTGCTGCTGTTGCTCGACCGTCTCGGGCGGCTTGGGTGCCGGCAAGAAGAAATACTGCCAGGCGAACAGCACCGCCATGGAGAGGACGATGGCCAGGATGAAATTGCGATTGTTCTCGTCCATGGGGCTTTCTGCTCAAGGGCCGCATCGCACCCGCAAAGCGCGGAGCCAAAGTGAGGCAAGATCGGGTCCGTGTTAAGGGCTTCAGCGCTTCTTCGCCGTGAGAGGCGCGTGCACCTTGGCGAGCGCGCGTTCAAGGTCCTTGGTCAGCTCGGCGAAGCGCCGTTGTAGCGTGCCGCTCCGCGCGATCAAGACATAATCATAGCCGCCCTTCGCGTGATCGGGCGCTGTCATACGCACCGCTTCCTTCAGCCGCCGCCGCGCCCGGTTGCGCACCACGGCGCCGCCGAGTGTCTTGGTCGCCGTGAAGCCGAATCGCGCAAGATCGCCATCCTTGCCCTCGGCGCGGGCGCGCGCTTGAAGCACGAGCGAAGGCGCGGCATAGCGGGCGCCGCCTTTGACGTGCAGAAATTCAGCGCGGGTCTTGAGACGTCCGATTTCCGTCACCGGCACGGATTGCCGCGGGCTTTAGGCCGAAAGGCGCTTGCGCCCCTTGGCCCTGCGGCGAGCAAGCACCTTGCGACCGTTCGCCGTCGACATGCGGGCGCGGAAACCGTGACGCCGTTTGCGGACGAGCCGCGATGGCTGATAGGTGCGCTTCAAGAGTTCTCTCCTGGCCGATCTTGTGAGCCTGGCGCTGGACGCGCTTCAGGCCGCAACGGCTTGGTTTCCGGGGCTTATAGGTGGCGCTCCGGCTTAAGTCAATCTGCACCAGGCGGGCTGAATCGGTCGGCAAGGCGGCGCGAAGGACCGGCAATGGTCTTTTCCGCGCCTTGCGGCGTCCGGGGTGTTGTGGCGGCGCACAAAAGTCGGATAATCATATGGGCTCCCCCGTCTTCAGGCGGCCGTCCGGCCTGTCAGTCCGCGAAATGCCAATTCGCCAAAGCGCGATCAGGAGAGCGTTCCGCGACGAGGGCGGTGCAGCCAATCGCGCCTTGCCAAGGCGCGGCGGGCAGGCCAAGAGTCGGGCCCGTATGCGGCGGGCCGCAAGCGCATTCTGCGCGGGCGCCGATCCCGGCGGGGTGAGACGCGGGGGCGGGAGCGCGGCGCGTTCGGTCGGGCTTTTGGCCTGACGCGGGGAAGGGGGACGGTCGGTCATGGAAGAGGTGCTGAAGCCCGACCTCTGCGTTATCGGCGCGGGCTCAGGCGGCCTTGCGGTGGCTGCGGCGGCGGCGCAACTCGGCGTACCGGTCGTGCTCATCGAAAAGGGCCGCATGGGCGGCAACAGCCTGAATTATGGCTGCATCCCGTCCAAGGCCTTGCTTGCCGCGGCCAAGCGCGCGGAAGCCGTGCGGACCGCCTCCAATTTCGGCATCGACGTGATCGAGGCGCAGATCGACCATCGCGGCGTTCACGACCACGTACATGGGGCGATCGCCGCTGTCTCTCCCAACGATTCCATCGAGCGCTTCACCGGGCTCGGCGTCCGCGTCATCCAGGCGAGCGCGAGCTTCCTCGACAAGTTCACGGTCGAAGCCGGCCGCGTGCTGGTACGCGCCCGCCGTTTCGTCATCGCCACGGGCTCGGTGCCGGTCGTGCCGCCGATCCCGGGCCTCGACGAGGTGCCCTATCTCACCAACGAGACGATCTTCGACGTCAGCGAGCGCATCCAGCACCTGATCGTGCTGGGCGGCGGCTCGACCGGGCTCGAGCTCGCGCAGGCGCATCGCATGCTCGGCTCGCATGTCACCGTATTCGACATCGGCGACATGATCGCCGAAGAAGACAAGGAAGCCTCGCGCGTCATCTTCAAACGCTTCGAGGACACGCAGCTGATGCTGTTCCCGAACACGCGCGTCGATCGGGTCGAGCGCTCGGTGCAGGGCGTCGCGGCGCATTTCAACAAGGACGGCGAGACCGTCCTCGTCAAGGCGACGCATCTTCTCGTGGCGACCGGCCGCAAGCCGAACGTCAAGGCGCTGAGCCTCGATCGCGCCGGCGTCGCCTTCACCGAGGAGGGCATCAAGGTCAACGACCAGCTCAGGACCACGAACCGCCGCATCTACGCGGTCGGCGACGTGATCGGCGGGCCGAAATACGCCCATCTCGCCGATTTCCAGGCGAGCGTCGTGATCCGCAACGCCATCTTCCGGCTGAAGCCCGACGCGAACGCCGTGCATATTCCCCGCGTGCTCTACACCGAGCCGGAGCTCGCGCAGGTGGGCCTCACCGAGGAGGAGGCGCACAAGCGCTACCGCCGCCGCTCGATCAGGATCTACCGCTGGCCTTATGCCGACAACGACCGCGCCCAATGCGAGAAGAAGACCGAAGGCTTCATCAAGGTCATCACCAAACGGAACGGCACGATCCTAGGCTGCACCATCGTCGGCGCGGATGCCGGCGAATTGCTGCAGCTCTGGGTTATCGCCATGGCGCGGGACATCAAGATCGGCGAGCTGACCTCGCTGGTCTTGCCTTATCCGACGCTCTCGGAGCTTTCCAAGCAGGTGGCCTTCGCCCACTACGCGCCGGCCCTCGCCAAAGGCTGGATCCGCCACGTCATCGGCCTGCTGCGGAAGTTCGGCTAGCGAGCGCTGCACGGCCGCAACCCTCCCCTTGATGGGGACGGCGGCGCGCCTTAGGCGCGCCGGGTGGGGTGAATATCCCAGCGCTCGCAGAACGCCCCCCACCCGACCGGCTGTGCCGGTCGACCTCCCCACGAGGGGGAGGTTTACGCCGAAGCACTTGCCGCGTTTTCATATAGAATGGCCCGGCGATGACGGACGATATCCAAGCCACAGCCAGCAAGTCCGCCCCCGCCCGAAGCTACGGACCGGGGCTGTCGGGCAAGCTGCTGCTGCTGACGATCCTGTTCGTCATGATCGCCGAGGTGCTGGTGTTTGCGCCATCGGTCTCGAATTTCCGCAGGCAGTGGCTCACCGAGCGGCTCGCCGCGGCGGAAATCGCCTCGCTCGCGGCCGAGGCCGCGCCCGGCGGCCAGTTGCCGGACATGCTGCGCGACAAGCTGCTCGCAAGCGCCATGGTCAAGGCCATCTCGGTCAAGAAGGACGATGCGCGCGTGCTCGTCATCGAGATGGACATGCCTGAGGAGGTCGATGCCTCTTTCGACCTGCGCGACGCCTCCTGGCTCACGCTCATCGCCGATGCGCTGATGGTCTATGTGGCGCCGCAGGACCGCGTCATCCGCGTGGTCGGCCATGCGGGCTTCGGCGACGCGGAAATGATCGACGTGGTGATGGGCGAGGCGCCGCTGAAGGCGGCGATGATCCGCTACGGCATCGAGATCCTCTGGGTGTCGATCCTGATCTCCATCATCACCGGGGCGCTGGTCTATCTCTCGCTGGTGGCGCTGCTGGTGAAGCCGATCACCAAGCTCACGCGCAACATCGTGCGCTTCTCTGAGGCGCCGGAAGATCCGAGCCGCATCATCGCGCCATCGGGCCGGCGCGATGAGATCGGCACAGCCGAGCGCGAGCTCAAGGCCATGCAGGAAGAGCTTGCCGGCACGCTATCGCAGAAGAACCGGCTCGCGGCGCTCGGCCTCGCCGTGAGCAAGATCAGTCACGATCTGCGCAATATGCTGTCGAGCGCGCAGCTCCTGTCGGACCGCCTGATCGCGGTGAAAGATCCGACGGTGCAGCGGCTCGTGCCGAAGCTGATCGCCTCGCTCGACCGGGCAATCAGGCTCTGCGCGCGCACGCTCGACTTCGGCCAGGCGCAAGAGGCGCCGCCGCGCCGCAAGCGCTTCGCGCTCGCGCCGCTCGTGACGGAGGTGGGCGACGGGCTCGGCCTACCGCGCGCGGGCATGATCGATTGGAGCATCGAGATTCCCGCAAGTCTCGAGGTCGATGCCGACCGCGATCAGCTCTTCCGCGTGTTGAGCAATCTCTGCCGTAACGCCGTGCAGGCCTTGGAGAGCGAGGGTGCGCCTGAAGGCGAGATCGGCGAGATCGCGGTCAGCGCGCGCCGCGAAGGATCGGTGACGGTCATCCAGGTCGCCGATACCGGTCCTGGCGTTCCGGAGCGCGCCCGCACGCATCTGTTCGAAGCCTTCCAGAGCGTCGCGCGGAAGGACGGAACCGGGCTCGGCCTCGCCATTGCCGCCGAGCTCATCCAGGCGCATGGCGGCGGGATCGCGCTCGTCAACAACGCCGGCGGCGCGACCTTCCGCGTCAACATCCCGGATGCCGTGGTCAGCCTCGCCCGGGCGCGGCGAAAGCGCGCCTAGACGCTACTGCACCTTCTCGGCGGGCGTGGCGCCATCGGTCGAGACGGCCTTGCCCTTCTCGATAGCGGTTTTGGTGTAGGTGCTGCCGTCCTTGGTGATCTTGGTGGTCCAGCCGGACTCCCATTCGATCACCGCGCTGTCGCCGTCGGCCTTCCAGGTTCCCGCCAAGCCTTCGCCCGCGCGGTCGCCCTTTGCCTTGCCGTCGGCGGAGAGCACGATCTGGAACGGTTTGCCTTGCGTGTCCTCGACCTTCCAGGTGCCTTCGAAGCTGCTTGCCGCGAAAGTGGCGGCGGCCGACAGACCGATGGCGAGGATGGCCGCGCCGAAGCCGGCGGCCGTTCTACGCAGCATCTTCTTTGCCTTCATGACCATTTCTCCCGGGATCAAGGGTCTAGCCTTGGCTTAGAAACCGCTGAAATGCCGGGTTGTTCCTAGCCTTGCCTTTGGTCGGGCTACGCCTTAGGTAAGGCGCTCACCCGCCAAGCCGGCAAGACGCGCCCGTAGCTCAGCTGGATAGAGCACCAGACTACGAATCTGGGGGTCAGGAGTTCGAATCTCTTCGGGCGCGCCATTTCCCTGAAGCATCACTGACGAGCGCGAGCTCTTCAGAGCACCCCGGCCAAGCGTCACCCATGACCGCATCGCATCTGAGGATCGGGACGGCAGGGTGGAGCGTGCCGGCGCGCTATAAGGCCGAGCTGCCGCAAGGCGGCAGCCAGCTCGAGCGCTATGCGCAAGCGCTCAACGCGGTCGAGATCAATTCAACGTTCTACCGGCCCCATAAGCGCGAAACCTATGAGCGCTGGGCTGACGAGACGCCTGCCGGCTTCCGCTTCTCCGTGAAGATGCCGCGAGGGATCACCCATTTTGCGCGGCTGAGGAATTGCGGCGCGATGCTCGACCGTTTCGTCGGCGAGGTCGCAGGGCTAGGCGAGAAGCTTGGCGTTCTCCTTGCGCAGCTTCCGCCGAAGCTTGCGCTGGACCGGGAGGCCGCCGACGCGTTCTTTCGCGACCTGCGCGCGCGCATCGCCACACCCGTGGCACTCGAGCCGCGCCACGCGGATTGGTTCGCGCCCGGCATGGATGCGTGGCTCGCGGAGCGCGAGGTCGCGCGCGTCGCGGCCGATCCGGCGCCGGCCGACGGGGCGAGCGAGCCGGGCGGCTGGGAGGGGCTGGTCTATTGGCGCCTGCATGGATCGCCGCGGCGCTATTACTCGCGCTACGACGAGGCCGCGCTGGCCGCGCTCAAGCTAAGGCTCGAGGAAGCCCGCGCGCGGGGCGCCGCTGCGTGGTGCATCTTCGACAACACCGCGTCAGGCGCGGCGTTCGGCAACGCGCTTGCGCTGGCTAGCTAGAAGAGCCGTTCTGCCGCAGACGCGCTAGCGCGCCTGCGAGGCGCACTTCTTCTCTTCGGCGTTCCACTTGCAGCCGAGCGAGCTGATAGCGCAGACGCTCTCCGACTCGTGTGCCGCACAGGCATCCTGCGCCGGAAGCTCTCCCTCATAGCAGCCGCGCCGGTTCACGTCCCAATGGCAGCCGGGCTCGCCCATGCAAAGGGCGGCGTCGCCGATGTGACATTTGGTGCTGTCGGCGCCGAGCGCCGTGAGAGCTGTCGCGGCCCATAGTGCTGCGGCCAGGGCCGCGGTCGTGGTTCTCATGGCGTTCCTCGAATATTGGCTTTCGCCTTTATTAACGCTTGTCCCTTAAAGGGTCACTGCTACCTTCGCGTTGGCTGTCGCGCGGCGGAGCGCGCCCCAACGGCCGCTGCTGTCCTATTGTCTTCTCCGATTTCGATCCAGCGATGCGAAACTGGTTCAAGTGGCTCTGGGTCCCGGTCGCTCTCGTGCTTTTGCCGGCAGCGAGCGCCTATGGCATCGACAAATTCTGGCTCGCTTCGGGTCTCGCTTCCCATAGCGCCGCGACCAAAACTCTCCCGCTATTCGACGCCTCGCGCAAGGGCCTCGTCCGCATCAGGGCGAGCGGCATGGAGTTTCGCGCCCGTGTCGCGGGGTTCGACAACCCGAACGGTGAGGGCGTGATCCTGCTTCATGGCTTCCCCGAGACCTCGATCATGTGGGAGCCGATGCTCGACCGGCTGGCCGATGCGGGCTATCGGGTCGTTGCCTTCGACCAGCGCGGTTATAGCCCGGGCGCGCGCCCGTTCCTGGTGAGGTCTTACGGCACCGGGCGGCTTGCCTCCGACGTGATGGCCGTTGCCGGCGCGGTCGGGTTCGATCGCTTCCACGTTGTCGGACACGATTTCGGCGGCGCCATCGCCTGGATCGTGGCCGATCGCTATCCGCAAAGCGTGCTGAGCGTCACCGCGCTGTCGATGCCGCATCCCGGCGCGCTTTCCGAGGCTCTGGACGATCCCGACGCGCAGTGGCTCCACAGCAGCTACATCCTGATGCATTGGGTACCGCTTCTGCCGGAGCTCGTGTTCGGGTTCGACCGCGCCGCCTATCTCCGCCACCTCAAATGGCAGACGCACCCGCCCGAGCAGATCAAGGAATACACGAGCGTGTTCAGCGAGTACGGCGCGCTGCGTGGCGCGCTCAACTGGTATCGCGCCTTCCGCTTCGCCCCGCGCGATCCGCTGCGCAAGATCAGGCAGCCAACCCTCTTCATGTGGGGCAACGAGGACCCGGCATTCAGCCGGCTTGCGGCCGAGACCACCGCCAATCACGTCGAAGGACCGTTCCGCTTCCATCGCCTGAATGCGGGACACGCCCTGATGCTGGAGGTTCCCGACCACGTCACCGATGAGATCCTGGGGCACCTGAAGAACGCGGCGCAGATGGGCGATCAGTGGAAGGCGATCCAGGCGAAGGCGTCGGGCGAGGCGGCCGGCTGCGCCAAGGAGAAACCGCACTGCCTGCGCATCGTGGCCGCGCCCGACGGCAAATCCTTGCGGATCCTCAACCGGTGCGATGAGCCGCACCGGGGCGCGATCCGCATTTCCTGCACCGCTTGGCCGCAAGATGCGTTCGTCGAATACCGCTTCGACCTCGGACCCGATGCCGATCTGATCCAGGAAAGCAACGGCTTCGCGGCAGGCGAATGCTACTACAGCCAGCGGCTCTGCGAGACCGGCGCCGGGCAGTCGCCTGCAGCGCCGCTAGCCACGGGCAACTAGTCGACGGTAGTTAGTCGAGGCTCGCGAGCGCGGCGACGCCGCCGAAGATCAGCACCATGCCTAAGACCTGCGGCGGCGCGACCTGCTCTTTCAGGAACACGCGCGCGAGTATGACGGTGATGGCACCGAAGGCCGACGACACGACGGTCGCGAATTCCGGGTTCGCCCAATTCCCGGCCGCGGTGATCGAGCCGAGCGCGGCCACGTCGAGACATCCCATCAGCCCGAGCAACGGCAGCCATTGCGCAGGCACGCCCGCGCGCGGCGCGCGCCAGAGATAGATCGCAAGGATGAGGACGAGCCCGACGCAGCGCGCGAGCCAGATGGTCTCCACCTCGCCGAAGACCGGCACCGCAGCCTGGCCCGCGGTCAGAGACACCGCGAAGCAGAAGCTCGCGAGGAAGGCGAGGCCCAGCACGGATCTCAGCGTGACTGGAAGCATCGCGCCGGAACCTTCGTCGCTTCCACCGCTGCGCGACACGATAGCGACGCCCACCATCACCGCGCCGATCGCCGCCCATTGCGCAAGGCTCGGCCGCGCGCCTTGCGCTACAACAAGCAGCATGGCGAGCGCGGGATAGGAGCCCGCGATCGGCGCGACAATTGAGATCGGCCCGATGGCGAGCGCGGCAAACAGCGCGAGCGTCGCCAAGGTGAAGCCAATGCCCATCAATACGACGAGCAGGATCTGCGGCCAGATCAACGACGGCATGGTACCCGTGAACAGCATCCAGGCGGAGAGCACGATCAGTCCGGCGACGGTCACGGCGAGCACCGTCGGGATCGGCCCCACGGCACGCGATGGGAAGCGCGCGAAGAAATCGTGCAGGCCCCAGGAGAGCGCCGCGACCAGACCGAGGAGAGCTGAATTCATGCTTTGCTTGCGATGAGTAAAGGCGCTTCGATCCAACTATCCGTGTGTCATTGCCCGGCTTGACCGGGCAACCCAGTAGTCTTTGATCTCGACTATCAGGAGCTGCCGTTGAGTACTGGATTCCCGCATTCGCGGGAATGACAAGTTGAGGGTACGGAGACTGTCGTTCGCGAAGTGTGACGGAAGCGGGATTGAAGGCCGTGCAGAAAACCTCTCTTCAGCAGCTGATCGAGACCGTCCACAGCGAGGCAGTGCCTCTGCTCGGATCGGGCCAGGTCGCGGACTACATCCCCGAACTGGCGCGCATCGATCCCCGCAAGCTCGGGATTGCCGTGGCGACGGTGGACGGAGAGGTCTTCGTCTGCGGCGATGCCGATGAGCCGTTCTCGATCCAGAGCATCTCCAAGGTGTTCACCCTCACTCTGGCGCTTGGCAAGGTCGGCGACGCCCTATGGAAGCGCGTCGGCCGTGAGCCATCTGGAACGCCGTTCAACTCCATCGTCCAGCTCGAGCATGAGCGCGGCATACCGCGCAATCCCTTCATCAACGCCGGTGCGATCGTCGTGACAGACGTGGTGCTTGCGGGCCACCAGCCGCGAGAGGCGATCGGTGAGATCCTCCAGCTCATCCGCTTCCTCGCCGGCGACGACGCGATCGCCATCGATCCGGCCGTGGCGCGCTCGGAGACCGAACGGGGATACCGCAATCGCGCGCTCGCCAATTACATGCGCGCCTTCGGCAATCTGCATCACCCCGTCGATCTCACGCTCGGCGTCTATTTCCATCAATGCGCCATCGCCATGAGTTGCCGGCAGCTTGCCCGCGCCGGGCTCTTTCTGGCGAATGCGGGACGGCGGCCTCCGGAGAATTTCAACGTCGTCACGCTGCGCCGGGCGCGGCGCATCAACGCCCTCATGCTGACCTGCGGCCATTATGACGGCTCGGGCGACTTTGCGTTTCGCGTCGGGCTGCCCGGCAAGAGCGGCGTGGGCGGCGGCATTCTCGCCATCGTGCCCGGCGTTGCTTCTCTCGCGGTCTGGTCGCCGGCGCTCGATCCGCAAGGCAATTCGCTGATCGGCACGCATGTGCTGGAACAGATCGCGGCGAAGACAGGCTGGTCGGTGTTCTAGCGCCCGGCGCGACGCTAAGGGCTGCTGGCCTTGACCAGATCGTTGCGCGCCTTTTCCAGATGCTCGGTGATGAGCACGAAGGCGCCCTGCGCGTCGCGCCGCACCAGCGCGTTGAAGATATCGCGATGCTGCTTGTTGTAGTCGGCGATCACGTCCGGCGTCAGCACCTTCTCCTTCATCGCGTCCCATTGCGCATGCAGCCGCACATGGTTGATCTGCCGGTAGACGCCAAGCAAGAGAGGATTGGCCGATGCCTGGGCGATCAGGAGATGGAACTCGCCGTCCCATTTCGAAAAGTCGTCCTTGCTGCCCTCCAACTCCTCGGCCTGGGCGAGCACCATCTCCATATCGGCCAGGTTCCGTTGCGTCGCATGCAGGACCGCGAGGCGCGTGGTGTAGGGCTCGACCGCAAGCCGTGCCTCGATGAGCTGCAGCGGGCTGATCTGGTCGACGAGGTCGATAGGACGCCGGTTGGACGCGGCGACGGGGCCGACGAAGGTTCCGCTGCCGAGCCGGCGCGACACCAGCCCCGCGCGCTCGAGCTGGTCGAGGGCGTGCCGCACGGTGCTGCGTGCGGCGTTGAAGGTCTGTGCGAGTTCGCGCTCGGGCGGGAGCCTGTCGCCCTCGCTATAAGCGCCGGTCTCGATGGCCCGCTGCAGATAGGCGAGGATGGCGCCCACCCCACGATGGGCCTTGTCGGTCTGACGCGGCAAAGTCCCCCGCGCGGCGTCTTGGGGTTCGGTCACGACAAGCTCCCCGAAATTCAGCCCGCTTTGGTCAAGAATAGCCCGCTTTGGGCCCATAGTAAAGAAATTGGTTTACAAGCGGTCCAGCCCATGCAGTAATAAAAATGTCGTTGAGGGTTGGGCGCTCAATGCAGTTGTTTTGTTCATACCGGTCCGATGGTACGGACCAATTGCGGACCAATTCCCGACACGGAGGAGGTGCCGCATGAGCCTTCCAGAAGCCGCCAAATATGTCGTGATCGGTGCCGGCATCCACGGGCTGAGCACGGCGTTGCATCTCGCGCAGATGCTCAAGGCTAGCGGCAGGGGCTCGGGCAAGGACATCGTCATTCTCGACAAGACCGCGATCGCGGCGGGCGCCTCGGGCATCGCCTGCGGCGTGGTGCGCAACAATTATTTCCAGCCCGCGATGCGCGAGCTGATGGCCCATTCCGTCGAGGAGTGGGAGAGCGATCCGCAGGCCTACGCCTATCACCCGGTGGGCTACATGCAGATCAGCCCCGAATGCATGCAGGCTGACGTCGCCTCGATCTACGAGCAGCAAAAGGCGATCGGCTACGAGTCGGTGTTCGTCGAGGGCGCAGCCGACGCGGCCAAATATATGCGCGGCCTGTTCGACGACTGGCAGGCGCAAGGCATCACCTCGGTGCTTCACGAGAAGCGCGGCGGCTACGCCAACAACAAAGCGAGCATGTACGGGCTTGCCGGCAAGGCTAAGGCCGAAGGCGTGCGCGTGTTCGAGGGCGTCGAGGTGCTGGACTTCGAGTTCGGCTCGAACTCCGGCGCGGTGACGGCGGTCAACACCAATCAGGGCCGTGTCGGTTGCGAGACGGTGGTGGTCGGCGTCGGGCCCTGGGTCAACAAGATCTGGAACATGCTCGAGCTGCCGAAGGCGATCGACGTGAAGCAGGACGGCGCGCTGCACAAGGACGTGCCGATGTGGAAGTTCTGGTGCCTTGAAGAAGGCACGCTCGGTGTCGATCCGACCATGCATCGCACCAATGACGGGAGCTTCCCCCCGGTGCTCCATGTCGATACCGATGCGCCGCTTTACTCCGAGCGCGACGGCAAGCTGATCACCGACAAGATCTGGGGCATCTATTACAAGCCCGATTTCTCGTTCGGCGGCATCCAGGGCGGTGCCTCGCCCTACAAGGTCGATCAGGATCCCGACAAGGTCGCGGTCGATCCTTACGGGCCGGAATCGCCCGAGTTCGTGGTCGGCGAAGATTTCATCGACATGTGGTGCTCGGCGCTGGCGCACTGCCAGAAGCGCTTCGAAGGCAAGATGCCGCTCTACAAGCGCGACGAGAACTCAGGCGGGCTCGGCTGCTTCACGCCCGACAATTTCCCGGTCTTCGACGTGTTCCGCGAGAACGTCTACGTGATCGCGGACTCGAACCACGGCTACAAGATGATCGGCGTGGGCAAGCTCGTGGCGCAGGAGCTGATGGGCGAGAAGAGCGCGCTGCTCCAGCCGTTCCGCTTCGCGCGCTTCGCCAGGGGCGAGCTGCATCCGACCTCGCATAGTCCATTCCCGTGGAGCTGAGAGCGAATAGGGGTGTTGAGATGAATCGAGTTGGGGAGAAGGCAAAGCCGGCAAAATCGAGTTCACGAGCCAAGTCGGGTCCAACCGACATCGAGCGTTTCGTCGACGACCCTAAGCGCAAGAAGCTCGTCGCCGAGGTGCGCAAGAAGATCGACGCGCTCGGCATCGACTACATCTATCTCCAGTTCGTGTCGGTCACCGGCCGCATCATGGGCAAGGGCATCCCGGCCGACCATTGGGAGAGCGTGGCGAACAAGGGCTTCCAGCTCGTCTACGGCGCCACCATGAATCTCTTCGTCAACCGCCACGGCGACTATCTCGGCTACGGGCCTGAAGCGGCCGAGCTGATCGGTATCCCCGAGCCCGAGACCTTCATGCAGTTGCCCTGGGACAAGCGGGTCGCGCGGTTCTGGTGCACCTTGTTCCGCAATCGCGAAGAGCGCGAAGATCCCGGCGCCTTCTTGACGGCGGATGCGCGCGGCAATCTCCGCCGCATCCACGACAAGTTCAAAGAGGACCACGGACTGGAGCTGCGCCACGGCACCGAGCCCGAGATGATGTGGCTCAAGAAGGGCGACGACGGCCAGCCCAATGGCGGCTACTCGAACCCTTACTGCTATCACATCGACCAGTTCGAGAGCCTGCGCCCCGTCTATCTGCGCGTGATCGACTATTGCCGGCAGATGGGTCTCGACATGATCCAGGGCGATCACGAGGATTCGCCCGGCCAGCTCGAGCTGAACTTCACTTACGACGATGCGCTCCGCACCGCCGACCGGCTCGCCACCTACCGGCAGATCTGCGCGCAGGTCGCGCGCGAGTTCGGCATCATCGCCTGCTTCATGTGCAAGCCCTTCATGGGCGTGTCGGCCAATGGCTGCCACCACAACATCTCGCTGTGGCGCGGCGGCACGGACGAGGTGAAGACGCTCGGCAACGACGAGAAGAAGCTGCCGGGCATGGTGCAGAACTACATGTACCGCAAGGGCGGCGAGAACACCTTCATGCCCGACACCGGCGACGTCCAGCTTCCGGGCAAGATCGGCCTCATGGCGATCGGCGGCATCGTGAAGCATCTCGGCGCGCTCACCGCGATCGGCTGCTCGACGGTGAATTCCTACCGGCGGCTGTGGGATACCGGTTTCTGGGCGCCGGTCTTCTCCGACTGGGGCTTCCAGAACCGCACCACGGGCCTGCGCGTGTCGGCGCCCGGCCGCTTCGAGTATCGCGCGGTCGACTCGATGGTGAATCCGCACCTGATGGCCGCGGTGCTGCTCGCGGCGATGGACGACGGGATCAAGAACAAGATCGATCCCGGACCGTCGGAGGAGCGCAACATCTATCAGGCCATGGAAGCCGGCAAGCAGGTCAAGAAGCTGCCGATGACGCTCGGCGATGCGCTCGCGGCGCTCGAGAAGGACGAGGTCATCCGTGCCGCGCTGCCTGGCGACATGTACCGGCTCTATGACGAGTACAAGCGCGACGAATGGGAGCGTTTCCTCCACACCGTGACGGAGTGGGACACGCAGACTTATCTCGACTGCCTGCCCTAAACGGCGGCCAGCGCACCAGGGAGAAGAAAAACATGTGCGGGATTGCTGGGCTCATTCACCGCGACGGCGCGACCGGCGTCGGCCAGGAGATGACCGCGATGCTCCAAAGCCTCAAGCATCGCGGACCCGATTCGACAGGCTTCGCCGTCTACGGTCCCTCGAAGGCCGATGAATATGTCATGCGGCTCAAGCTCGCCGAGCGGGAGGCCTTCGAGAAGGACCACAACATCCGCCAGAAGATCAGGGACCGTCAGGCCCAGGTCGACGCGCGGCTCGCCGAACTCGGCGCGCAGGTCGTTTCGGCGGAGGAGCCGACGCCTTACGCTTTCCGCTACCGCCTGCGCTATGCCGGCGACACCAAGCAGCTCACCACGGACATCGAGCAGATCGAGGGTGCCGAGGTGCTGTCCTTCGGCAGCGCGCTCGAGCTGATCAAGGACCTCGGCGACGCGACCCAGGTCTCCGACCAATACGGGCTCGGCAGCTTCCGCGGCACGCATGCCATCGGCCACACCCGCATGGCGACCGAGTCGGACGTCGATATCCGCTCGGCGCATCCTTATTGGGCCTACCCCTATAACGACATCTGCGTCGTGCATAACGGGCAGATCACCAATTACTGGATCATGCGCCGGCAGATGGAGCGGCTCGGCCATCGCTTCATGTCGAACTGCGATTCAGAGCTGCTCGCGGTCTACACTGCCAACAATCTCGAGCAGGGCGCGACGCTCGAAGATTCGCTGAAAGCCTCGATCGACGAGATCGACGGCGTGTTCACTTATCTCGTCGCCACCGACAAGGAGCTCGGGCTTGCCAAGGACACCATGGCCGCCAAGCCCATGGTGCTCTTCGAAAGCGACAATCTGGTCGCGCTTGCCTCGGAAGAGGTTGCCATCCGCGCCATCGTCCCGCGCGAGATCGACACCTCCGACCCCTATGACGAGGAGGTGCGCGTATGGCAGCGTTAGTACGCGGGGAGATCGACGCGCAGGAGCTTCGCGCGCGCGAGCGGGGTCTGCATGACGAGCGGCTCAAGGGCCGCTCGATCGAGAAATTCTTCGATGTCGACTTGAATGCGCCGTCGCACGGCTTTTCGTTGCCCGACGCGGTCGATGTTGATTTCAACAAGCGCGCCGAGATCGACGCCTCGAACATGCCGGCCAAGGAGATCAACCTTCGGCTTCGCGAGCTGATGGCTGACGGCTACGGCACCATTGTCATCAAGAATCCCGGCGCCAAGCACTCGATCGCGGTCGGCATCCTCAACCGGCTCAATCTCATCATCGAGGGCTCGCTCGGCTATTTCGGCTGCGGGCTGATCGACGGCCCGAATGTCCGCATTTCCGGCCGCGTCGGCTGGTCGTGCGCCGAGAACATGATGAGCGGCACGGTGCTGATCGAGAAGAACGCCGGCTCGCAATTCGGCGCGGCGATCCGTGGCGGCGACCTTGTCTGCAAGGGCAATGTCGGCTCGCGTACCGGCATCGACATGAAGGGCGGCAACATCATCGTCGGCGGCGACACCGGCGCTTTCACCGGCTTCATGATGCAGCGCGGGCGCATGGTGATCTGCGGCAATGCCGGCAAGAATCTCGGCGACTCCATGTATGACGGCACGATCTTCATCGGCGGCGAGCCGGCAAGCCTCGGCGTCGATGCGGTGTGGGGCGAGCTAACCGATCTCGACCGCGCCTGGCTCACGCGCAAGCTCCGCATGTACGACCTGTTGCCCAAGGACGGCGCCGGCCACTTCCGCAAGATCGTCGCGGGTAAGCAGCTCTGGAATTACGACAATCTCGAACCGACCGAGAAGAAACTCGTGCTGTAGCGGGCGGAGGCTGGGCAGCCATGAACAAGAAAAGTGGAAACGGCAAGGGCAACGGGGCGAGGGCGCCCGCGGAGTCGCAGCGCTTCATCCTCGGACAGAGCCAGATCTTCACGCCGGAGGTCATCAACGACATCCATGTGAAGTCCGAGCTCGGCCGCTACCGCATGCGCGGCTTCTCGCTGTTCAAGAAGATCCCGCATTGGGATGACCTCACCTTCCTGCCCGGCACGCTGACGCGCTTCGTCATCGAGGGCTATCGCGAGAAATGCGACACCAAGACGGTGATTGGCCCGCGCGCCAAGCGGCCGCTCGAGCTCGACATTCCCGTCTACGTCACCGGCATGAGCTTCGGCGCTTTGTCCTATGAGGCGAAGGTCGCGCTGGCCCGCGGCGCCACCATGGCGGGGACCGCGACCTGCTCTGGCGAGGGCGGCATGATCCCCGATGAGCGCCGCTATTCGAGCAAGTGGTTCTATCAGTGCATCCAGTCGCGCTACGGCTTCAACCCGCATCACCTCAAGCTCGCCGACGCTTGCGAGTTCTTCATCGGCCAGGGATGCAAGGTCGGCCTCGGCGGCCATCTGATGGGCCAGAAGGTTACCGACCAGGTGGCGGAGATGCGCTCGCTGCCGGCCGGCATCGACCAGCGCTCGCCGGCGCGGCATCCGGACTGGCTCGGTCCCGACGATCTTGCGCTCAAGATCGAGGAGATCAGGGAGGCGACCGACTGGCAGATCCCGATCCAGCTAAAGCTCGGCGCCGCGCGCGTCTATGACGACGTGCGCATGGCGGTGAAATGCGGGCCCGATTCCATCTATATCGACTCGATGGAGGGCGGCACCGGAGCGGGTCCCCATATCGCCACGGAAGACACTGGCGTCCCCGGCATCGCCGCAATTCGCCAGGCGCGCCGCGCCATCGACGAGCTCGGCAAGCGCGGCGAGATTTCCCTCGTCTATGCCGGTGGCATCAGGAACGGTGGCGACATCGCCAAGGCGCTCGCGCTCGGCGCCGACGCGGTCGCCATCGGGCATGCGGTGCTCATGGCGCTGAACTGCAACAAGCCGATCCCCGAGGCGGATTTCGAGGGCGAGATCGGCGTGCCGGCCGGCCAGTGCTACCACTGCCATACCGGCCGCTGCCCTGTCGGTGTCGCGACGCAAGACCCCGAGCTGCGGAAGCGCCTCGATCCCGACGAGGCGGCCGAGCGCGTCTACAATTTCCTGCATGCGTTGACACTCGAGGCGCAGATGCTGGCGCGCGCTTGCGGCAAAACGTCGGTGCACAGTCTCGAGCCCGAGGACCTCGCCGCGCTCACCATGGAGGCTTCCGCCATGGCGCAGGTGCCGCTCGCGGGCACGGACTACACGGTCGGCGTCGACAATTATCACAAGATCGGGTGAGGGCGCGCGCGATGGCACATAAGGACACGATCGCCAAAAAGGCCGGGGCCGGCAAGAACGGCAAGAAGCGCGCCGTTCAGGCGAAGGCCGACGTCGACAAATTCCTGAAGGACGCGGCCGGGCTCGACAGCGCGCGCGAGCGGGAGATCGGCCAGCATATCGGCTACCGCTACGACGTGAACCTCGTGCCGGACTACAGCCGGCTCACGCCCTACCTCAAGGACTACATGGAGTTCATGGGCTGGGACGACCTCAACTGGCTCGAGGACGTGCATATGGGCTACGAGGCGGGCGAGCCCGCCATTTTCGATCGCAACATCAATGGCTGGGTCCGCATCCCGAAAAGCATGAAGCTGCCGGACAACCAGCAGGACCGGGACATGTTGGCGCGCGAGCTGCTGGTCAAGTTCCAGACCTCGCCCAATCATCCGCTAAGGGAGCTGAACAAGATCTACCGAAAGTTCTAGGGAGGGGCGCATTGCCGCTGGGTAGGATCGCGAGCGGCCTGTTTTCGCGGAGCACCGCATTGCTTGCGGCCGGCCTTCTTGCGGCCGTCATCATGTCGCCGTCCGTGGCGGAAGCGCGCATCAATCCCCAGCAATTCTTGCTCGCCCGCCAATGCGCCGCGCTGACGCCGACCGAAAGAGCGCAGCGCGATGAAGATCCCTGCGTCAAGCTTCAGAACGCGTTTCACAGGACGGAGAACGGCGAGGCCGCCGGCGACAAGATCAAGGCGGCCTTGGCCGACATCCTTTGCCGGCTCTTATCGTCCGACCGTGTCGAAGGTACGCGGGATTCCGGCACGGCCCTGCTCACCGGAGCGCAACAACAACTGCTTTGCACGACCCTCCCTGCGCCTATCGAGTGTCCGGGCGGGGATTTTGGCCCTGAACCGGCACAACGGAATGTCGAATACCTGCCCTTGGCGCGACTGCCGGACGGATAGATAGGGCGGCGCGGCTGCACTTGACCTTTAGCGGCCGCTCAAAGTCACACCCAACATTGTGAAAACGGAAAACTTGCGAGCGTTCGAGCTGCGCACGCGTTCAGCGCTCGACCAAAGGGAGGGGGTAGCCATGGTTGCTGCCGCTAAGACTGCCAACGGAGTTCCGTCGGCCTCGCCGCCGTCGTCCGAACTTCACCGCGTCATCAATTGGAAGGACGCCTTCTGGGTTGCGAGCGGCGTTCCGGCGCTTGTCCTCTTCTCGATCGGTGGTATCGCCGCGACGGTCGGCACGCCTTCGGTCCTGGTGTGGACGCTCTCGGTGCTCTTTGGCTTCATCCAAGCCTTCACCTATGCCGAGATCGCGGGCCTGTTCCCGAACAAATCGGGCGGCGCGTCGGTCTATGGCGCCGCGGCCTGGGTGCGCTACTCGAGGTTCATCGCGCCGCTGTCGGTGTGGTGCAACTGGCTCGCCTGGACGCCGGTGCTGGCCATCGGCTGCGGCATTGCCGCGGGCTACATCCTCACCGCGCTGTTTCCAGCCGATGCCGCGATCCGTACTTGGGAGATACAACTCGTCGATCTCAGCTCCTTCAAGGAGGGGCTTAGCCTTCGCCTCAACTCGACCTTCTTCATCGGGGCGATCCTGATCGCGATCTCCTTCGCCATCCAGCATCGCGGCATCCTCTCCACCGCTCGCGTCCAGACCATCGTCGGCGTCGCGGTGCTCCTGCCGCTGCTGATCATCGGCATCGTGCCGCTGATCACGGGCGACGTGTCGCTCCAGGCGTTCCAGCCATTCGCGCCGGGCACCGATCCAGCGGCCGCTGCCTGGAATCTGGAGGGCTGGAAGCTGTTCCTGGGCGGTCTCTTCATCGCCGCCTGGTCGGCCTACGCCTTCGAGACGGCGATCTGCTACACGAGCGAGTTCCGCAATCCCGCCACCGACACCTACAGGGCGATCCTCTATGCGGGCCTGCTCTGTATCGCCGTCTACACCCTGGTGCCGCTCTCATTCCAAGGGGCACTCGGGCTTGCCGGCGTGATGGCACCGGGCATTGTCGACGGGTCCGGCGTGGCTGAGGCCATGGCGCATATGGTGGGCGGCGGTCCGGTGATCACCAACCTGCTGGTGGTGATGCTGCTGCTCGCGCTGATGCTGGCCATCACCACGGCAATGGCCGGCTCGTCGCGCACGCTCTATCAGGGCGGCGTCGACGGCTTCCTGCCGCGCTACCTGACGCACGTCAACAAGAACGGCGCGCCGACCAACGGCATGTGGACGGATCTCGGTTTCAACCTGATCCTGCTCCTGATGTCGGACTACCTGTTCGTCCTCGCGGTCTCCAATGTCTGCTACATCGTGTTCAATTTCCTGAACCTGAACGCAGGCTGGATCCACCGCATCGACAACGCGCATGTGAAGCGTCCCTGGAAAGCGCCGACCGCGTTGATGGCGGTTGGCGTCGTGCTCGCCTTCGTCAATGCGTTCTTCCTCGGCGCGGGCGCGAATATCTGGGGACCCGGCACGCTGACCGCGGGCTTCATCGCGATTGCGTTGATCGTCCCGGTCTTCGTCTTCCGGCACTACATCCAGGACAAGGGCGTGTTCCCGGCGCAGATGCTGGCCGATCTCTCTCCCGATGGGAGACCGCTCGGCGAGACGAAGGCTGGGATTCTGCCCTACCTGACGCTCGTGGCGGGTCTTGCCGTCGTGTTGTTCGCCTACTGGCTGTTCTGGACTTAGGCGCCGGGCAGCTTCGCCAAAGGCTCTACCGGGATCCCTCGTGGATCCCGGTAGAGGTCCAGTCAGGCTCAAAGGCTAAGACCTGCGCGGTGTCGGGCAGGCTCGGATTGAAGACCCGGTTATGCCAGAGCGCGGCTTCGCGCGCGGCTTCACCCGGCGAAAGATCGCGCACCGCGCACGGCAAGCGATAGGGCGCACCAGCGTGTTCGAACTCCAATACGCACTCTCTTCCTTCGATCAGCATGTCGGCGACTGGCGAGTCTTGCGGCAGCACGGCGAGCAGCACGTCGCTGAACGTCTCGGGCTCCTGGAAGTAGTCGGCCTGGAGATAGGTCAGCGCGCGCTCGTAGATGTCGCGCGGATCGGCGGAGCGCCGCACCAGAAAGCGGAAGAAGGCTGTGCTGTCGTCCGGTTGTTTGGGCTGGAGCAGCACCGTCAACGCAGCGGCGATCTCTCGGCCTGACGCATCGAGCACGCGTGGACGCATGCCCGGCGAGGGGCGTCCACCGTCCTCGCGCATCGCGGCTCGGCGAAGGTCGCATTGCCACGCGAGGAAGCGCCGGCGCAGCGCGCTGCCGCCATTGCCGTCCCTGCTTTTCTTGTCTCTTTTCCTCAAGATAAAGCCCCTTGCATTGGGTTATATTGAGCTCGACGCGAAATCGCCTGCGGCGCGGCGAGGTCCTTTCAGGCCGCGGACACGCCACGCGTGCATTTCCTGATAGGAAAACTTATTTCATCTAGGTTGACGGCCCCGCGGCGTAGTCCTAGCATTCTCCTGAAGCAGGCTAGCACTCTTCCAAGCCGATTTGGGGAGGGGACCCGGCAGGGACGCGCTGTGCTGCGGGCGGTGCAGGCGCGGTGCCTGCTCAAGCAAAGGGGGAAGACGACGCGTTAAGAGAATCGTCCATCGGGCACCGCCGGGTGGCTCAAGCCGGCGGTCTTGAGCAACAGGGGGTAATCACATGGGCGACCAATTATCTGCGCTGACGACGGTGTTCACCGAGTTCTACTACTGGGTCACCGTCGTGTTCATGTTTTTCATCCACGTCGGGTTTTGCGTCTACGAAGTCGGTGCCAGCCGGCATCGCAACCACATTCACACGCTTATGAAGAACATCATGCTGATCCCGTTGGTCACCATCACGTTCTTCTTCTTCGGCTGGTGGATTTATTGGGCCCTCCCCAACGGGCCTGGGATCACCGGTCCCATCCTGTGGGACGCGGCGGCGCCGAATGGGCCGACCTCGCCGACCATGGCGACGCATCTCGGTGATCGCATCACCGGCGTGTTCTGGGCGGCGTTCCTGCTGTTCTCGTGGACGGCGGCTTCGATCGTCTCGGGCTCGGTGATCGAGCGCATCCGTTCCGGCGCGTTCTGGATCATCGCGGTGATGGTGGGCTCGGTGACCTGGATCATCGACGCAGCCTGGGGCTGGCATGCCAATGGCTGGATGGTGAAGCTACTCGGCTATCACGACGCTTATGCGTCAGGCGTGATCCACGCCATTGCCGGCGGCACGGCGCTCGGCGTCGTCATCGTGCTTGGACCGCGCCTCGGCAGGTTCGCGGCCGATGGCACGGCGCGGGAATTCGTACCGCACAATCCGTGGCTCGTAACCATCGGCCTGTTCCTCATCTATACGGGGTTCTGGGGCTTCTACGCCGCATGCAACGTGCCGATTATCGATCCGGCAACGATCGGCGGCCAGATCACGGGAACGACCTGGACGGCGACCACGATCTACCTGACGCCGACGACCCTGGGCGCGATCACCTTCAACTTCCTGATGTCGCTGTCAGGTGGGTTGATGGCGGCCTATCTCGTATCGAAGGGCAATCCGTTCTGGACGTTCTCGGGCGGCCTCGCCGGCATCATCACGGCGTCCGCCGGCAACGACCTCTACCACCCGATCCAGGCTATGCTCATCGGTGCGATCGGTGCCTGGGCGGCCTACAAGCTGCACTACTTCGTGGAGCGCCGCTTCAAGATCGATGATGCGGTGGGTGCGATCGCGGTCCACGGCTATGCCGGCTTCATCGGCCTCGTGATCGCGGGCTTCGTGCTGTGGGGCTATCCGTCCTCACCGTTCGAGGGCTACGCCGCGGTCAATCCGCTCGGGAACTTCATCGGCGCGATCATCATGTTCTTCGTGCTTGGCTTCGTGCCAGGGTTCGTGATGGCGAAGATCCTGAACGCCTTCGGGCTGCTGCGTGTGCCGCGTCAGGTCGAGCTTATGGGTCTCGACTTCAAGACGCTGCATGCCGAACAGCAGGCACGCGAGGACGTGAGAGCCGCCGAGAAGGCATTGGCCTAACACCAGACAAGGAGAACCGAAATGACAACTTGGGCAGTCGATTTGGCCAATGTCGGGGCGGTCTACCCCTGGGTTGGCGCTGAGCTGATCATGGTCCTTGTGGCCGTGGCCCTCTGGATCCTGTGGCACATCCTGCAGATCCGTCAGGAGGACCAGGACTACGCCGAGGACATCAAGCTCTATGGCAGCAAGGAGAGCATCAGAAAGGCGCTCGACGAGCACCAGCATTAAGAGCTGACAGACATCGACACTGCGAGGCGCCGGCGCATGCCGCCGGCGCCTTTTTCTTGTTCCAGGCCGGCGGAAACAAATTTCTTACGGAGCAACGACTATCCCCGGATTATCGCCGATTTTGCCGGATCATGCCTGGCCTTGCCGGGTCGTCGCCGGCTTTGCCTCAGCATGACCGGCCGTGCCGGATCGTGACGGGCCCTGTCGGACCGTGTCCGATCGCGCCGGCAGCTGCCCGGCCTCGAGGCCAGCGATCTCAAGGGCGCGGATAGATGATGATGGAGAGATACGACATCGGCCGCTCGATCAGCTCCTCAGGCCCGTGCGGTGCGCCGGCGTCGAAGAACAGCGCGTCGCCGGGCGCGAGCGGATAGAGCTTGTCGGCGTGGCGGTAGACCACCTTGCCCGTCAGCATATAGATGAACTCGACGCCGTCATGCTGGAAGAGCGCAAAGGGCTCGGCGTCCTGCGAGAGCGTGATGAGATAGGGCTCGACCACGATGTCGCCCGAGATCGAGTGGCCGAGCAGTTCGTAGCGGTGGCCCGACTTGGTGCCGCGCCGCTCGATATGCAGGCCCTGGCCGGCGCGCACATAGGAGCAGTCGCGGCGCTCCTCGAAATCGGCGAAGAAGCTCGTCATCGGCACGTTCAGCGCGCGCGCGAGCGCTTTCAGCGTCGAGAGCGAAGGCGAGGTGCCGCCATTCTCGATCTTCGACAGCATGCCCGGCGAAAGCTGCGCCTCGGCGGCGAGCTCGGTGGCGGTGAGCTGGAGGCGCTGGCGGAGCAGCCTGACGCGCCGCCCGATCGCGACTTCGAGCTTGATCTCGCCCGTGGTCGGCGCGTTTGAGCCGGTGGCATAGACATCGGGCCTGGCTTGCGCGCCGGCCTGGAGCGGCGCACGCGGCGTCCGCGCACGGCGCCGCGCATTGGCGCGCGCCTTGAGCATCTTCGAGGACAGCCGCGATTCCATCGCGTCTCTGTAGCTCCGGCCACCCGAAATTGCCACACGCTAGCACGACATGGCATCGCGGTAGGGGGGTGTTTTTGCGAAGACGCGGCGGGCCGCTCATCCCCTTCCGCGTGCGGAAATGGCGCGCGTGCTCCCCCTCAAGCGGGGGGCTGGAGCAAGGCGTTGGCCTCTGTCCATCCGCGTGCGGCTCGGCGGCTCGTTGAAGGCTCGGGCATAGGCGCGCGCGAACTGGCTCGCGGAGGAAAAGCCTGTGGCGAGCGCCACGTCGAGCACAGGCAAGGTCGTCTCGCGCAGGAGCTGGCGCGCCCGGTCGAGCCGCAGCATCCGGTAATGCTTATGGATGCCGTGGCCAACATGGCGGTTGAACAGCCGCTCGAGCTGCCGCAGCGACACGCCGGCGCCTTGCGCCAGCGCCTCGCGCGTCAGCGGCGCCTCAAGATGGGTTTCCATGGCGCGGAGCGCCGAGACGATCGTCTCGTCGGCCACGCCGAGCCGGTAGCGGAGGTCCATGCGCTGCGGCCCGAAGCCTTCGCGGATATGCGTGTGCAGGAACCAGTCGCCCACCGAGGCGGCCAACTGGCGGCCGTGATCGCGCTCGATCAGCGCCACCATCATGTCGAGCGCCGAGATGCCGCCCGAGCAGGTGATGCGGTTGCCGTCGATCGCGAACAGCGTCGGCACGACCTCGGCATCGGGAAAGGCCTCGCGGAAGGCCGGCAGGTGCTCCCAATGCAGGGTGGCGCGCGCGCCGTGGAGCAGGCCGGCCCGCGCCAGAATGTAAGGCCCGCCGGAGATGCCGCCGATGGCGACGCCCTTGCGCGCCAGCCGGCGCAGCCAGGCGAAGGTACTCTTGTCGCGGAACAGGGCCGGATTGCCGCCGGCGCAGACGAACACCATGTCGGCGGCGCGCTCGGTGTTGGTGCCGCAGTCCGGAATGATGGCGACCCCGTTCGAGGCCGCGACCGGCCTGCCGCCCGGTGCCGCGTGCCACCAGCGATAGAGCTCGCGGCCGGAGAGCAGGTTCGCCGCGCGCAAGGGTTCCATCGCCGCCGCGTAGGACATCAGCGCGAAGCCTGGCACCAGCAGGAAGCCGACGGTGCTGGGGGTGTTTGATGTCGTTCGCTGCGTCATGGTGCGTGGTTCGAGGCAAGCGCCGTCATCCTGAGGTGCGAGCGGAGCGAGCCTCGAAGGACGGCGCTTGCACCTCACCATGACGAGTCCGGGTCTGAACTACGCCACGTCGCAAAATGTCAAATAAGCGCCGCGTATTGTCAATCATGGCACATGCGGCGGCGCTACATGGCGCGCATGCGCTACTCTCTTGCGAGCCTGCTTGCCAATGCGGTCACCGGCAACCGTAACTGGAAGCCGGTCTGGCGCGAGCCGGAGCCGAAGCCCACTTACGACGTGGTGATCGTGGGTGGCGGCGGGCACGGGCTCGCCACGGCGCACTATCTCGCCAAGGAGCACGGCATCACCAACGTGGCGGTGCTGGAGAAATCCTATCTCGGCTCCGGCAATGTCGGCCGCAACACGACCATCATCCGCTCGAACTACCTGCTTCCCGGCAATCTGCCCTTCTACGAATGGTCGATGAAGCTCTGGGAGGGGCTAGAGCAGGACCTGAACTACAACGCCATGGTCAGTCAGCGCGGCGTGCTGAACGTGTTCCACTCCGACCCGCAGCGCGACGCCTATGCGCGGCGCGGCAACGCCATGCGTTTGTTCGGCGCCGATGCCGAGCTGCTCGACCGCGAGCAGGTGCGGCAGCTCGTGCCGTTCGTCGATTTCGACAATGCGCGCTTTCCCGTGCGCGGCGGGCTGTTCCAGGCGCGCGGCGGCACGGCGCGTCACGACGCGGTGGCCTGGGGCTATGCGCGCGGCGCCGATAGCCGCGGCGTAGACATCATCCAGAATTGCGAGGTGACCGGCATCCGCATCGAGGACGGGCGCGTGCTCGGCGTCGAGACCTCGCGCGGCTTCATCGGCGCCAACAAGGTCGCGCTCTCTGTGGCCGGCAACACCTCGCGCGTCGCGTCGCTGGCGGGCATGCGGCTTCCGATCGAGAGCCACTCGGTGCAGGCCTTCGTCACCGAGTCGGTCAAGCCGGTCATAGACGTCGTGATGACCTTCGGCGCCGGTCATTTCTATATCAGCCAGTCTGACAAAGGCGGGCTTGTGTTCGGCGGCGATATCGAGGGCTACAACTCCTACGCCCAGCGCGGCAACCTGCCGGTGATCGACGATGTCTGCGAGGGCGGCATGGCCCTGATGCCGGTGATCGGGCGCCTGCGCATCCTGCGTAGCTGGGGCGGCTTGCTCGACATGTCGATGGACGGTTCGCCGATCATCGACAAGACGCCCGTCGACGGCCTCTATCTGAACGGCGGCTGGTGCTACGGCGGCTTCAAGGCGACGCCGGCGGCCGGCTGGTGTTTCGCGCATCTGATCGCGCGCGACGAGCCGCATCCTTACGCGGCGGCCTATCGGCTCGACCGCTTCGCGCGCGGCGCGGTGATCGACGAGAAGGGCATGGGCGCGCAGCCCAATCTGCACTGAGGCCGGACCATGCGCATCAAATGTCCCTATTGCGGTGAACGGGCGCTCGAAGAGTTCACCTATCGCGGCGACGCCACGGTGCGGCGCCCCGAGAGCCTCGACGGAAGCGCGGCGGATGCCTGGACCGACTATGTCTATCTCCGCGACAACCCGGCCGGGCTGCACAAGGAGCACTGGCACCACAGCGCCGGCTGCCATGCCTGGCTCGTGGTGACGCGCGACACGCGCACGCATGAGATCACCGCAGTCGCGTTCGCCGACAAGGGGGAGGGGACATGACCTCCCAGTCCAACCGGCTCCGCGAAGGCGGCCTGATCGACCGCTCGCAGACGCTTGCCTTCACCTTCGACGGCGAGGCGCTTTCCGGTCATCCCGGCGATACGCTGGCCTCGGCCCTGCTCGCCAACGGCGTGAAGCTAGTCGGGCGCTCGTTCAAATATCATCGCCCGCGCGGCATCCTGACCGCGGGCTCGGAGGAGCCTAACGCTCTGGTCGAGCTGCGCTCCGGCGCGCGGCGCGAGCCGAACACGCGCGCCACCACCATCGAGCTTTACGACGGGCTCGAGGCCGCGAGCCAGAACCGCTGGCCGTCCTTGAAGTTCGACGTCTTGGCGGTGAACCAGCTTTTCGCACCGATCTTCGGCGCGGGCTTCTACTACAAGACCTTCATGTGGCCGGCCTCCTTCTGGGAGAAGGTCTATGAGCCGACGATCCGCCGCGCGGCCGGTCTCGGCTATGCCGCTGACGTCGCCGATCCCGATCATTACGAGAAGGGCTACGCCTTTTGCGACGTGCTGGTGATCGGCGGTGGTCCTGCGGGGCTCGCGGCGGCGCTCGCGGCGGCACGCTCGGGCGCGCGCGTGATCCTGGCCGATGAGGATTTCCGCCTCGGCGGGCGGCTGCTCGCCGAGCGCCACAAGATCGACGGCGCGCCCGCGCTCGATTGGGTCTCCGCCGCCGAGGCAGAGCTGGAAAGCCTGCCCGACTGCCGCATCCTCCGCCGCACGACCGTATTCGGGGTCTATGACGGCGGCACCTATGCCGCGCTCGAGCGCGTCAACGATCATGTCCCGGTGCCGCCTGCGCATGAGCCGCGCCAACGCATCTGGCGCATCGTGGCGCGGCGCGCGGTGCTCGCCGCGGGCGCCATCGAACGGCCCATCGTGTTCGGCGACAATGACCGGCCGGGCATCATGCTGGCCGACGCGACGCGCGCTTATGTGAACCGGTTCGGCGTGGCGCCCGGACGCCGCGCGGTGGTGTTCGCCGACAACGACCATGGCTTGCTCACGGCCGCCGATCTTGCCGAGGCCGGTGTCGAGGTCGCGGCCGTGGTCGATGCGCGCGATGTGCCGTCGCAAAGCGTGCAAAAGGCTGCGGAACTGGCGCGCGCGCCCTACCTCCACGGCGTCATCAGGGCGGTGCGCGGTGGCCTGGGCGTCAAGGGCGTCGAGGTCAGGACGACCAGCGGCAAGACGCAAGGCTTCGATTGCGACCTGGTTGCCGTCTCCGGCGGCTGGAGCCCGGCGCTGCATCTGACCACCAACCTCAACGGCAGGCCGAAATGGGATGAGAGGCTCGCGACCTTCGTGCCGGGCGATCTGCCGCCGGGCATGAGCGTTGCCGGCGCGGCGCTCGGCAAATACGGCCTCGCCTCCTGCCTTGCCACGGGCTGCGCGGCGGGCGCGGAAGCCGCACGCGCTTGCAGCTTTACCGTCGCCAAGACCGCGATCCCCTCGGCGCCAGACGATAACGGCTCGGCGGCGCCGATGTGGCAGGTCGAAGCGAGCCCGATCTGGCAGGTCGAGAGAAGCCGCGGCAAGGCCTTCGTCGATTTCCAGAACGACGTGACGGTGTCCGACGTGAAGCTCGCCGCGCGCGAGGGCTTCCGCGTCCCGGAGCATCTCAAGCGCTATACGACGCTCGGCATGGCGACCGACCAGGGCAAGACCGGCAACCTGAACGGCGCCGCGGTGCTGGCCGGCATCACCGGGCGCTATCTCGGCGCGGTCGGCACCACGACCTTCCGCCCGCCTTACACGCCGGTCGCCATCGCCGCCTTCGCCGGCCATCATCGCGGCAAGGACTTCCGGCCGACGCGGCTTGCGCCCTCGCATGCCTATGCCGAGGAGCAGGGGGCCGTGTTCGTCGAGACCGGACCGTGGCTCCGCGCACTCTATTATCCGAAGCCCAACGAGGAGCCGCAGGACTCGGTGAACCGCGAGGTCGCCAATGTGCGCGAGCGCGTCGGCGTCTGCGACGTTTCGACCCTCGGCAAGATCGACGTGCAGGGCATCGACGCCGGCACCTTCCTCGATCGGGTCTATGCCAACACCTTCTCGACGCTCCCGGTCGGCAAGGCGCGTTACGGGCTGATGCTGCGCGAGGACGGCTTCGTGGTCGACGACGGCACCACGGCGCGGCTGGCCGAGGACCATTATTTCATGACCACGACCACCGCGAACGCGGTCAAGGTCATGCAACAGCTTGAGTTCTGCCAGCAGGTGCTCTGGCCCGAGCTCGACGTGCAGCTCGTCTCGGCCACCGAGCAATGGGCACAATACGCGGTCGCGGGTCCCCGCGCGCGCGACGTGCTCAAGAAGCTCGTCGATCCCGAGCACGACATCTCGAACGAGGCCTTCCCGTATCTCGCTTGCGGCGCGATCAGTGTCTGCGGCGGAACCCCTGCGCGGCTCTTCCGGCTCTCCTTCTCGGGCGAGCTCGCCTACGAGGTCGCGGTGCCGGCGCGTTTCGGCGATGCACTATTCCGCGCCATCATGGAAGCCGGCGCGGAGTTCGGCATCGTGCCTTACGGCACCGAGCCGCTTGGCGTACTGCGCATCGAGAAGGGGCATCCGGCGGGCGGCGAGCTGAACGGCCAGACCACGGCGCACGATCTCGGCATGGGCAAGCTGCTCTCGGCCAAGAAGGACTTCATCGGCCGCTTCATGGCCGCCCGGCCCGCCCTGACCGATCGCGAGCGGCCCACGCTGGTTGGCCTCAGGCCCATAGATAAAGACGCGCGCATCCGCGCCGGCGCCCATCTCATTCCCAAGGGCGCCGAGGCGCTCGCTCACAACGACCAGGGCTATGTCACCTCGATCGCCTATTCGCCGAGCCTCGGCCACTGGCTGGCCCTCGGCCTGATCGCGCGCGGGCCCGAGCGGCACGGCGAGATCGTGCGGGCCTACGATCCGCTGCGCAACAGCGACATCGAGGTCGAGATTTGCGCGCCCTGCTTCGTCGATCCGGAAGGAGCGCGCCTCCGTGTTTAGCCCGCTCGCATCCCTCTCAGGCCTTGCAGGCCTCGCCGTGCCCGGCCGCTACGGCAAGCCGGAAGGCGCGCCCGGTGTCACCATCGCCGAGCGCGTGGGGCTCGGTCTTGCCACCGTTGCCGCGCGCAAGGGGCAGGCGCGCGCGCTGCAAGACCGCGTCCGCGAGGCCTACGGTGTCGAGCTGCCGCAAAATGCGCGCGTCGGCGTGGGCCCCGAGGTGAGCTTCGTGGGCTACGGCCCCGGCCAATGGCTCGCCGTCTCGGCGACGCATGCCAACGAAGCGCTCGCCCGCAATCTCGCCGAGCGTCTCAAAGGCTTGGCCTCGGTCTCGGACCAAAGCAGCGGCCGCAGCATCATAAGATTGAGCGGTCCCCGCGCGCGCGACGTGCTGGCCAAAGGCCTGCCCATCGACCTCGACCCGCGCGCCTTCCCGCTCGGCAGCGCCGCGACAAGCGTCATATCGCTGATGGGCGTGCAGCTCTGGCAGACCGACGACACGCGGAGCTACGACATCCTCGTGTTCCGCAGCCTCTCGGGCAGTTTCTGGCGCTGGCTCACGGAATCGGCGGCCGAGTTCGGCTACGAGGTGACGCCGCCCGCCTAGCTTGCCTTCTTCTTCGGGACCTTCTTGCCCTTCTTGCGGGCTTCCGAAAGGCCGATGGCGACAGCCTGCTTCCGGCTCCTCACCGTCTTGCCGCTGCCGCTCTTGAGCGCTCCGCGCTTCTGCTTGTGCACCGCGCGCTCGACATCCTTCGACGCGGACTTGGAATATTTACGTGCCATGAGGCGAACTCCTTTGACGCCGCAAGAACGTGCGGCGCCAAAGCGAGTTCCGGAACTGCGGCAAGCGGCAACGGCGTGCGGCTAGATCGGCTTGATGTCGACGGCCACCGCGCGGGTCACCAGCACCACGACCCTGTCGCCCTTTTTGATATTGGCGAAGTCGCCCGCGAGGCTCGGCGGTACCCTGACAACGCGCGTCGTTCCGCCATTGCCGGCGAAGGTGAGGGTGCCCTGCGCATGATTGACGGCCTCGACCGTGTCGGAGACCTCGACCGTCGTGTGGTCGACCGCGCCGGTCGGCGTCACCTCGACCCAGTCCTGCTCCGCCGCGGTCGGCGCATCGAGGTCCATGCCGGCCTCGGCTTCCTGCACGAAGCCCTGCCCATCGGTCTGCGGCGGTCCGTCAGCTTTCCGCAGCGCGACCGCGGTCTCCTCGGAGTAGCGCACCGTGACCTTCTCTTTCAGCTTCACTTTATGAATGTGCTCGGGCCCGACCTTGATGGCGATGATGTTGTTGTGCGGTCCGCGCACGGTCACGATCTGGCGGGTCTCGTCGATCTCCTCGACCGTCGCGGTCGTGGTGATGACACCAGCATCCGCCTCGACCTCGACCGGATTGGCCCGCGCGTCGTCGATGAGCATGAAAGAGACCGCAAAGGCGAGAATCCCCTTGGCCGTCGCAAAACTGAGTTGCATGCACCGTTCCTCCCGTACTGAACCGCCACTATTGTCACTTCCCTGGCGGAGGCGGCGCAATCTATCACGTGGGCACAGGGTGTCCGGTAGCAAAATCGGCGCCGGCACGGCTGGCGCAGCCCACGGCGTGCGCGAGCATAAGATTGCCAAGCCTATGTTGGAGACGGTAGGAAAATTGAACGCGCGTGCCGAATCTCGCACCTTAATGCAGCATCCCTAGCGAAACGCCGGATTGGCGAGCAGCTGGCGGTCCGCCACGGAGACAATAGCCAGGTCATATGCCGCATCATGCCCCGCTGATCTCCACCATTGTCGTTGCGCTAGCGCTCGCCTGGGCGCTCGGTGCGGTGGCGAACCGGTTCAAGCTCCCGCCCCTCGTCGGCTACCTGCTCGCGGGCATCGCGATCGGCCCCTTCACCCCAGGCTTTGTCGCCGATCAGGATCTCGCCAACCAGCTGGCCGAGCTCGGCGTGATCCTGCTGATGTTCGGCGTCGGCCTGCACTTCTCGCTCGAAGACCTGCTGTCGGTCCGCGCCATCGCCATTCCCGGCGCCATCGCGCAGATCCTATGCGCGACCCTGCTCGGCATGGGGCTTGCCGAATGGATGGGCTGGTCGATCAAGGCGGGCATCGTGTTCGGCCTGGCGCTCTCTGTGGCGAGCACCGTGGTGCTGCTCCGCGCCTTGCAGGAAAGAAGATTGATCGAGACCGAACGCGGGCGCATCGCGGTCGGCTGGTTGATCGTCGAGGACATGGCGATGGTCCTCGCCCTGGTTCTGCTGCCGGCCTTCGCCGGAGCGTTCGGTGGCGGCACCGGCGGAAACGCCCTCGCCATCGGCAAGGCGCTGGGTATCACCGTGGCCAAGCTCGCCGCCTTCGTCGCCATCATGCTGATCGTCGGCAAGCGCCTGATCCCCTGGATCCTGCACTACATGGCCCATACCGGCAGCCGCGAGCTGTTCCGCCTGTCGGTCCTGGTCATCTCGCTCGGCACGGCCTTCGCCGCCGCCGAGCTGTTCGGCGTCTCCTTCGCTCTCGGCGCGTTCTTCGCCGGCATGATCCTGAGCGAGTCGGCGCTGAGCCAACAGGCGGCGCAGGAAACACTGCCGCTCCGCGACGCCTTCGCCGTGTTGTTCTTCGTCTCGGTCGGCATGTTGTTCGATCCGTCGATCGTCGTCACCCAACCGATCCCGGTGATCGTCACCTTGCTCATCATCCTGGTCGGCAAGTCGATCGCCGCCTACGGCATCGTGCGCGCCTTCGGCTACTCGAACGCGACGGCCCTGACCATCTCGGCCTCGCTCGCGCAGATCGGCGAATTCTCTTTCATCCTGGCGGGGCTCGGCGTCGGCCTTGCGCTCCTGCCGCCTGAGGGTCGCGACCTGATCCTGGTCGGCGCCATCATCTCGATCCTGCTGAACCCGCTGCTGTTCAGCTTGCTCGACCGGCGGATGGCGCGAAGGGAGAAGGAGAAGAAGGCCGACGACGACGCGGCTGCGGCGGAAGCGGAAGCTGAATCCGATGCGGCGCGCGAGCCGGTGCGTCCGACGAGCCTGACGGACCATGTCGTGCTGGTGGGTCACGGCCGGGTCGGCAGCGTCATCAGCGACGTGTTGGCCGAGAGGAACATCCCGTTCTTCGTCATCGAGGATAACGACGACGCAGTTGCGGAGATGAAGGAGAACGGGATCGAGGCCCTCAGCGGCAACGCGGCAGACCCCGAGATCATTGCCGCCGCCAATCTCGGCAAGGCCCGCTGCCTGTTCGTCGCCATTCCCGACGCCTTCGAGGGCGGCCAAGTGGTTCAGCAGGCGCGCGACATAAACCCGATGCTGCCCATCATCGCCCGCGCGCATTCCGATGCCGAGATCGAGCACCTCAAGAAGCACGGCGCGACGCTCGTGGTCATGGGCGAGCACGAGATCGCCAAGGCCATGGTCAACCAGCTCGGGCGCGATGAGCCCGCCGCGGCGGGGTAGGGGGCTGGAACTCGCACCGGGCCTACAGAGTTCTGCCGGCATTGGGTCCATATCGGGGGCCATGCCATGCATGCCAAAATCGCCGGAATTGCCGCATTTGCCGTCGCTTGCGCGCCGTCGCTGGCGCTCGCGGTGGAGGAGAGCAAGTCGGAGAATATCGGGCCTTGGGAGATCGAGGCGACCTACAAGGCCGATAAATTCGACCGCTGCACCATCAGCCGCAAGCTCGACAACGAGATTACCGCGCGCTTCATCCGCACGGATGACGGGCTGACCTTCATGCTGGAATCGCCGAACTGGAAGCTCGAGCGCGGCAAGCAATATCCCGTGAAGATGAGTCTCGGCCCGCAGAGCTGGGATACCGAGGTCGCGGCCGAAGCGAGCTCCGTCTCGATCGGCGTCGACCGGAAGAAATTCGAGACGGGCTTGCGCAATGCCAATGCGCTGAACGTCGTGGCCGCGGGCGCGACCATTAACGTGCCGCTCGACAAGAGCCGGGTCGCCTTGGAGCGGCTCGAAGGCTGTGTCGAGAAGAACGAAAGGGCGGCCGAATCCAACCCTTTTGTCGCACCGGTCCGTCAGCCGTAGAGGCTGGCGGGCCGGAGGGCAAAGTCCCGGTCTGCGGCGAAGAAGAGGCGGGCGCGTCGAAGGACAGCGCGCCGGCCAAGGAGGCTACCCTGAGCAAGGAGGCTTCCGCGGCGAAGGATGCGGCGCCCACCAAGGAGGCAACGACGGCCAAGCCCGCCAAGGCCAAGTCCGCGCGGCGCGCGCGGGCCTCGGTGCTGCGCGACGTCAAGACGTTCTTCCGGCAGCGCTAAGGTCGCACGGGTCTTATGAGCGTGATGGATTTTCGCTAGGCTGGCCCGAACCTGATCTCATCATGCTTGTGGAGAGCCCCATGCGCTTTGCTGTCGCTTGCACCATCGCTGCCGCCGTCCTGACGGCTACCGCCGCCAATGCCGACCTGACGCGCCAGGATCCGATCGAGGTTCGCGTCAATCTCGGCAACGCAGAGGACGCGCGCGTCTTCGAGCCGAACGGCATCACCTTCGAGGTCGGCAAGCTCTACAAGCTCGTGCTGCACAATCCGAGCAAGGTGAAGCACTATTTCACCTCGCCCGGATTGGCCGACCGCGTGTTCACGCGCAAGGTCGACGTGAAGGACGCCGAGGGCAAGAACACGATCGGCGAGATCAAGGGCACGATCCGCGAGATCGAGGTCTATCCCGGCGGCACGGCGGAGTGGTGGTTCGTGCCGGTGGCCGCGGTCGAGGGCGCCGGGCTCTCCTGTCACGTCAAGGACGAGGACGGCAAGACCCACACCGAGAAGGGCATGGTCGGCAGCGTCACCATCAAGTGACAGTAAACACCTCTCCCCTCTGGGGAGAGGTCGCAGCGAAGCTTTCGAGCTTCGCTGCGGGTGAGGGGGACTTCTAAGACTTGTAGCCCCTCACCCTTCCCGCCATGGGACTTGCGCAAGCTCCGCTACGCTCCGCGCGCAAGATCGCGGCGGAAAGCCCTCTCCCCACAGGGGAGAGGGGAATCACCCAACAGCCGCAAGCGCGTCCGCTTCCTCGTCGGTGAACACGCGGCTGCGCGTCAGGAAGCGCACACCCTCGGGTGCTTCGAGCGAGAAGCCCGAGCCGCGCCCCGCCACCACGTCGATGATGAGCTGGGTGTGCTTCCAATACTCGAACTGGTCGGCATCCATATAGACGGGACAGCCGCCCACCTCGCCGAGCTTCACGTCGTTGCCGCCGACCCTGAACTCGTCGGCCGGGTAGCACATCGGCGCCGAGCCGTCGCAGCAGCCGCCCGATTGGTGGAACATCAGGGGGCCGTGCCGGCCGCGCAGGCGCTCGATCAGCTCAATGGCGTCGTCGGTAGCGAGAACACGTTCGACCATGGCAAGCGACACTCTTTCCGGCAGGTTCGCGGAACGATTTTACCATCATTTGGCGCTCATGGCCCAGCGTGCTGGAAGAGAATGGCGGCGCGACCGGCATTCGGTTTGCTTGACCAACGCCTCAAATTGCGCCATCCCGCAGCTCCCCGCGCGGATATACTGCCCCCGCGGCGAGCATCCGCTGCCCAGGAGAGTCCAATGGCAACGAACCTAGTTTCAGAGATTGTCGAGACCCTGTCCCCCTCCATCGTATCGCGCATCGCGAGCTCGCTTGGAGTCAATCAAACGGCAACGCAGAAGGCGATCGTCGCGGCGGTGCCGGCGCTCTTGGCTGCGCTCATCTCCTACGTGACCAAGCCCCAAGGCGCGAGCAAGCTGAGCGACATCGTGTCGAAGCAGGAGCCCGGCATGCTGTCGAGCCTCGCATCCGTGATCGGTGGTGCCGGCCAGAAGGCGCTGGTCGACCAGGGCGGCGGCCTGCTCACGTCGCTCCTCGGCGGCAAGAGCCAGTCGGCGCTGACCAGCGCGCTCGGCCAATATTCCGGCATCGGCGAGGGCGGCTCGAAGAACCTGCTCGGCCTTCTCGCGCCGGTCGTGCTCGGCGTTCTCGGTCAGCAGCAGCGCTCCGGCGGGCTCGATGCCGCCGGTCTCGCCAACCTCCTGACCTCGCAGAAGGCGAATGTCGCGGACGCGCTGCCGTCGGGCTTTGCGAGCGCGCTCTCCGGCGCCGGCATTCTCGACGACGTCGCCGGCGCGGTTTCCAAGCGCGCTCCCGAGACGGCGGCCGCCTCGTCCTCGTCCTGGCCATGGCTGCTCGGCGTGCTGGCGCTTGCCGCGCTCGGCTTCCTGCTGTGGCGGATGTTGTCAGGCCAGCCCGAGCCCAGCGTGACGACTACGACCCCGCAGGTCGAAGTTCCGTCGGTCAATCTGAACGCGTTCGACCAATTGAAGGGCATCAAGGCGGGCGACGTCGATGTCGGCGAGCTTGCCACCACCGCGATCACCGGCCTGCAGGCCGCGCTTGCCGGCATCAAGGACGAGGCGTCGGCCCAGGCCGCCGTGCCGGAACTGACCCAGGCCGATCAGCGGTTCGACCAGCTCAACGGGCTTATCGGCCAGCTTCCGCCCGAGGCGCGCACGGCGCTTGCCGCGGCGATCGCGGGCATCAGGCCGACCCTCGACGAGCTGATCGACAGGGTCCTGGCGATCCCGGGCGTTGGTGCGATCGTCCAGCCCGCGGCCGATGCGATCCGCGCGAAGCTGAACGCGCTCGCGACCGCGAGCTAAGCCGAACGCAACGCTGGAAATGAAGATGGGGATGTCCGCCGAATGCGGGCATCCCCATCGCTTTATCTGCAGGGCGCGAGCGGCGTCTTAGAAGAAGCCGAGCGCCTTCGGGCTGTAGCTCACCAGCACATTCTTGGTCTGCTGGTAGTGGTCGAGCATCATCTTGTGCGTCTCGCGCCCGATGCCAGACTTCTTGTAGCCGCCGAACGCCGCATGCGCCGGGTAGAGGTGGTAGCAGTTCGTCCACACGCGTCCTGCCTGGATGCCGCGCCCGAACCGGTAGGCGCGGTTGATGTCCCGCGTCCATACGCCGGAGCCGAGGCCGTAGAGCGTGTCGTTGGCGATCTCGAGCGCCTCGTCCTCGGTCTCGAAGGTCGTGACCGAGAGCACCGGCCCGAAAATTTCCTCCTGGAAGATGCGCATCTTGTTGTGGCCTTCGAGCACGGTCGGCTTGACGTAATAGCCTTCCTTCAGGTCGCCATCGAGCACGTTGCGCTCGCCGCCGGTCAGCACCTTGGCGCCTTCCTTGCGGCCGATATCGACGTAGGACAGGATCTTCTCGAGCTGGTCGTTCGAGGCCTGCGCGCCGATCATGGTCGAGGCATCGAGCGGATTGCCCTGCCTGATCTTGTTCACACGCTCGATCGCCTTCTCGATGAAGCGCTCGTAGATCGAACGCTGCACCAGCGCGCGAGACGGGCAGGTGCAGACCTCGCCCTGGTTCAGCGCGAACATGGCGAAGCCTTCGAGCGCCTTGTCGAAGTAGTCGTCGTCCTTGGCCATAACGTCGGCGAAGAACACGTTGGGCGACTTGCCGCCGAGCTCGAGCGTCACCGGGATCAGGTTCTCGGACGCGTATTGCATGATGAGGCGGCCGGTCGTGGTCTCGCCGGTAAAGGCCACCTTGGAGATGCGCTTGTTCTGCGCGAGCGGCTTGCCGGCCTCGACGCCGAAGCCGTTGACCACGTTCAGCACGCCCGGCGGCAGGATGTCACCGATCAGGTCCATCAGCACCATGATCGACATCGGCGTCTGCTCCGCCGGCTTCAGCACGACGCAGTTGCCCGCGCCCAAGGCCGGCGCCAGCTTCCACGCCGCCATCAGGATCGGGAAGTTCCACGGGATGATCTGGCCGACCACGCCGAGCGGCTCGTGATAGTGGTAGGCGATCGTCTCGGAATCGATCTCGGACAGCGTGCCTTCCTGCGCGCGCACACAAGCCGCGAAATAGCGGAAATGGTCGGCGGCGAGCGGGATGTCGGCGAAGCTCGTCTCGCGGATCGGCTTGCCGTTGTCGATGGTCTCGACGGAGGCCAGAACCTTCAGGTTCTCGTCCATGACGTCGGCGATCTTGTTCAGGACTGCGGCACGCTTGGCGGGCGAGGTGTTTGCCCAAGCGTCCTTGGCCTTATAGGCCGCGTCGAGCGCAAGCTCGATGTCGGCGGCCTGCGAGCGGGCGATCTGACAGACGGGCTTGCCCGTGATCGGGCTGATATTGTCGAAATAGTCGCCCCCGACCGGCGGGACCCACTTGCCGCCGATGAAATTGTCGTAGCGCGGCCTCAGGGCGACGCGCGCCTTGAGGGCGTCGATGACCTCGTGCAACATGGCTTCCTCCTTGGAACTCGGGCCGTTTTCCGCCCTCGTAGACCAATCCTGGGCCTCAATTCTAACTGGCGTCAAGCGAGAGTTGTGCAGCCTACGGAACAAGCACGGCGGCGCCGGTCAGCGCGCCTTCCCGGAGGGCCGTCAGGCCCGAATTCGCCTCGGCGAGGGGCAGCGGCTCGACCGTTGTTTTCACGGGAACCCGGGGCGCGAGCACCAGGAATTCGCGGGCATCGTCGCGGGTCAGGTTAGCCACCGAGCGCAGGACCCGCTCCTCCCACAAGATGTCGTAGGGAAAGCGCGGAATGTCGCTCATATGGATGCCGCCGCAGACCACCACGCCACCTTTGCAGACCGCCCGGAGCGCGGCCGGCACTAGAGCGCCGACGGAGGCGAAGATGATGGCGGCGTCGAGCGGCTCCGGCGGCATTTCGTCTGAACCGCCGGCCCAGACCGCGCCGAGCGCACGGGCAAAGTCTTGCGCCTTCGTGTCGCCCGGCCGGGTGAAGGCATAGACCTCGCGGCCCTGATGGCGCGCCACCTGCGCCACGATATGCGCCGCGGCGCCGAAGCCGTATAGGCCGAGCCGCTTGCCGTCTCCGGCAAGCTTGAGCGAGCGGTAGCCGATCAGGCCCGCGCAAAGGAGCGGCGCCGCTTCGGCATCGGTGTAGCCGTCCGCCAGCTTGAAGCAGTAGCGCGCGTCGGCGACGGTGTACTCGGCATAGCCGCCGTCGATCTGGTAGCCGGTGAAGCGCGGGTTGTCGCAAAGGTTCTCGCGGCCGGAGAGACAATAGGAACAGGTGCCGTCGGTGTAGCCGAGCCACGGCACGCCGACCCGGTCGCCGACCGCGAAGCCTTCGACGCCAGGTCCGAGCGCCTCGACGCGGCCGACGATCTCATGGCCCAGCACGAGCGGCAGCTTGGGCTCGGTCAATTCGCCGTCGAGAATATGCAGGTCGGTACGGCACACGCCGCAGGCGGCGACCTTGATCAGGAGCTGGTTCGCGCCGGGCTCAGGGACTGGCAGCTCGGCGAGCTTTAGCGGCGCGCCGGCCCGCTCCAGCACCATTGCCTGCATAGTTTTCAAAACCACGATGAACTATCCGCAATATGTGACGGCAACTTAACTTGCCGATTGCTTGCGGCCTACTTATCGTCCCGCGCCTTAGGGAGCAATCTGCGGGAGGAAATTCAATGAAATCGCATGACAGCTGCTGCCAGATGAGCCGGCGCAGACTTATCGGAATGTCGGGCGCGGCCCTTGCCGGGCTTGCGGCCGCCAGTGTGGTAGGCCTCGGCACGGCCGCGCGCGCCGACTCGCTCAGCAAGGAGCAGCGCGATGCGATGTCTCCCGACGATGTTATCGCGGCGATGCTCGCGGGCAACGAACGCTTCGTGTCGGGCCAGCAGAAGCCGCGCGATTTCCTGGCCGAGCAACGGTCGAGCGCCGCGGGCCAGTTTCCGGCGGCGATCGCGCTCTCCTGCGTCGACTCGCGCGCGCCGGTCGAGGTCGTCTGCGATCTCGGCATCGGCGACACGTTCAACGCGCGCGTGGCCGGCAATGTCGTCAACGAGGACATTCTGGGCAGCATGGAATTTGCCTGTGCCGTGGCCGGCGCGAAGCTGGTGGCGGTGATGGGGCATACCGCATGCGGTGCGGTCGCCGGCGCCATCGACGAAGTCAAGCTCGGCAACCTGACCGGCCTCTTGGCCAAGATACAGCCGGCGGTCCGGGAGACCGCCTATGATGGCGACCGGACGGGCAAGAACTACGAATTCGTCGATGCCGTCGCGAAAACGAATGTCGGTATGGCGGTGAAGCAGATCCGCGAGCGGAGCCCTGTCCTGCGCGAGCTGGAAGAGAAGGGCACGATCAAGATCGTGGGGACCATGTACGACATCGGCACCGGCCGCGTGGCCGTGCTTTCATAAACGACCATACCTCCCCTTGATGGGGAGGTCAGCGCGCCTCATGGCGCGCTGGGTGGGGTGAAAGGCTGCCGAAAAAATTCCCCCCACCCGGCGCACCAACCGACTTGGCTTCGCCAAGATCCGGGGTGCGCCACCCTCCCCACGTTGGGGGAGGGATAAAGCTGCTAGCGGTCAGCCGGCGGCCTTGGCGGCGTTGAGGCGGGCGGCGCGGTCCTTGAGCGTCTCTTCGAGGCGCTTGATCCAGGCCGCGTCCTCGCCGCGCCCTTCGCGCATCTCGCGGATCAGACCGAGATTGCGCACGGTCGTCTCGAGCTCCCAGCCCGCACGCGCGAGTGCCAGCGCCTCGCCGAGCTGCTCTTCGGCGTCGTCGTCGTCGCGCGCGAGGACGGCGAGCTCGAGCAGCGTCGCATAGTCCCAATAATCGGCGTTCTTCTCGGCCTTGCGCGAGGCCGAATAGCGTACCACAGGTAAAATGTCCGCCTGGCGCGGGTCGGGCTTGGCGCTCATCTCCATCAAGGTGACGGCATTGATGCCGGGATAGGAGTCGCGCCAGTCGGCCTCGAAGCCCGCAAGATATGTGTCGATCGCGCTTTTCAGCAGCGCGCGGGCCTCGGGCAGGCCCTCTGTCTTGGCGCGGTCCCAGCGGTCCTTATAGACGCGGCCGAGCAGCCCATTGGTCTCGCTCGACGGGCCGAACTCGGCGATCACTTCCTGCAGCACCCGCTCGGCCTCCTCGAAGCGGCCCTCGCGGTTCAGGGCAAAACCGAGCTGCTCGCGCATCATCTTGGCGCGCTGCAGCGGCAGCGGCATGCGGTGGTAGAGCTCGATCATCGCCGCGTGCGCCTTCACGTCGCGGAGCGACAGGAACAGATCGACCACGATCCCGCTCTCGACCTCGAGCAGGTTTGAGAGCGCGGGCTCGCCGGCGATCCTTTCCACCGCGTCGGTGCCCTCGCGCACGGCCGCGCGCAGGCGGTCCTTGTAGCGCTTCGAATAATCGTGGCTCTTGCGGAAGATGTCGGTCTTGGAGTGGTCGACCTCCCAGCGCGGCACGCCTTCGACGAGCTGGAAGATCGGGCTGTCGTCGAGCGGATTGCCGCGCGCGGCGCTGAGCTGGCTGGCGATTGCCGCGAGCGGCGCCTCGGGCTCGACCGGCTCGCCGGCGCCATCGGTCTTGTAGGCAATGCCGCGCACCAGAGCGATGTCGAACGGCAGCACGGTACCTTCGCCGAACACGATCACCGTCGAGCGCGGCCGCATGGCGTGCCGGATGCCGAGCTCATAGAACACGTTGGGGTTGGCGCCGGTGATGTCCGCCACCGCGTAATGGCAGAGCATCAGCCGCTCGAACATCGGCTTGTGGATCGTGCCGCCGATCTTCTCCTCGTCGGCGCGGATCGGCTCGAGGCCTGCGCGCAACACCGCTGGCGCGATAATCTTGTCGTAGACCGAGTCGAAATTGGTGACGCGGCCCGCGGCGTCCATCTTCTTGCCGAACGGCATCAGCACGAAGCAGAGCGGCGCGAGAGGTTCGGTGTCGTCCATAGAGATGCGAGCCTACTCCACGCGGCTCAGGATCGCTTCCTTGATCTTCTCGTCGGGGTCGCCCAGCCAGGTCTGCTGAGGGCCTTCCAGGAGCAGTCCCCATGCCTTGGAACCGTCGCCGGTGAACAGAACGAACAGCTGGCTCTCGCCGCATTCATTCGGCTTGCAGGTGAAGGCGAGCGTAAAGATCGTGCCGCCGGCAAGCAGGTCCGCCGACGGGGTCGGCGGGCCGTCGAGAGTCTTGATAAAGTCCACCAGCCATTCAGGCACCGGCGTGGTGCCGAGCATCTTCTTGAACGCGGTCGGATAGTTCGGCCTGAGCATCAGCTCGACCAGCGGTGGCCCGCCATCGGCCGCGAGCGCGGGCGCGCCGCCGCCGAGCAGCGGCATGAGCAGAATCAGAAATCGCGCGACCATGCCTAGTCCAGTTCTTCGCGGAGCTGCGCCAGCCGCTGCGAGCGCATTCCCGCCGGCTGCAGCTGGTAGCGGTAATAGCCGACCATGTCCTTGACGCGCTGGATCTGCTGCGGCGTGAACTCCCTCATGCAGGCGTCGTCGGAATAATCCATGTAGTTCTCGACCGGGTTGAAGCGCGTCTCGCCGGGGCAGCTCGAGAGTTGCCGCAAGGGGCAGCCGACCGCCGAATATTCCTCGAAGGCCGTGTCTTCGATCTCGTCGCCCGGCGCCGCGCACCCGCCCTGGAAGGTGTGAAACAAGCCGGCCCAGTGGCCGATCTCATGCACCGCGGTCATGCCGAGATTGAAGGGCGGGAGGCCGGCGCCCGGCAGCGAGCCTTCGTTCACCACCACGCCGTCCATCACGGGGTAGGCCCAGAGATACCAGGGGAACGTCGCCCAGCCGAGCAGACCGTCCTTCAGGCCCGCGGTGTAGAAATTGAGCGCGCCGGTCGTGTTGCGGCCGAGCGCTGCCTTCATCTCCGCCTCTTGCGGCGTCGAGATGCCGCTCTGGAACCAGCGGGGATTGTTGTGACGCGCCACGCTGTCGATGCGGAACTGCAAGAGCGCCGGATCATAGGCCCGATTGACCAGTGCGAACTGCTCGGTGATCTGCTTGTCGGTGAGCGCGCCGCGCCGTCCGTCCTGGATGATGTGGACGTGCACGGGAACGATCGTCTTGGTGTTGAAGTCGATGCGGTTGGTGCGGAGGGCGCTGCGCACACGTTGGGTGCGGCGGATGTCGTAGAGGCTGGGCAGCGGCGTGCCGCATCTCCGACCTGTCTCGACATAGGCCATGCGGTTCGGGAACTGAGTCCCGCCGACCGTTATCGGTCCGTCCTCTTGGGCGAGCGCAGCACCGACTTTTCCCACCGTCGCCGTCAATCCAGCGCAAATAGCGCAAGTCACGAATTCGCGCCGGTTCATCCGCCTCACCTCCGACCCTTCTTGTTGGGAGGGGAATAGAAGCGGCAATGCCACGCCTTAGCAAGCGCGATGAAGGTCGCCCGATAAACCGGGGCGGTCTATGTCATTTCCGTGAAATGGAAGGCTAGTGCCGGATCAGCGGCCAGGGCTGGAGCCTTGGGCGGAGCGGAGACACCGCGACCGGCGGCTCCTCGATGGGCCGGAAGGCACCGGCTGGCCTAGCCGTGGCGCGCCCGTTGAGATGCCGCTCCGGGACCGGCGAGGAGATCGCCCACAAGGCCTCGAAGGCGAGATATCCGAGACGCACCCGGTCCGGCACGCCTTCGTTGAACAGTGCGAGCACGTTCCGCCGGTCGCCGTCGCGCCGCATGGCGTCGCCGGACCAGCACATATCCATGCCATAGGTCGCTTGCTCATGCGCGTCGAGCAGGCGCGGGTTGCGCGCCCAGCGGATCAGCGACTGGGCGGGCTCGGACGGCGCAAGTGCCGAAAGGCTCTCGTACAGACGCCGCAAGTCCTCTTCCGGCTCGAGCCGCGCGAGGATCGCTTTTGCGCTCGCGCCGGCGCGGCGGAGCGTCTCGGTCAGATGCGTCAGGATGAGGGCTGGCGGTGAATCGGCCGCGCGCAGGATCAAGGTAATCTGCAGCTCCGCGCGGCGCGCAAGCGCGCGCTCGGCGCATCGCGACAGCATGTCGAGATGACGGTCGAGATCGGCTTGCTTGGAATCCCTCAAGGCACCCGAATCCACCACGACGCGCATCTTCCCCCTCATATCTTTCGGAAGCGGCCGGGGCACACGCTATGGCGCTCGTCCCCGCCCTGCCATGAATAGCCGGAACAGGGTTAAGGAAGGCTTGACCGCCGTCCTCGTTCTGCACGCAAATTGCCAAAGCGCGGGCCTTCGAGCCTTCCGGCCTCTTCAGGCTTGCGAGTTCGTTAACGGATGGAGGGGCCTCCACACCCTCGCGAGCAGGGCCGCCAGCCTTGGGCGGCCGGGTTGAACGAGACGTTGATGCGGTGATGCGCGGAGCCGCGCCGCGCTTCGGCGAAGCGCGTGGCTGCGGTGACGACCATGTGATGGAATTCGCCGAGGCTAAAGGGCCGGCGGACCAAACGGAGCATGACGCGCAACTCGCAACTCGACTGAACCGACTGTCAGCCCCGTCCCGCCGTGCGTTGGCGAGCTTGCCCCACGGCTCAGGGAAACGGCAAATTGTGTCCGCCTTGCGGCCAGTTAGAACGATTTCGGAGGCTTGGGCGTTAGCCGGACAAGGAGATTGGAATGGCGTTCTATCTGGTGTCGGCAGTTCCGAAGCCTGGCTTGATCGAAGAGCTCGGCGAGCGTCTCGATCGCGACGCGTTCGTCGACATGCGGCCGTTCGGCAAGGCGCTCACCAAGGGCCTGAAGAACGCGCGTATCCGCCGCGACGGCGTTGCGGTCTGGGAGGAGGAAGACTATTGCAGCCCGCCGCTCGCGCAGGAGCGCGAGGCGGTGCTCGACGATTACTTCCTGGATCTTCGCGTCGAGCCGGTCGATGAGGGCGACGGCTGGCGCAAGATCGAAGACCTGCCCCGGCTGTTCCCCGAATTCATGGCGTGATCTAGCGCCTGAAGCGCGCGACAAAACCTTTGGCCTCCGCGCCGGGCCGGAATACATATCCTTGTCATGAGTGAATCCCCGACCAAAGAGCGCGTCCTCGAAGCGCTGAAGCAAGTAGCAGGTCCCGACCCCCGCGCCGGCGACATCGTCAGGCAAGGGCTCGTCTCGGAAATCGTCATCCACAAGGGCAAGGTCTATTTCGCGATCTCGGTCGATCCGGCGCGCGCCGGCGAGCTTGAAGGCTTGCGCCAGGCGGCTGCCAAGGCGGTCGAGGCGGTTCCCGGCGTCGAACGCGTGACGGTGACGCTGACGGCGGACCGCGCGCCCGGTGGCGCGGCTCCCGGCGGCAATGGCAGGGGCGCCGCTCCGCCGCCGCAGCAAGGCTCGCCCTTCACGCGGCCGGGTGCCGCGCGCGATGCGCGCCACCGGCCCGGCGGCGTGCCAGGCGTCGCCAACATCATCGCGGTGGCCTCGGGCAAAGGCGGCGTCGGCAAATCGACCACCGCCGTCAATCTCGCGCTCGCGCTGAAAGACCAAGGGCTGAAGGTCGGCATCCTCGATGCGGACATCTACGGGCCGTCGATGCCGCGGCTCCTCGGACTGAAGGGCCAGCCGCAGCAGCTTGCCGGCAACAAGCTCGACCCAATGCGCGCTTACGGCCTCAAGGTCATGTCGATGGGCTTCCTGGTCGACGAGGAGACGCCGATGATCTGGCGCGGGCCGATGGTCATGTCGGCGCTGTCGCAAATGCTGAAGGACGTGGCCTGGGGCGAGCTCGACGTGCTGGTGGTGGATATGCCGCCCGGGACGGGCGACGCGCAGCTCACCATGGCGCAGCAAGTGCCGCTCGCCGGTGCGGTCATCGTCTCGACGCCGCAGGACCTCGCGCTGATCGACGCGCGCAAGGGCCTCAACATGTTTCGCAAGGTGAACGTGCCGGTGCTCGGCATCGTCGAGAACATGAGCACCTTCCTCTGCCCGCATTGCGGCGAGCCTTCGAACATCTTCGGCCATGGCGGCGCGAAGGCGGAAGCTTCCCGGCTCGGCGTGGCCTTCCTTGGCGAGGTGCCGCTGACGGTGAAAATTCGCGCGACCTCCGACGAAGGCCGCCCGGTCGTGGCGACCGAGCCGGAGTCTCCGGCGGCCGAAGCCTACCGGACCATCGCGCGGAACGCCTGGGCCGAGCTCGAGCGCAACAAGGGCAGCGCGCGTGCTGCACCCCGCATCGTGATGGAAAGCTGAAGGCTCGCGCATTCAGACAGTTTGGGACGCGGGGCTAAGCGCACATCGACTTTTGTCCCTCCCCTTGATGGGGAGGGAGTCGCGCCTTCAGGCGCGACGGGTGGGGTGAGTATCCCTGCGTCAGAGGAATAAATGAGAGTGTCCCCCCACCCGGCGCGTGCGCGCCGACCTCCCACGAGGGGGAGGTATGGGTCAGCGTTGCGCGAAGAGATCGCTAGACTGGCCGAAGCCTAGGCAGCGCCGCGGCGTGCGGCGGAGATGGGCGTGACCTTGGCCTTGCCCTTGCTTCTGCCGCGCTGGCCGGCATCGGCGGCGGCTTCCGGATAGCCGTAGAGGAAGCCCTGCACCTGCGTACAGCCGAACTCGCGCAGCATCGCGGCCTGCTCCTGCGTCTCGACGCCTTCGGCGGTTACGGTGATCTCGAGCGACTTGCCGAGCGCGATGATGGTCTTGACGATCGCCCGCATGGCCTGGTCTCGCGTCATGTTGCGGATGAACTGGCGATCGATCTTGATCTTCGAGAAGGGGAAGCGGGCGAGGTAGCTCAAGCTCGAATAGCCCGTGCCGAAATCGTCCATGGCGATGGCGACGCCGAGCTGGCGCAGCCGGTTGAGCTTGCCGATCACTTCCTCGGTGTCGTTGATGAGCAGGTTCTCGGTGATCTCGAGCTCGAGCCGTTCCGGCGCAAGCCCGGTCTCCTTGAGCACGGTCGCCACCGTTTCGGCGATGTCGCCGTCGCGGAACTGCGCGGGCGAGAGGTTGACCGCGACCATCAGCTTCTCGGACCAGCTCGCGGCCTCGCCGCAGGCGCGCCTCAGCACCCATTCGCCGATCGGCACGATAAGCCCGGTCTCCTCGGCGACCGAGATGAAATGCCCCGGCGCGATCTTGCCATGCACCGGATGATGCCAGCGGATCAGCGCTTCGGAGCCGCATTGCCGCTCGGTCGCGAGGTCGTATTGCGGCTGGTAGACCACCTCGAACTCGTCGCGGCCGAGCGCCAGCCTGAGCTCGTGCTCCACCATGCGCCGGCGCTGCAGGGCCTTGTCCATGCTCTGCTCGAAGAAGCACATGCGCTGGCCGCCATCGCCCTTGGCGCGTGCCAGCGCGATGGCGGCATGGCGTAGGATGGTCGAGGCCTTGTCGCCGTCGGCGGGCGCGAGCGCGATGCCGACGCTGGTCGTGCAGAGGATTTCCTTGCCGGCGACATAGACGGGCGGGCGCAGGGCCTCGACCAGCCGGTTCATGAAGGCCATGACGTCGCCGAGATTGGTGATGTCGAGCAGCCCGATGGCGAACTCGTCGGCCCCCAGCCGGGCAATGAGATCGCCCTCGCGCAGGCTCGACTTCATCCGCGCGCCGATCTCGCGCAGCACCGCATCGCCGCCGCCATGCTCCGCCGCGTCGTTGATCTCCTTGAACTTGTCGATGTCGAGGAAGATCACCGCGATATGCGTGCCGTCCCGATGCAGATGCTCCATCGAGTCGGCCAGCATCTCGCCGAAGGCCCGGCGGTTGTAGAGACCGGTGAGCGAGTCGTGGTTTTCGAGATAATGAACCTGCGCCTCGGCGCGCCGGCGCTCCTGGGCGCGCATCCAGGCGATGGCGACCGGCGTCGAGATGCCGATCGAGAGCAGGAGAAGCATGATGGCGGCGATCAGGCCGAAATAGTTGGAGAGCGCATTCGCCTGGTCGCTCTGGTCGAGATAGACGACGAGCGTGCCGCGCGCGCCGGTATTGAGCGAGAGCGGCAAGGCGAGCGCCGCGAAATGCGAGGGCGCGGAACCGTCCGCGTGGTACAGCGAGACGCGCGGCACCGTATCGAGCCCTGTGCCGGGCGGCTGGGCGATCTCGTCGCTGAGGCTGAGCCCCGCGAGCCCACTGGTAAAGGCGAGGCGGCCGTCCTTGTCGTAGAACTCGTAGCGCAGCACACGGTGGCCGTAACCGGACTTGTCGAGCAGCGCGGCGAATTGCGGCGTGAGCGCGGGGCCCGAAAGCGCATCGAGCAGGGCGTCGGGCTCCCTGAGGATCTGCGCCTTAAGCCGCGTGGCGGCGACCTGCGCTTCACGTTCGAGCTCGATGTGGCTGATCCTGTCGGGCGCGACAAAGGCGGCGGTCGAGATCAGCGCCGCCAAGAGCACCAATCCCAGCCAATGCCATTGCCTCTTGAGGACCTTCAGAGCCGTCATGGCGTACCGCCGCTGTTCCTCGCGCTGCCGGTTAGATCGCTGATACGGAGGCCGAATCTAGCGCTGCATGCGTTAAAAACGCCGTAAGCTGACTGATTAACGAGGCCGCCGCCCGAAGCGTTTCGAGCCGTTTTGGCGGATCGAACGCGGGATTTGGCGGTCGAGGGGCCCAGATTGGGCGCCGTTTGGTAAAATCTCGTTAACCCTGTTCGGAACCAGTCGCGATCAACCGTCCGTCTCGGGTTCCGCCTCGCGCGGAGGCGCCTTGCCTTTGCGGGTATAGACCTTGGCGTTTCTGACCACGCGCTTGCGGTAGCGCGGATCGGCCAACGACGCCGCAGAGGCGCTCCGCCGCTTCACCGTTCTCTTCGGCTTTTTGGGCTTCGAGCCGCGTCCGGTTCGCTTTTTCAAGGCTGGTGTCCGCGCTGCCGCTGCCGCACTAATATAGACGAGTCGCTTAAGGAGATCGCCGAATGGACGAGCAACAATTCAACATGTCGATGCGGAAGTTCCTGAAGGAGGTGGGCGTCACGTCGCAGCAGGAGATCGAGCGCGTGGTGCGCGACGAGGACCTCGCCGGCAAGGGCAAGCTCAAGGTCAGGATGGTGCTGACCGCCGAGGGCACCGACCTCGACCACGTGGTCGAAGGCGAGATCGATCTCGGTTAGGCGCGTCGCATGGCCGAGCCCTGGCCCACCGAGCTCAAGCTCGACAAGGACAAGCGCTCACTGACCGTGAGCTTCGACGACGGGGCGAGCTTCGCGCTGCCGGCCGAGCTGTTGCGCGTGCTCTCGCCGAGCGCCGAGGTGCAGGGCCATAGCGAGGACCAGCGCGTCACCGTCGCCGGCAAGGCGAATGTCGCGATCGCGAAGCTCGAGCCGGTCGGCAACTACGCCGTGCGCATCGTGTTCGACGACGGCCACAACACGGGCCTCTACTCCTGGACCTACCTGCGCGAGCTCGGCGAGAACCGCGCCGAGCGCTGGCGCGACTACCTGGCCGATCTCTCCGCCAAAGGCCTGACGCGGTAGCTCTCCTAACGCGCCGGTGTCATTGCCGCGAATGCGGGAACGCAGTATCCACCGCCATATGTGGCTTGGCTGTTGCCGGTTACTGGGTTGCCCGGTCAAGCCGGGCAATGACAAACCGGTTGGAAGCGAGGCGATTCACTTCGCGTCGTGGAAGATGACGCCGAGCGTGTAGCGGCGGCCGCTCAAGACATCGCTGACGCCGTGCCGCTGCGTCACGCGGCTGAAGCCGCGCGCGGTCTTGGTGGGGCGCTGGTTGACCGCGAACACCACCGCGTCGCCCTGGCCGAGCGGCACCACCGTCACGCGCGACTGCATGCGCGGCCGCTGCTCGGTGAGCACAAACTCCCCGCCGATGAAATCGTCGCCTGGCGCGCTGAGCAGGATCGCCATCTGCAGCGGGAAGGCATGCTCGCCGTAAAGGTCCTGATGCAGGCGGTTGTAGTCGCCCGGGTCGTATTGCAACAGGAGCGGCGTCGGCCTGGTCTGGCCCGCATCGTGGCAGCGCTTGAGGAACGCGCCGAGCGTCGTCGGATAGCTTGCCGCGACGCCCAGCTCGTCAGCCCAGCGATTGGCGACGCTTGCGAGATGCGGATAGGCGGCCTCGCGCAAGCCTTCGATCAGCGCGGGCAGCGGATAGGCGAAGTACTTGTACTCGCCGCAGCCATAGCCGTGCTGCGCCATGACGATATGCTTGCGGAAGCGTGCCTCGTCGGGGAAGAAGCTGATCACCTCACGGCATTGCTCCGCGCTGAGCAGGCTCTTGATCACCGCGAAGCCGCGCGCGTCCAGATCGGCGGCGACGCGCTGCCAATCGACTCGCGCGATGCGCTGCTCTGCCTTGTCTGCGCGCGACGTAGGTGCTGCGCTCGCGCTCATGACTTCGCTGCGCGGGTGCGTGCCTCGCGGGCGAGCAGCGCACGCTTGCGGTCGACGCCGCCGCGATAGCCCGAGATCGACCCGTCGCTCCGCACCACGCGATGGCAGGGGACGGCGACGGCGATCGGGTTCGAGGCGCAGGCCCGCGCTACCGCACGCGCCGAGCCCGGAGCGCCGACCGCTTCGGCGACCTCCGTGTAGCTCGCGGTCTTGCCCGCGGGGATGCGCTTGAGCGCGTCCCAGACGCGGTGCTGGAAGGCGGTGCCGCGAATGTCGAGCGGCAGCTCCAATCTGCTTCCCGGCGCCTCGACGAAGCCGATGACCTTGGCGAGCGTGTCCTTGAACGCCGCGCCGCCCTCTTTCAGTTGCGCGCGGGGGAACTGCCTTTGCAGGTCTGAGCGCAGCGACGCAGCGTCGTCGCCGAAGAAGATCGCGCACACGCCTTTGCTCGTCGCCGCGACCAGGATCGGCCCGAGCGAGCATTGACCCACCGCGTAGGCGATCTCGGTGTCGGCGCCGCCGGCGCGGAACGTTGTCGGGGTCATGCCGAGCGTCTCCTCGGCGCTCGCATAGAAACGGCTGCCTGTGTTGAAACCAGCATCGTAGAGCGCCTCCGTCACTGTGCCGCGCTTGCCGAGCGCCGCCCGCACACGGTGCTTCCGATGCGCGGCGGCGTAAGCCTTCGGCGTCACGCCGAGCATGGACTTGAAGACGCGGTGGAAATGGTGGGTGCTCAGCCCCGCATCGCGCGCAAGCTCGCCAAGCCGCGGCTCCTCTTCGGCGGTCTCGATGGTGCGGCAGGCTTGCGTGACCTTGTCGGCCAGTGTCGCGAACAGCGAAGGCTGGTCGGGCCGGCACCGCTTGCAGGCGCGGAAGCCTGCGGCCTCGGCCTCGGCGGCACTGTCGTGGAATCGCACATGCGCCCGCTTCGGACGCCGCGCGGGACAGGAGGGCCGGCAATAAATGCCGGTGGTCTCGACCGAAAAATAGAACACGCCGTCAAAGGCCGCATCGCGCGCGACCACGGCGGCCCATTTCGCCGCGTCGCGGAGACGCGGCGGCGGGTTGGGGGTCTGGGCGGCAATTTGGGTCATGACTTTAATCCTGGGTGACGGGTCAACTGGCCCAAAGGTAGGGCGGGCCGCCCGCGCTCACACCCCGAATCTTGCGGTCAAACCCGATGATACAGTCTGCCGCGCGCCGAGTCCGCTGTCGCCCGGGCCTAGAGCCGGCGCTTGTCGGGGCCGCTATCGTCGTCGAGCGACCGCTCGAGCCGGTAAAGCGCGCCGTTCTCCGGCAGGATGTAAACAACCCCGTTCGGGTCGATGCGGATATCGCGGATACGGCCGAGCTGCCCCTTCAGATAATGCTTCTCCGCCACGACGCAATTCCCGGCGAGGGTCAGTCTCACCACCATCTGCCGGCCGAGCGAGCCGAGCCAGATCGTGCTTTCCGGGCCGCTTGTGGCGATGGCGAGGCCTGACGGCGCGACGGACAGCGGCACCCAATAGTGGATGGGCTGCTCGGTGCCAGACAGCTCCTTGGCGCCGATCGGGCTCTCGTCGTCCTCGGTGCCGTAAGTGGCGAGCGGCCAGCCGTAGTTGCGGCCGCGCTGGATGATATTGACCTCGTCCCCGCCGCGCGGCCCATGCTCGATCGCCCAGAGCTGGCCGGTCGCCCGGTCGAGCGTGAGCCCTTGCGGATTGCGGTGGCCGTAGCTCCAGATCTCGTTCTTGGCATCGACGCGCATCACGAACGGGTTGTCCTCGGGCACGGTCCCGTCCGTCTTGATGCGGATGATCTTGCCGAGGTGGGTCGACAGGTCCTGCGGGAATGAGCGGTCCCAACGGTCGCCGAGAGTGAGGAAGAGATAGCCGTCGTCGGTGACCGCGATCCGGCCGCCGATCTGATCGGTCTTGGGACCGGGCGTGCCCTCGAAGATGACCTGCTGGTCGGTAAGGGTCTCGCTCCGCTCGTCGTAGCGCGCCCGCATCACCTTGATGCTCGAGGCGGAAAGCTCGCCCGCGAGATAGGACATATAGACGAGACCGTTCTGCGCGAAGCCGGGATCGACCGCGACGTCGAGCAGGCCGCCATGCAGGTCATGGAGCACGGCGGGTGTCCCGGTCACCTCGTGCGTCTCGGAGCCGAACTTGACGTGCTGCAGGCGGCCAGGCCGCTCGGTGACCAGGAAGGTCCCGTCCGGCAGGAAGGCGAGCGACCACGGCAGATCGAACGGTGCCGTCAGCCTGACAGCCACGAGGTCAGGCCCTTCGACCAGAACGAGCCCGGGGCCCGCATGCAGTTCGGGCACGGTCTTGGTGTAGGTGGGCGGGCAGCGCTGAATTCCGCTGGCGGTCACCGCTCCCGTGCCGATCGGCTGGGCAAGAAGCAAAGCGATCAAGACTGGGCAATATGTCGACAGATGTTTCATGGCGGATTCCCCCGAACGCGACATGGTTATGCCCCAAGCCTGCGAGCCAAATTTGGCCAAAAAACAAGATGTCCAGCGGAAAAAAGTTCCCGCGCCAGGCCTGGCTGCCGCTTATTGCGTCGCAAAAAACTCGGGGCCTGAGCCCACGATCTTGGGGTCCGGCGCGCTGGCGACCGTAGGGTTCTTCCCGGCATAGTCGATACGGGACAGCACCGCGCGCATGGCGTTAAGCCGGGCGCGCCTCTTGTCGTTCGCGCGCACCACGGTCCAGGGCGCGGCGTCGGTATGGGTGAGGCGGAAGATGTCCTCCTGCGCGATGTTGTAGGCCTCCCATTTGGTCAGCCCGGCAATATCGACATCGGTGAGCTTCCAGCGCTTCAGCGGATGATGCCGGCGCGCATGGAAGCGCTTGAGCTGCATCTCGCGCCCGACCGTCAGCCAGAGCTTGATGAGGATCATCCCGTCGCGCACGAGGCCGGCTTCGAAATGCGGCGCCTCTTCCAAGAACTTGGCGGCCTGCTCCTCGGTGCAGAAACCCATCGCCCGCTCGACGCCGGCGCGGTTGTACCAGGAGCGGTCGAACAGGACCATGTTGCCGGCCGAGGGGAGCTGGGCCACGTAGCGCTGGAAGTACCACTGCCCGCGCTCGGTCTCGGTGGGCTTGGAGAGCGCCACCGCGCGGGCATGGCGCGGATTGAGATGCTGCATGAAGCGGTTGATCGTGCCGCCTTTGCCAGCGGCGTCGCGCCCCTCGAACAGGATCACCACGCGCTGCCGCTCGCGCTCGACCCAGCGCTGGAGCTTGAGCAACTCGACCTGAAGCGGCTCGACCTCCTGCTGGTAGGCCTTGCGCTTCATCCGCTCGGTGTAGGGAAAGCCGCCGCTTTGCAGCGTCGCGTCGGCGATCGCCTTCGGCAGTATGGGATCGTCGATGTCGTAGCCCGGCAGCTCCTCGCCGGGGCCAACCTCTTCCAACAACATAGGATCGGACATCGCTCTCCCCCTCGCCAAACGGCTTCTAAATTCCCACAATTATAGCAGGAGCATGACGCGGCCTATGGGCCGTCGCAGCTTCGTCATAAGCGCCACACGCGGATGTCGCAAAACCATGATAATGCAAGTGCATAGGACAGGTGCGAGGAGGGGCCCGCGATTCGGCGCGAGGCCCGGCGGAAGCCATTGAGCGAACAGGCAGGACACGATGCGGGCGCATTGGCGCCGAGCCAGCTCGGCAGAGTGTGGGCCGCGGCCTTGCGGATCGTCCGCGAGGTCGTCGGCCGTCTCAAGGCCTCGCTCTGGCTGATCGTCGCCGTCGCCGCCATCATGCTCGGGCTCGTGCTGCTGGCCAGCCTCCCAGGCTCGATGGCGCTGCTCGGCCTCGTCTGCTTCACGGCGCTCGTCGCCCTGCTTCCTCGCCAGGCCGCTGAGCAAGTCCTGGATGCCGAGCGCGCGTCGCCGGCCGTCGCCTCGCGCGGCGTCTCCTCCATGCAGGTGATGGCCGAGGCTTTGCCCGACCCGGTGATCGTGCTCAACGCGAGCGGCCAAGTCAGGTTCTTGAATGCGCCGGCGCGGAGCCTGTTCGCCACCTTGCGCGGCGGCAGCCACATCTCGTCTGTGATCCGCACGCCGGAGTTTCTCGACGCGGTAGCGCAGGCGCTCGAGCGCGACCGCGCCGTCACCGTTATCTATGCCGAGCGCGTGCCGGTCGGGCGGCGTATTGAAGCGACCGTTGCGCCGCTTGCGCGCGGCGCCGGGCAGACGAGCGACATCCTCGTGCTGCTGCGCGATCTCACCGAGGGCGAGCGCATCAATCAGATGCGCGCCGACTTCATCGCCAATGCGAGCCACGAGCTGCGCACGCCGCTCGCCTCGCTCCGCGGCTTCATCGAGACCCTGCAGGGAAACGCCAAGGCCGACGCGGGCGCGCAGGAGCGCTTCCTGCCGATCATGGCCGAGCAGGCCTCGCGCATGACGCGGCTGATCGATGCCTTGCTGTCCTTGAGCCGCGTCGAGATGAACGCGCACGTGCCGCCGAGCGACACCGTCGATCTCAACGACGTGATCGACCACGTCAAGGACACGCTCGACCCGCTCGCGCGCGAGACCGGCGTGAAGCTCGAGGTCCGCCGCTTCGCGCGGCCGGCGCGTGTGCGCGGAGATCGCGACGAGCTGATGCAGGTCGTGCAGAACCTCGTGCAGAACGCGCTTAAATATGGCGACAAGGGCGGCGAGGTGCTGATCGAGGCGAAGCGCATGCCCTCGACCGGACGCCAGGCCGGACGCTACGCCATCGCCGTGATCGATCAGGGGCCGGGCATCGCGCCAGAGCATTTGCCGCGGCTCACCGAGCGCTTCTACCGCATCGATGTGGCGTCGAGCCGCGAGAAGGGCGGCACCGGGCTGGGCTTGGCCATCGTCAAGCACATCCTAAACCGCCATCGCGGCGAGCTTGCCATCGCCTCCACGCCGGGCAAGGGCTCGACCTTCACCGTGCTTCTCGACGCGCTCCGCGAAGATTGACGCGCCCGCCCGGTTATCAACAGGGCCTAATCCGCAAAAGCTATAAGAACCAGCCACTTAGGCTGTCATAAAGCGGAATCATGCCTGTCATAAAACGATGATCGACGGAGCCTAGCGTGCCGGCCGGCTGGCGACCTTCCTCCGCGCCGGCGAGTGGCTCACACAATGAAGGGAGCGCAAAGTGAACAGGATTTTTCTCGCAGCGTCGACGGTGGCCGTCGCCGCTCTAGGCGTGGGCAGCCCGGCGCTGGCCCGCGACCAGATTCAGATTGCCGGTTCCTCGACGGTCCTGCCTTACGCGCAGATCGTGGCCGAGGATTTCGGCAAGGCCTATTCGAAATTCAAAACCCCGGTGGTCGAGTCGGGCGGCTCGTCGGCGGGCCTGAAGCAGTTCTGCCAGGGCCTCGGCCAGGCGACGATCGACATCGCCAATGCCTCGCGGCCGATCAAGGACGCCGAGGTCGAGTCCTGCAACAAGGCCGGCGTGAAGAACATCATGGAAGTCCGTTTCGGCTATGACGGCATCGTCTTCGCGAGCAACGTCAAGGGCCCCGACATCACCTTCGAGCCGAAGGACCTCTATCTCGCTCTCGCCGAGCAGGTCCCGGTCGACGGCAAGCTCGCCGCCAATCCCAACAAGACCTGGAAGGATGCGAACGCGAGCCTGCCGGAGTGGAAGATCGCCGCTTACATCCCCGGCGAGAAGCACGGCACGCGCGAGGTGTTCGAGGAGAAGGTGCTGCTCGAGGGCTGCAAGGCCGCTGGAGCCGACAAGCTTCATGTCGAAGCCGGCCTCGACGAGAAGGCCGCTCATCAAGCCTGCATCAAGGTCCGCAAGGACGGCGCCGCGGTCGATATCGACGGCGACTACACCGAGACACTCGCCCGCCTGCAGTCCAATCCGGAAGGCGTGGGCGTGTTCGGCCTGTCTTTCTACGAGAACAACACCGACAAGCTGAAGGTCGCGACCATGAGCGGTGTCACGCCGTCCGTCGAGACGATCTCCAGCGGTAAGTATCCCGTGTCCCGCCCGCTCTTCTTCTACGTGAAGAAGGATCACATCGGCGTGGTCCCTGGGCTGAAGGAATATGTCGAGTTCTTCGTCAGCGACAAGATGATCGGTCCGGACGGACCGCTCGCCGAGTATGGCCTCGTGCCGCTGCCTGACGAGGAGAAGGAAGCCCTGCAGAAGGAAGTGAAGGACGGCAAAGTCCTGAGCATGTAGGGCCGCATTGCTTGCCCGACGCGTTAGGGAGGGGAGGCATGCCAGCGTAACGGCATGCGTCCCCCTCCCGTTAGCGCGAAGGTGCAGTTGAAGAGGGGCGACCGTGTCGGGTCTCGCGATCTTGGGAATTCTGTTGGCGGCGGCCGTCGTCGCCTTCTTTATCGGCCGCGCGCGGGCGGTCCGCGCCGCCGATGCGGCAAGCCTCCACTCGCGGCCGGCCTATCACGGCGCCTATCTCGCCATCTGGACGGCCTTACCGGCGATCCTGCTCCTGGTCCTCTGGACCTCGGGCGAGCGGCCGGTCTTGCGCCACCTCGTGATGCAGGACCTGCCGGCGAGCGTTCAGCAGCTCTCCGACGCCGAGCGGGCCCTGACTTTGAGCGTGGTCGGCTCGATCGCCAACGGCCTGACCAGGCTCTCGGCCGACGAGCTCGAGATCGTCCGGAAGGCGCGCTACGGCTTCGTCACCACCGAAGATGCGCGCGACGTGCTGGGCAAGCACGGCGTCGTGCTGGGCTCCGCGCCCGAACGTTACCTGCTTGCCGCGGCCGACGACCTCGCGAGCAACCGGCGCACCAGCCGCATCGCCATAACCGTCTTGAGTTTCCTCACAGCCGCTGCCGGCTTTCTATGGGCCTTCACCCGCATCAGGCCGAGCTTGCGCGCGCGGAATATCGTCGAAGGCGTGATGAAGGGCGGACTGATGGCGGCGTCGACCGTCGCCGTCCTCACCACCATCGGCATCGTGCTCTCGGTGCTGTTCGAGACGCTGCATTTCTTCCAGTTGGTGTCGCCGCTCGATTTCTTCTTCGGCACGGTGTGGGACCCGCGCTTCTCCTCGACCGGTCAGACACAAGGCCAGTTCGGGCTCCTGCCGCTCCTCTGGGGCACGTTGTTCATCTCCATCGTGGCGTTGCTGGTCGCGGTGCCGGTCGGGCTCTTCTCCGCGATCTACATGTCGGAATATGCCGGCCCCAAGCTCCGCGCCACGGCGAAGCCGGTGCTGGAGATCCTCGCCGGCATTCCCACCATCGTCTACGGCTTCTTCGCGCTCGTGACCTTCGGGCCGTTCCTGCGCGATGCGGGCGCGGCCATCGGCCTCGACATCTCGGCCTCGAGCGTGCTCACCGCCGGCATCGTCATGGGCGTGATGATCATCCCGTTCGTGTCCTCGCTCTCCGACGACATCATGAGCGCCGTCCCGCAATCGCTCCGCGAAGGCTCTTACGGGCTCGGCGCCACGCAGTCCGAGACCATCAAGAAGGTGATCCTGCCGGCCGCCTTGCCGGGCATCGTCGGCGCTATCCTGTTGGCGGCTTCGCGGGCGATCGGCGAGACCATGATCGTGGTGCTGGCCGCGGGCATCGCCGCCAATCTGACGCTCAATCCATTCGAGCCCGTCACCACCATCACCGTGAAGATCGTGAGCCAGCTCACCGGCGATCTTGAGTTCGACACGCCGCAGACGCTGGTCGCCTTCGCGCTCGGCCTCACGCTGTTCGTCATCACCCTCGCGCTGAATGTCTACGCGCTCTACGTCGTGCGCCGCTACCGGGAGCAATACGAATGACCGACCAGGCAACCGTCGACGCGGTCTCCGGCCTCGGAAGGCGGCACTGGGACAGCGCCCGGCGTCTCCGCAAGCGCTATGCCGCCGAGAGACGCTTCCGCCTTTACGGCATTCTCGCGCTGCTGTTCGGCTTCGGCTTCCTCGTGGTGCTGTTCACCTCGATCATCAGCAAAGGCTGGACCGCGTTCCTGCAGACCTCGGTGCATCTCAACGTCTATTTCGATGCCGCCGAGATCAATCCGTCGGGAGACCCGGCCGACACCGACGAGCTGTACCGGGCTGACTACGCCAAGCTCGCCCGTACCGCGCTCTACAAGGTGCTCGACGTCAATGCTGACGACCGCAAGCAGCGGACCGCGGCCAATCAGCTCCTCTCTCGCGGCGTCGATACGCAGCTCAGGAACATCGTGCTGAACGATCCGTCGGTCATCGGCCAGACCCGCGAGGTCTGGCTGTTGGCGAGCGACAATGTCGATGCCCTGCTCAAAGGCTCGATCGACCGCGAGACGCCCGAGGAACGGCGCCATCTCTCCAACCAGCAGATCACCTGGATCGACCAGCTCGCCGACCAAGGCATCATCGCCAAGCGCTTCAACACCGGGCTGTTCCTCAACGGCGCCTCCAGCGACCCGGAGACGGCGGGCCTCGCCGTGGCGCTGATCGGCTCGTTCTTCATGATGATGATCGTGATCGCGCTTGCCGTACCGTTCGGCGTCGCGGCGGCGGTCTATCTCGAGGAGTTCGCCACGAAGAACCGCTGGGCCGACCTGATCGAGGTCAACATCAATAATCTCGCGGCCGTGCCCTCGATCGTCTTCGGCCTGCTCGGCCTCGCGGTGTTCATCAATTATCTCGGCTTGCCGCGCTCGGCCTCGCTGGTCGGCGGCCTGGTGCTGACCTTGATGACCCTGCCCACCATCATCATCGCCACGCGAGCCTCGATCAAATCGGTGCCGCCGTCAATCCGGGAGGCAGCGCTCGGCGTTGGTGCCTCGAAGATGCAGGTGATCACCCATCACGTGCTGCCGCTCACACTGCCGGGCATCCTCACCGGCACGATCATCGGCCTGGTGCAGGCGCTCGGCGAGACCGCGCCGCTGCTGATGATCGGCATGGTGGCGTTCGTGGTCGACTTTCCGACCACGCCGCTCGAGCCGGCGACCGCCTTGCCGGTGCAGATCTATATGTGGGCCACCGCCGCCGAGCGCGGCTTTATCGAGCGGACCGCGGGCGCGACCATGGTTCTGCTCGCCTTCTTGATCGTCATGAACAGCGTGGCGGTCTATCTGCGCAACAGGTTCGAAAGGAAGTGGTAGAAGGGATGCGCGTCATGGAAGCCAAGGTAGAGGCGCCGCCGATCGTGCGGGTGCAGGTGCCGATGAACGAGCAAGCCGAGACCGCTCAGCTCGACGCCGAGCAGCACGCGCTGAAGATGACGGCGCGCGACGTGAATCTCTGGTACGGCGAGAAGCAGGCGCTGTTCGACGTCTCGCTCGACATTCCGGACCGCTCGGTCACCGCGCTGATCGGTCCGTCGGGCTGCGGCAAGTCCACCTTCCTCCGCTGCCTCAATCGCATGAACGACGTGATCGACATCTGCCGCATCAAGGGCGACATCAGGCTCGACGGCGAGGACATCTACGCGCGTGACATCGACCCGGTGCAGCTTCGCGCCCGCGTCGGCATGGTGTTCCAGAAGCCGAACCCGTTCCCCAAATCGATCTTCGAGAACGTGGCCTATGGCCCGCGCATCCACGGCTTCGCCAAGTCCAAGACCGATCTCGAGGAGATCGTGGTCAAGAGCCTGACGAGGGCCGGCCTTTTCGAGGAAGTGAAGGATCGCCTCGACGGGCCGGGCACCGGCCTTTCCGGCGGCCAACAGCAAAGATTGTGCATCGCCCGCGCCATCGCCGTCGATCCCGAGGTGATCCTCATGGACGAGCCCTGCTCGGCGCTCGACCCGATCGCCACCGCGCGCATCGAGACGCTGATGGACGAGCTGAAGAACAGATACTGCATCGTCATCGTCACCCACTCGATGCAGCAGGCGGCCCGCGTGTCGCAACGCACCGCCTTCTTCCATCTCGGCAAGCTGATCGAGGTCGACGACACCGTCACCATGTTCACCAAGCCGGGCGACCAGCGCACGCAGGATTACATCACCGGCCGCTTCGGCTAGCCGGCACCGTCAGGAGACTTAAGGACCGATGGAGCACCACGAACACATCGTCAGGTCGTACGAGGAGGAGCTCACCCTCCTCAACAACAAGATCGCCAGGATGGGCGGCCTTGTCGAGAAGGTGCTCGGCCAGGCCTTCGACGCGCTCGAGCGCCGCGATCCCGAGCTTGCCGTCGCCACCATCAAGGAGGACCAGCAGATCGACGCGCTGGAGCGCGAGATCGAGGAGCAGGCGGTCGTCATGATCGCCAAGCGCCAGCCCATGGCCTACGACCTCCGCCAGATTATGGCGGCGCTGCGCATCTCGATCGAGCTCGAGCGCATCGGCGATCTCGGCAAGAACCTCGCCAAGCGCGCGGTTGCCGTGGTCGGGGAGCAACAGCCGAAGCCGCTGATGCTCGGCCTCAAGCATATGGGCGAGCTCGGGCTGAGCCAGCTCAAGGAGGTGCTCGACGCCTTCATCGAGCGCGACGCGGAGCGGGCGCTGAAGGTCTGGTACAAGGACGAGGAGATCGACGCGATGTACAACTCGCTGTTCCGCGAGCTCCTCACCTACATGATGGAGGACCCGCGCAATATCGGGCTCTGCACGCACCTCCTGTTCGGCGCGAAGAACATCGAGCGCATCGGTGATCACGCCACCAACATCGCCGAGACGGTCTACTACCTGGTCAACGGCAGCCCGATCACTGACCAGCGTCCCAAGGGCGACACCACGAGCTCGACGCCGGTCGCACTGAAACGGTCCGCCGGATAAACGCATGCTGGAGAAGACACCGATGAGCGCCGGAGCCAAGGTCTTGGTGGTGGAGGACGAGGAGCCTCTGGCCCTCCTCCTCCGCTACAATCTCGAAGCCGAGGGCTACGCGGTCGACGTTGTGCATCGCGGCGACGAGGCCGAGATGGCAATTGCCGAGAGCACGCCCGACCTGATCGTGCTCGACTGGATGCTGCCGGGCATCTCTGGGCTCGAGCTTTGCCGGAGACTCCGCGCCGGCAAGGATTCGCGCACCATCCCGATCCTGCTGCTCACCGCGCGCAGCGAGGAGAACGACCGCATCAGGGGCCTCACCACCGGCGCCGACGACTATGTGGTGAAGCCGTTTTCGCTGCCCGAGCTGATGGCGCGCGTCCGCGCCATCCTGCGCCGCACCAACCCCGAGCGCATCGCCACCGTGCTGAAGGTCGGCGACATCGAGCTCGACCGTGAATCGCATCGCGTGACGCGGAACGGCCGCCAGGTGCATCTCGGTCCGACCGAGTTCCGGCTGCTGGAGTTCCTGATGCAAAGCCCGGGCCGCGTGTTCAGCCGCGCGCAACTGCTCGACGGCGTATGGGGCCGCAACGTCTATGTCGATGAGCGCACCGTCGATGTGCATGTCGGGCGCCTGCGCAAGGCGACCATGCGCGGCAACGAGTATGATCCCGTGCGCACCGTGCGCGGCGCGGGCTACGCCTTCGCCGACAAGCTCGAAGAACCCGCTTAGTTCAAAAAACAGCCCATAAGAACTTTCGTCATGCCCGGCCGAAGTGCCGGGCATCCACGATTTCAATCTTGCCGCATGCAAAATCGTGGATGGCCGGGACAAGCCCGGCCATGACGAATGTTCTGGTTGGTCTTTCTACCCAGCGGCGGCACGCTTCTCGCGGCGGCGTACCTGCACAGGCTGGTACGCCATGCGCGCGTGATGCTCGCAATAGGGCAGGGTCCCGCATTTCTTGCGTCCGCAGAAATGGAACTCGGGCTCGCCCGGATCGCCGATCGGCCAGCGGCACATCGACTCCTTCAGCGTCATGATGCTCGCCCGCTCACTGAGCGGGATGACGAGCTCCACGAGCGGAGCCGGTTCCGCATCCTGCTCGGCCTCGTAGTGAGGCTTGAGCGCGGTCGCGCCGCGCGTGCCGAACATCAGCGACGGCGCGCGGTTGGCGCGCGGCACATGCGTCCGCCGCGGCCTCGGCGCGCTCGAGCGTGAGCTCGTCGCCCGGCCCGCAAGCCCAAGCCTGTGAACTTTGCCGATCACCGCATTGCGGGTCACGCCGCCTAAGCGACCCGCGATTTGGCTCGCGCTAAGCCCTTCGGCCCAGAGCTTCTTCAGCAGTTCGACCCTCTCTTCAGTCCAAGCCATGGTTTGGCCTCCTCGATTTGGACTCGGAATCCCCCCGTCTCACCGGAGACGGCGTTCGAACACTCGGAAAAATACTGCTGAGAATGACCGCCCGGGCGCGACGCAGCACCCACGACATCTGGTAGCCGAGCGGTAATTACCCTACTAGTCCCGCGAAAACCCGGCAAGCGTCCGCCACGCTTGGTCCTTCGTTTTCCACCGGAACGATCGGATTCTGCCACTTCTCTTTACAGAACACAAACATGAGAGTGCGCGTAAGCGTGGACGAACGCTGGATAAGCCGCGCGTGCGGCCCGATTGACACAGCATGGCGCGCGCCATAATGCTCATCGCTCCTGCTGCCGCCGGTGCCCGGCGGCGTTTTTATTTCAGGGACCAGCACACCATGTCGGCCCTCCTTCCGACCTATGCCCGCAGCGAGCTAGCCTTCGCGCGCGGGGAGGGCGCCTATCTCTTTACGGCGTCGGGCGACCGCTATCTCGATTTTGCGAGCGGCGTCGCGGTGACGGCGCTCGGCCACGCGCACCCGCATCTGGTCAAGGCGTTGACCGAGCAGGCGGAGAAGCTCTGGCACGTCTCCAACCTGCACATCATCCCGGAGCAGGAGCGGCTGGCCGCGCGGCTGTGCGACGCGACCTTCGCCGACCGGGTATTCTTCGCCAATTCCGGCGCCGAGGCGGTCGAATGTTCGATCAAGGCCGCGCGCCGCTATCATTTCAAGGACGGCGCGCCCGAGCGCTACCGGTTGATCACCTTCGAGGGGGCGTTTCACGGCCGCACGCTTGCGACCATCGCGGCGGGCGGCCAGGCCAAGCATCTCGAAGGCTTCGGCCCGCCGGTCGACGGCTTCGATCAGGTGGCGGGCTTCGACATCGAGGCGGTCGAGGCGGCGATCGGCGACGAGACCGCGGGCGTCCTGATCGAGCCGATCATGGGCGAGGGCGGCATGCGCGAGGTGTCCTGGCGCTTCCTGCAGGATCTCCGCGCGCTCTGCGACCGCCACGGCATTCTGCTCATCCTCGACGAGGTGCAGACCGGCATCGGCCGCACCGGGCGGCTCTACGCGCATGAATGGGCGGGCATCACGCCTGACATCATGGCGTCGGCGAAGGGGCTCGGCGGCGGCTTCCCGGTCGGCGCCTGCCTCGTGACCGAGGCGGTCGGCAGCGCCATGACCGCCGGCACGCACGGCTCGACCTTCGGCGGCAACCCGCTCGCCATGGCGGTCGGCAATGCGGTGCTCGATGTCGTGCTGGAAGACGGCTTTCTCGAAAACGTCGCCCAGATGGGCCTAAGACTGAAGCAGCGCCTCGCCGCGCTGAAGGACGAGCATGGCGAGGTCATCGAAGACGTGCGCGGGCAGGGCCTGATGCTCGGGCTGAAATGCAAGGTGCCGAACACGGCGCTGCTCGAAGCTTTGCGCGCCGAGAAGCTGCTCACCGTGCAGGCCGGCGACAATGTCGTGCGCCTGCTGCCGCCTTTGATCATCGGCGAGACGGAGATCGACCTCGCCGCCGAAAAGCTCGACGCTGCCTGCGCCGCCGTGAAGGCTGGCGCGCTCGCCCGCGCTTAGCTTCAGTCACGGGCCGCGCCGATGTTTCCGAAGCACTTCCTCGATATCGATGCCTTGGACGCGGGCACCTTGCGCGCGATCGTCGACCTCGCGCTCGCCATGAAGCGCAAGGGCGCGGTGCCGAAAAGCGTCAAGCTGCCGCCGGCCCCGGTGCTGGCGATGATCTTCGAGAAGCCCTCGACCCGGACGCGCGTCTCCTTCGAGGTCGCCATCCATCAGCTCGGCGGCTCGGCAATAGTGCTCAGCCCGCAGGACATGCAGCTCGGCCGCGGCGAAACGCTCGCCGACACCGCGCGCGTGCTGTCGCGCTATGTCGACGCCATCATGCTGCGCACTGGTCCGCACGAGACGCTAACCGAGATCGCCGAAAACGCTACCGTGCCGGTGATCAACGGCCTTACCTGCCGGTCGCATCCCTGCCAGGTCCTGGCCGACGTGATGACCTTCGAGGAGCTGAAGGGACCCATCGAAGGCCGCACAATCGCCTGGATCGGCGACGCCAACAATGTCGCAAGCTCCTGGGTGCATGCCGCGGCGCGCTTCGGTTGCAAGCTCAGGATCGCGTCCCCACGTGACTATTCGCCTTCGCCCGCGCTGCTTGCCTGGGCGAGAGCGGAAGGCGCCGAGATCGAGGTGACCCACGACAAGCGCGCGGCGGCGCGCGGCGCCGACTGCGTCGTGACCGACGTCTGGGTCTCGATGGGCGACAACGACGAGCAGAAGCGGAAAGCGGCGCTCGAGCCGTATCGGGTTGATGAGTCCGTGATGCAAGTAGCCGCCAAGGACGCGATCTTCATGCATTGCCTGCCGGCCCATCGCGGCGACGAGGTGACGGCGGGCGTGATCGACGGTCCGCAATCGGCGGTGTGGGACGAGGCAGAGAACCGGCTGCATGTGCAGAAGGCGATCCTCGCCTGGTGCCTCGGCGGTCTCGACACCAAACGCGCCGCCCCGAAGCGTAGCGCCACGAAACGCGCGAACGACAAGAAGCGAACAACGAAACGATGAATGAGTCCGTGTCCGAGTCTCGAGTGGACCTCCATTTGCCTGCCGACGATCTGGTGCTCCCCTTCCAGGCCGAGCAGGCCGACGTGCTGGGGCGCCTGGTCAAGCTCGGCCCGACGGTCGATACCATCCTCTCGCGCCATGACTATCCGGAGCCGGTGTCGCGCCTGCTCGGCGAGGCGGTGGCGCTGACCGCGCTGCTCGGCGCCGCGCTCAAATTCGACGGCAAGTTCATCCTGCAAGCTTCGACCGACGGCCCGGTCGATCTGCTCATTGCGGACTACCAGGTGCCGGGCGAGCTGCGCGGCTATGCGCGCTTCGATGCTGAGCGGGTCGCCGCGCTCGCGCCGGGCGAGAAGCTGCTCGGCGAGGGCCATCTCGCCATGACCATCGACCGCGGCGCGGAGACCGAGCGCTATCAGGGCGTCGTGCCGCTCGAAGGCGAGAGCCTCACCGAGGCGGCGCACACTTACTTCCAGCAGTCCGAGCAGCTGCCGACCTTCATCAGGCTCGCGGTCGCGCGCCACTACCGGCCGGGCGAGGGGGGCGACAAGAATTGGTCATGGCGCGCCGGCGGCCTGCTGGTGCAGAAGCTGACGCGCGAAGGCGGGCATGGCGGCGGGCAGGGCACCATCGCCGAGGAAGACTGGACGCGCGCCAGTGCGCTCGCCGAGACCGTCGAGGACCACGAGCTGCTCGACCCGACCTTGCCGCCGGACCGCCTGCTCTACCGGCTGTTCCACGAGGAGCAGGTGCGCGCCTATCGCCCCGTGCCGCTCGAGAGCTATTGCAGTTGCTCGCGCGAGCGCGTCGAGGAGCTGCTCAAGCGCTTTTCGACCGAGGACCTCGCCGAGATGGTGGTCGACGGCGAGGTGTGGGTGACCTGCGAGTTCTGCAACCGCCGCTACAATTTCGATCCGGCGGTGTTCTCTCAGAAATAGTGTCATCGCCCGGCTTGACCCGGCTGCGCCGACCGAAGCCTCTTGAGGAACGTTGCTGTGACGCTAGGCTTCGCCGGGCGAAGGCCGGGCGACCCAGTAGTCACTGACCGAGCCTTGCTGGCTTAAGCGCTCGACTACTGGGTGCCCGCCTTCGCGGGCATGACAATGTCAGGGGCTACGCGCTCAGCCGATCCGCGAGCCCCTCGAGAAACGCCATGCAGGCGTCGAGCTGGGTGAGGCTCACATATTCGTCGGCCGCATGCGCCTGGGCGATGTCGCCAGGCCCGCAGATCACCGCCGGGCAGCCGGCCTGTTCGAACAGTCCTGCCTCGGTCGCGTAGGACACGGCGTGGGTGTGCGCGGCGCCGGTCAGCGCCAGCGCGAGCGCCACGGCGTCCGAATCCGCCGCAGCCACGAAAGCGGGCACCGAGCCTTCGTTGAGCGTCTCGATCGCCGCATCTCCGGCGACCTCTCGCATGATGGGCAGCAGCGCGGATCCCGCGAAGGCATCGAGCGCGTCAGGGACCTCTTCCGGCGGCGCGTCGGGCAGGCTGCGCACCTGCCAACGGAACTCGCAAGTCTTAGGCACGATATTGGTCGCCGTGCCGCCTTTGATCGTGCCGACGCTCACGGTCGAGAAGGGCGGCTCGAAGCGCTCATCGTTCTGCCGGGCGGCGATGTCGGCCCCGATGCTGTCGAGCTCCGCGATCAGCGCAGCCGCGGCCGAGATCGCGTTCACGCCAATCCCCGGCAGGCTCGAATGCGCCTCGCGACCCTCGACGCGCGTACGGTAGGCGTCGATGCGCTTATGCGCGTCGATCACCTGCATCGAGGTCGGCTCGCCGACGACGATGGCACGCGGGCGCGGCAGGTCGCGACCGAGCCGCGCGATCAGCGGCCGCACGCCGGTGCAGCCGACCTCCTCGTCATAAGAGATGACAATGTGGATCGGCTCGTTCAGCGCGCGCGACTTGAACAGCGGCACCGAGGCCAGCACGCAGGCGATAAAGCCCTTCATGTCGCAGGTGCCGCGGCCGTAAAGCCTGCCGTCGCGCTCGGTCAGCGTGAAGGGGTCGCTCGTCCAGCGCTGTCCTTCGACCGGCACGCAGTCGCTATGGCCGGAGAGCCCGATGCCGCCGTCACCCTTAGGCCCGATGGTTGCGAACAGATCGGCCTTCTCGCCGTCAGGGGAGGGCACCAGCACCGAGGCGATGCCGTGACCTTTCAGATATTCCTCGACGAAGGCGATCAGCGGGAGATTGGACTTCGCGCTCGTCGTGTCGAACGCGATCAGCGCCGCGAGCAGGTCCGCAAGCTCGGTGCGGGTCTCGATGGCGGGCGCGAATGCTTCGGTCACGACCTGATCGGCGTCATCGCGGTCGATGAGTTGAACCGAGCGAGCGACCTGGCGCGCGCCTTTTCCGCCTCGATGTCGCGGTCGCGCGGCGGCGCATTGGTCACGAGCGAAGCGAGCAGCTCGCGTGCCGCTTCGGTCACCTTGTCAACCGCTTGCTCGAACGCGACCTCGTTGGCCTTAGAGGGCCGCGTGAATCCGCTGAGCTTCCGCACGAATTGCAGGGCCGACGCGCGGATCTCATCCTCGGTCGCCGGCGGCTCGAAATTGTAGAGCGTCTTGATGTTTCGGCACATGGCATCCTCACGCAGGACTGCAAACTTGGCGCAAGGGTCGCATAGGCGTCCCCGCCGGGCAAGGTGCCCCGCCCCGCGCCGGCAATCACGCGGCCGCGAGCGCGCGGTCGAGGTCGTCCTTGAGATCGGCTACGTCCTCGAGCCCGACCGACAGCCGCAGCGTGTTGTCGAAGATGCCGAGCTCGGCGCGCTGCTCCGGCGTCAGCCGCTGATGCGTCGTGGTCGCGGGATGGGTGATCAGGCTCTTCGCGTCGCCGAGATTGTTGCTGATCTTGATGATGTCGAGCGCGTTCAGCACGCGGAATGTGGCGTCCTTGTCGCCCTTCACCTCGAACGCGACCAGCGGCCCGCCGCCCTCCATCTGACGTTTGGCGAGGTCGGCTTGGGGATGGTCCGGGCGGCCCGGATAGAGCACGCGGGCGACCTCCTTCCGCTCGGCGAGGAAGTCCGCGATCGCGGCGGCGGAAGCGCATTGCTGGGCAACGCGCACGGTCAGCGTCTCGAGCCCCTTGAGCAGCACCCAGGCATTGAACGGACTGAGCGATGGGCCGGTATGCTTGAGGAAATTGTGCAGCTTCTCCTCGATGAACTCGCTCGTGCCGAGCACCACGCCGCCGAGGCAGCGTCCCTGGCCGTCGATATGCTTGGTCGCCGAATAGACCACGATGTCGGCGCCGAGCGCGAGCGGCCGCTGCAGCAGAGGCGTGGCGAACACGTTGTCGACCACGACCAGCGCGCCGGCCTTGTTGGCGATCTTCGCCACGCCTTCGATGTCGACCAGCTCCAGCACGGGATTCGTCGGCGTCTCGAAGAACACGGCGCGCGTGTTCGGCCGCATGGCAGCTTCCCAGGCGGCGAAGTCGCGCCCGTCGATCAGCGTCGTCTCGATGCCGTAGCGCGGCAGCAGGTCCTCGACGATATAGCGGCAGCTCCCGAACAGCGCGCGCGCCGAGACCACATGGTCACCGGCCTTGAGAAAACAGAGCAGCGACGCCGCCACCGCGGCCATACCGCTCGCCGTGCCGCGCGCGGCCTCGGCGCCTTCCAGCGCGCACATGCGCGTCTCGAACATGGAGACGGTCGGGTTGGCGTAGCGGCTATAGACGAAGCCCTCCTCCTCGCCCTTGAAGCGCGCCTCGGCCTGCTCGGCGCTGTCATAGACGTAGCCGGAGTTGAGGAAGATCGCCTCGGAGGTCTCGCCATATTGGCTGCGCAGCGTGCCTTCATGCACGAGCCGTGTGGCGGCGCGCCACGTCTTGCGGCGGTCGTCCTGGTCCTTGCTTGCGGCCATCGCCCTACTCCCTGCAAAGCTTGTGCGACCGGCCGCAACAAAAAACCCGACTTTGGCTGCCGCCAAAAGCCGGGATGATATCGTCCGCGGCCTTTTAGCGACTTGTTTAACGTGGCTGCAAGCCGGCCGGCCAAATCACCACGAGGGGCATTCATCGCGCTTTAGGGGGGCTCCCGTCAAGCCTGTCGCGCAAGGTCGATCAGCCCGGCGAGGAAAAGCACGGCCGCAAGCGCTCCGAGCCCGGTGCGGACGGCATGCAGCATGCCCCACCTCCCGATCAGCGCGCGGGTCTGCGGTCCCGCGGAATCGAGCGGGGTCTCCATCAGCGCATCGTTTACCGGCTTGATGACGAGCAGCGTCCAGGGCCAGTTCGCAAGTATGACAAGGCCGCCGATGAGGAACAGCAGCAGGCCGGTCTGCCACCAGGCGCCCGCGCCGAGCAGGAAGCTGATGATGGCGAGGCTCGCCTGCATGACGTAGCCGCGCCTATAGGCCGGTTTCCACTCGGCGAGCAGGGCCCGGTTGTCGAGCCCGAGCCGCGCCGGCTGCTCGGCGAAGTTGATATAGAAGGCGGCGCCGGTGAAAAGGCTCGCGGCGATCAGGGCGAGCAGCCCGAGAAGCATGCTTGCGCTCCTTGTGAATCCGGGGGAGAAGGCCGGGCCAAGCGTGACCTCAAGGCCCCGTCATGCCAAGAAAATCCTTATGTCAGCCGTGCAGTTCCAGGAGCCTGACGCTCAGGACAAGCTTTTCGAGCACCTGCCCGAGGAGCCCAAGGTGACGGCGCCTGCCGAGGCGCCGCGCAGCGCGCTCGCGCGCACCGGCATCCTGCCCTGCCAGGGCATCCGCGCGCTGATCGAAGGCGGCGAGATCCTCGGCGCGCCGGGGATCGAACCTGCCCAGATCCAGCCGGCGAGCCTCGACCTCAGGCTCGGCAAGGTCGCCTACCGCATCCGCGCGAGCTTCCTGCCGGGGCCTAACGCCACCGTGCGCGAGAAGCTGGAAGCGGTGAAGTTCCACGAGATCGACCTGACCAAGGGCGCGGTGCTTGAATCGGGCTGCGTCTATCTCGTGCCGCTGATCGAGCAGCTCAAGCTGCGCTCGACCATCGCCGCCTTCGCCAACCCGAAAAGCTCGACCGGGCGGCTCGACGTGTTCACCCGGCTGATCGCCGACCGGCAGGATTCGTTCGATTTCGTCGAGGAAGGCTATGCCGGCCCGCTCTTCGCCGAGATCTGCCCGCGCACCTTCTCCATCAAGGTTCGTTACGGCTCGCGCCTCAACCAGGTCAGGTTTCGCCGCCGCGTCGTGCAGCAGCTCGACGCTGGCGAGCAGCCGGGCCGCGTGCGCGACCGTCGCCTGCGCGAATTGCACACCGATGTCGGCCTGGTCGAAGGCGAGGCCGCGATCCGCGAGGGGCTGAACCTCCGCATCAGTCTTGCACCGATCCCACCCACCGGGCTCGTCGGCTATCGCGCGCGGCGCTATGCGGGCGTGGTCGATGTCGATGCGGTTGGCGCCTACGAGGTCGATCAGTTCTGGGAGGCTGTGCATCTCGGCGGCGACCGGCGCCTCGTGCTCGACCCGCACGAGTTCTACATCCTCGCCTCGAAGGAGAGCGTGTCGGTGCCGCCCGCCTATGTCGCGGAGATGGCGCCGTTCGATCCGCTGATCGGCGAGTACCGCGTGCACTACGCCGGCTTCTTCGATCCGGGCTTCGGCTATACGCCGGGCGGCGCCCCGGGCGCCAAGGCCGTGCTGGAAGTGCGCAGCCTCGACATTCCGTTCATCCTTGAGGACGGGCAGATCGTCGGCCGGCTCGTCTACGACAAGCTCACCGACATTCCCGACACGCTCTACGGCCAGGGCATCGGCTCGCACTACCAGGCGCAAGGCCTGAAGCTCTCCAAGCACTTCAAGCAGGGCTAGAGACGGCTTGCCTTCCGCCTATGGCAGGCTAACATTCTATCAAGGTGCGGGTGTAGCTCAGTGGTAGAGCAGTAGCTTCCCAAGCTACGGGTCGTGGGTTCGATCCCCATCGCCCGCTCCAATCTTCCCTTCCGCCATCTAACGAAACCCGGCCCGCTCCTCTCGCGTTCTTCCTTCGAGCAACGAAGGAGTTTCGCGATGACAGACCCTAGCGGCTGGCTTTGGGCCCTCATCGATATCGTCGGCGTGGTCGTGCTCGCCGGCGCGATAATCTACGGCACGCTGCTATGGCGCCAGCGGCGCAAGGATCCGGCCGCGCGCGCCGAGCGCGAGGAGGCCGTGCGCGAGAACTATCGCCGCGGCGGCTGACGCGCTCAAGGCGGCGGCAGGACGACGCGCCGCGCGAGCCCGTGCTCGGTCTTCTCCCATTTGAAACGCGCGGTCAGGTACTGCCAGAGCGCGCGATAGGCGGCGAGCGAGATCAAGAGCCAGTAGACCGGCATCAGCGGGACCTGCTTGAGGAGCAGGCGGTAGCCTCTGCGCTGCACGGTGAGCAGACCGAGCGCCATGGCGCCGAGATAACCGGCGGCGAGGCTGAACCAGGCGATCAGCCAGAACGGCCAGCCGAGCAGGCTCTGAGGGGTCGTGAGGAAGCCGCCACGCGACAGCTCGAACGCCACCAGCACGTAGAACCAGGGATGAACCAGCGCCGACAGCACCGTGCCGCCGAGCATGACCTGGAAGGCGAGGAAGCCGCGCGGCCCAAGCTCGCGCCATAGCAAGCGTGGCTTGCGCATATGCACCAGCCAGGTCTGCATAAAGCCCTTGAGCCAGCGCGTGCGCTGCCTGAGCCATGAGCCGAACCGGACCGGCGCCTCCTCGTAGGTCGTCGAGGAGATCACGCCGCAGCGATAGCCCGCGCGCGCGAGCCGCATGCCGAGATCGGCGTCCTCCGTGACGTTGTACGGGTCCCAGGCGAGCAGCCATCTGAGCGCCGAGACGCGGAAATGGTTGGAGGTGCCGCCGAGCGGGATGGGAAGCGCGAGCCGGTCGAGCGCCGGCAGAAGTCCGTCGAACAACGCGCAATATTCGATGGTGAAGTGCCGCGTCAGCCAGTTGTCTTCCGTGTTGTAGAGATTGAGCCGCGCCTGCACCGTGGCGAGGTTGGGCGGCCCCGCGCCGAACGCGGCGAAGGCGCGGCGGAGCTGATCGGGCTCAGGCCTGTCCTCCGCGTCGTAGATCACGAGATAGTCGCCGCGGGCGAGCGGCAGCGCGTAGTTCAGCGCCTTGGGCTTGGTGCGCGGTTCGCGTGCGGGCACCACGACGATCTCCATGGTGCTCGGCAGGTCGAGCGCCCGCGCCGCCGCGACGGTCTCGGCATCGACCTCTTCGAGGATCAGCTTGATGTCGAGCTTGGGCGCAGGCCAGTCGAGACGCGCGAGCGCATCGACCAGGCCGGGCAGCATATGCGCCTCGCGATAGAGCGGCACGAGGATCGTGTAGACCGGAAGCTCGCGGTCCGGCCCACGCACGCTCGCCGTGTCGTGGGCGCGATCGCCCGCGCGCAGCAACCCCGCCACCGCGACAAGACGCAGTGCGACGACCGGCACGAACAGAAGCGCGAGCGCAAGGGTCAGCACCTTGACCGTTTCCGCCGGCGCAACGATGCCACTATACAACGCGGCGATGACACCGAGGATAAGCGCCGCACGCTGCCACGCCACGGACGGGAAACGCGCGCTGCGATCGGGCTGGCGCACGGCAAGAGTCTCGACCGCATGTTTGGCGAGGCTCGGCGCGAAGTGGTGGGCGATCGCCTCCCGCAAAGCCCCTGGCGTTGCGAGCGAAAAGCGATACGGCCCGAGCTCGCGCAACAGCGCGCGCAACGCGTTCGGCCGCAAGCGCTCGGGCGCCAGCACGTAGCTCTTGGCGCGCCTGCGGTCCTTGAGCAGGCCGTGGATAAGGCATTGCCGCGGCGTGGCGCGGGCCGGCGGCGCCACTTCATCTGGCCTAAGCTCGGAATTGAACGGAACGCCGCAAGATTTGGCGAGCGCACGGTAGTAATCCTCGGGCGAAAGTCGCCCCGTGGCGATCAGCACCTCGTGCGGCAGCACGCCCCACTCGGCGGCGCTCCGGCTTGCCTCGAGCAGCGCCGTCTCGTCGATCAAGCTGTTGAGTAGGAAATGATAATCCGGCTCGGGCAGGGGGTAGGGGCGCGCCGGCCGTGGCTGCGCACCCGCGCCCGAACGCAGGCGCTCCGGCGCGTCCCGGCCGATCTCCTTGGCAAGCAACACGGGACGCCCCTGAAAGCTTTCCCCCCTCAAGTGTTGCACGTCCGGAGCGGCCCGCAATATTGATTGTGACGCGCAAGTTGCAGCTCTAGTTGAACAACGTATAAGTGTAGCAATAGATCAAGCAACTCCAGCGTGTCGCGTCGCTCTGGAAGCCGGGCTTTGACTGCGCTAAGAGGGCGTATGCGCGTTTTTCCCTGTCGCATCGATGGTCGTGGCTGGCCGCTCGCGGCGCTTCTGCGCGCGCGTGGGCCGCGCGCCGTTTTCGCCGCGCTCGCGCTGCTGGGGGGATTGCTTCTCCCCGTTTCCGCGCAGGCGCAGACCCAGCCCGTCAACGACCGCATCGTGCCCGACATCTGGCAGGGCGACGTGTTGCGGCCCAAGCCCGACATGCGCGGCCTCGAGAAGCTCCGCTTCGTCACCGACAGCGACTACCCGCCCTTCCATTATTATGATGAGGTCGGCGCGCTCACCGGCTTCAATGTCGATCTCGCGCGCGCGATCTGCGAGATGCTCGAGGTCGAGTGCGAGGTCAAGGACGTCGACTGGCGCGAGCTTGTGCCGAGCCTCGACCGCGATGAGGCCGACGCGGTCATCGCCTCGATCCGCATCACGCCGGAAGCGCTCGAACGCGCCGACTTCACCTCGCGCTATTACGCGACGCCCGCGCGCTTCGTCGCGCGCAAGGACGCGCCGCAGGCCGACGTGCTGCCCGAGACCATCAAGGGCAAGAAGATCGGCGTGGCGAAGGAGACCGGCCACGAGGCCTATATCAAGAAGTTCTTCCCCGGCGCCGCGGTCGCGACGTTCGACACCGCCGACGACGCCAAGAAGGCGCTGAAGGAAGGCGCCATCGACCTCGTGTTCGGCGACGGCATCGGGCTCACCTTCTGGATCAACGGCACGTCGAGCGACGGCTGCTGCGAATTCCGCGGCGGCCCCTATCTCGATGCCAAATATTTCGGCGAGGGCGTCGGCATCGCGGTGAAGCGCGGCAACCGCCGCCTCGCCCAGATCCTGACCTACGGGCTCGAGCAGGTGCATGAGAGCGGCCGCTACGAGGAGTTGTTCCTGCGCTACTTCCCGATGAGCTTTTTCTAGACGCTCGGTCTCTGCAACCTGAACCGCGTCATCGCCGGGCTTGACCCGGCGATCCAGGGGCCATTGGCTCCGTGCCGGTTGCCCTGGATGCCCGGCTCAAGGCCGGGCATGACGGGTTATAGAGGTGGTGCTCAGACTCTCACAACATCTCCAGCGGGCGCGGGCCGCCCGGCGGCGGGAAGGCGCGGTCGAGCTCGGCGAGGTCTTCAGGCGAGAGCGCAATGTCGAGCGCGGTGCGGTTCTCGCGCACATGCGCTTCGCTCCCCGCTTTCGGGATCACCATCATGTCCTGCTGCCGAAGCACCCAGGCGAGCGCGATCTGCGCGGGCGTCGCGTCGTGCCGTGCAGCGATGGCGGCGAGCATACGGTCGCGCAGGAGCCGCCCCTGCTCGATCGGCGAATAGGCCATGATCGGCACGCCGTTCTCGCGACTCCAGGGCACAAGTCCCGCCTCGATGCCACGCCGCCGCAAATTATAGACCACCTGGTTCGACGCGCAGGTGGCCCCTCCTTTCAGCGCAAACAGTTCCTCCATGTCGGCGACGTCGAAATTGCTGACGCCCCAGGAGCGGATCGCACCCGCCTCGAGCAGAGCCTCGAAGCCGGCAAGCGTCTCGTCCAGCGCCGGTGCCCCGCGCCAATGCAAGAGATAAAGATCGATGCGGTCGGTCTTGAGCCGCTTCAGGCTCCGCTCGCAGGCCTTGATGGTGCCGGCGCGCGTCGAGTTCTCCGGCAGCACCTTGCTGACGATGAACACCTCGTCGCGCCGTCCGGCGATGGCTTCGGCCACCACCGCCTCGGCGCCGCCCTCGGCATACATCTCGGCGGTGTCGATCAGGGTCATGCCGAGATCGAGCCCGAGCCTGAGCGCCGCGACCTCTTCCTTCCGCGCGCGCCGGCTCTCGCCCATGCGCCAGGTGCCCTGGCCGAGCTGCGGCACGCTCTCGCCCGAAGGCAGTGTCACAAGAGGAATGCCGCTCATGCCTGTCCTAACCCTGCGCGCGCTCCATAGGTCCGCAACGTCATCGCGAGCAGCATATGGATCAGGCCGGCGGCGATGGTGACCGTTCCCATGAAGAACAGGAACATGCTTTCTTGCCCGGTGTAATCCAAGGCCGCCAGCACCAGGAAGAACCCGATCGTCAGAAACGCGACGGCTGCGCCTGCGAGGCGGAACTTGGCGTCGCCGGTCGCCGCCGCCAACACAAGCAGCAACCCACCGGTGGCGAGCGCCCACAGCGCCCACGCTCCAAAGAAGCGGTCAAGCAAATCCTGGATGAAAAGAACTTCCGCGTTTGAGAATCTAGCATAGGGCTCGGTGAACAGGTCGACGAGGGAGGAGACGCCGAACAGGGTGCTTACCGCGCCATACAGGATGAACGGCAATCTGAGGCGGGTGAGGCGCAGCCCTGAGGCGAGGGCCAACACTCCGTAAAGCACAATGCCGGCGCCTATGGCCGCCATGGGGGTGAGCGGCGTGCCGAACGTCGTCCATGCGGGCGAAGCCGGCAGGAGCCACCAGAGCAGGAACGGCAGCCCCGCCGCGATCAAGACAAGTCCAGCGGCGGAGAGGGCCGGCCAGATCTTTGCGAGCGCGGCGGTTTCGGCGCGCATCTGTACCGATCCCTCACGGGCCTGCTGCTCGCGGCGGCGGACGTCGAGGTGGAAGGCCACGAACAGCAACCCGGCGCCAGCGGCGAACTGGAGCAGGCCCCAGGTGGTGAGATAGGTCGCGCCCCAATCCAGGGGGTTCGCACGTATGAGGGGGGCGAACATGAAGACGAAGCCGAGCAGGGGCGCGGCGCTCGCGAGCAGCGACCAGCGTCCCTCGCCCGCATCGAGCCTGAGTGCTGCTATCAGCCGCGCGACGCCAACCGCCACGATGGACGCAGCGATTAGTGTCGGTGACGGGTATCCGGCATTAAGGAGCGCCGCCGCACCGGCCAGCGAAACAAGCCCTTCGGCGAGGAAGGCGAAGCGCCAGGAACCGCCCAGCCACTTGCCGCCGGCGGCGAGCGCGAGCATGCCATCGACCATCAGATAGGCGACGAACAATGACTGCGTGACCTTGAGGCTTTCGGTCGTGACGGGATGTTGACCGTCACCGATCAAAGCTGCGCCCACGGCAAGCGCCAGCGCCCCGCGCACGGCAAACAGCCACCATTTGGGCGCGAGACTTGAAGCGAGGGAAGGGGCCGCCGCCTCCTTGGGCTTACGCTCGGCGCGCGGCACTTGCTTCAGCGTCTTGGGCGTCGACGTTTCAGCTTTGGACTGGGGCCGTGTCTCAGCCGGCGCTTCCTCTTCGTGCAGCATCTCGGCGAGGTGCTTGACGTGAGCGCCGAGGTCGCCCTCCCACGCGTCGATCCAATGGATCTCGGAGAGGAAGAGCTGGAGGCCGTCCGACGGGTCTACCTCCTCGATGCGGATGGCGTAGATCGGCTTGTCCCTGCGGTCGGCCTGCTCGACCTCGCGCCGCACGAACTTGGAGCCGTTCGCCGCGTCCGACAGCACAAGGATGAACCCGCGCGCGGTGCGGATGCCGCGCACGATCTCTTCGGCATATTGCTTGCCTGCGCGCACGTTCCGCGGGGCGATCCAGCATGCGAGCCCTGCCGCTTCGAGATGCTCGACGATCCTGAAGGCCGTCTCGCGGTCGGCCTCGCTCGCGTAGCTGATGAAGGCCGAATAGCCGGCTTGGCCGGGAGGCTTCGCAGAGCTGTCCGGGTCCGACATGCTGGCTCACGCGGGCGCGGGGCTCATGCCTTCTTCGCGCGCGCCGTTGCCGCTTCCACCAGCTCTTCCTTCCGCCAGAAGAGCTGGAAGGCGAGCACCAGCAGGAAAATGCCGAACACGAAGGCATAGGCGCCGATCCAGAGCGTCAGCACCACGGCGCCGATCAAGGGCTGGATCACGAGCAGGATGCCGAACACCAGCGAAGCGATGCCGCCCAGCGCGAGCCACCAGCGCCCGTAATTGATGTTGAGCGCGAAGGCCGCGGCGAGCATCAGTGCGCCTGAGACGATGGCCCAGATGGCGACGATCCAGACGAGCGCGACCAGCGTTATCGCCGGCCAGATCATGGCGACCGCGGCCGCGGCGATCGAGACCACGCCTTGCAGGATGAGCAGCCCCCAATGCTTGCCGGCGGTCGCGGCCCTGATGCCCGAGGCGATGGCGAAGACGCCGTCGACCAGCATGTAGGCGGCGAACAGGATGACGAACACGTTGACCGCGAGCGCGGGGTTGAGCAGGCAGATCAGGCCGAAGATGATGGCGAAGATGGCGCGGAGGCCCACCGCCCACCATTTGTCGGCGAGCAGTTGGCTCAGATCGTCGCGCTTCTCCTTCTTGACCACCGCCGTGCGCTTGGGCGCTACCGCGGTTCCTTTGGCCGATGCCGTGCTTGCAGCCATGTCCCCCTCCTTCTGCCTGCCGGAATGCGGCGACAATTTACCACAACTGAATACTATGCAAGGGCGCGGTGCGCGGCCTCACGCCGCTGGTCCGACACACGAAATTGTGCGCTGCCTGCGGCCACGCGGTCATATGCCTGCCTCGCCGCGCGGTTAGAATTTGCTTGAACCTCCAACTCCAGGGAGCGGAGACATGATGGATACGCTTGTTCAGTCCGAAGCCAGCCTCAAGACCCCGGCCTATGCCGCGCAGGACGCGAAGTCGACGCTTGCGCCCTGGTCGATCACCCGCCGCGAGCCCGGCCCGCACGACGTCCTGATCGACATTCTCTATTGCGGCGTCTGCCATTCCGACATCCACCAGGCGCGCGACGAATGGGGCGATTCGATCTTCCCCATGGTCCCTGGCCACGAGATCATCGGCCGCGTCGTCAAGGTCGGCGATCAGGTCGAGAAATGGAAGCCGGGCCAGATCGTCGGCGTCGGCTGCTTCGTCGATTCCTGCCGGCGTTGCGAGGCCTGCCGCGAGGGCGAGGAGCAGTTCTGCGAGGTCGGCATGACGCTCACCTATAACGGCTATGAGCCCGACGGGAAGACGCCGACCTATGGCGGCTACTCGACGCGCATCACCGTCGACGAGAACTACGTGCTGGCGATCCCTGACGGCATTCCGCTCGAGCGCGCGGCGCCGCTCCTTTGCGCCGGCATCACCACCTATTCGCCGCTCAAGCATTTCGGGCTGAAGGCGGGCGACAAGCTCGCCGTGGTCGGGCTCGGCGGGCTCGGCCACATGGCGGTGAAGTTCGGCCACGCCATGGGCGCGCATGTCACGGTGCTCTCGACCTCGCCCGGCAAGCGCGACGATGCGCTTCAACTCGGCGCCGACGATTTCCTGGTGACGAAGGACGAGGCGACCTTCAAGGACAATGCCGGCCGCTTCGATTTCATCATCGACACGGTGTCGGCGCCGCACGACTACAACGCCTATCTCGGCCTGCTCCGCCGCGACGGTACGATGGTGCTGGTCGGCGTGCCGGATCAGCCCACGCCGCTCGCCGCCGGCGCGCTGATCATGAAGCGCAAGACCCTTGCGGGCTCGCTGATCGGCGGCATCCGCGAGACGCAGGAGATGCTCGATTTCTGCGCGGAGAAGGGCGTTGCCTCCGACGTCGAGGTGATCCCGATCTCCGACATCAACCAGGCCTATGAGCGCATGCTGAAGAACGACGTGCGCTACCGCTTCGTCATCGACATCGCCAGCCTCAAAGACGCGGCTTAACTCCAGGCAGCTGCACTGACTAAAGCCTCCCCCTTGTGGGGAGGCCGACCGGCATGGCCGGTCGGGTGGGGGGCTTGCTCGGCAAACAGCGATATGCCCCCCACCCGGAGTTCGCCGCGGGCGAACTCCGACCTCCCCACGAGGGGGAGGTTTGCCGCCGCTCGCTGAACTCGGGAGACACGTCCGGCACCACGTCGCTATTTTCGCCCCGGTATGAGCACGGTCTTCCGCGCGGCCATGACGCGGCGCGCGTGCGTTTGCGCGTAGTGCCCGCACCCTAGCACCGCACGCCTGCCATGCTGCGCTGCGGCGGCGGTTAAGCTTCACCCCGGCCACAAAGCTTGTGTATGAGTGGGGCGTGCTGATGCGGCTGGATACGGATAGCGAGATGCGCGATGCGCCCTTCACGGTCTGCGTGATCGGCGGCGGCCTGACCGGCGCCGCCGCTTCGATCGCCTGCCTCGAGCATGTGCGCGTGCCGTTCCAGCTCGTGCTGGCCGAGCCGTCGGCCGCGCTCGGCCGCGGCGTGGCCTATGGCAGCCACCATCCGCTGCATCTCCTCAATGTGCGCACGCGCGACCTTTCAGTCCGCGCGGGCAGGCCCGGCGATTTCCTCAACTGGGCGTTCCGCCAGCTCGACCAGGGCGAGAACCACGCCGGCCTGCATGAGGGGCTGGGCCACACCTTCCTGCCGCGCCAGCTGTTCGGCGAATATGTGCGCCAACGTCTCTACGAAGCGATCGGCCGGCGGCCCGACATCGATTTCACGCTCGTCGCGGAAGCCGCTAGCGGCGTGGCCGCGCGCGAGGTGCGGCGCGAGCACGGCCGCTACACGGTCAGCTTCGACCGCACCGCGCCGGTCGCGGCCGACGTCGTCGTCCTCGGCACGGCCTTCGGCTTGCAGACGTCATCCGCCGCCGGCGCGCTCGCGCCGTTCGAGGCCGTCGCCGGCGAGCGCCTGGCCCGCGCCGGGACGATCCTCTTGATCGGCTCGGGCCTGACCATGGTCGACGTGCTGCTCGGCGCGCGTCGCGATGGGTTCCGCGGCAAGGCGCTCGTCGTCTCCCGCCGCGGACAATTGCCCCGCGCGCATGCCCCGCGCGGCGTGGTCCCGCAGGAGGTGGCGCTGCCCCGCTCGCGCCGCGTGTCGATGCTCGCGACCGGCATTCGCATCGCCTGCGAGATGGCCGAGGAGAACGGCACGCCGTGGCAGGGCGTGATCAACGGATTGCGCGCCGCCATACCGGAGATCTGGCAGGCGCTCCCGGTCGCCGAGCAGGCGCGCTTCCTGCGGCATCTGCGCCCGTTTTGGGATGCGCATCGCCACCGCCTGCCCATGGAGATCCATGCGAGCCTGATGGAGGAATTCGCGAGCGGCCGGGCCGAGCTTCTGCGCGGGCAGATCACGCAGGTAAGCCGGACCGGCGACGGCTTCACAGCGGGCCTCGTGCGGCGCGGCGGGGAGGCGGCCGACACGCACCGTGTCGAGACGTTGCGCGCGGACCTTGCCTTCGACTGCTCCGGCTTCAGGCCCGATCTCGACCAGCCTCTGATCCGGAGCTTGACCGATTCAGGCCTGGCGCAGCCCGATCCGCACCGGATTGGGCTCGCGGTTGAGCAGGACGGCCAGATCCTGGGCGAGGGCGGCCGGCCTTCGCCCGGCCTTTTCGCCATCGGCCCGCTCTGCCAGGGCATGCTGTGGGAGATCACCGCGGTGCCGGAAATCGTCCGCCAGGCCGACCGCGCCGCCCAGGCTATCGTGGCCTCCGCCTTGGCTGAGCCCGCGCCGGAAGCCGCTGCCGCTCTGTCTTAGGCCTTGCCGGTTGTCATTCCCGCGAAGGCGGGAACCCAGTAAACGCCCGCCTTTCATTGCTTGCACGCGCGGTGGCTACTGGGTTGCCCGGTCAAGCCGGGCAATAACAAAGTGGGTAGGCCGGGAACAAGGCGGCCAGAACGGCCGGCAGCGGCGGTGAGTAACGTTAATCCTTGGGCATGGTTAATGGCACGCGGCCCTCAAAAAGCCACGAAACGCCTGAAAATTATGGTGTTTCTTGCGGGAGAAGGGACCCGCCTCCATTAACCATGTCCGTGTAAACCTCAGCAATCCGGGGCCGGGGGGCAGGAAGCTGATGGCATGCGTATCGTCAGAGCTATTGCGCTCGCCACGAGCTGCGTTTCGCTCGCGTCCTCGCCCTGCTTCGCGCAGGCCGAGCTGACGCCGCACGCGCAGCGCACGCTCACGGCCCAGAACACCCTCACGGTCCCGAAGAAGCAGGCGCCGCAGCGTCTGTCGCCGCCCGTCCAGGACATCGCGCCGCCCCCGCAAGCTCGAAGCTACGCGCCGCCGCGCGAGGTCATCACCGTTCCCATCTCGAAGGCGGGACCGCCTGAAGCCGCCTTGCCGGAGGCGCCCGCCGGCGATCCCACGCCGCCCGCGCCCGCCGCTCAGGCTGAACCTGTCCAGGCCGCGCCCGCTCAGGCCGCGCCTGCGGCGCCGGCCGAGTCGCTCTCGCCGCCGCCAACGGCTCTGCAATCCTCGACCGACGTGCTGCCCGACGTGATCGTGCCGCAGCCGAGCTTCGCCGCGCCGCCGCAGCAAAGCTATGCGCCGGTGGTCGAGCACGGCAGCGCTGCGCCGCAAGGACCGTTCGCCACGCCCGACAAGCTGATGGATTGGGTGTCGAACTACCGCAAGCACAAGGCGCCCGGGCAGGTGCCGAAAGCGGTCAAGGCGATGTACGACTTCGGCTTCTTCGGCGATGAGGAGAAGCAGTGGTTCTGCATCGGCTTCATCGCCGGCGTGCTCGGCACCAACCCGAAAGACGGCCCGGGCATGATCCCCAAGATGTTCCCGCTGCCCGACAAGGAGCAGGCGGTGATCATCCGCGCCATCGCCTATTCCGGGCGGCCCGACTGGCGCCAGCTTCTCGAGAAGAACGCAAAGCGCATGCCGCTCCGCCGCCCGCTGATCGACGATTTCCTGAACGGCAAGCGGCCGACCCTGATGGAGCTTCCGCTCGAGGACGGCGGATCGCCCGGCATCTATGCGCTGTGGGGTTATTACGTCGCGACCGGACAGCATCAGCCGGTGACGCGCATCATGGACGCGCTGAAGTGGTCGAAGTCGAAGAAGGACTCGGGCTTCGCCTGGAAGAAAATATTCTCAGGCTGGGGCCGCGGTGGGAGCACGCTCGAGAAGGTCACGACCGGCGGCACGGCGAAATGGACGCTCGCCTCCTATGCCGAGCGCGACCGCGAGCTGATCAAGCTCTATCGCGCCGAGGCTGCGCGCCAGCCCAAGGAGGTCGCCGAGCCGCTGCAGGAAGTGATCTCTGCCGCCGAGGATTTCGAGGCCGAGCGCATCCGTAAGGATCAATACGGCGCGATCGAGGATGCGCAGCGCGCGCAGCTCTCTGCCGATGCCGGCATGTCCAAGGGCGCGACCGCGGGCTCGCTCGCCATCGCCACCGGCTGCGTGGCGGCGACCGCTCTCGGCCAGGCGCAGATCGCGATTCCCTGCGTGATCGGCGGCGCGCTCTATTCCGGCGCCACCAAGCTCGCGCATTAGGGTCGGGGTTCTAAAGCCCATCCGTCTTTGTCATTGCCCGGCGAAGGCCGGGCAACCCAGTAATCCCGGCCTCCCCTAGAATGCGAAGGTCGGTGACTACTGGGTTCCCGCATTCGCGGGAATGGCAACCGGAGAGGCGGCGGCTATTCCGAGCCGCGGCGGATGAGATAGCCGACCAGCACGCCGAGCCCGGCCGCCAGCACCAGCGACGCGGCGAGATTGTCCTTCATCAGCTCCTCGGCGTCGGTGGCCGCGTGCGAGGCCGCCCGGCGCGCCTGCTTCAGCCTGCGGTTCGCCGTGGTGCCGGCGCTCGCCGACAGCTCGTTGACGTAGTCGCGCAAACTGTCGAGCTGGTCGTGCAGATCGTCGACATTGACGTCCCTGACGAACCTCGCGGCCTTGTCCAAGCTCACCATTGACTTCACTCCTTGTGCTGAATGCGTGCGCGCCCGTCCGCTTAAGCCCGGCGCCAGATTAGCAGAAACGCAGGAGTAGACGGCGGCGTTCCGGTGCACTTGTAGGGTGGGCAAAGGCGCATGGTTCGAGGCAAGCGCCGTCATCCTGAGGTGCGAGCGAAGCGAGCCTCGAAGGACGGCGCTTGCACCTCACCGTGACGCACCGCCGTGCCCACCGTGTGCGCTCCGCGTGGGCAACGTTCCGTTGCCCACCCTACGATCAGAGAACCTTGTTGCGTGCCCTGATGCCGCGCTCGATCGCGGTGCCGGTGAGTTTGTCGATGTCGAGGGTCTCGCGCAGCATTTCGAGGAAGCGCGTCTCCTCGGGCTTCACGTCGAGATCGGCGGCGGCGACTTCGAGCGCGACCGCATAGGCCGTTTCGCGAAGCTTCGTCGGCGTGGCGGTGCGGATCAGAAGCAGCACGCGGTCGAGGCCGCCGTCAGTACCGAGCAATTCGCCGCAAGCCTCGGCGGTCTTGACCAGCCGCTCCTGGTCGTAGTCGTCGAACACCGGCAGATGCGAGACGACCTCGCCGATGCGGGCGAGCTCCAAGTCGGTCATGGCGCGATCCACGGCCGAGGTGGTGACCATCGCATAGATCAGCGCGTCGTGATGATCGAGCAGCTCGGGCATGGCGCGGCATCCCTCCGTTCACGGAATTCGAGGCGCCGGACCCTAGGCAATTGCGTTTGAACCGGCAAGCATCGATTGCCTCAACCTTCCGCTACTACGTCATGCCCGGCCTTGAACCGGGCATCCAGGGGCAACTCGCTCCGTGCCGGCCGCCCCTGGATCGCCGGGTCAAGCCCGGCGATGACGAGGTGTTGGAAAGACGGAGAAATACTGGCGCGGTATAGAAAATTGTGAAACTTGTCGCACTCTACGAACACGACAAGCGCAGCTCCACCGCACCCGACATGACCGCCTCTCTCAAGACCAAGAAAGCCGCGCCGAAGCTCGAGATCGACTCCGAGCTCCTGGCGCACGCTCATGTGAGCAAGGCGTGGCCCTTCGAGGAGGCGCGCAAGGTGCTGAGCCGGCTGAAGCGCATCCCGAAGCCGACCGGCGCCATCATCTTCGAGACCGGCTACGGCCCGTCGGGCCTGCCGCATATCGGCACGTTCGGCGAGGTCGCGCGGACGACGATGGTCCGCCATGCCTTCCGCGTGCTGACCGAGGACAAGATCCCGACGCGGCTGATCTGCTTCTCGGACGACATGGACGGCCTGCGCAAGGTGCCGGACAACATCCCGAACAAGGAGATGGTCGCCGAGCATCTCGGCAAGCCGCTGACGCAGGTGCCGGACCCGTTCGGCCTTCACCCGAGCTTCGGCCAGCACAACAATGCGCGGCTCCGCGCCTTCCTCGACACGTTCGGCTTCGACTACGAGTTCCTCTCGGCGACGGAGTGCTACATCTCCGGCCGGTTCGACGCGACGCTGCTCAAGGTGCTCGACAATTACGAGGCGATCCGAGAGGTGATCCTGCCGACGCTCGGGCCTGAGCGGCGCGCGACCTACAGCCCGTTCCTGCCGATCTCGCCGACCACGGGCCGCGTGCTTCAGGTGCCGATCGTCGATCGCGATGCGGCTGCCGGCGTCATCCGCTACAAGGACCCCGACACCGGCAAGCTCACCCAGGTGCCCGTCACGCGCGGGCGCTGCAAGCTGCAATGGAAGGCCGACTGGGCCATGCGCTGGGCGGCGCTCGGCGTCGATTACGAGATGGCGGGCAAGGACCTGATCGACTCGGTGCGGCTCTCGGGCCAGATCTGCCGCATCCTCGGAGCGCAGCAGCCCGAGGGCTTCATCTACGAGCTGTTCCTCGACGAGAACGGCGAGAAGATTTCCAAGTCGCGCGGCAACGGGCTGACCATCGAGGAGTGGCTCACTTACGCCGCGCCCGAGAGCCTCGCTCTTTATATGTATCAGAGCCCGCGCAAAGCGAAGCGGCTCTATTTCGACGTGATCCCGCGCGCGGTCGACGAATATGTCGGCCATCTCGCGGCCTTCCCCAAGGAGGAGATCGCGGCGAAGCTGATGAACCCGGTCTGGCACATCCATCAGGGCGAGCCGCCTGAGGCCGAGCTGCCGATCTCCTTCGCGCTGCTGCTCAACCTCGCGAGCGCGTCGAACTCCGAGGACCGCGAGGTGCTGTGGGGTTTCATCCGCCGCTATGCGCCAGACGCAACCCCCGAACAGCATCCGCTGCTCGACCAGCTCGTCGGCTATGCCATCCGCTATTTCCATGACTTCGTGAAGCCGGCCAAGACCTACCGCGCGCCCACCGACAAGGAACGCGCGGCGCTGGCCGATCTCGATGCGCGGCTGGCGGCGCTGCCGGCGAAAGTGCTCGCCGAGGAAATCCAGGCCGAGGTCTACGCGGTCGGCAAGGAACACGGCTTCGAGCCGTTGCGCGACTGGTTCGCCGCGCTCTACGAGGTGCTGCTCGGCCAGACGCAAGGCCCGCGCTTCGGCTCGTTCGTCGAGCTTTACGGCATCGCCGAGACGCGCTCGCTGATCGCCCGCGCGCTTGCCGGCGAGCTCGTCGCAAGCTAGCGGTCCAGATCGTCGGCGATGGCGCGCATTTCGAGCGCGCGCAGGCCAGTCGTCTCGCGTATGCAGTCGCCCGCGGCGACGGATGCGAAGGTCCCGCCTTCGTAGCGCTTGGCCCAAAAGCCGCATTTGGCGTCGCGGAAAGCGATCCAGGCGCGCTGCGCATCTTTGAGCGCGGCGGAGGCGCTCGCATTGTCCTTGAGCCGCGCCTGCGCCTCGCCGTACCAGACATTGAGGCGCTCATCCCAGATCTTCTGCTCGCGCATATGGCAGGCGACGAGACTGAAGGTGTTGGCATCCGGCGCGTCGACGCAAGGCGTCGCGGCCACGCCAATGCAGTCGGCCATTTGCTTGAGCTCGCGCTCGGACGCCGTTCGCGCGATGCATTGGGCGATGGAATTACGCTCGGCCGGGGTCGGCTCGAACTCGGCTTGCGCCATCGCGGCGCCCGAGACGAGGAGGAGAACACCGAGAGCCGTTGCGATGCGGACCATGAGGGGTATTTCACTCTGCCGCGCGCCAGATGCCGAGACGCTGCGCGCGCGCGGCATTCGCCGCGCCTTTCATCGCGAGCCCGGCGGGCTCGGACGGCTCGGCCCAGCCCTGACTCACCATCCATTCGGCAAGATCGGTGTCTCCGACGCTGCACGCGGCCGCGAACGCTTTGGCCTCGCCGCCGGGCGGCAAGGTGCAGGTGACCGCGCGGCCCCGGATCAGCCGCGTCATCGCGGTGCGCGCCGCGGCCCCGCAATTCCAGGCCTTGCCCAGCTCGTCCTCGCAGCTGTCCTCGGCGCCGCGGGCCGCGATGCCGGCAAGCGTGATGACATTGCCGCCGGCCTCCAGCGTGCCGCCATCGCGCACCACGACCTTGTAATAGAGCTTGGTGGCGCGCACCGGTTTCGTCTTGGGCGGCGCCTCCTCGAGCTTCTCGCGCAGTGCCGCGTGGCGCTGAACTTCCGCGCGCTCATTGGCGAGCAGATTGCGCTCCGGCTCGTCGGGCGCGGAAACAGCGGCAGGGAGCGGCGGCATCGCGGCTCCCGGTTGCGGCGGTGTCAATTCCGTTGGCTCGGGCGTGACGGGTTGCGTCGCGGCAGCCTGTTGCTCGGCCTGGCGTTCGTCATCGCCCGGCGATGCAAGCATCCACCACAGCAAGACCGCCATCGCGGCGGCGAACACATACCAAGCGAGACCTGCACGCATCTCAGGGATCAGTAATCAGTTGTCAGTGATCAGAAAGTCGCTTGCCGATCGGGCCATTGTAAGGCTCCCGTCCCGAACTGAGGCCGCCGGGATGACGATCACTGCGAGGCCCAAACGATGCGCGCCATCCAATCGATCCGCTCGATCGGAAAGACGAGATTGGCGTGCGCCGGGTTGAACGAGGCGAGCTCGACCGTCTTCGCCGTGCGCCTGACCAGGATCTTCGCCATCACCTCGCCGTCCGTCGTGCGCAGTACGATGCGGTCGCCTTTACGCAGGTTCGTGTTCGGCGAGACGATCAGCACATCGCCGTCGCGATAGAGCGGCTGCATGCTGTCGCCGGTCACCTCGAGCGCATAGGCATTGTCGTCGTCGACGCGCGGGAAGCGGATCTGGTCCCAGCCCTGGCCCACCGGGAAGCCGCCGTCATCGAAAAAGCCGCCGGTGCCCGCCTGCGTCAGCCCGATCAGCGGGATCGGCTGGGCGCGCGCGGGCATACGCGGCGAAGCGACAAGCTCGGTGAAATCCTCGAAGGAGGCGCCGGTCGCTTCCAGCACCTTGGCGATGCTCTCAGTGGTCGGCCAGCGCGGGCGGCCTCCCGCCGTGACCCGCTTCGATTTGTTGAACGCGGTCGGATCGAGTCCGGCCCGCTTGGCGAGCCCCGAAGACGAAAGTCCGTAGCGCCGCGCGAGCGCATCGATGGCGGCCCAGACCTTGCCATGGGTGAGCCTGTTCACGGCGACGCACCTTCCTGAGAAGGCGATAGCTCCCGTCTTTTCAGCCTCTTGCCGGCGGGAATTTATGCCTTGCGCTAGGAATTATAGCCCATTTATCCCCGCCGCGTCCACTCCCTAACGGGTGCGTCCACTACCGTACCAAGCCGGCTTCAGGGGGTATTCCGGCGGGCACTGTCCCCACCCAAATATCCAGCAGCGCCACCTGCCGTTGGAGGTTTCCATGGATTATCTCGACGAGGCGAAGAAGTTCATTCAGCGCGCGCACGACGCTTACAATCCGGAGGTGATCAATCAGCACCTCTCGATGGCCGATTGGTGCCTCTCCCAGGCCATCAAGGAGCGCGACGGAGAGACGAAGGCCGAGCCAAAGAAGGTGAAGGCGAAGTCGAACTAGCCTCGCGGCTCGCTTGTTGGTTATTGCGCCTGCGGCTAGGTTGCGAGGCGCATGACCGAGATCGTCTACAAGATCCTGACCGGGCTCGACCTGGCGATGGCGCGCCGCGTCGGACGCTATGCCGGCTCCGCCGACGATCTCCGTGACGGCTACGTCCATCTCTCAACGCTCGATCAGCTCGAGGGCACGCTCGCCAAGCACTTTGCGGGGCAGGGCGACCTGTTCCTCCTCGCGCTCGATGCGGTGAAGCTCGGATCCGCGCTGCGCTGGGAGCCCTCGCGCGGCGGCGCGCTCTTCCCGCATCTCTATGCGCCGCTGCCGCTCAACGCGGCGTTCTGGGCCGCGCCTTTGTGGCTCGACGAGGCCGGACAGCACGTGCTGCCGCGCCAGGTCCACATCGATCCGCTGGGAAGAACCTGCGGATGAACCCGCTCTTCGGATTTGGGCAGAGCCTGCTGCTCGCGCTCGATCCCGAATGGGCGCATGAGCTGGCGATCAAAAGCCTCGAGCTCGGGATCTATCCGCGCACAGAAGGGCCGGACGACAAACGCCTCGCGCAACATCTGTTCGGGCTCGAGTTTCGAAATCCGATCGGCATGGCCGCCGGCTTCGACAAGGATGCGCGCGTGCCGGGCGCGCTGCTCGATGCGGGGTTGGGTTTCGTCGAGGTGGGCACGCTCACGCCGCGTCCGCAAAGCGGAAATCCGCGCCCGCGCCTGTTCCGTTCGGCCGCCGACCGCGCGGTGATCAACCGGCTTGGCTTCAACAATGAGGGCCACGAAGCGGCGCTGGCGCGGCTGCGCGGGCGGGCAGGGGGCATCGTCGGCGTCAATATCGGCGCGAACCGCGAGAGCCCGGACCGCGTCGGCGATTATGTGCGCGGCATCGAGCGGCTTGCGCCGGTCGCGAGCTATTTCACCGTCAATATCTCCTCGCCGAACACGCCAGGCCTGCGCGACTTGCAGGCGCCCGACCTGCTCGACATTCTGCTGAAGCGCGTGCAGGTCGAGCGTGCGCGGCTCGGCGGGGGCCCGCCGCTGCTGGTCAAGCTCGCGCCGGACCTTGCCGACGACGACCTGCCGAATGTGGTCGCCGTGATCGTGGCGAACGGCGCCGACGGCATTGTCGTTGGGAACACGACGCTCGCCCGCGACGGGCTGCACGATGTTGCTTTTGCGCGAGAGACCGGCGGGCTGTCGGGGCGCCCGCTCTTCGCGCGCTCGACCCGCATGCTCGCCCGCGTCTATCGGCTCACGCAAGGCAGGCTGCCGCTGATCGGGGTGGGCGGCGTCGATTCGCCCGAGTCCGCGCTCGCCAAGATCGAAGCGGGCGCTTCGCTGGTTCAGCTCTATACGGGGCTCGTGTTCGAAGGGCTGGGCCTCGTCCCGCGCATCAAGCAGGGCTTGGTCGAGGCGATGGCGCGGGCGGGCGTCGATAACCTTCGGCCCTTGGTTGGCTCCAAGGCCCACCAATGGGAGCACTCACCCTGACACTCGTCATGCCCGGCCTTGTGCCGGGCATCCACGATTGGGCAAGCTGCACGGCTGAAATCGTGGATGGCCGGGACAAGCCCGGCCATGACGAAAAGTGTGGGATTAGGCGAAGGGGTAGGGTGGGCAACGGCTTGCCGTTGCCCACCGCGGAGCGTCACGGTGGGCACGGCGCGTGACCGCGCCTTTGCCCACCCTACGGAGAGTGCATGACCGTCACCATCTACCACAATCCGCGCTGCTCGAAGTCGCGTCAGACTTTGGCGCTGCTGGAGGAGCAAGGCGTGAAGCCGAAGGTCGTCGAATATCTGAAAGACCCGCCGTCAGCCGCCGAGCTGAAGCGCATCCTGAAGAAACTCGGGCTCAAGCCGCGCGACCTGTTGCGCGCCGGCGAGGCACGCTACGCCGAGCTCGGCCTGAATGATCCCGCGCTCGACGACGATGCGCTGATCAAGCTAATGGTGGAGAACCCGATCCTGATCGAGCGGCCGATCGTGGTGAGCGGCGGCAAGGCGGCCATTGGCCGCCCGCCGGAGAACGTGCTGGACATTCTGTGAATCACTTTTCCGCTTGTCATGCCCGGCCTTGTGCCGGGCATCCACGATTGGGCAAGTGGCACAGCGCAAATCGTGGATGGCTGGGTCAAGCCCGGCCATGACGAGGTGGATAGGGGAGCCGCCTAAGCTTCGTTGTTGCGCGAGTTGTGGTCGAGCATCGGCGCATCGTGCTCGCCGCCGAGCATCTTGAACACGCGCACCACCAACCAGATCGGGAACACGATCACCGCGCCGAGCAGGAAGTAGCGCGCGGCCTTCTCGACCGCGGCGAAGCCCATGTCGTAGATATGCTCGATCAGCCGGCGCACGCTGTCGATCAGGTCGAAGGGGCTGAAGCCGAGCGCGGCGAGCACCACGCCGACGATCAGGGACAGGATCGCGAGCCTGACCATCACCAGCGCCGGTTTGCCGCCGAAGAACCGTTCCATTTGGCTGCTTACCTCTTTCGCGTGCGCCGCGTCGAATCCTTGCCCTAAACTGGCAGAAGCTTCGATTCCAACTAAGGCAGAATTGGCGCGGGAGCAGCCTCTGGTCAAGATTGTCATGTGGAGATCATGAACGCGCGCAAGCTAAGGCTGGCCGTTGCGCCGGACGCGCCAGCGCAGTTTCCGCCTGCGCGCGCGGGGCTGCCGGAGCCGTTCGCCGCCTGGTTCGCCGCGCGGGGCTGGCGCCCGCACGCGCACCAGCTTGCCCTGCTCGAAGCGGGGCAGGCGGGGCGCGACACGCTTCTGATCGCGCCGACGGGCGGCGGCAAGACGCTCGCCGGCTTCCTGCCGAGCCTGGTCGATCTGGCCGCGCGGGGGAGGCCTAAGCCCGGCGCGCCGCCGGTTGGCATCCATACATTATATGTATCGCCGCTGAAGGCGCTCGCCACGGACATCGCCCGGAACCTCGCCACGCCGGTCGAGGAGATGGCGCTGCCGGTCAGGCTCGAGACCCGCACCGGCGATACGCCCGCGTCGCGCCGCGCCCGCCAGCGCGTGGCGCCGCCCGACATTCTCCTGACCACGCCCGAGCAGATCGCACTGATGCTGTCGCACCCGGGCGCCGTGGAGCTGTTCGCGGGCCTCAAATTCGTGATCCTCGACGAGCTGCATGCGCTCGCCTCGACCAAGCGCGGCGACCTGCTCGCGCTCGATTTGGCGCGGCTCCGCAGCCATGCGCCTGGGCTCACGGCCATCGGCCTGTCCGCCACTGTCGCGCGCCCCTCCGAGCTCGCCGCCTATCTCGTGCCGCATGAAGGCCAGGCGGCGACGCGGCTCGCCGAGATCGTCACGGCCGGCGGCGGCGCCAAGGCCGACATCTCCATCCTGCGCTCCGAGGCCGACCTGCCCTGGGCCGGGCATTCGGCGCGCTATGCGCTGCCGGAGATCTACGCCGCGATCAAAGCGCACCGGATGTCGCTGATGTTCGTCAACACGCGCTCGCAGGCCGAGATGCTGTTCCACGAGCTCTGGCGCTACAACGACGACAATTTGCCGATCGCGCTGCATCACGGCTCGCTCGACGTGGCGCAACGGCGGAAAGTGGAAGCGGCGATGGTTGCCGGCAAGCTCCGCGCGGTGGTCTGCACCTCGACGCTCGATCTCGGCATCGACTGGGGCGACGTCGACCTCGTCGTCAATATCGGCGCGCCGAAAGGCGCAAGCCGGCTCGCGCAACGCATCGGCCGCGCCAATCACCGGCTGGACGAGCCGAGCAAGGCGCTGCTCGTACCCGCCAACCGCTTCGAGGTGGTCGAATGCCAGGCGGCGCTCGAAGCGGCCGAGGCCGGCGCGCAGGATACGCCGCCCGCCAAGATCGGCGCCCTCGACGTGCTGGCGCAGCACGTGCTCGGCATGGCCTGCGCTTCCGCCTTCGACTCCGACCAGCTCTATAAAGAAGTCGTGAGCGCCGCGCCCTATCAGGGGCTGACCCGCGAAGGCTTCGACAAGGTGGTGCAGTTCGTGGCGACCGGCGGCTACGCGCTGTCGAACTACGAGCGCTACGCCAAGCTCATGCGTACCAAGGAAGGGCTGTGGCGCCTCGCGCACCCCCGCGTCGCGCAGCAATATCGGTTGAATGTCGGCACCATCGTCGAGGCGCCGATGTTACGCGTGCGGTTGGCGAGGCTGAAGGGCGGCGCCTTAAAGCCGTCCAGCATGCTGGTTGGCGGCCGCGTGCTCGGCGAAGTCGAGGAATATTTCATCGAGCAGCTCACCCCCGGCGACACCTTCGTGTTCGCCGGCGAGGTGCTGCGCTTCGAGGCCCTGCGCGAGACAGACGCCATCGTCACCCGCGCGCATGCGACCGAGCCGAAGGTTCCGGCCTATGACGGCGGCAAGTTCCCGCTCTCGACCTATCTCGCCGACCGCGTGCGCCATCTCTTGGCTGAGCCCGGCGCCTGGTCGCGCTTTCCCGACCAGGTCGCGGACTGGCTCCGCCTGCAATCGGTGTTCTCGGTGGTGCCCGGTCCCGACGAGATCCTGGTCGAGACCTTCCCGCGCGGGCAGCGGCACTACCTGGTCTGCTACCCGTTCGAGGGCCGGCTCGCGCATCAAAGCCTCGGCATGCTGCTGACGCGGCGGCTCGAGCGCGCCCGTGCCGCGCCGCTCGCTTTCGTCGCCAACGAATATGCGCTCGCCATCTGGGGGCTGAACGACATGGGCGCCATGATCGAGGACGGGCGGCTCGATCTCGCGCGCCTGTTCGACGAGGACATGCTGGGCGACGACCTCGATGCCTGGCTCGCGGAGTCGAGCCTGATGAAGCGCTCGTTCCGCGTCTGCGCCATGATCTCAGGGCTGATCGAGCGCCGCCATCCGGGGCAGGAGAAGACCGGGCGGCAGATGACGGTCTCCTCCGACCTCATTTATGACGTGCTGCGCCAGCACGAGCCGGACCATATCCTGCTGCAGGCGGCCTTTGCCGACGCCGCCACCGGCCTGATCGACGTCGGCCGCCTCGGACATTTCCTTGAGCGCACGCGCGGTCGAATCAGGCATATTGCGCTCGACCGAGTCTCGCCCCTCGCCGTGCCCGTGATGTTGGAGATCGGGCGCGAGAGCGTTCCGGGCGATGCCAGCGAAACGCTGTTGCGTGAGACGGTTGAAGAACTCCTCGCGGAGGCCCTGAGCGGACATGCTGCGCGCCAAGCTTGACCTCATGCCTGAGCAGGCGCCGAGCTTGCGCGCCCATATCGTCGTCGCCGGACAGCGCATGCAGCCGCTCGCCTGCGGCGCGCTCTACTGGGAGGCCGAGCACACTCTGCTGGTCGCCGACCTGCACCTGGAGAAGGGCGCCGCCTTCGCCGCGCTCGGCATGTTGCTGCCGCCCTACGACACGCGCACCACGCTGGAGCGGCTCGGCAAGGTCATCAACGCGCTCGATCCCGCGCGTGTCGTGGCGCTCGGCGACAGCTTCCATCGCAGCGAATGCGCGGAGACCATGGACGCCGAGGATGCGCGCCTGCTCGCCAAGCTGCAGAAGGGGCGGGACTGGTACTGGATCTGCGGCAACCACGACCCGCGCCTGCCGGCTTCGATCGGCGGCACGGTCTGCACCACGCTCACCATTTGCGGCGTGACCTTGCGGCACGAGCCGCTGGGGAACGTATCGAGCCGCGAGATTGCCGGCCATCTTCACCCGGTGGCGCGCATCGCGCGGCGCGGCACCTTGATCCGGCGGCGTTGCTTCGCCACCGACGGCGAGCGGCTCGTCATGCCGGCCTTCGGCGCCTATGCCGGCGGGCTCAACCTGCTCGACGCGGCCTTCGAGGCACTCTTCCAGCGCCACAGGCTCGAGGCCTGGATGATGGGCCGCGCCGATGTCTATCCGGTGCTGGGAAGCCTACTGCTGCCTGACTGAGTTCTGCCCGAACTCTCACGCGCTTCGTCATGCCCGGCCTTGTGCCGGGCATCCACGATTGGGCAAGCGGCACGGCTGGAATCGTGGATGCCCGGGACAAGCCCGGCCATGACGAAAGAGGAGAGGTAAGAGGAGCAGCGACCCGCGCTATTCCCGCCGGAAGGCGAACCAGCCGGCGAGCCCCGCGAGCACCGCCATGGCGACCGCGAGCAGCCCGTAGAGGAACGGGCGCTCGAAGGCGAGCAGGTAGATCATGCGCTCGAAGCCGGCCTTGCTCACCTCGATCGTGCTCTCCTTCTTCGAGATCAGCCCGCCGTCGCGGAAGAGATAGACGGTCGAGGCGTACCGTCCGATCGGCACGTTGACCGGCAGGTCCACGGTCGCGCGGAACAGGCTGCGGCCGATGAACGCCACGCCGTCGTCATGCTCCTGGAACAGCTCCTGCTCCTGCTTCAGCCGGATCACCGCCGCGCGATAGGCTGAATCCTTCAGCTCGCCATATGCCGGCCTGCCGAAATCGAGCGTGTTGAGGCCGATGCCGAGCGCCTTGAGCTCTTTGTCCGAGGTGATCGCCCTGAGCGGGCGCGAGGCGAGCACCGCGTAGAAGCCCGGCACCGAGGGGAAAGTCTCGCCCTTGGAGTTGATCCAGATGCCTGCCACGCGTTCTTTCCGCCGCGCGACGATCGGCGCGCTCGGGCCCTCGATCACCACCACCACGTCGTAGCCGCCCTTATCGGCCGTCGCCGGATCGCCGAAATCGACGCTGCCGAAGATCAGGATCTCGATGCCCCTGAAATCCGCCTTGATGGAGATCTCGCGGGTCGAGATGTCGGCCTGCACCTCTTCCTTCGGCGGCGCCTCCTCGGCGGCGCGCACCGGCAGCGCGAGAGCCGCGAGCAGGACGAAAAGGGAGAGCGTGTATCGCATCACGCCCCCGCCGCCATCGGAACGATCGAGTAGAGCTCGTCCGGCTTCAGCACCAGGTCGAGCAGAAGGCGCAGCGCCACGGCGAGCACCATCAGCGCGAGCAGCGCGCGCAATTGCTCGCCTTTGAGCTTCTGGCCAGCGCTCACGCCGAACTGCCCGCCGAACACCCCGCCAAGCACCAGCAGGAACGCGAGCAGCACGTCGAGCGTCTGGTTGAGCCCGGCATGCAGCAGCGTGACGATCGCGGCGATGAAGATGATCTGGAACAGCGAGGTGCCGACCGCGATGTTGGTCGGCATGCGCAACAGGTAGATCATGGCCGGCACCATGATGAAGCCGCCGCCGACTCCGAGAAAGGCGGCGAGCAGCCCGACCAGCGCGCCGATTGCAAGCGGCGGAATGGCGCTGATGTAAAGCCGCGAGCGGGGAAAGCGCATCTTGAGCGGCAGGCCGTGCACCCAGTTGTGCTGCCCTGGCTTCCGCCCCCGCGCCGGCTTGCCGCCGCGCGCGCGCCACAGCGCGCGGATGCTCTCCAGAAGCATCAGCGTGCCGATCCCGCCGAGGAAGGCGACATAAGTGAGCGAGACGATCAGCCCCGCCTGGCCTTGCGCGCGCAGCAGCCTCAGCACGAGCACGCCGATCACAGCGCCGACCAGGCCGCCCGCGATCAGCACCGCGCCCATGCGCAGGTCGATATTGTTGCGGCGCCATTGCGCCATGGCGCCCGAGACGGAGGTGGCGACGATCTGGTTGGCGCTGGTCGCGACCGCGATTGGCGCCGGGATGCCGGAGAACATCAGGAGCGGCGCGAGCAGGAAGCCGCCGCCAACCCCGAACATGCCCGAGAGGAAGCCCACCGCGGCGCCGAGCCCCAGCATCACCAGAAGGTTCACCGAGATCTCGGCAATGGGCAGGTAGATCTGGAACATCGGGCCGGGACGGGAATCAGAAGCGAATGGCGCAAGTAGGGTTTACCCCACAACCATCAGCTTCGTCATGGCCGGGCTTGGCCCCATGAGCGGCACTGACTCCAAACCTCCCCCTTGTGGGGAGGTCCGACTTCGCCGTTGGCGAAGTCGGGGTGGGGGGATGTTCTGCGCGCTCTTGGGTACTCACCCCACCCGGCGCGCCAGAGGCGCGCCGACCTCCCCATCGAGGGGAGGTTGGAGGCCGTGCTGCAGGCTTGACTTCGGATTCCGGCGTCAGCCGGCGGCTTGCTCGAGCGTCGTCACGAGCGGGGCGGTGACCTCGCCGGTCTCGGCGAGCCCGTTCTGGCGCTGGAAATTCCGGATCGCGGTGCGGGTGCGCTCGCCCATCACGCCGTCGGCGGTGCCGGCGTCGTAGCCGAGCTTATTGAGCAGGCTCTGCGCGCGGGACAGGAGCGCGGCATTTGCGCCGGCGCCGCCGGCCAGCGCGGCTTCGGCCCACTCGGCCTTCTCCTCGATCTCGTTGGCGTCGGGGTCGGTGGGCTTGGCGGTCCAGGCCTTGACCGCCTGTTCCGCGGCGGCGCGCGTGGCCGCATCGAGCTTGGTCTTCAGCACGTCGCGGCGCTTGGCGGCCTCCTTGTCGCCGGCCTTGGCGGCCAGGGAGAACCACTTGTAGGCCTCGGCGGGGTTGGGCTCCTGGCCCAGCCCGTGCTCGGCCAGAATGCCGAGATTGAACTGGCTGTCGGCCAGCCCGTGAGCCGCGGCCTCGCCATACCATTTGGCGGCGAGCGCATAGTCGGCGGCGCCGCCCTCGCGCGCGCTCGCGGTCACCGCGAGATTGTGCATCGCCTTGACGTTGCCCTTCTCGGCGGCGGACTGATACCAGGACCGCGCGCGTCCGAGGTCTTTGGCCACGCCCTGGCCGCGCTCATACAGCGCGGCGAGGCGATATTGCGCGGGCGCGAGGCCGGCGCTCGCGGCGCGCTCGAGCCAGCGCACGGCTTCCGCCGTGTTCTCGTCCCGCTGATAGCGCAGCGCGACGATATATTGCGCGGCGGCGTCGCCGTTCGCCGCGGCCTGGCGCAGAGCGACCGGCCCGATCGCCTCCGCCGGCAGAAGCAGACCGGGCTGAGCCGGCGCAGCGCCCTGCGCGCCGGCGTGCGGCTCCTGGATCGAGAACACGACGCCGGGCGGCAGCGCGGGCCCTCCGTCGGGCCGATGCGAGACAAGCTCGGGCGTGGGCACGAGTTCGCTCGCCTGCATGGACGTGCGGCGCGGCGATTTGGCGATCTCGGTGAAGCCTGGCGCGTCGTCCGCTTGGCCGAACTCATTCTCAGCCGGCTCTTCCGGCAGGACCTCGGGCTGCCACGCGCCGGACCTGTCGGGCTCGGCGGGGATTGACTCGGGCTCGGCGGGGGCGGGCTCGGCGGGGGCTGGCACGGTCTGCTCGACGGCAGGCGGCGGCGCCACCTCGGGCTCGGGCTTCGACTTGAGCCGTCCGTAGAGGAGAGCTGCGCTCAGCGCGAGCAGCACGGCAGCGGCAATGATTAGGATCGGCCGGTTCTTTTTGGTCTGGGCGTCGGCCTCGGTCGCCGAGCCGGGCAGGGCTGCCCGCGCGGTCCGCCGCAGGCGGCCGACGGCACTCCGCTCTTGAGCCTTGGCCGCGGCGGCCTGAGCCGCGCGCCGCGCCGCGGCGACGAGATCATCCGGGATTTCATATTCGGCATCGACCGGCTGCGGCGCCTTCAGGCGCGGCGCGGGCTCCTTGTCGAGATCGACGGCCTCATCGCGCGGCGCTTCCGCCGGGCGCGGTTGTGGCTGCGGCGAGGCGGCGGCCTTCGGTGCGGCGGCTTGGGGCGCCGGAACAGGCGCGACCGGCATCTGCGGGGCCTTTGGCGCTTGCGGCGCTTGCGCCTGAGCGGCCTGGCCGCTTGCCGGCTGAGCCTCCGGAGCGAGCGCGGCCTGCGCCTGGATCGGGCGCCCCTGGCGGTCGGCGAAGGGCAGGCGCGGCCGCTGCGGCAGCGGACTACCCTGCTCGACCTGCTGCAGCAGCTTCTTGAGCGAATCGTGCACCGCGGCGAGCGTGCCGGCGATGCGCTCGTCGCTCGCTTTGGTCTTCTCCTGCATCGCGGCGAGGTCGCGCTCGACCGCCTCGATGCGCGCGGGCGCCTGCGGTTCGGCTTCGGCAGACATGCGGCGCACGGCTTCCTCCGCCGCCTTGCTCGCGAGGTCGCCGAGGTCGCCGAGGTCCGGCGCCGCATCGGCCCGCTCGATCAGCTTGAGAAGCTGGCTTTCGATCGAGCCCATCTTGGCGAGCTGCAGCTCGGCGCGGCCGATCTGCTGGCTCATCTCGGCAAGCTGGCGCTCGACATGTTCGAGGCTGTCGCGCTTGGCGGTCTGGTTGAGCGCCTCGCTGAGCTCGGTGTAGATCTCGTCGAGCCGCGCATTGAGCGCCTCGATGGCGGTCGCCGGGATGGCGGTGCCGATCGACTGCTCGAACCGATGGGCGATGTCGACCAGCCGCTTGTCGAGATCGCGCTCATCGTCCTCGGCCGGCGCGGCAGGCGCCGCGATCGGCGGCACGGAATAGGTGGTTTCCGGCACGGAAAAGTCGAATGCCGGCGCGGGCGCCTTGGGCGCCTCGGTTTCTTCGAGAGACCTGAAGGGATACTCGGACGCGGCGGCGGCCGGCGCCTCGAGGCCAGCCGACAACGCCTTGCCGAGCCGCTCGAAATCGTCGAGCGGCGTGCTTGCCTCCTGCTCGAGCCGGCGCGCCAGCGTGCTGACATGGTCGTGCAGGCGGCCGAACGCCGCGGCATCCTCGGGCGCGCTCGCCGCGCGCGCGGCGTCCGTCGTTTGCGACAATTGATCGAGCCGCGTATGCAGCTCCTCGAGCGCCTCGCCGTAGCGGCGTTCGCTCTCCTCGACGCGCTCGACCAGCCGGCGCAGCAGGCTCTCGACGGATTGCTGATCCATCGGGCCGTCGGGCGTCTGAGGCCCACTTCCCCCACTATGCCAACTTGCTTGCGAAGCCATCCCGTTCCCCATGACGTATGACGCCGCGCGTTGGCGTCCGTGATGGTTGGGACGATCCGAGGATTGACGCGGGCGATGCGGCCGCAACAAGCGTGTCAAGCGCCGGTAAATTTTGGGTTAAGCGGCGCTTCGTTCTGGGACGGCGAGGGGTAGGGCGTGCCTAGGGGTTGTCATCGCCCCGCCCGCGGAACACGATGCGCAAGGGCCCACGAGAAAAGGCGCGATCCATGTCGGAAATGGTGCAGGCGAGCCACGTGCTGACGATCGCCACGCGCGGCAAGGGCTTTGTCGAGATCACGCGGGAGCTCGCGGGCTGGCTCGCTTCGATTGCGGCGGAGAGTGGGCTGCTCACCGTGTTCGTCCAGCACACCTCAGCGTCGCTGACCATCCAGGAGAACGCCGACCCGAATGTCAGGCGCGACCTGCTAGATACGCTCGAGCAGCTCGCGCCTGAGAATCGCGCCTATTTCCATCACGAGGAGGGGCCTGACGACATGCCGAGCCACATCAAGGCGATGCTGACCGCTGTGAGCCTGTCGATCCCGGTCAAGGACGGCGCCATGACGCTCGGCACTTGGCAGGGCGTCTATCTGATCGAGCATCGCGCCGCGCCGCATCGGCGCAATCTCGTGCTGAGCTATATCGGCCACGTGGCCGACGCCTAGCGGCGGGCGAAGCGGCGGGTGGCCGCGACAAGCTCATGCACGATGCCGGGCTCGGTCATGGCGTGGCCCGCGTCGGACACCACGCGGAGCTCGGCTTCAGGCCAGGCGCGGGCGAGGTCGTAGGCAATCTTGACCGGCGTCACCACGTCGTAGCGGCCGTGCACGATCACGCCCGGGATGTCGGCGATACGGCCGGCATCCCGGATGAGCTGGTCGTCGGCGTTGAAGAAGCCCTCGTTGATGAAGTAGTGGCACTCGATGCGCGCGAAGGCGAGGGCGTAGTGCTCCTCCGAGAAGCGGCGCACGCGCTCGGTATCGGGGATCAGCGAGAGCGTGCTGCCCTCCCACGCGCTCCAGGCGCGCGCGGCTTCGAGCTGGATCTCGGGATCGGGATCGGTGAGGCGCCGGTAATAGGCGGCGATCATGTCGGCGCGCTCATCCTCGGGGATCGGCGCGAGATACTCCTCGAACGCATCTGGAAAGATCCAGCTGCAACCGCCCTGGTAGAACCATTCGAGCTCGCTCCGCCTGAGCGTGAAGATGCCGCGCAGCACGAGCTCTGTCACGCGCTCGGGGTAAGTCTCGGCATAGGCCAGCGCGAGTGTCGAGCCCCACGAGCCGCCGAACACCTGCCAGCGTTCGATGCCGAGATGCTCGCGCAGGCGCTCGATATCATCGACGAGATGCCAGGTGGTGTTCTCCTCGAGCGAGGCGTGCGGGGTCGAGCGCCCGCAGCCGCGCTGGTCGAACAGCACGATGCGATAGCCTTCCGGATCGTGATAGCGGCGCATGATCGGGTTGATGCCGCCGCCGGGCCCGCCATGCAGCAGCACGACCGGCTTGCCGGCGGGTGAGCCGCATTCCTCGAAATAGATCTCGTGCAGCGGCGAGACTTTGAGCCTCCCCGTGCGATGCGGGACGAGCTCGGGATAGAGCAAGAGGCGAGGCTCGTTCGGGGTGCGAAGCTGATCCATCGCGCTGCTATAGCACTCCTAGCGCGAGACGAGCGCCTTTGCGGGCGCCTCCGCTTCCGCCCTGATGGCTGCCGCTTCCGCCGCAGCCTCCGCGCGCTGCTGGGCGCGGTCGTAGATCGACTCGCCTTCGGGGTCGCGCATGTCCTCGAAATAGACGCGCTCGGAGGCTGACGCCCGGTCTCCGGCATAGAGGCTTGCGCCGATGCAGGCGGCGGCTCCGACGCTCACGCCGATCAAGCCGCCGAGCCCAAGCCCCGCTTCGCTCGCGCCGAAGATGCCGAACGCGACCTGCAGCAACGCGACAACGAAGCCCGCGCCCATGGCGGCAAGCGCGCCGCGCTCGGTGCAAGAGGGCCACCAGATGGCGAAGAACAGCACGGGAAAGAAGGTCGCGCCGGCGAGCGCGAAGGCGGCGAGCGCCGCCCTGAACGGGTCGAGGTCGGCGATGATGAGAAACACCGCGGCGGCAAGTGCCGATGCGGCGATCGCAGCCCAAGCGGCTGGCAGCCGCGGCAAAGCCTGCGGGCGGCGGTCGAGCACGCGATAGCAATCCTCGGCAAGGCTCGCGGCGAGCGTGAAGAGATGCGCGCCCGCGGCGGCGAGCGCGATCCCCATCGCGCCCGTGGCGAGCAGCACGGTCAGGATGTAAGGCAGCTCGGCCGCGGTCGGGATGATCAGAACCACGCCGTCGCGCGCGATCAAGAGCTCGGCCGCGCCGATCGTCCCGTTGCCGTCGGCATCGGCGCCCTGGAGGAGACGCAGATTGCCAAGCTCGGTGAACCAGGCAGGCAGTCCCGCGCCGGGCGCGACCGCGATGCTCTGGAACAGCAGGAGCTTGGCGAACACGGCGATGGCCGGCGCAGAGATGGCGAACAGCGCCACCAGCAACACGCCCCAGGCGCTCGCCCGGCGCTGGTCGGCGATTGATCCCGTGACGCCGCTGCGCGCAAGCAGGCTCGGCAGCGCCGCGGTGCCGAGCGCAAGGGTAAGAAACAGCATAGCGAAATCGACCTCGCCGAGCGTGCCGTAAGGCTGGAGGAAGCGCTTGCCGACGGCCTTCGGCGCCTCTCCGGGCCGTAACGCCGCGGCATCTTCCAGAGTGACGGGCGTTAGCCCTGCGCCGATCTCCGCCGCCTGGAGCGCAGGGAAGGTCGCGCCGAAGGTGAATTGCGGGACGGGCAGGTTGGTGAGCAGAACCGACACCACGACGAGCGGCACGGCGAGGCCGAGCGCGCCGACGATGAACTGCGCGCTGCCGGCCCAGGTCAGCGCGCGCATGCCGCCGGCAATGGCGATGGCACCGACCAGCGCCGCGAGCAGCAGCACCGACAGCGAGAAGGAAAACGGCAGGAACAATGCGGCTATCAGGGCGGCGATCTTGATCTCGGCTGCAAGCAGCAGCGCGAGCGGCGGGATCTGCAGCGCGCTGCCGGCGATGCGCAGATTGCGGGAGCGGAACCGATGGCTCAGGAAGCTCGGCAGCGTATAGGCACCGGCTTTGCGCAAATAGGGCACGAACAGGATCATCGAAGCGAGCATGCCGAAGGTCCAGCCGAGCCCAATCGCGAGCGCGTCGAAGCCGACAAAGAACAGCGTCCCCGTGTAAGCGAGGACGCCGGTACCGCCGACCGCCGTCGCCGCAAGCAGGAAACCGTTGAACGCAGGCGGCACGCGGCGGCCAGAGGCGTAGAAATCCTGCGGGTCGGTGGTGCGCGTTGCCGCCGCGATCAGAAGGTAGAGCAGGAGCGGCAGGAGCAGCAGCGCCTGCGCGATCAGCGCCCGACGCCAGCCGAGCTGCTCGAACATGGCAAGCACCACGATCAGCGATACGAAGGCGCTGGTGACGATGCCGTAATAGGCGCCGAGATGCGGGTTCGGGTTACGGAGCCGCGAAGGGATGCGCATCGCTCAAGCCGCCTCGTCGCCCTCGCCGCGCGCGCGGTCGATACGCTCCTGCGTGCGCACGAACCAGAAGCAGCACGCCACCATCAGGAAGATGAGGCCCTGCGCCAGCGCGTAGAAGCCGAGCGGGAAATGCAGGAACCAGAACCGGTTGAGCGCGGCGGCCGTTGCCACGACCGCGAGCACCGCGGCGAGCACGAGCGCGAGCACGACCGCCGCGAGCACCAGCGTCCTGAGCTGATGGCGGTCGCGGGCCTTGCGCTCCGGCGCTTCGATTTCGATGCTCACGCGTTACCCCTCTGTCCGCGTGCCGCCGGGGGCGCGGCCACCCTGAGGTAGCAGCAAGCGCCCGGCTTGCCTACCGGCGACATCCTCACTTGGCGGGCAAAACGTGGCATGGTGGTGGCTTGCTGGGCCTGAAGCAGGGAGCAATGGCTATGGGAATCTTGCAGGAGTTCAAAGAGTTTGCGCTCAAGGGCAATGTGGTGGACATGGCGGTCGGTATCGTCATCGGCGCAGCCTTCTCGACCATCGTGCGGTCGCTCGTCGACGACATCATCATGCCGCCGATGGGGCTGCTCATGCGGGGCGTCGACTTCTCCAATCTGTTCGTCACGCTCGGCTCCGGCAGCTACGACACGCTGGCCCAGGCCAAGCAGGCGGGCGCACCGACGCTGAATATCGGTGTGTTCATCAACAATCTGATCAGCTTCCTGATCGTGGCGCTGGTGCTGTTCATGGTGATCAAGGCGATGAACCAATTGCGGCGCAAGCAGGAGGAAGATCCGAAATCCGAGCCCGCCTCGCGCGAGGTCGAGCTCTTGCAGGAGATCAGGGACGAGCTGGCGAAGCGGTCGTAGGCGTAGGGTGGGCAAAGGGCGCGGATGCGCCCGTGCCCACCGAGACCCCTCGGGTTTTTTCCGTAACCCCACAACCGCGTCATGGCCGGGCTTGTCCCGGCCATCCACGATTTCAGTCGTGCCGGTGGCCAATCGTGGATGCCCCGGCACAAGCCTGCCCTCGGGCTCGACCCGAGGGGCCGGGCATGACGGTGGAGAGGGTTGGACGGAACCTGCCAGTCTGTCCGCGTGGGCAATGGTGGTGCGTGGTTCGAGGCAAGCGCCGTCATCCTGAGGTGCGAGGGCGAAGCCCGAGCCTCGAAGGACGGCGCTTGCATCTCACCATGACGAAGTATCGTTGCTGTCCATGGCGCATTCCGGGTGGGCAACGGCAAGCCGTTGCCCACCCTACGATGCTACCAAGCCACCCGCATGCCGGCTTTTCCGCCGACGCCTGAGACGTCGTCGCCGAAGGTGACGTCGACCTTGGCGAACACGGTGGTGCCGGTGCCGAAGTTGAAGAAGTTCACCCCCGCGGAGACCTCGCCCCAGACATCGTCGAGCTGGTCCTTGAGGACGAACGCGGTGCCGGACGAGGTGAGCGTAGCGGTGTTGGTGTCGCCCGAGAGGTTGCCCCAGACGCTGCCGATCACGAACGGCTCCATCTTCACTTCGGTGGTCACGTCGTAGCTGGTGCCGACCCTGAGGCCCAGTCTGCCCCTGACATTGGCGTCGTCGTCGAAGGAGACGCTGTTGCCGCCCACGCTGAAGCCGTCGAGATCGGCCCAGGTCACGGCGATGGTGGCCAGCGGCTCGATGAAGGCCCCGCCGGTGAACGAGCCGAAGCGGTAGCCGGCATCGGTCCTAAGGCCGATGGTGGTGGCGTCGAGCGATTTGGGGAAGCCGAGCACAGGGGTGTCGACCTCCAGGAAGTGCACGTTGAGCAGGGTGTCGACGAACAGCCCGCCGTTCAGATAGGTGGCATAGCCGCCGACCTGACCGCCTGAGAGGTCGAAGCCTCTGGCGATCTGCTCGTAGTCGAGATTGGCATGCACGAAGCCGCCAAGCGCCCCGAATACCAGAATGTCGCCTGCGCCCAGCACATCCCTGGTGCCGAGATCGAGCCCGACCTGGAAGTCGAAGGTCTCGAGCTCTCTATCGAGGTTGTATTGATAGGTCCGGCCGTGGGCTCTCACCGTCTCGCTGTCGTCGCGGTCGAGCCAGGAGCCCGAGCCCCGCATCCACACCGCCGGCACCGCCCCTGGCGCCTGCACCCCGTCATCGAGCTTGCTGCCGGTTGGCGCATAGGCGCTTGGCCCCGCGCCACCGGCCAGCAGCACCCGGAGGTCCGCGGTGCGGTCAAACCAGGTCGAGGCGCCCGCATGCCAGAGATCCTGCGCCGCGGTGGTGAGCTGCGGCAGCACGAAGGCGCCGGCGCCGAGATAGCTCTTCAATACCCAGTCGGCCGAGCCCCGTGGAATGTGGAACAGGTCATAGTCGAAGAAGCCCGTGTCGATCGGGCCGTTCGCCAGCGTGAAGCTTCCCGCCGGAGTCGAGTCGCCTGCAGCGGTCACCAGGAGAATGCCGGAGGGGTTATACGCGCCGCCACCAAAATTGGTGTTGTTGACGACGACCCTGGTGTTGCCGGTCGTGTTGCCGCTTATGAGCATCAAGTCCGACGACGATCCGGTCGGCGAGGACAGGAACGCATCGAGCGCGAGCGTGCTGCCCTTCCCGCCATGGAAATTGCCGGAGAGGAACAGCACGTCGCCCATGCTGTTCCGGTAGACGCTGTGATCGTGGTTGACAAAAAACCCTTCCAAGGCCGGGTTGCCAGGCAGGAAGCTCGCCAGCGTCCCCTGGCCCGCATAGCGCGACACCTGGTTGATCATGTTCAGCGTGCCGCCCGCATTGTGGAACTCGAGGCTCGAGTTCGGGTTGCCGTTCTGGTCCGCGCCCTGAAATGCGGCGAAGCTCGCCGGGATGGCGAGAGGAATGCCAACGTCAATCGCGCCGATCCCGTTTGGCGTACCCGACGGATTGACGTTGATGACACCGGCATTGTTGAAGACGCTGCCTCCCCCGAACACCATTACGCCGGCGCTCCCTGTGTTGATCGTCCCGCCTTTGTTGTTGAAGCCATCGAGTCCGCCGAACAAGGCCAGACCCGAGAGATTGAGCGTGCCGGTATTGTTGAACAGGCTCCGGCCGCCAACCTGATTGAACTCGAATCCGTTGCCGAAGCCCGCCCCCGGGTCGAACGGGCCGAAAATATCGAACGTGCCGGCGTTGTTGATGATGGCGTTGCCGGCGGTTTGGAAGGTCGTGAAGGAGCTCGGTCCGGCTATGGCGCGGCCGTTGGCATTGTTGTTGAAGACGATGTTCCCGGCGACGCTCGTGAAGCTATTCGTGCCGGACCAGCTCCAAGTGTTGGCGCTGTTGTTGTCGATCGTGATGTCTCCGGCGGAGACCAAATTCATATTGCCGACGATGGTACCGTCATTCACGACCTTCACACTTATAGAACCTTGAGCCGCGATCGCTTGATGCGACGTATCAAGGCTGCTGTGCCGGATGGTGCCTCCGCTCTGGTTATGAACGGACGCGGTTCCCCCAGTTTGCACGAACACCGTCGCGAAGCCTGAAAATGGAGTGCTGGTTTGCGCTAGCCCCGAATTGTTCACGACTACGCTAATGCCGCTTCGCGCTTCGATAGCACTCGCGTTCGCCGATGTTGCGGTGCCGCCATTGTTAACAATGGCAGCGCCCAGCTGTGAAACTGCTTGGAGCGTGGGAACGTTCACGCTGGTGGCGATCCCGGTATTGGTTGCGGTCGCGCTGCCATCGACCGACTCTGCGGCTACTGCGAAACCGTTGGCTTGGGCGTTTGCGGTTCCGCTGTTGGTCGCCTTCGCAGCGCCTGTACCCAGGTTTTGCGCAAGGACGGCACTCACAGAGGCCTCGGCAGTCCCCGTATTGGTGGCGCTCGCCGTGCCGCTGCCACCAAGCGCGATGTTTGCGAATAACGCCTGGGCGAAGCTGCTCGTCACATGACCGCTATTGGTGACGCTGGCATTCCCAGTTCCACTGATATTGGCAAAAAGTCCGCCGCTGCCCGAGGTGACGGTGCCCGAATTATTGGCAATGGCATCGCCATTCGTTGCAGTTGCTTGGAGCGTGAAACTGGTCACGCTGCTGGCGGTCCGGGTATTGGTTACGGTCGCGCTGCCATTCGACGCGCTTGCGGTTACCGCAATAGTGTTGCCCAGGGCGTTTGCGGTTCCGTTGTTGGTCGCATTCGCAGCGCCTGTGCCCTGATTTTCTGCGCCGATGATGAACGCCCCTGCGCCCTCAGCAGTCCCCGCATTGACGGCGCTCGCCGTGCCGTTGCCGCCTAAAAATATTTGGGCAAACAAGGCCTGGTTGGCGGTGCTCGTCACACGGCCGCTATTGGTGATGCTGGCATCCCCAGTTCCAACGACGATGGCAAAGAGTCCGGTGCCTGCCGATGTAACGGTGCCGAAATTCTCGATCGTATTGTCACCGTTTGTGAACGTTTGCACACCAATGGCCGCACCAGGGGCGATCGTGCCGCCCTCATGCACAAGCACGTTGACCACACCGGCGGGGGTAGCGAGAAAGCCTATGGCAATACTGTTGCCGAGGATGGCACCCGGGTTGACCGTGAGGTTGCGATCCCCGCCTCCCGGATTGAGCTCGATATAGCCGGCGCCGGACGGGCCGTCGCACGTCACGACCGGTCCGCCGAAAGGGAGGCAGTCCGCATGAGCAAGCTCGGGCAAGAGCGCGCCCGCGCCGAGGGTCAACACCAGGCTGGTCGAGGCCATCAGGGCGGCGCGCCTGATGGTGACAATGCGAGAACCTCGCCTGGCCATAGCATTTCCCCCTACTGCCGGCCCGGTGGGCTTCGACGCGATTAGACAGAGCCGCGCGAATCGTCCGCAAGATCATAGCGAGTTAAGATATGACTAACAGCGGCGGTTGGCAGTAATCGCCGGCGCCGCTCGGCTTTAATCTCCGCCTGTGGCGCATCAGCCACAAGGCTGACTGCTCGACCCATCCCCCGCTGTCGCGACAGGAAAAATAGATTTGCGCGATGGCGCGGAAAGCAGGGATTGACGGTGCGGGAGGAGAGAGATTAGAAAAAATTTCTTCTATTCATCCTCTTACGGAACGAATTTGCAGCTTTTCGGCTTGTAAGCCTTTCTGGAAGAACCATTTTCCAGTATCTTTCAGGAAGGTGACAGCAGGAAACGGGCGATTCCAGCGATGCAGGCCGGTGAGGCTTCCACCGATGTCATTATTATTGGCGCAGGCCCTGTCGGCCTGTTCGCCGTGTTTCAGCTCGGGCTCGCAAAGCTCAAGGCGCATCTGGTCGATATCCTCGACCGGCCTGGCGGCCAATGCGCCGAGCTCTACCCCGAGAAGCCGATCTACGACATTCCGGGCCTGCCCGTCTGCACCGGCCAGGAGCTGACCGACCGGCTGATGGAGCAGATCGCGCCGTTCGAGCCCAGCTTCCATTTCGGCGAGATGGCCGCGAGCCTCGACAAGACCGAGGACGGCAAATGGCGGCTGACCACGGACCAGGGCACGGTGCTAACCGCGCCGGTGCTGGTCATCGCCGCCGGCGGCGGCAGCTTCGTGCCGAAGCGCCCGCCAATCCCCGGCATCGAGAGTTATGAGGGCACAAGCGTGTTCTACGCCGTGCGCCGCATCGATGCGTTCCGCGGCAAGCGCGTGGTCATAGCGGGCGGCGGCGATTCCGCGCTCGACTGGACCGTGAGCCTTGCGCCTATGGTGCAAAGCCTGACGCTCGTGCATCGCCGGCCCGAGTTTCGCGCCGCGCCCGCCACCGTCGCCAAGATGCGCGCGCTTGAGAGCCAAGGCCTCATCAAGTTTGAGCTCGGCCAGCCCGCGGCGCTGAAAGGCGTGGACGGCAAGCTCGATGCGGTCACGATCAAGCGGCCCGATGGCACGCTGCTCGACCTCGAGGCCGATGCGCTGCTGCCCTTCTTCGGGCTCACCATGAAGCTCGGGCCGATCGCCGATTTCGGCCTGAACCTGCATGAGAACCTGATCCCGGTCGATACCGAGAAGTTCGAGACGTCGACGCCCGCGATCTTCGCTATCGGCGACATTAATACTTATCCGGGCAAGCTGAAGCTGATCCTGTCGGGCTTCCACGAGGCGGCGCTGATGGCCCAGGCCGCGCATCGCGCCGTGCATCCTGACAAAGTGCTCCGTTTCCAGTACACGACCTCATCCTCCGAGCTGCAGCGGCTCCTCAAGGTGGCTTGATGTATGTGAATGTGCGTATGCCCGACGGTTCTACCCACCGGCTCGAAGCGCTGGAGGGGTGGCGCGTCATGGAGGTGATCCGCGACTGGGGCCTGCCCATCAAGGCCGAGTGCGGCGGCGCCTGCGCCTGCGCCACCTGCCATGTCTGGGTCGGCGAGGATTGGCTGGCGAAGCTCACGCCGCCGACCGACGAGGAGCTCGAGATGCTCGACGGCGCCTTCCTGGTCGACGACCGCTCGCGGCTTTGCTGCCAGATCATCATGTCGCCCGAGCTTGACGGGCTCGAGCTCGAGCTCGCGCCGGAGAGCATCGCCGATGCGCCGGTCGAGCAGCTTGCGGTGGGAGGCTAACGCGATGCGGACCTTCCCCATCTTCGTGAGCTTCGACGGCAAGCCGCCGCTCGTGGTCGGCGGCGGCGAGTTGGCAGCGGTCAAGGCGCGGCTGCTCTTGATGCGCGCGCAGAGCGTCGATGTCGCGGCTTCCGAGGTCACGCCCGAGCTTGCCAAGTTCGCCGAGCAGGGGCTGGTCACGCTTGTTCCGCCGCTGCCCGGCATCGATCAGCTGCGCGGCCGTCCGCTGGTCATCGCCGCGACCGAGGGCGACGAGGAGGACACGCGCGTCTCGGCGATTGCGCGCGCGCTCGGCGTGCCGGTCAACGTGCCGGACCGCCCGGAGCTTTGCACCTTCGCGCTGCCGGCGATCGTCGATCGCGGCGAGGTCACCGTGGCGATCGGCACGTCTGCCGCCGCGCCCGTGCTGGCGCAGCGCCTCCGCGCCTGGCTCGAGCGCGAGCTGCATCCGCGGCTCGACGCGCTGGCGAAGCTTGCCGGCGAGTTCCGTGGCACCGTGGCGAAGCGCGTGCCGACCGGCCCGACGCGCCGCAAATTCTGGGAGGCCGTGTTCGAGGGCGCTGCCGCCGAGGCCATGCTTGAGGGCGACGAGGAAAGGGCGCGTGCGCTGATTGATACCGCCATCGACGAGGCCGCCGGCGCCGGTCCCGCGCGCGGCCGCGTGCTGCTGGTCGGCGCCGGTCCCGGCGATCCCGAGCTGCTCACCATGAAGGCCGTGCGCGCGCTCAAAGCCGCCGATGTCATTCTCTATGACCGCCTGGTCGGCGATGCGGTTCTCGATCATGCGCGGCGTGAGGCCGAGCTGATCCCGGTCGGCAAGGCCAAGGGGGCGCATAGCCTGAAGCAGGCCGAGATCAATGCGCTGCTCATCGAGCATGCGAGCGCCGGCAAGACGGTGGTGCGGCTCAAGGGCGGCGACCCCTTCATCTTCGGCCGGGGTGGCGAGGAGCTCGACGCGCTGCGCGAAGCCGGCATCGCCATCGAGATCGTGCCCGGCGTCACCGCAGGGGTTGCCGCCGCGGCGAGCCTACAGATCCCGCTCACCCATCGCGACGTCTCGCACACCGTCACCTTCCTCTCCGGTCATGAGGCTGGCGGCGAGGAGCCGAGCTTCGAGCATCTCGATCTGGCGGCGCTTGCGGGCGGCAAGAACACGCTGCTCGTCTATATGGGTGTCTCGACCGCGGGCCAGATCGCCAAGAAGCTGCTCGATGCGGGCTTCGCGGCGACGCTCCCTGTGCTCGCCGTCGAGAACGCGAGCCGCGACGAGGAGCGCCGCGTGCTCGCCACCATCGCCGACCTTGCCGCGCATCCCGACCGCCTCGGGATCAAGAGCCCGGCCGTCTTGATCTTCGGCGAGGTGGCCGGGCTGCCCGCGAGCGGCATCGTCGAGGACATCCTCGCATCGGAGGAGGTCAAGCGCCGTGCCTAACGTCGTCACAGCCAACCGCCTCAAGGACGGCATCGTCGTCTATCTCGCGCCCGACGGCGGCTGGGTTGAGGACATCACGCACGCCGCCCGTGCCGAGACCGAGCCTGAGACGCAAGTCCTGGAAGAGCAGGGCAAGCAGGCCGAGAAGGCGCGGCTGGTCGTCGCCGTCTATGCCATGCCTGTCGCGGTCAAGGACGACGGCGAGGTCGATCCGCTTTCCGTGCGCGAGCGCATCCGCGCATCGCACCGCACGACGCTGACAAAGGATTGGTACGATGTACCGCTATGACGAATTCGACCATGCCTTCGTGCGCGAGCGCGTGGCGGAGTTCGGGAACCAGGTGGAGCGCCGGCTCGCCGGCAAGCTGACCGAGGACGAGTTCCGTCCGCTCAGGCTGCGCAACGGGCTCTATCTCCAGCTTCATGCTTATATGCTGCGCATCGCCATCCCCTATGGCGTGCTCTCGCCGCGCCAGCTCCGCCAGCTCGCCATGATCGGCCGGCGCTGGGATCGCGGCTACGGCCATTTCACCACGCGGCAGAACCTTCAGTTCCACTGGATCAAGCTGGTCGACGTGCCGGAAATTTTGTCCGCGCTCGCCGATGTCGAGATGCACTGCATCCAGACGAGCGGCAATTGCGTGCGGAACGTCACCGCCGATCCCTTCGCCGCCGCCGCCAATGACGAGCTGGAGGACCCGCGTCCCTGGTGCGAGATCCTGCGCCAGTGGTCGACGCTGCATCCGGAGTTCTCGTGGCTGCCGCGGAAGTTCAAGATCGCCATCTCGGGCGCCGCGGAAGACCGCGCGGCGATCGCCTTCCACGACATCGGCTTGAAGATCGTGCGCGGACCTGACGGCGAGAACGGCTTCCGCGTGCTGGTCGGCGGCGGCATGGGCCGCACGCCTTATGTCGGTCAGGAGATCAGGGCGTACCTGCCGAAGCAGCATTTGCTCTCCTACATCGAGTCGATCCTGCGCGTTTACAATCTGCACGGACGCCGCGACAACATCCACAAGGCGCGCATCAAGATCCTCGTCAATCAGCTCGGCATCGACAAGTTCCGCGAGGACGTGGAGGCCGATTGGGCGGCGACACATAAGGACGCGATCGACCTGTCAGAGGACGAGCGTAAGCGCATCTTCTCTTATTTCGCGCCGCCCGAGCTCGCGCCTCGCCCGATCCGCGATGAGACGCTCGACCAGCGCCGCATCACCGACCCCACCTTCGCCAATTGGCTGAAGCACAATGTGCGCGCGCATCGCGTGCCGGGCTATTCGACCGTGGTGGTCTCGCTGAAGGAGCCTGGCCGCACGCCTGGCGACGCGTCATCCGAGGCGATTGAGCTCGTTGCCGATCTCGCCGAGCAGTTCGGCCATAGCGAGATCCGCGTCAACTACACCCAGAACCTGATGCTGCCGCATGTCGCGACGTCGGACGTGGTGGCGCTCTACGACATCCTGCGCGCCAACGGGCTCGCCACCGGCAATCACGACCTGCTCGGCGACATGATCTGCTGCCCCGGCCTCGACTACTGCAACCTGGCCAATGCGCGCTCGATCCCGATCGCCAAGGAGATCGCCAAGCGTTTCGAGGATCCCGCGCGGCAGGAGGCGATCGGCCCTCTGCGGCTGAACATGTCCGGCTGCATCAATGCCTGCGGGCATCACCACTCGGGCAATATCGGCATTCTCGGCGTCGATAAGAAAGGCACCGAGCTCTACCAGATCACGCTCGGCGGCAGCCCGAAGGACGACGCGTCGGTCGGCACCATCATCGGCCCGGGCTTCCGCGCCGAGGCCGTGCCGCAAGCCATCGACACGATCATCGACACCTATCTCGCCAACCGCAGCGACGGGGAGAGCTTCCTCGAGACCTGGCGGCGCGTCGGCGCCAAGCCCTTCAAGGAGGCGCTCTATGGCGCTGCTTGATCTCGCCACCGGCACACTGGTCGAGGACCCCGTCGAGGTCGCGACCTTGCTCGAGCCGACCGCCGACGAGGCGGCGCTCGCCTCTGCCGCCTCCGGCAATGCCGGGCCGGTCGCCATCCGATTCCCGACCTTCGGCGACGGGCGCGGCATCAGCCTCGCGGTGCTGCTCCGCGAGCGTCACGGCTTCACCGGCGAGATCAGGGCGGTCGGCTATCTGATCCCCGACCTCGCCCAGTTCCTGCTGCGCTCGGGCTTTGACACCGTCGAGATCACCGATCCCGAGGATGCCGCGATCTGGAAAGGCTCGGTCTCGCGCATCAAGCACAATTACCAGCGCGGCTTCCGTAATCCGTCTCCGCTCCGCCGCGACGCCACGCGCAAAGAGGCCGAGGCGCTGGACAAACGGCTCGGGCAGATCAAGACGCTCACCGACCGCATCCGCGAGATCGCCCGCCGGGTCGAAGGCCGCATCACCTTCTCCACCAGCTTGGGGTTAGAGGATCAGGCTATCCTGCATGCCATCGCCGAGTCCGGTGTCGAGATCGACGTGTTCACGCTCGACACGGGCCGCCTGTTCGCGGAAGTGCTGGAGACCGTCGAGCTGTCGGAGCTGCGCTACGGCAAGCGCATCCGGCTCGTCGTCCCGGAGGCAGCCGAGGTCGAAGAGCTCGTGGCGCGCGACGGCGTGTTCGGCTTCCGCCACTCGATCGACAATCGCAAAGCCTGCTGCGAGATCCGGAAAGTCCGCCCGCTCAATAAGGAGCTGCAAGGCGCGCAAGGTTGGATCACCGGGCTCCGCCGCGAGCATTCCGACAACCGCGCCGATGTCCCGCTCGCCGAGTGGGACGACGCGCATGGGCTGATCAAGGTGAGCCCGGTCGCCGATTGGACCACGCAGGACCTCACCGCCTATATCGCCGCCAACAACGTGCCGGTGAACCCGCTGCATGCGCGCGGATTCGTCTCGATCGGCTGCGCGCCCTGCACGCGCGCGATCCAGCCCGGCGAGCACCCGCGCGCCGGCCGCTGGTGGTGGGAGAACGAGGAGAAGAAGGAGTGCGGCCTGCACATGAACCCGAACTACAAGGGCAGGGCCGCATGACCGCGCTCACCTCGCATCTGAAGCTGCTCGAAGCCGAGAGCATCCACATCTTCCGCGAGGCCGCGGCGCAATTCCGCGCGCCCGTGCTGCTCTATTCGATCGGCAAGGACTCAACGGTCCTCTTGCATCTCGCGCGCAAGGCGTTCTGGCCGGCCAAGCCGCCATTCCCGCTGCTGCATGTCGATACGACCTGGAAGTTCCACGACATGATCGCCTTCCGCGACAAGACGGCGCGCGATTTCGGCCTCGACTTGATCGTGCACACCAACCATGACGGGCTCGCGCGCGGCATCAACCCGTTCGACCATCCGCCGTCGGTCTATACCGACATCATGAAGACCGTTGCGCTCCGCCAGGCGCTCGATGCCGGCGGCTTCGATGCGGCTTTCGGCGGCGCACGCCGCGACGAGGAGGCCTCCCGCGCCAAGGAGCGCGTGTTCTCCTTCCGCGCCGCGGGCCATCGCTGGGAGCCGCGCCGCCAGCGCCCCGAGATGTGGCAATTGCTCAACGGCCGTCTCGGCAAGGGCGAGACGGTGCGCGTCTTCCCGCTGTCGAATTGGACCGAAGGCGATGTGTGGCGCTACATCGCGCTCGAGGGGCTCGACGTGGTGCCGCTTTATTTCGCCGCCGAGCGCCCGGTGGTCTCGCGCGACGGCCAGCTCATCATGGTCGATGACGAGCGCATGCGGTTCGAACCCGGCGAGAAGCCGGTCATGCGCCGCGTGCGTTTCCGCACGCTCGGCTGCTGGCCGCTCACCGCGGCCATCGAGTCGGACGCCGCCGACCTCGACGCCATCGTCACCGAGACGCTTGCCGCGCGCGTGTCCGAGCGGGCAGGGCGGCTGATCGATCATGACACCGCCGGCGCTATGGAGATGAAGAAACGCGAGGGCTACTTCTGATGAATTTTGCTGGGCTCGAAGAAGTGGTCGTTTCCGAGCTTGAGGCTGCCGCGCCCGCGCCTGCCAAGCAGAAGGGCGCGCTGCTCAAGCTGCTCACTTGCGGCTCGGTCGATGACGGGAAGTCCACGCTGATCGGCCGCTTGCTGTGGGATGCTGCCGGGGTCAGCGACGACCAGCGCGCGGCAGTGACGCTCGCCTCGATGAGCCGCGCCGTGAACGGCGAGCAGATCGATTTCAGCCTGCTGCTCGATGGGCTCCAGGCCGAGCGTGAGCAGGGCATCACCATCGATATTGCCTGGCGCTATTTCGAGACGGAGGACCGCCGCTTCGTCATCATCGACTCGCCGGGCCACGAGCAATACACGCGCAACATGGCGACCGGCGCTTCCCATGCCGACGTCGCCATTCTGCTGGTCGACGCGCGCCACGGCGTGAAGCGCCAGACGCGCCGTCACGCCGCGATCTGCGACCTGGTTGGTATCAGGAAGGTGATCGTTGCCGTCAACAAGATGGACCTGATCGACTGGTCGGAGTCGCGTTTCCGCGCCATCGAGGCTGACTTCCGCATGATCGCGCGGAGCTTCGGCTTCACCGAGGTCACCACCATCCCGGTCGCGGCGCTCTCCGGCGACAATGTGGTGCGCCGCTCAGCCGCCATGCCGTGGTATGGCGGGCCGACTTTGCTCGACCGGCTCGAGAGCGTCGATCCCGCAATCATCACCGCCGACGAACCGTTCCGCATGCCGGTGCAGCTCGTGCTGCGCGCGGGCGATTTCCGCGGCTATGCCGGCACCGTCACCTCGGGCCGCATCGAGGTCGGCCAGCGCATCGTCGATGCGCGCAGTGGCCTAGGCGCTACCTTGCAGCGCATCTCGACCATGAACGGCGACCTCGAAGCGGCCGGCACGGGCGATGCGGTCACGCTTGTGCTCGACACCGATCTCGATATCTCGCGCGGCGCGGTGCTGTCGGAGCTGCCTCGCCGTCCCGTCAATGCCGATGTGATCGAGGCGCGGCTCGTCTGGCTGTCGGAGGCGCCGTTCGATCCGGAGATGGGCTATCTGCTCCGTACCGCGACCGACCTCACGCCCGTCACCGGCATGAGCGTCTCGGCGCTCGTCGATTTCGAGACGCTTGCCGCCGCGCCCGCGCATGGCTGCGGCATGAACGACATCGCCGATTGCCGCATCCTGCTCGGCCGCGCCACCTCGCTCGACCTGTTCCGCGACCTGCCGCTCACCGGAAATTTCGTGCTGGTCAGCGCCATCGACGGCGCGACCGTCGCAGGCGGTGTCATCACCTGGGCGCAGGCCGGCGCGCCGGCGGTCGGCGAGAACGTGCTGGTGCTGAACCGCGCGCTGCTGGCGAAGGGTCTCTGTGCGGATCTCGGAGGCGGGCCCGCGGACCTTGCCGAGTTCCGGCGCCGCGCCGAGGAAGTCGCGCTCATCCTGCGCTCGGCCGGCGTTCCCGTGCTGATCGACCTTTAGACTGGATTTCATTGAAGTAGAGAAGCTCCGCCAGGGGCCGTGCAGTGGGGGGCGTCGCAATGCTTGACCTGAGTTGGGCAACGGCCAGCCCGTGGACCCTTGCGGTCGCGGGCTTCGCTGTCGCCGTCCTGGTCGGGTTTACCGGCGTCGGCGGGGGCGCCCTGATGACGCCCCTCCTGATCGCGTCATTCGGCGTACCGCCGCAAGTGGCAGTCGGAACCGATCTCCTCTTCGCCGCCGCGACGAAGACCTTTGGCGGCTGGCGTCATCATGCCGCCGACCATGTGGTTTGGCCCATCGTGCTGAGGCTGGCGTTGGGCAGTCTTCCGGCCGCGCTGCTTTTGCTCGCCGTGCTTTATTTCGTACCGCTCGACACCGAGGCGGTGGCGAACTGGATTCGCTTCGGGCTAGCCTTCGCCTTGCCCGTCAGCGCGCTGGCCATCGTTTTTTATCCCGTGCTGATTCGCAGATGGAAGCGGGAACCCAACGAAGACCTATCTAACCGGACGGTACCGACCGTGCTGTTCGGCGCGACGCTGGGCTTCTTGGTGACTTTGACCTCGGTCGGAGCCGGCGCCATCGGCGTTGCCGTGCTCGCGGCGCTTTTCCCTCACTTGCCGGCGAAGCGCGTCGTCGGGTCGGACATTGCGCATGCGGTTCCGCTCACCCTGGTCGGCGGCATCGGCTATATCGGTCTCGGCCATGTCGATTTCATGCTTCTGCTTGCGCTGCTCGCGGGGTCAATTCCCGGCGTCCTTTTGGGAACGAGACTTGCCGGCGTTGCGCCCGAATGGCTCTTGCGGCCGGTCCTTGCGCTCACGCTGTGCTACGCGGCCTTCGCCCTATTCAACAAGGCGCATTGAGACCTGGCTCCGGGCGGGCCAGCCAGGGCGACCGGACTCGCGGGCGGCGCAAGGGAGGGTCTAGCCTTCCGCCGCCGCCGGCGCGGGACGGCGCCACTGCATGAAGGCGGCGACGATCGCCATGATGATCGCGATCGAGCCCAAGATGCCGCCCCAGGTGCTCCGGCTCATCGGCGCCATGGCCGCCATGAACAGCCAGGCCGTGAGCCAATAGCCGAAGCGCTGCCAGAACCAGCGGCGGTGGAGGTTGCTGAGATAGATTGCCGCGAAGAGTGGGATGAGGACGAAGGCCTGCGGGTGCACTTGCCAGCCGATGGCGTCCGCACTGTCGAACCAGATCGTCATGCCAGTGTTGAAATCGGCGTCGGTCTGGAGCTGCGCGCGCGAGCTGTAGACGGTCATGGGCAGGAATTGCGCGAAGGTCAGCAGCGCGAGCGCCGCGAGCATCACCTTGCGTGGCGGCTCGACCGTGCTCCACCAAGCCTGGAAGCGATCCAGCATCCCCGGGCCCCCGTCTTGACTGAGCGTGGCGCTGGGTTACCGCAAAGGCAAGGGAAATGGTGCCGCCGGGCGGGTTTGAACTATCGACCCAGTCATTACCAATGATGTCCTGGTAATCCTGCCGGTTCTTCCAACCTCCAGGCTCTTCATGGTCCAGACGCCAGAGGTCTTGCTGCCGCTCAGGCCGTCCAAATTATTGGTCTCGAAGTGAGCGGATCTCTGCCAGTGCCCGCCCGGATAGTGTGGCCGCCTGGATTTGGAAGGTTTGCCATTGATTAAACGATGAAAGCAGGCGCCCGTTGTATGGCCGCGAAAATGCGGCGGCAAGACCGTTGTCCGTCATGGGACGGGGACCGTTGGTCCGCCATGGGCGACGGCATCGTGACGTTAGAACAAGTATTAGGGAGAGAACGCAATGACCAAAACTTGGGCCGCTTTAGCGTTACTTTCGGTTCTGCTGGTGTCGGGAACACCCGCTGTCGCCGCTACCGCCTGGGCTGACGGTTTCAAGATGTGCGACACCGACGGCAACGGCTCGGTCAACCGCGCGGAGTTCACCGCGTGCGAGGGCAAGCTTGATCCGACGATGAACCCGACCTTTACGATGATGGACAAGGACAGCAACAACCGCATCGACGAGGCCGAGTGGGCCGGTGCCGAGAAGCAGAAGTCGGCCATCGCCAAGGGCTGCAAGGCGTCCGACTCGTCTTGGTGCCCGTGCCAGAACAATCCCGACGATCCGGAGTGTCAGAAGGCGAACTAGCGCGCGGCCACCGGAACTGTTTCAAAAGGCGGTTGGCCACGAGCCAATCGCCTTTTTCATTTGCGGGGAGGGCGAAAGCCGGAGCTTCGCGCGCTGACGTGCTCGCGGGGACCCTCAGACCTTGGCTCTTTCCAGAACTTTCACCATCCGGGCGCGCCAGTCTTTTCCGGTTGCCTTGAACTTATCGAGCGTTGTTGGATCGAGGCGCAAGGTGACCGCCTCTTTCGGCGCCTCGACACGCGGACGGCCACGCGCACGCCTGATGCTCTCCATGAGTTCGGGGAACGCTTCCGCGAACGGCTTGGCCTTGGCGAGCTGCTCGTCGGTGGCCTCCGGATTGTCGGGGTCGGAGGCGATCATCTTCTGAATCTCGGCCTCCTCTGCGTCGGTGAGGCGGCGCTTTGACGAGAACTTGCGGCTCATAGGCGGCTCCTTTCCTTGCGGCTCGCGGGGCGCATCGAGATCACCGAGACCGCTTCGGTGCCGAGCGGTTTGAACACAACACTCACGGCGATTTCGCCGCTAAGCTCGCCAATGGCGAGGAACCGGCCCCGCTTGACCTGCATGACGATGGCGGTTTCGAAGAACGCGGAGTCGAGGCCGGCGAAGTCCAGACCGTGCTTGGCAAGATTCAGCTGGCGCTTCGGCTCGTCCCAGACGATCTCCATGTATTATTCGTACACGAAAAATCAAGCGCGGCAAGATTATTCGTGCACGAAAAATCTGGAAAGGATCAGGGAAATGGTGCCGCCGAGTAGGATTGAACTACTGACCCCGTCATTACCAATGTGCCACTAGGGCTTGGAAAACTGCCGTTTCTATGGCAGTGTCGCGGTCGAAAACACCAGTACTTTCAAAGCGATAGGGGTCAACCTGGGATCAGCCTGGGGTCAGCCTGGACTCATGAAAATGGGGTCCGAAAACAGCCCATTTATGCATAAGCCAGTATTAGCCGCGTACGGAGGAGAGCCCGTGGCAATGGACAAGCAGCGTGAGCGTGTGCTGCCCGCGCGCATCGAGTTCACCGACAAGGTCATCGCCCGCGCATGGCTCCCGAAAAAGGGTCAACGCCTGCTCTGGCACAAGGGCGGGCAGAAGGGTCTCGGTCTGCTGATCGGCGCGGGCGGGACCAAGACCTTCTTCTCGCAATTCAAACTCGGCGACAAATGGTGCAGGCGCACGCTCGGTCGCTTCGGCGAGATGGCGCGTGACGACGGCGGTGAAGACCCGGAGGTGAATGCTGCCCTTGCTCTGGTGCGGGAGGATCGGCGTCTTGCGAAGCAGGGCGTCGACCCGCGCACCGGCGAAGGTGAAGCCAAGACTCCAAAGCCCAAGGACGTGTTTGAGTCGGTTGCCGACGACTTCATCAGGCTCTACGCGCAGCCGTCACAACGATCATGGAAGGCGTCCAAGCACGCGCTGAAGGTCGTGTGCGGTGCTTGGCTGGCGAAGCCGATCAGGACCATTACCAGGAAGGACGCTCAAGATCTGGTCGACGGCATGATCGCCGCAGGGCATGCGCCGAAGGCTGCGCGCACGCTGTCCGTGCTCAGGAAGTTTTGGCGCTGGTGCTGGAAGCGAGATCTGGTCGACGCTCCGATCATGGACGCGGTCGAATGCGTCTATGAGAAGCAGGTCCGTGATCGCGTTTATGACGACGATGAGGTGCGGCAGATCTGGAAGGCGGCAGGCAAACTGACCAAGGTCGAAGAGTCGTATTTCAAACTGCTGCTGTTGCTCGCACCTCGGAAGACTGCCTTGGCTCAAATGGAGCGCAGCCACCTGAAGTTGGACGGTGAAGTGCCGGTGTGGGTCACGCCGTTTGAATTGACCAAGAGCAAGAAGACGATGACGAAGAAGCGGACCTACGTCACGCCGTTGCCTCCGCTGGCTGTCCGTATGCTGAAAGCGCTGCTGCCGAAAAAGGAAGACGACAACCCTTACGTCTTTCGCGGTCGGGGTAGGGCTCCACTCTCGGTCACCGGCTTGATGCTTCAGCGCAAACTGATCAAGGCAGGAGCACCAGCCGACTTCACGTACCATGCCTGCAGGCATACCGCTGCGACTTGGCTTGAGGACCACGGTCACGACGAGTTCGACCGCGCGCTGATCCTCAACCACTCAAGCGGATCGGTGACGGCGGGATATTCCCATGGGCTGGCGCTGAAGCGGAAGGCGTCACTCTTGACGAAGTGGAGCGATCACGTCGAGGCGGTCGTTGCCAAGGCACGTCCCGCCGCTGTCCGCCGCGTACGCGCGGGTAAGGCAGAAGGGCGGCAACCATCGCCCCTACCAGCTTAATCGCGCCGTACGCGCCCACACACCCCGCTGTCGCCCGGCTTTACGGGCTAGGCAGCGTGTGCGGGCGGATCACGACATTGTCGAGGTGGAAGCCCTTGGTCGTGTCGATCCGAGCCAAGACGAAGCCGCCCTGCCGACAGCCGTAATCATCCCAATGTCCCGACGCTTCCCATAGCGCCCACCACTGCTCGTACGAGAGCGTCCACTCGATGCCTCGGTTCATAGCGTTGCGCTTGGAATTTTCGTACGTGCGTTTTGGATCTCTAGTCATGGACTACCTCGTTCAAGGGAATGGAGGTGCTGAGCGGGAGAAGCGGTAAGACCACTCAGCACCTCCGACGCGCCGGGCTTCCAAGTGCATCGAGCCTGAAGCCGTCGCGTTGTTCACCAGCCAGCGAGAGGGAGGGGACACTGGCTGGTGATGCTTGAGAGTGGACGGCTGGCGCAACCATCAACACCAGCCGTCCGGTTGTCGGCGCAAGGAGGTTCACCCCGCCGACTGACTCGCCGGTGGAAGTGACACCGACGAGCCCTTTTTCTTTTAAGCGGCGTCGACCGGCACGCTCGACCCTTCGACCGTAGCGACCGACAGCTTCTCGGCTTCGCGCTCGGCTCTCTCCGCTTCGCGCTCAGCCTTCCGCTTCTCCTTCTCGGCGCGAAGTGTACCGAGACTGGAAAATATGACGTTGAGTACAGCAAGCGGGTTTGCCTCCGCGCGCCGTGCCTCGCCATGCTCCGCATGACCTTCGAGTTCGCGCTCGATGGCTAGTACTTCGTCGTCCAATTCGCGGACACGAGTACGCCGATCCAACTCGCTGAGACCTTCCTTGGGGAAGTCTTGCTCAGCAAGCCGGTCGACTAGGTCCAACACCGCCTTCGGACTCAGAGCCCAAGCCAAGCCCAACATCATGCCGCTCTTGGCGAAGCTCTGGTCGGACGGCAGTGGATAGGAGCGTGTACCGAAGTCAGCGCGCTCCACCGGCGGAATATACAACTCGCCTTGATCGTTGAGCTTGGGAGGCGGTGTCCGCTGCAGGATCGCGCGAGCCCGCTCCTTGACGGTGTCTGCTGTGACCTTGGCGGCTAGTACGGTCTTCCGCTCATCACGCAAGATCGCTAGACGCCGCACAAGGTCGGAGACCTTCCGGTTGGTGAGGCGGATACGACCGGCGTCGGCGAAGACCGTACCCTTCGCGTCATGCTCCGTAACAAAGGCGCGCACGCGGTTGAGCAGTTGGTTCAGCGTGCCGCTGGTCTGCATAAGCCCAGGGTGTTGCTTCTGCCGCTCGTCCAAGCGGATACGGTCCTTGGTGCTGAGCACGTCCTTGCGGCTGAGTGCTTTGATATCCTCGCCGCAGGTGAATACAGCCTGCCGTGCGTCCTCAGCCATGACGCAGAGCTTTGCGTACTTGTTTTGCGCCTTCGGCGCGCTGCGCAGACTGTAGCCGAAGCCGGATGATGTGAATGCGACTTCGGTATGGGTCAGGCTTGGTGCTGGTGATTGTGACATTACGCGTTACTCCTCCTTCGTTTGCAGCATGAGTGCTGTTGCCGTTCGCTCCAAGCCAGCAGCCGAGTTGCGGAAGCGTTTGATCCGGCGAGCACGAGACTCCCGCTGCCGCTCAGTTGTCGGTACTTCTGCCAACGCTCGCTCAAGACGCTGGCGTTGCCGGTCTGCGGCTGCAGCGATGCGTGCGGCTTGTGACGGTGTCTCGGTCACGCTGCAGCGCCCTTGACCTTGTAACGCTCTGACAATCGCTTGACGTACGCCTCGCGTGACATGGACATCGGCTTACCGGCAAGACGATCCCTGCCGTCGTAATACGCCTCGTCGGATGCCGACAACTTGGCGTCAGCCTTCGTCTGGTTGTCGATCATGGTCGTCTTGACGATCAGGCTCTCGCCGTCCTCCAAGATCTCCGACTCGTCCTTCTTGATCCACTTGGTCATTTTGTACCCTGTCCTTTCTCCAAACCTGTGAGTGGCGCGGTGTACCGCCGCTCCTCCGTCGTGCAATTCGTGCAGCGCGCTTACGCGCTACGGCCTTTCTCTGCTTCCTGCTCAAACCACACGCCTCATCGGTCGATGCAGCCTTCGTGCGATCCGATCCTCCGGCGCGATCCAGCCGCGATGCTCACCCTCGCCAAGCACGACCTCCATCTCCTCGACGGACAACGGATTGGCGTCGATCCCGTCACGGACGATCACGTCATTCCACGCGTCCAAGAACGCCTGGAACTGCTCGTCCGATAGACGGTGCAGGCCAGTGCGGCTGACTGGTATCGGCTGCTGTTGGTGCGGTCGCTCAAGCGCATGAAGACGCTTCCGCTTCTTCTTGCGCACGATCATGGGATCACGACGCTTCGTCTTCATGACGCTGACCTCCGCGCATGAAGCTCAGCACGCAAGCGCTCGTACAGGTCCGGGCTCAAGACGATGACGCCGGTGACCACAAACATGGCGAGCGCCGCAAGCTGCTCGTCGCTGAGGTAGAGGAAGGACACGCGCTGCATCACAACGCCTCCTCTGCGGGCTCGCTCATCAGGCGACGAACCTTCGCTAGTGATGGTGCAAACGGAGTGACGTCCCTCGCTGCATCAGCACGAGACCGACGAGGAAGGCCCCGCTCGCCGTACAACGTTTCAAACAACCTGCGCTGCGCACCGACCAGCCGTTGATAGCCGTCGAGCAGACGCGGACTCGTCTTCTCCTTCTCGCATTGAGCAATTTCCGTCTCGACCCGAGCGATCTCCACGCCAAGGCAAGCGCATCGACGCACCAACTCCATCTCCGCAGTGGTGAGGTTGCTCATGCCGCCAAGGTCGTGAGCGAAATGGTCGATAAGGTCGTGGAAGCGCTTGGACCAAACGCTGCGCTTGTCGACATGCGGCAGCAGGTCTTTGCCGCTGGTCAAGCGACAGCGAGCAGGAAGCAGTTGCTCGCGATAGACGCTGAGCCCTTCGCTCTGCACGCGCTTGCGTCGCTTGGTCTTGCTACGCTGCTGCATTCCGCTCCTCCAAGAAAGACAAGGCATGTGCACGGCTGGCTTCGTCAGCGAAGTCGATGCGAATATGGACGCCGTGGTCGTGCTCAAGCGCATGGATGGTGCGAAGCAACTGCTCCATCAACGACGCAAGCGGCAGCGTACCGGCATAGGGAATGAGCCTGTGCTGCGTGCTTTCGACAGCCTTGCTGCCGGGCATTCGTGGCGAGTCGATAGGCCGGTTTTCCATGCGTCACACGTGCTTACGGTGTGCATAAAATCCAAGTCCGCACGCAGAAAGCGCCTGAAACACGGGCGTTTATTGCTGCTGTACTGTCAGGACAAATGACGCACTTCAAGATCTGTCGCGTTGGGACAGCGTGCTTCGTGAGTGCGTGTGGATAATCCGGTGATCGCCTTGTCGTCTATCGAGCGGGAGCAGTACGGTCGGTTTCGGGCTGTCTGCTCAGGGGCATGTTAGTTAGACACGCAGCGATCACGTGGTCAGCGTGGGACGGTCGATTGACGTGCAAGCGGTGCAATGAATGTCCGCAACGTAGAGGCCGGTTTCATTGATCCCGGTCCCCTGTCCCCTACCGTGCCTGTTATCGGCCTGCACGCGCCTCCTACGGCCTTGTCTGGCCGCTTTATTTCCTGCCCGGTCTGCCAAACATTGCACCGACTGACTCCGGTCTTGGTGGTTCATGTTCTTCTGCTGTCGGTTGGCGTGAGAGATGGACGTCGATCTGTCTTGGCAACAAGCCGAGTGAGCGGAGGTACTTGGCTTCGTCTTGCTCGTCCTCCAAAACGGGAGTCAACTCCCGAATTGGTTTTGGACTGCGTTTGTACGCGGCACGTACTCCCTGGCTGATCTTCCTGCGGCGTACTTGCTCCTTCTTGTCGTCCTTCCTTTTGGATGCCTCACTCTGAGACTTTTTGGTCTCACTCTGAGACTTTCCAGCGCGCCCGAGGTCGCGGCGGATCTGCTCCTTCTTGTCGTCCTTCTTCTTGGATGCGGACTTTTTGTCCGCTTTAGAGGACTTCTTGTCCGCTGTTAAATCCCGACGTACTTGGCGTTCATTCACGCCGAGTGCCTTGGCGATTTTCTTTTGCGGTACGCCAGCAGCGTCCATTTGCCGGGCGATCTCCTTCCGCCTTTTCAAGCGGGTCATGATCAGCCCACCACCTTGTCGCGCGGATCGGTGAATTGCTTTGTCCCGCAATTCGGATTGCAGCAGACGGACCATTGTCGGTAGTACGAGCGACCTTTCGGTGGTGTGTCATGCTCCCACACCTCAGCAGGCTGCTTGCACCTCGGACAAGGTGGTCCTTTCTCGGTGACGCGGTGTGTAGTTGTGGTGCGCGCACGAGCGCCGGTCGTTGGAAAGAAACCCATTGGGACGTCCTCCTCTTTCATGGACGTCCAGACATACTGGCTTAGTCAGATCAGTCGTCGTTCCCGGCATAATGGTGCCTGGGAGTCGCTGAAGCGGAGGACTTCCGAGTCCTGTTCGAGCGTCTACGCTTGCTGAGAGGAAGTTTACGCAGGTGATCGGCGTCTCTCAGCACCCGCAGATCATGCAAAAAGGATAGACGCATGGATGACACACAAAAACTGGTCATGAAGAAGCCTTGAGACTTCAGTCGTGCATGCAATTCCTTTGTCGGCATATGCCTGTCGTGCAGAAGCAGCACCTTCAGTGCGCGTCTACCGTCAGTTTGCATGCTGTCGTCATGCTGCATGAGAGTGCTCCGTGTGCTCGGAGTTAGTTAGAAGCGTTTTTGGCTGTTTCCTGCGGAGTTGAGGGTTGTTTGAGGCGGTGTAAGGATGACATCTACCAAAGCGTGGTAGCAGCCAGCCATTGTCCAGCTTGTGCATCCAGTCACGCTTGCGACCAAGCGCACGCTTGGCGATTACGTCGAGCTTTGGTTCCCACTCGTAGAAATGAAGGTTGGCATCGAGGATTGGACGCAGGTCCATGTCCATGATCGTTTCAGCGTCGATGCCGTGCTTGCGGAGAATGGGCAGTCCCTTCAGCCGAAGCTCCATATGCAAGCAGCGATCTCCGTGCAGCTTGCTCTTGCGATGCGAGTACCAGACGACATTCCTCGGTGCGCGTCGGGGCGCGGTATACGTCGTGCGTCCGAAGCGCACCACTTCCTGCTTGCCTCGGTGCGGCTTGCGCCAGTGAAGCTCGCACCACTCGTGCATGCGGGTAGGTGACCGGAAGCCAAGGTCGAGTGCGATCTCGACGTAGTTGGGCTCGGCGTCCATTTCCCATAGTCGGTACAGCGCATCGCGGTCGGGCACGACGATAGTAATGAGCCAGTCCCGGTCCTTCAGCTTGCCGCGCCAGATCTTTCGTCCACGCCGGACGCGGACCTTGAGGCTATGCTGGCGCAGGAAGCGCATCTCATCGGCGGACGGGCGCTCACGTGCCCTGTAGGCGCATTTGTCGAGGAAGATGACCGCCCGGAATGGCGGCTTTATTGCCGGACTTGCCTTCCGCGCCGGGACTTGCCAACTGTGGGGGGTCACCGCACGGCCCCTTTCATTAGGCAAAGCCACGCGGCTCTCCTCGGCCCTCCAGCCCGTAGGAATTCCAGCCCGGCGACCGCTGCCCCGGTCGTCGGGCTAATTCGTTTCATGGACGTGCTCGCACGCATTCGCGGACCTTCGCGGCGGCGCGGGCATGAATGGGTTTTCAGGGGATCAGCAGTGCCTGCCCGCAACCGCTGACGGCAAGACGTGGCGGCGCATAGCGCGGAAAGCAAGTCGCCTCGGCTACGCGCCCTTCGTGGCGGCTTTGGCTTCGCGCTCGGCGAGCCAGCGCTCAATGTCCGTGCGCCGCCAGACCGGCAGCGTAGGGCTCAGATAAAACGGTCGCGGGAAAAGCCCGCCGCGTATCCAGCGGCGGAGCGTGGGCTTGGCAATACGGAGAAGGCGCAGGACGTCGGCGCGCTTCAGCAACTCAAGCGGATCGGTCGGAGCATCGGTCATGCTCCCTTCATACTGACCCGCCTCCGCTCAGGGACGGGTCAGAGGTGGCTCTTCTAAGTCAGATCGTCAGCGCTTCTCGTACGCGCCTTCCTTCTTGTGCAACTCGTACAGCGTCTTCACGAACTCAGGGTCGGCGGTCTTCGACCAGTCATCGAAGACGTCGAACTGACGAACTATCAACCCAAGGCTACCGAACGCGTCCTCGAAGACCGGAGGATCGATGCCGAGTCCAATGATCGCGTGCTGGAACGGAGAGACGCCTTTCTCGTCAGGGTCTTTCTGGTAGAAACTCAATGGTCCCGTCAGGCAGACGGTGCCGGTGGCAGCAAGCCCATCCCACCAGTACTGCCCAGGCTTGAAGAGCGACAGGAAGACCGCCTTATCGACGTTGTAGTCGTCAAACTCCTTCAGCAGCCTCTCAGCGAATAGTCTGCACGCTGGCTGACTGAATGGTGGGTTGAGCCACACGTTGCCGTACCACTTCGCTTTCGGATCAAGACCGCCAACCAGTGGGTCATCTTTGCTTGCTTTCTCCGGCTTGAAGTAGGTCTTCTTTGCGCGCACCAGCTTTTGGGCTGTCGGATTGGACGCAGGGTCGAGATGAATTGTACCGCCCATCGCAGCACGGGCGGGCTCAATGACGTAGGACTTTGTGTACCACTCGTCGCAACTATCGCGGTTGGCATTCGGGTTAGTATTGGCGTCGTGACCCCACAGTCTGGCGACCATCTCCGCCTGGGCGGCATTACTTAAATGTTTCGCCAGCGCAACAATTGGCTGGTCGAGGCTCAAGCCGTTTTCCCGACAGTACTCTTCTGCTACCTTCATCAGACGGCTGGACGTGGCCACACTCTTGAAGCCAAGCACCTCAGCGTTGGCTTTGCGCCACATGCCGAACATACCGTGCGGAAGCTCGTCCTTTTTCAGGATGAGTCTGCGGCCGCATTCGAGCCGAGCGACAAGGCTTTCCCGCAGCGCTGCGCGTGACCGATTGTACAGCGCGCCGATCTCGGCTGCGTCGTTGTCGACCTTTTGGAGCATGGGCGTGTCCTCCTCAAGGGCAGAGAAGCACGCGCGATCTTGCCGGGCGGTAAAGGCCTACGGTTATTACTAACCAACTCCTAATGGAGCGCTCGCTGTCCGGCGGTTAGTACGCCTGTCTTGGACTGCCTTGCCGAGGGCAGGGCGCGACGAACGAAGGGCTGCAAACCTTCGCCCGCCGCTGGCTCGAACAAGGAGGACCGCCTCCATGTCCAAGTTGACCTTCCCTACCCGAAAATGCGCCGAGTTGCATCTTGTACCATGCGACCCGGTGGAAGCCGCGCAGCGGGAAGCACAGCACCTACTGCGCTCGGTCATCGCCTTCTACGAGGACATGATCGATGACGACTGCTTCGCCTTCATCGAGTCCAACCCTGCGCCGGACGAGATCGAAGCCCGGCACACCGGCTTCTTCCTCGATGAAGACCTGACCGACGCCGAATTGGACGCTGTCCTGGATCGGATCACTAACCGGGTCTACCCGCAATGAGGCAGGATAGTGACATTGTCCAGATCATGCGCGCGATGAACCGGAGGCAGCGGGCTCGGTCGATTGCGGGCTTCCTTCGATTTGTTTTGTCGCTCACGCTACCCGTCAAGCACACCGCCAAGCCGCTCCCGAAGGTACGTCCGTTGTCGGGATCGGTCGACGCGCGGAAGCAGTATGGCGCAGCGCGCGCCATCGGCATTCGGGACTACAGGGCGTGAGCACTTCCGACCGCCGGGGCGACTCGGCGGTCGTGGGGGCGATCATGCCCACAACGAAGGAGACGAATATGAAGACCATGATCCGCAAGTTTGCCGCCGACGAGTCTGGAGCCACGGCCATAGAGTACGGCTTGATCGCAGCCGGTATCTCGGTCGCGATCCTGACGGCGGTCAACCTGCTCGGCGAGAACCTCGCCAGCACCTTCGACTACATCGCTGGCGAGGTCGGAGGCACCTCCACTCCCTAGTACCTCAACGCCGCGCGCCCCACACTCCCTTGCGCGGCTAACTTGGGGCGGGTCATTAGCGACCCGCCCCTTTTCTTGTGCGCTTCAGTTGCCGACCGAGTCCGGCAGCAGCAAGTCGTCAATGACGTACGGGTTGGTGCGTGGATAACCCGCACGCTCAAGCACGTCATTGGCTTCCTGGTACGATGTGGGGCGGAAGCCGCAAGCCTCACGCAGGATGCTTTTGATCCTGGGCTTCTCGTCAGGTGAAATCTCGGCGAGCCCTTCCTTGACTACGGCGGAGCGGAAGTCCATCGCCAGCCGAAGGTCTTTGGATACGTGCTTCTCGTCAACGCCGAAGACGTCTGAGACGAAGGACGTCAGCAGGCACACAAGATCAGTCAGGTCTTCATCGACGCAATTACCGTTGCTGACGTACTGCTGATAGTAGACGCTCTCCAAAACGCGGATCGCGTACCTGTACGTCTCACCACCTTTGCGCTTCGCGCGCCTCATCTCGAAGGCAATGTCGTCTGCACTACGCATCTCTCTTCCTCCTTCATGGCGACCGGCACCACGCCGGTCCCTGTTATGCGGCGCGCTGCAGCCGCTCCTGCTGCATGATCAGTGCCTGCAGCGCCACGCAGAGCGATCCGACATGCTCAAGGTCGTCAGCGCGGGCGAGCTTTTCTCGCAACTCCCGTAAGTTTTGGATCACCTGAGCGACAGTCTTCGGATCGTCCAAGGCACGGCGGTCTTCCGCGTCCATTTCCTCTTCCATTGTCATTTTCCATTCTCCTCCATTTCCGCGACCGGCACCCACGCCGGTCCTGTCCCCACACATACGTTTCTGAGGGCAGAAGTCCCGCGAAGCAGGCTGTTTCTTTCGAGGTCTGGTTAGCGGCGGAGGGCGAGGCGCACAGAGTGGTTTGTCTTCCCCTTAGCCGGTGCCCTGCGTGGTGGGTAGCGCTCAAATTTGAGCCGCTAGACAAGCCAAGCGTGCGCCACTGCAGGCATTAAGCAACGCAAAAATAAAGTTGGATCGTCGCCCAGGAGATGGGGTCGGGAAAAGTATGAGTAGGCATGACCAAGGTTTCACGAAATGCGCTGGACGGTCGTCCACTGCTGCGGCATGAGACTTCAGCCCTACTCTTGCCGTCAATCCATCTAGGGCTACAGCACGGAGTGAAAGATGGCGAAGAGGAAGAACGGCAACGGCGAGGAGCCGCTGCCAAACGTAGCCAGAACATCAGCCGGACTTCGAGAAGCGATGTTCGACGAGATGGACAGGTTGCGGCAGGGCAAGACCAACGCAACGTCGGCAAATGCGATGGCGAAGCTCGCTATGACCATTGTCGAGACCGTGGAGATGGAGATCAACGTGGCGAAAGCGCTGCGCGATCTTCCCGCCCAAGCCGAGAAGATGCAACTAGGCGCACCAGTCGAACTTGGCGTCTAGCGCGTCGGCGCTGCCGTCTTTGTGACGGCAACATCGCTGGCGAGCACCGGAAGCTTCTTTTTCAGAGGCAGGACAACTGGTCCTTTCTGAGGAGGTTTGAAGGGTGCTCGCCAGCGAAATTACCGCCTTGGGCACTGGAGCTTTGTGACGGCTGCATTCTTCGCGTGGAGCGCTTCCTTTGCGAGGGCTCGGACGAGACGTACACCTCGTTGGTCGCAAACAGGTTTGTACGCCTAGCACGCTTGGCTCTGAAGAAACGTACCAACGCCCCGCTGCGCTTCTGTCTCTACTGCCACAAGCGAGCAGCCGAAGTGAGGCTGACGGTCTCGCCGAAGCTTGGTGGCGGGACGTTTTGGGTCTGCCAGCACTGCTCCGATAGGTACAAGCAGAGTCACTGGACAGACAGAAAGTGGCAAGCCGAATTGATGAGGGAGTGGGCGCAGCCGCCTATCACCACGACGCGGGACGCTGCTCTGCTACGCTTCATCAAGAACTACGCGCGCTACGCTTCGCGGCAGTACTCATGCGCGGGCTTCGCCGTCCCAAACCAAGCGTACCTTGACCAGAAGCTTGCCGTCACGCGCTACTGGCGGAAGAAGCTTCGCATCAAAGGACTCGTATGCCGGGACGACGGAGACCGCGATGGCTTCTTTCGCTCGACGGCAAAGCTCGCTGCTATGAAGCGGGACAACGCACTCAGCTTGCAAGGCAGCGTCCGAGTCCATCTCGACTGTCGGGAACTACCGCAGGGCTTGAGCACCCTCGTTGGCAAGTGGCTCTGGTGCCACCGGATCAACGCACGCGCAGCCATACACACTTCGCTACCTAACAAGTCAGGCTCAACTGGATCGTGTCCGACGCAGAGCGATGGTCCCTGACCTCGCAATCAGGCGAGGGTGACAGGAGAAAGTCCGTTGATCGGAGTCGTCCATAAATCGAGCAGGGTGCTGCCCAAGTCCTTGTGTCCTAACCCGGACGTCAAGAAGAAGAAGCCGCGCCGCACCAGGGTCGAGACCTGGAGCAAATTCACAAAGCGGATGGACGCGTTGCCCATCCCGAACGGTAACGACCAGCGCGTCATGCGGGCGGTCGCTGACATGGCGGAAGAGGAGGCGGCGTGATGGACTACGATGAGATCTCCCTGGAGCCGGTCGCCACGCTCGACGGGCTCCATATTTCGCGCAGCCATCACGTCGATGAAGAGCCGGGCGACATGCCTTACTACTCGGTCATGCCCTTTCCGGTGCGGCTGCATCAGAAGGTGGTCTGCAACGAGGGCGTCGCCCGCCTCCCAAGCGGAGTCGTGTCCATTGCAATAGCTGACACCCTCATGGACCGGCTGCAGGAGTGCCTTGCGGTCATCGACGCCCATAACGGCGGCTTGCACCACTAGGCTTCATCCACGAGAAGGACCGCCCCGGCAGGCGCAGGCTTGCCGGGGCATTTTCGTTGCCGCACGCGCCCGTGTCTTCGCCGTACGCGCCGGTCAGCCGATCTTCCGCTACCACCTACCGGGGTTGGGCTAAAAGCCGCACACGCGGCGGACACGCGCAACGTGTACTGAAAATGCCCTCCGTATGCATAGCCCGTATGCATAAATCAGTACGCTGACGGTTTTATATCAAACAACGCTTTGAATATAAAAGGAAAAATGGTGCCGCCGGAAGTAATCGAAACTTCGACCCCGTCATTACCAATGACGTGCTCTACCACTGAGCTACGGCGGCGATCTTGAGGTGACGCGCCCCGCCCTTGGCGGGCGTTCGCGCGGGCGGACCCTGCCATAGGGACCAGCCTCACGCAAGCTGCGGGACACGCGCAGAAGACTTCAGAGCGCCATGATATAAGGAGGCGCGAGGCTCGATGGAACGATGGCCGCCAAGACACATGACGCAAATGCGAAGGCGGGCGGCGCGCAAGCCGAAAGGCGCGCCCGTCTGGAGCGCGAACTCCGCGCCAACCTCTTGAAACGCAAGGAACAAGGCAAGGCGCGCAAGCACCAGGACCCGCTCACGAACAGGGAGGACAGACAGGCTCCCAAGGAGTAAGGTTGAGGTTTCCGGCGAGCGGCGGGGAAGGCCGCTCCCGGCACAGACGGGGACCTTAGCTTAAGCGCAAGGGGACGGGCGCTTTCGAGGGAGCTAGCACGACATGGATCGTATCCGCATAGTCGGCGGCGAGCGCTTGAATGGCACCATACCGATCAGTGGCGCCAAGAACGCAGCGCTGCCCTTGATGATCGCGAGCCTTCTTACCCGCGAGACGCTGACCCTGAAGAACGTCCCGCGGCTCGCCGACGTGAACCTGCTTGCCCGCATTCTCGGCAATCACGGCGTGGACGTGACCATCGCCGGCAAGCGCACCGGCCAGCGGCACAGCGACGGCCAGACCTTCCGCCTCACCGCCGAGGAGATCGTCGACACCACCGCGCCCTATGAGATGGTGGCGCGCATGCGCGCGAGCTTCTGGGTGCTCGCGCCGCTCGTCGCCCGCTGCGGCAAGGCGAAGGTCTCGCTGCCGGGCGGTTGCGCCATCGGCACGCGCCCCGTCGACCTGCACCTGACCACGCTGCAGCAGCTCGGCGCCGAGATCGAGCTCGAAGGCGGCTATGTGCTGGCGCGCGCGCCGCGCGGCCTGACCGGCGGCAAGGTCGAGCTGTCCAAGGTCTCGGTCGGCGCCACGCATAATGCGCTGATGGCTGCCGTGCTCGCCAAGGGCGAGACGTTGATCGAGGGGGCTGCGCGCGAGCCCGAGGTCGCCGACCTTGCCTCCTGCCTCGTCAAGATGGGCGCGCGGATCGAGGGTATGGGCACCTCGACGCTCTGGGTGCAGGGCCGCGAGACCCTTTACGGTGCCGAGCATGCCGTGCTGCCCGATCGCATCGAGACAGGGACCTATGCCATGGCCGTCGCGATGACCGGCGGTGAGGTGCTGCTCGACGGCGCCCGTGCCGACCTGCTCGAAGAGGCGCTCCAGACCTTGCGCTCGACCGGCGTCGAGATCGAGGAGCGGCCGACGGGCTTACGCGTGGCGCGGAACGGCGGAGGCCTGCAGCCCGTATCGGTCGAGACCCAGCCTTTCCCGGGCTTCCCGACCGACCTGCAGGCTCAGCTCATCGCGCTGATGTGCATGGCGAACGGCACCTCGCAGATCCGCGAGACGATCTTCGAGAACCGCTTCATGCATGTGCAGGAGCTGGCGCGGCTCGGCGCCCGGATCGACCTCAAGGGCGACACCGCCTTCGTCACCGGGGTTGGCCCTGCGGGCCTGCGCGGGGCGCAGGTGATGGCGACCGATCTCCGCGCTTCCGTGTCGCTGATCATCGCCGGGCTTGCCGCCCAGGGCGAGACGATGATCGGCCGCGTTTATCACCTCGATCGCGGGTTCGAGCGCATCGAGGAGAAGCTCGGCCAATGCGGCGCCCATATCGAGCGGCTTGCCGGCTGACGGCTCCAAGCGAGTTAATCGTTTTGCGACACGCTTTAGCGTGCTAGGGGCATGCCAGAAGAAGCCGCCCGTGCCATGGATAAGCAGCTCAAACTCATCGCTCTCGACGAAGAGGACCTCGCCGTCGTGTCGTCGCATCTGCAGGATGCGGTGCTGCGCGTCGGCGATATGGCCTATCTGCCGTCGAAGAAGCGCTTCGCCGCCGTGCTCAATCGCTTCGATTGGGAGAAGACCGTGCGCGGAGCCGACGGCGAATTCGAGCGGAGGCGCGCGGCGCTCAGGTTCGATCGCGTGCTCAAGGCCAAGATCAAGCACCTGAGGCCGCGCTCGCAGGACCGCGTGCTGTCGCTGCTTGCCGTAAGCTTCGAGCCGGCCGAGCCGCCCGGCGGCTATGTGTGCCTCACCTTCTCCGGCGATGCCTCGATCCTGCTCGAAGTCGAGTGCATCGAGGCCGAGCTCAAGGACCTGGGGCCGAGCTGGAAAGCGCGCTCCAAGCCGAAACATCCCGGGCTCGAGTCCGTCGAGATCGACGAGGCATTGGCGCGCAAACCCGCCGCCGCCGAGCCCGGCGACGACGGCGCCTAAGCGTTCCTCCATGGCCGCGTGGCTCAAGACCAGCGACGCCGACTTCACCGACCGCTTCGAGGATTTGCTGGCGGTGAAGCGCGAGCAAGCCGCCGACGTGAACGAGGCGGTCGCCGCCATCATCGCGCGCGTGCGCGTTGAGGGCGACGCGGCGCTGATCGAGCTGACGCGCCGCTTCGACGGCCTCGATCTGACTACGTCCGGGATCAAGGTACCCGCCGAAGAGATCGCCGCCGCGAAGGGCAAGGTGGAACCGCGCACGCTCGCCGCGCTTAAGCTTGCGCATGACCGCATCCTCGACCATCACCGCCGACAGCTCCCCATCAACGACCGCTACACCGACGCGCAAGGGGTCGAGCTCGGCTCACGCTGGACGGCAGTCGACTCCGCCGGCCTTTATGTGCCGGGAGGCACCGCGAGCTATCCGAGCTCCGTCTTGATGAATGCGGTGCCAGCGAAGGTCGCAGGCGTGCCGCGCGTGGTCATGGTGGTGCCGGCGCTCAAGGGCGAGATCAACCCGCTGGTGCTCGCGGCCGCCGCGCTCGCCGGAGTCGATGAGGTCTATCGCGTCGGCGGCGCGCAGGCCGTCGCGGCGCTTGCCTACGGAACGGAGACCATCGCTCCGGTGGCCAAGATCGTGGGGCCGGGCAACGCTTATGTGGCGGCGGCCAAGCGGCAAGTGTTCGGCCAGGTCGGCATCGACATGGTGGCTGGCCCCTCCGAGGTCGTGGTGATCGCCGACGCAGATAACGATCCCGCCTGGATCGCCGCCGACTTGCTCGCCCAGGCCGAGCATGACGAAGCCGCGCAATCGATCCTCATCACCGACGATGCGGCGTTCGCCCGCGCCGTCGAGCAGGCCGTCGAAGCGCAGCTCGCCGCGCTGCCGCGGGCGGACACCGCGCGCGCGAGCTGGCGCGAGTTCGGGGCGGTGATCCTGACAGGTCACCTCGACGAGGCGCCGGCGCTCGTCGATCGGCTGGCGCCGGAGCATCTCGAGATTGCCACGCGCGAGCCCGACGCGCTCGCCGAGCGCATCAGGAATGCGGGGGCGATCTTCATCGGACGCTATACGCCTGAGGTGATCGGCGACTATGTTGCCGGCTCGAATCACGTACTCCCCACGGCCCGCAGCGCGCGTTACGCCTCCGGTCTCTCAGTGCTCGACTTCATGAAGCGCACCTCGATCCTCAAGCTCGACGCCGAAAGTCTGAACGCGCTGGCGCCCGCGGCGATGGCCCTCGCCGAGGCCGAGGGGCTCGAAGCACATCGGCGCTCGGTCGCGATCAGGCTGAACCCGAAGGACGGCGCATGACCGAGGACCGCGAGCAGGCGCGAACCGCCGATGCGCGTCTCATCGAGGTCACGCTCGATGAGGGTTCGATCGGCCGCAACAACGCCGAGGTTGAGCACGAGCGCGACGTCGCGATCTTCGACCTCTTGGAAAAGAACAGCTTCGCGCTCGAAGGGCATGACGGGCCTTACACGCTGCATCTGTCGCTCGCCGACAATCGTCTCGTGTTCAACGTGGCCGACAGCGGGCGCGTACCGATCCAGCAGTTGACGCTCGCGCTCTCACCCTTCCGCCGGCTGGTGAAGGACTATTTCCTGGTTTGCGAGAGCTACTACCAGGCGATCAAGACGCAGCCCGCCTCCAAGATCGAGGCCATCGATATGAACCGCCGCGGCATCCACGACGAGGGTAGTCACCTTCTTCTGGAGCGGCTCAAGGGCAAGGTCGAGGTCGACATCGCCACCGCGCGCCGGCTGTTCACGCTCCTCTGCGCACTGCATTGGAAAGGCTAGCAAAAAGCCTTTTGCACAGGCATTTCGCTTGCCGCGCGACCGCGAGGACTGGAAATTTTAGGGCCCCATCCCCACCTCCCATTCACTGTCGCGCAGGGCACGGTTTCCGCTCTGGAAATACGGGAGGACAGACAATGCGCCTTTTCCTTTCGACTTTCGCAGCTTTGCTGGTTTTCGGATTTGCGGCTCCGGCCGACGCAGGGCCGAGGCCCGTCAAGGGCGTCGTGCAGGGCACAGCGCATGTCGGCATGGGCGTCGCTCAGGGCGCGGGCCATGTTGGCACCGGCGTCGTACGCGGCGCAGGCTCGATCGTCAGCGGCACGGCCAAGGGCCTGACCTGCATGGTCTCGCTCGGCAACAAGTGCTAGCTCCGCAGATCTTTTGACGTGACATCGAAGGGGTGCGTTCGGAAGGACGCGCCCCTTTTGCTTGTGCTTCATTTGCGCGCGGCGAATGGCCGGATTTCTGGGAACTTCGGGGCCGTTGCCGACATTGTTTCCGGGAGCCTGGGACAATTCACGGAGGCAGTGAGATGCGCATATTTCTTTCGCTCGTCGCGGCATTTCTGTTCGCTGGCTTAACGACCGCCGTCGATGCCAAGCCGAAACCGGTCAAGGGCGTGGTGCAGGGCGGTGCCAATGTCGGCAAGGGTGTGGTCAAAGGTGCGGGCCAAGCCGGCACCGGCGTCGTGCGCGGCGGCAAGTCCGTCGCCAAAGGCACCTTCAAAGGCGTCCGCTGCGTCGTGACGCTCGGCAACCGCTGCTAATTTGGCGGAGCAAAACCGCACGGCATGCGTTCACTTCCAAGTCCTCTTGTCTAGGAGTTGAACGCCATGCCGACCCCCGCCGAACTCGAAGCGAAATTCTGGAAAGCCCTTGCGTCCGACCGGACCATGATGCTCGGGCTCTCCGGCAGTGATCCGCACGCGCGGCCCATGACCGGGTTGGCCGAAAACGATCGCAGTCCGATCTGGTTCTTCACCGCGCGCGACACCGAGCTGGTCGAGGCGCTGGGCGACGGCGCGCGCAGCGGCCGGGCGCTCGGCACGTTCGCTTCGAAGGGCCACGACCTGTTCGCCACGCTGCACGGAACGCTTTGCGTCGACACCGACCGCGTGATGGTTGACCGGCTCTGGAATCCGTTCGTGGCCGCATGGTTCGAAGGCGGCAAGGACGACCCAAAGCTTCGCCTGCTGCGGTTCGATGCCGACAAGGCCGAGATCTGGCTTGACGATTCCAGCCTGCTCGCCGGCATCAAGCTGTTGTTTGGCGCCGATCCCAAGCAAGACTACAAGGACAAGGTCGCAGAGGTCAGCCTGCGCTAGCTCGTGGGGTGCGCGGCGCGGCTTACGGGACCGGGGCTTCGGCCGTCTGCCCGACCTGCAATTTCCAGTCCTTGATCGGCGGAGCCGACACGTCGAGCTTACCCGCGACATAATAGAGCCGCTTGGTGTCCTCGCTGTTCGAGGTGCAGAAGCGGTCCTGCAGGTAATAAGGCGGCGTCGCCTGATAATAGAGTGACGCGCGCACCGTCGCCGGCTCCCCGCCAAGCTCCGCGAGTGGCACGCGGTAGAGCGTCGCATCGCCGCCGCCTTGCGCGTAGTCCGGATCGTCGCCGACGCCGGACGGTGCGACCTCCTCGGCGAGATCGGGCTTGGCACCGAACGAAGCTGCGATCTCCTTGCGCGCGTCGAGCGGCAGGAAGCCGTGCGGCAGGAGCCGGTTGTCCTTCGCCTTCGAGCAGATCGAGAGGAAGCTCGTGGTGAGCTGGCCGTCCGATTGGCCATGCACGCCACAGACCGGCGCGTCCGTGTCGGGGGGTGCCGCGGTGAGCTCCTGATAGATCTGCGCCTGGTCCTGCCGCGTGATGGTCTGGTGATGCGGCTGGTGGGCACGTGCTTCCGGCTCGATGCGCGCCGAGCAATCCGGCTGCCACCACAACTCGCCCGCGACCGGCGCATCCTTGCCGTCGACGATCACCCCGGCGCCGTTGGTGCGCCCCGAGGCCCACAGCACCTTGCCGTCCTTGTCGAGCACGCTGAACTCGACGAAGGCGCGCCTGAAGGCGACGCCCGAGGGGAATTTGTGCCCCGCCTTGTTCTCGACCTTGACCTCGACGTTCAGCGCATCTCCCTCGCGTTGCACCGCGCCGATCGAGATCTCGGCGGTGCTGCGCGCCGCCTGGTCGAGGATCGCCGCCTCGGTCACCTCGAGAGGCTCGGTGCCGTGGCGCGGCGGCAGCATCGGATCCTCGGTGCGGATGCCGAGCACTTGCGGAAACTGCCGCGCCATCTTCACCAGAAACATGTTGAGCCCGACCAGCGTGTGCTTGGCGAAGCCTTCACGCTCGGAAAGGTCGATGTCCTTCGGCGGCAGCGTATATTCCGCCGCCGGGAAGTTCGAATATTCCTGGATGGACGCGATCTTGCTCACGAGCGGGCGCCCGCGCGCGTCCTTGCTCGGCATGTGGCAGCCCTGACAGGACTGCGCCTTGGCGCCAGGCCCATGCGGCAGCACGCCATCGGCCGTCTCGCCGGTTCGGTAGGCGCTGAAGGCCCATTCCGGATAGGTCGCCTGCTCGTAGGTATGGCCGATGGTCTTGCCCCGGTGCAGCACCGGCAAATGCACGGTGTGGCAGCTCGCGCACATCTCCGAACTCTTCACGTGCTTCGCGTGCTCCGGCACGACGCCCGTCGCGGCCTTCATCGGCTTATCTCTGAGATCGTCGTAAGGCCCGAACATCTTGCCTGGCGCCGCCACGAGGAAGCTCCCGGTGAAGGTGCTGGCGAGCCCTTTAAGCCCCGGGTTCATGCGCTCCTGCCGCACGGCAACGCAGGCATTCTGGGGCTCGTCGCGCGCGGTCTCCATGTCCTTCGCGCTCAGCACCATGGCGTGGCAGGTGTTGCAGGAGACGCCGTCGCGTCCGAGCGCCGCGTAATGCGCGAGCTTCTTGACCGCGTCGTCGGCCTGGTAGGGCACGGCGTCCAGCATCTCGCGCGAGAACTGATCGCATTCGCCGCTCTCGGCATGGCGGTCGATCTTGTGCTGGCGCTGGCCCTGCACGGCGTGGCAGCCGAGGCAGGTGTCCTGGATGAACGCCGAGGACTCCGGGTGAAACGTCTCGGTCTCGCTCGCAAGCTGCGCGAAGAAGATCGGATCGCGCCCGCTCATGCCCATCGGCGAGTGCCGCCAGGTCGAGTAGGGCGAGATATTGGCGAGCTTCTCGGCGGTGGGCTCCGTCATGTGGAACTGCAGCCCCGTGCCGCCCGCGCTGTGGCAGCCGAGACATTGGCCCGAGGTCACGAATTGCGACTTCGCCGAAGCGTCGCCCGCCGGGAACCAGACATGGTCGTAGGTCTCCGACGGCATTGCCCGCACCGAAGCTGGCGCGGGCTCGGCGAGCAGGCGGAAGATGTCGGCGAAGGCGGGTGAGTAAGGCCGCGTCGTGCGCAAGCCAAGCGGCAACTGGCGCCGCTTCACGATCTCCTCGTGGTGGGTGAGGAACGGTTCCTCGCTGCGCGTTGCGACCGGACCGCTCCGCTGCACGCGCATGCCGCCCTCCGTCTCGAAATGCGGCGCGAGGAAGAAATCGTGGCTGAGGAAGGCAAGCGGCTCGCCGGGCTCGCCAGCGATGTTGCGCAAGGAGGCGAAGGTCTGATTGTCGCGCGCCGAGCTGTGGCAGTTCGTGCAGTAGAGTCCGAAGCCCATATTCGGATAGGCGTTGACCTGGGTCGCCGGCCAGTCGGGCGCCCAGCTTCCCTCAGCCCAGCCGAACCAGCCCCAGAACCAGCCGTCGAACGAGGCGCCCGCGTCGCGCACCATGATCGCGGCGCCGTTCTGCGGGAAGAGCTTCAGCATGTCGACATCGGCGCAGCGCGAGACGGGCGGCGGGAACATCTCCTTGACCATGATGGCGCCGTCAGGCACCGGCGCGGGCTCTGCCGGCGCGTTCACCGCCTCGTGGCCCTCGGGCCGATTCTTCTCGAGCCAGGCGACCATGTCCGGCGAGTACCAGGTCACGACCGGCGCATGCGTGCCGTGATAATTGCCGGTCCATTTGCCGTTATGGAACGCGCCGATGAACGGCCCCGTATCGCGCAGGCGCTTGTCGCTCTTCCAGCCGGATGCCGTGTCGCGATGGCAGAAATTGCGCAGGAACGTGGCGAGCTTGTCCTCGTAGGTGTCGAGCGGCAGCGCGGAAGGCTTGCGCACCTCGGCCGCGAGGCTCGCGCAAAGCGCCATGTCCTGCGGCACGAGGGGAACTTCGCGCTCGACCGGGCATTCTGAAGCCGCGTAGCCGTGGCCGTGGGGGACGAGGGCCAGGCACGCGGCGATTAGCGCTGAAGCAAGTCTCTGCAACCGGTTCCTCCCGCGGGGAGTGAGGATAGGTGCCGCGCGGAAGCAAGGTCAACCAAGCCGTCGGCCGGTCCACGGTAAGATTTGCGGCCTTTTTGCGCCGGATCGGCCACACTTCCGCGCTGCTCCCCGGCCACAATGCAACCAGCGGTCCGCCGATGCCGATGCCAGGGCACGGCAGGCTTTAGCGCGGGCGCGCCATTGGGAGGGTCATCGCTCAAGTGCAAGCGTTGTCAATGTGAAGAGGAGTAATCCCATGAGCGAAGCACCGAGAACCGTAAGCAACGATCCGCCGCTGCCGCCGCGCGGTCCCGCGAAGGGGGACACGCCGCCGCCGGCGGACTTCCCGCACGACCAGTCGGTCGAGAGCGCGGCACTTGCCGGCGCCGTGGCCATCCAGCGCATGGTCGCCGAGCGCAATGGCTTGCGCAGCCGGATCGGCGTACAGGAGCGCGAGATCGCGGCGCTCCGCGCGACCAACGACGAGCTCCGCCGCCGGCTGGTGCTGATCCACCAGCATTATGTCGAGCTTGCCAAGCAGATCGTGGGTCGGCTGGAGCAGTTCGACGGCAGCATGCGCGAGATCGTGCAGGAGGCTCACACCGTCCCCTCCGTTGCGCATGAGGATGCGCAGACCGCAGCGCTCGTCCAGCGTCTCGCCGAGCAGCAGCACGGGCCAGCCAGCCCTGCGAAGCCAAACGGGGCCGATCAGCCGAGCTCCTGAAGAAGCGTGGGGCAGGGGCAGACGCCATAAGCGCCCCGCTGGCGGGCGCGATCTTCCTTGATTTTGGCGCGCCGGGCGACCATTCTCCGCCGCAATCTAAAGATGCGGAAGGAGCCTTATGGCGAAGGAAGAAATGCTCGAATTTCCGGGGGTGGTCACCGAGCTGCTCCCGAACGCCACCTTCAGGGTGAAGCTCGAGAACGAACACGAGATCATCGCCCACACGGCGGGACGGATGCGCAAGAACCGGATCAGGGTGCTTGCGGGCGACAAGGTTCTGGTCGAGATGACGCCCTATGATCTCACTAAAGGTCGGATCACTTACCGCTTTAAGTAGCAAGCTCAGGTTCGGGCGGGGCGATCCCGCTCAGGCCGACGCTGCCGCTCCCGCGAAGCCTAAGGCTCCCGCCAAGGCACGCGCGCCGAAGGGCCGCGCCGCGCGCGTGACGCTCAGGCCGAAGCTGGTGCTTGCCTCAGCCTCGCCGCGCAGGCTGGCGCTGCTCGAGCAGGCCGGGATCACGCCCGAGGCGCTGCGTCCGGCATCCATCGACGAGAGCGTGACCAAGGGCGAGGTGCCGCGCCACATCGTGCGCAGGCTTGCCCGCGCCAAGGCCGAAGCCGCGCGCAAGCTCGTCCGCGGCGAGCCGGAATTCGAGAAGGCCTTCATCCTTGCGGCCGATACAGTGGTCGCGGTCGGCCGCCGCGTGCTCGGCAAGGCCGAGCTTGAGCATGAGGCGGGCGATGCGCTGCGGCTGCTCCGCGGCCGCGCCCATCGCGTGCAGACCGCGATCTGCCTCGTGACGCCCGACGACAAATGGCGCGAGCGCGTGGTCGAGACCCGCGTCCGCTTCCGTAATCTTTCCGACGAGGAGATCGGCGCCTATCTCGCGAGCGGCGAGTGGCGCGGCAAGGCGGGCGGTTATGCCATCCAGGGCATCGCCGGCTGTTTCGTGGTGAAGCTGGTCGGCTCCTATACCAATGTCGTCGGCCTGCCGTTGACCGAGACGGTCGCCATGCTTCAAGGCGCGGGCTATCCGGTGACGCTGCAATGGTTGTCAAGGGCCGAGGTCGAGACCGAGTGAGGCCGCCTGCGCGGGGCAAGGACTGTCCGATCTGCGGCAAGCCCGTCGTGCAGGATTTCAAGCCGTTCTGCTCCAAGCGCTGCGCCGACATCGATCTCGGTCGCTGGCTCGGCGGCCGCTATGCCGTGCCGGGCGAGCCGGTGGGTGTCGCGGCGCCCGAAGACGATCAAGACGAATAGGATTTGAAGGCCCAAGCGGCCACGCCTTCCCGCGAAGCGCGGCGCTCGCGTCTCTTGATCTGGCGCAAGTCACGCGCGCGCCATCGCGTATAGTTAGGGAACCGCTTGCGGCTTGAGACACGAGGAGGCTCGCTTGTGCCTAGTCCGAAGAGCCGCGCCAGAGTTCCGCGCCGGAAAGGCAAGACCGCGAACGACGTCGCGCTTGCGCCTTGGGCGGCGCAAGCCGCCGACATCGCGGCTGAATTCGCCACGGGACCTCAGGGACTGACGGCCAAGGAGGCCGCCAAGCGCAAGCAACGCTACGGTCCGAACCAGCTTCCCTCCGCGCAGGGGCGGAGCGAGATCGTCCGCTTCCTGCTGCAGTTCCATAACGTGCTGATCTACGTGCTCCTGGTCGCGGCGGTGCTTGCGCTCGCCATCGGCCAGACCGTCGATGCGCTCGTGATCCTCGCCGTGGTGCTGGTCAACGCCGCGGTCGGCTATTTCCAGGAAGGCCGCGCCGAGCGCGCGCTCGACGCGATCAGGACCATGATCGATCCGCACGCCTCGGTGGTCCGCGATGGGCGGAGGTTCACGCTCGCCGCCGAGGATATCGTGCCGGGCGATCTGGTCCTGCTCGAGCCTGGCGACCGCGTGCCGGCGGATCTCAGGCTCCTCCGCGTGCGCAATCTGCGCGTGGACGAGGCGGCGTTGACGGGCGAGTCCGTGCCGGTCGACAAGGCCGTTGCGGCTGTTTCACGTGAGGCGCTGCTCGGCGACCGCACCTCCATGGCCTATCTCGGGACGTTCATCGCGGCCGGCAGTGGCACCGGGCTCGTGGTGGCGACAGGGCCGGCGACCGAGCTCGGCCGAATCTCGACCCTGGTCGGCAGCATCGAGCCGATCACCACGCCGCTGATCCGGGAGATCAACGCGCTCGCCCGCACGCTGACGGCGATCATCCTCGCCCTGAGCGTGGCCGTGTTCGTGTTTGCCGTGCTCATGCGCGGTTATGAGTGGCCGGAAGCGTTCATGGTGATGATCGGCGTAATCGTCGCCGCCATCCCCGAAGGCCTGCCCGCGGTGATGACCATCGCGCTCGCCATCGGCGTGCAGCGCATGGCCGCGCGCAATGCCATCGTGCGCCACCTGCCGGCGGTCGAGACGCTGGGCTCGGTCTCGGTGATCTGCTCCGACAAGACCGGCACCTTGACCCGCAACGAGATGACCGTGCGCACGGTCGTGACCGGCGAAGGCACCTTCGAGGTCTCGGGCGTCGGCTATCGCCCGAAGGGAAGCTTCGAGCGCAGGGGCAAGGTGATCGATCCCGCCGCCCATGCCACGCTCATCGAGACGGCGAAGGCCGCGATCCTCTGCAACGACGCCGAGCTCAACCAGCAGGACGGCACTTGGCGCGTCCACGGCGATCCCATGGAAGGCGCGCTGGTCAGCCTCGGGCTGAAGGCCGGCCACGATGCCGCCCTGTTGCGCAAGTCCTTCCCCCGCACCGACGAGATCCCCTTCGACACCGCGCATAAATTCATGGCCACGCTGCATCACGGCCATGACGGCGCGCGCGCCTTCGCCTACATCAAGGGCGCGCCCGAGCAGCTGCTTGCCATGTGCAGCCGGAAGCGCACCGAGACCGGCGATGCGCCGATCGACAAGGAGTTCTGGCGCGCCGAGACCGAGGCGATCGCGCGCCAAGGCCAGCGGGTGCTTGCACTCGCGGTGAAGGAGATCGGCTACGGCCAGCGCGATCTCGATTTCCACGACGTGACGAGCGGCGCCACCTTGCTCGGCCTGGTCGGGCTGATCGATCCGCCGCGCGAGGAGGTGCTCGACGCGGTCAAGGATTGCCGCACCGCCGGCATCAGCGTGAAGATGATTACCGGCGACCACGCCGCCACCGCCGAGGCGGTCGCGCGCCAGCTCGCGCTCGCCGATCGCCCGCGCCTCTTGACCGGCGACGCCATCGATGCGCTCGACGACGAAAAGCTCAAGCACGTCGTGCGCGAGACCGCCGTGTTCGCCCGCACGAGCCCCGCGCATAAATTGCGTCTCGTCATGGCGCTGCAGGCGGACCGCCAGGTCACCGCCATGACCGGCGACGGCGTCAACGACGCGCCGGCGCTGAAGCACGCCGATATCGGCGTCTCCATGGGGCGCAAGGGCACGGAGGCTGCCAAGGAAGCGGCCCAGCTCGTGCTCGCCGACGACAACTTCGCCTCGATCGTCGCGGCCGTGCGCGAAGGCCGCACCGTCTACGACAACCTGCGCAAGGTGATCGAATGGACCTTGCCGACCAACGGCGGGCAGGCGGCCGCGATCGTCGTCGCGGTCCTGCTCGGGCTTACGCTACCGGTCACGCCCGTGCAGATCCTGTGGGTCAACATGATTACGTCGGTCGCGCTCGGCCTGACACTCGCCTTCGAGCCGACCGAGCCCGGCACCATGAAGCGGGCCCCGAGGCCCTCGGACGAGTCGCTGCTGTCGGGCCTGCTGCTCTGGCGCATCAGCTTCGTCACGGTGCTGTTCGTGATCGGCGCGTTCGGCATGTTCTACTATGCGATGCAGCGCGGCTATTCGGTCGAGCTCGCGCGCACGCTCGTGGTCAACACCATCGTGGTGCTGCAGGTGTTCTACCTGTTCAGCGTGCGCTACGTGCACGGCACCTCGCTGACCTTCCAGGGCGTGGTCGGCACGCCGGCCGTGCTGGCCGGGATCGCCCTCGTGGTCGTGGCGCAGTTCGCCTTGACCTACCTGCCGTTCATGCAGGCGATCTTCGACACCGTAGACGTGCCGCTCGCCGACGGCCTGCTGGTGGTCGGCACTGGCGTCGCGCTCTTGCTGATCGTCGAGCTCGAGAAGCGGCTTGTCGGGGCGCTGGGCGCGGCCCGGGGCGGTCGCGCCGAGCCGGCCTTGGCCGCGCGGCCTTAAGGGCCTGTCCGGGGCGTGCCGGTCTCGACAGGGCGCGGGCGATTTCCTATAAGCCAGGGCCCTTCCTTGAGGGGCCGCGCGCCTGCCGATTGCGGAGCAGGGGGCGACCCACCAAATGCTGCAGAAGGCCCAGGTAGCTCAGTTGGTAGAGCAGCGGACTGAAAATCCGCGTGTCGGTGGTTCGATCCCGCCCCTGGGCACCAGCATTTTCAGTCACTTAGCAGAAACCGCCTTGGGCCGTTTTCCACCACTGTTTTCCGTTTTCGTTCCCCGTTCGTATTTCCGCATGGCCTTACGAGCCAGCTCCGGCGTCCTTGCCAGGTAGGCATCAAGGATGCGCTCGACTTCCTTGACTGAATGTCCGGTGATAGTGGCGATCTCTTGCGGCGTGGCCCCGCGCTCACTGGCTCGGGTGACGAACGTGCCCCGCAGGTCATGGAAGGTAAGGCCATCTATCCCCGCATCCGCCTTCGCCCTGTCGAACATCGTGCGGAACCCGCTTCCAGTCCAGGGGCGGCCTCTCTGGCCCGTTAAGATCGTGGCCGCGACGGGCTTCTTGCTTTTCTCTCGTTGCTCCCTGGCGGCCTTGAGGCGGCTCAGGACGGCCCTTAGCTCGGCGGTGCAAGGCAGATAGACCTTACGCCTCCCCTTGCTCTGCCTAAGCGTAATGGCCTTTCCGTCATAGGCCGACCACAACAGCGCGAGCAAATCCCCCTGACGCTGCCCCGTATCGAGCGCGAGCAGGAACGCGGCCTTTACAGGCTCCCCGGCCTTCTTGAGCAGCGCTTCTATCTCAGCTTTCCCCCAAATCTTGTCTGACCTGTCTGGCGTGTAGAGCTTGCCCGTGCGCGTCGCGTGGTTGATAGCGAGTTTGCCCTGATCGTAGGCCCACTGGAGCAGAAGCCGCAGGACGGCCATTGCGTAGTCCGCTTGCTTGCGGGACTTCTTGGCCAGCTTCTCTCGCCACTCCATGATGTCCTTGCGGACACGGTGATCCTCGAACGCCTCGACCTCCCACGCGCCGAACTTCGTCTTGATGGCATCGAGATGTTTCTCATAATCAGCTTTGGTTCTGTCGCGCAGCCCGTCAAACTTTCCAGACGCGCGGAACTCTAGGATCAGGCCGGCAATCGAATTTGGATCGGCGCTCGCCTCCAACCGGCCGGCAAAGCTGTAGTTCTTGAGGAAGGTTTCGGAGCCCGGCTCACCAAGGATGCGCTTTCCGGTAACGCGGTGATAGTAGTAGGTGGCGAGTTCACCCGAAGCGAGGCGCCGCTTAACTGGCTTTACGTGCTTCAACCGGAGCAACATCCCGCGCCTTCGATCGGTCGTAAGCGTTATCTTGCTTAATCCGAGAAAGGCGGTCTAGGGCCAAGTCGATTGCCTTTCGATCCCAGCGCCTTGTGCCGGGGATAGGGCCGGGGATACGACCCTCTGAGATCCAAAGGTCGAACGCCGAAAGCGAAAGGCTCAGGTAGTCAGCGGCCTCACTCTTGGAAAGCCCTCGCCTCACTCCCCGTCCTCCTCAAGAGCGCGACGGCCGCAGGTGACGTAAAGAAGCCCAGCTTCGCCGCGTTCGATGGTGAAGTTCCACCGCTTTCCGAAGCCCGAGCCGCAGACCGTGCAGCGAACGGGTTGGGTGATGGCTCTCTCTAACGGCGAATCCGCCATTCCATCCTCTCCGTGTTCGTTAGCCGGGGTGACGCGGGGCGCGTGGGCTGGCGACGATCTTGCTGACCCATTCGCGGCAGAGCTTCTTCCGGTGGTCTGGCAGGGCGTCCCAGAAGTCCATGCACCCGCCGGTCTGGTTCGAGTATTCAGCGCCCCAGACGATCATTGCCATACGGGCTTCGGCATGCGGGTTCATGTTCCGCAGCATACGCTTCTGCTCGGCGTTTAATTTCGCTTCCATCACTCTCTCTCCCTATGCGCTGCGATCACGCGAGAGCTAAGTCGGTCGATAAATTCAATTGCGTCGGCCAGCTTGGTTCGCAACGACGCCAGGCGCTCCATGTCGTATTCAACGAGGGGCTTTGCGGATTCCAGAATTTCGACCGTCGTAAACCGCTCGCCGCATCTCAGGCATTTGCGTCGGCGCCAGACGCCCTCATTAGTCCGCGCACGGCTGTCGTAGACGCGAGGGCCCGGCGCTCCACTCTTAGGACAGAGTAGATTGCTTGATATGGATGGCTGTTGAGTCATCTCGGCACCACGCTTCCGTCGATTTTCTTCCGCCAAGGCGAATTCTTTGAGCAGGCGAAACGGCTCGGCTTCTTAATCCCGACATGCCGTTTGCGGATGCGCGCAGTGCGGGCTTTCGCTGCCACGTCCTGCGTGGTCTTTAGCTTGTGGGCTAAATTTAGTGCCGGGGCTAAATTGGACTCACGATGCTCGCCGCCGTTGCAGAGCGCGATGATGTGCTCGATCTCCCAAGCCTCTCCTGGCCTGATTTTGCGGCCCGTGAGATAGCAGCGGCCTTCGTGGCGCTCGAAAACGCGGAGTTTCACACGAGGCGGGATTGCACTGTCTGGCGTGCGCCCGACCCATTCTGGAACGGAGCGTGTCATGCCGCCTCACATCGTTGCTTTGATGAAGGCTGCCGCACATTGCGGCGTGATCGCGTTGCCTGCGGCGCGCAATTTAGCCACGCGGGCGGATACCCCATGAGCCAGAGGGAAAATGCCGGGTTGAGTTGGCCTTTGCTTTCCGTCTGTGCAGGGAAGCCAGATAAGGTCTTGCCAGCATCCGTGGCCAGACACGCGCAGCCGTGTTTCGTCCCGTGCTTCGCCTTCTGCCCCTTGCCTCTGGGGCTGCTGTCGTGGGCCTGGGGAGTCGTCCATGCGGAGATCGGACCACGGTGAGCCATGTGGTCGTTCAAGCGCAGGCCCTTCTCGCCTCTCCGCTTGTGCCAATCCTCGCTCGTGCCCGGATGCTTCCCGTCCGTTGCCGCCGGCGTCGGCCACGACGCTATCGCTTGGCTCGCGTCCGCAAGATTGGCCTTGCCATCCGCCATCCGGCGCTGTGTCGTTGGCGTCTCGCTCACCGCGCCTTTGGAGCCATCCATTGCGCGCGGGCTCGGCCACGGGCTGAGCTTTACCGTCTTGCGGCTCGCGTCCGTGCGCCCCGCTTCACGGGCTTGGCGTGGCTGGTCGGCATGGCTAGTCCCAATAGGCCGGGTCGTGCATCGCCAGCCCGAAGGCTCCGGCTGGCGTGCAAATGCCGCCCGTTATTTCCGTCGAGCCGCATTCGGCGCACGGCGTCTCTATCTCGCCATTCGGCCCGAATTGGCCGATGATCGCGTGCCCGCACTTGGCGCACGTCGTTTCGTAGGAATTGGGGTCGAGCGCATCCCAGTCGGCTTGCGTGGTTTGCTTTGTCGCGTGGAACAGCACGCCCTCTGGCAATTCCTTGCCTTCGGCGATGGCGTCCATAGCCTCCCGGAGTTTTTCCTTGCTCACGGGCTGACCTCCCCACTACGAGGATTTCGGCCTCTCTTCTGAGATAGCCAATCCACTAGAGACCGATGCATCGGGCCGGATTCCCAAGTTCTGGCTCAATGACGGCTCTTATCGCACGCGTCTGACGGATTCGAGCGGTGTTGTTATTTTCGACATTTTAGCCGTAACGGCCATTGGCGCGTCGAGTGGCGAGGGTGGCGAGGGTGGCGAGGGTGTTTCGCAAGCATCCGTCTTTCAGACCGGCGATATTCTGTGGCAGCCACGGAACGCAACGCGTTCTGGCTGGGTGCGCGCGAACGGCAGGACAATCGGCTCTGCGGCGTCAGGCGCCACTGAACGAGCCAACGCGGACACGCAAGCACTCTATGAGTTCTTCTGGAACACATACTCCAATTCGCTCTGCCCGGTAACGGGGGGCAGGGGGGCTTCCGCCTCAGCCGACTTTGCTGCGAACAAGCCGATTGCCACGCTCGACATGCGCGGCACCGGCGCCATCGGCATGGACACGATGGGCAACAGCGCGGCGAACATTGTAGCGGCGGCAACATCGGCCGCTGTGTTTGGCGGGGCTGAATCCACCTCGATCACGATCCTGCAAGCTAATCTGCCCGACGTGACTTTCCCTGACTCTCTTACGGGAGAGCATCACACACATGGGTCAGGCTCCTATGCTGTGGGAACTTCCATTTCAAACGGCACCTCAGTACGGCGCGGAGGTACCAGTAATACCAATATTCAGTTAGGCGGCGGCGGCGGGGTTGCCTCTGATGTCACAAAAGACACGACCACGAGCACGCTTTCCCTTGCCAGCGGGAATGTTGGCGGAAGTTCATCTTCTTCCGGGGTGACGATCAATGGTTCCGTCACCTCGGGCGGCTCCAACACAGCAATCGTTAAATCGCTGATGAACCCCTACCGCGCCGGCACTTGGTATTTTCGACTGTGACAAGAGGGTTCTGAAATGGCGCTTGCACGCTGGAAGATCGCTTGCGGGGATTGCGTTCAGTTTCAGCTCGAACTCATAGACGAGGGCACCACGCCGTTTGATCTGTCCGGCTACACGGTCGGGATCGAGGCGAAGTGGGGGACTTCGGATAATGGCTGCGTCATGCTCGATCATGGCGACCTGACGATCAACGCTACAGCGGGAACCGTCGAAGGCGAGTTTTCCGAGGACGATACCAGGAAATTCCCGAAGCGAGACTTCGTTCGGCTCAACATTGAACTGACGAGCGGGGGCGGGCATCAGCAGACATTCCAATTCGGCACTGTCGAGGTTTCGCTATGACCAATGTCATTCGCGTGAATGTGCCAGGTTATCAGGGGCCGAAGGGAGATACTGGCGACGCCGGCGCATCGGCCACGATAGAGATTGGCACCGTCACCACACTTGGCTCGACCGAACCGGCTGCGGTGACGAACGCGGGCTCGGGCTCCGCAGCCATTCTCGACTTCGGCATCCCGCAAGGTGAACAGGGCATCCCTGGAGACGTTCAAACCGTCAACAGTGTTGCTCCGTCAAGCGGCGATGTAGTTCTGTCTGCTTCGGATATTCCATTCACGCCGCCCGAGGGCATGACTGCGACGGACGTGCAATCTGCCATTGAAGAATTGCTCGCTCTGGTAAGCACCTAATGTTTGCCAAGCCGAGAATTATCCGCGTCAACATTCCTGGGCTACAGGGTCCGCAGGGTGGCGCGGCATCAATCGAAGTCGGGACCGTTACGACGCTCGCGTCGAGCGAAGATGCGACGGTTACAAATGTAGGAACATCAAGCGAAGCGATTTTCGACTTCGGCATCCCGCAGGGCATCCAGGGTGAGCAGGGCATCCAGGGTGAGCAAGGCCCGCCATTTGCCCCAGCCGCCCGAGTGGCGTCGGGGTCGATTATGATGCCGTGACGGACGATCACATTCTTTGCGACGCCGGGTCTGCGACGGTTCAATTTCCGCCATCGGCTGATCGTCAGCTAGGCAGGGGTTTCCTGGTCGTGGACTACGGCAAGGATGCCGACACCAACTCCAAGACGATAGTTCCCGATGGATCGGAAACTATTCTCGGTCTGTCTAGCTACGTCATCAATTTCCGTGGCGGGAAGGTGTGGCTTTACCCAAGAGATGACGGGACTGGCTGGTATTAGATGAAATACAAGCTGCTATTCTCGGCCCTTCTCGGGGCCATTTTTATTGCCAATGCGAGCGCGCAAGACGGCGGGTTAGTTTCGTCCGACAGGCTGCTTGGGCGCGACAGCTCCGGTGTTGGGCAAGTTGAGCAGCTTCAAGTCGGGGGCGGCTTAGGCTTCTCCGGCACCGGAAGCGTTATCATCAGCGACGCCGAACTTGCGTGTTTGCGCGACCTGACTAGCGCCGCGAACAAAATCCCGCTGTTCACTGGCGACGGCACCTGCGGCCTGCTGGATTTTGCCGACGAAGACAACATGGCATCGAACAGCGCTACTGCTGTTCCGTCGCAGCAGAGCGTCAAGGCGTATGTCGATAACTCGATAGCTGGTTTCTCGACTACGTTCCTCGGCCTGACCGACACGCCGAGCAGCTATTCCGGGCAGGGCTCTAAGATTGTCAGGGTTAATTCTGGCGCCACGTCTTTAGAGTTCGGCCCGGTACTCGGCACGATGGCCGAAGCGGCGACCAGCTCCTACTACACCAAGACGGACATCGACGGCTTTGCCTTCCTCGATGCTTCGGACATTGGCGCTACGGTTCAGGGGTATGACGCCGACCTGGATGCTTGGGCGGCAGTAAGCCCCACGAGTTACCTCACGACGACCGACGCAGCATCGACTTATCTGCCGCTTGCTGGCGGCACGATGACGGGGAACATTGGGTTTTCCGGCGCGCAGACCGTCGATGGCCGAGACGTTTCGGCTGACGGGTCGAAGCTCGACGGAATTGAGAGCGGAGCCGATGTAACCGACGCCACCAATGTTGCGGCCGCAGGGGCGGTCATGGATGGGGACTTCTCGTCCGATGGCCTCATGGCTCGCACTGGGGCGGGCGCCTACGCTTCTCGCACCATCACGGGCACGGCAAGCGAGATCGAGGTCACGAATGGCGACGGGGACGCGGGGAATCCCACAATCGGGCTTCCCAATACGATCTCGGTAGCGACGGCGATTGAGCTCGGCCACGCGTCGGAGAATACCCTTACGGCCTCTAGCGGTGTTCTCTCGATTGAGGGCACGGCGCTGCTTACGGCGACGAGCGCTGATGCGCTATTTCTGACGCCGACAGAAGGGGACGCGGCCTATCAGCCGTTGGATAGCGATCTAACCTCCTGGGCCGGGGTTACGCGGGCTTCCGGGTTCGACACTTTCACCGGGACGCCCTCAAGCGCGAACCTTGGCTCGCTACTCACCGACGACGCCTTCCTGCTGAGCGATACCGATCTCGCCGCGCTGGCTTCACCGGGAACGCTCACGGCTGAGGGATCGCCAGCCGCAGGGGACATGCTGGTTGCCGTTGTTGACGGTGCCTACAAGACAATCGACTGGGATGACCTTCCGTCAGGAGGTGGGGGCGGCGGTGCAGATTACAGCCTCGTTCGGCAAGTCTTTACGTCCTCAGGAACCTATACAGCAACAAGCGGGCTGGTCTCTGCGTTTGCGCGGTGCCAGTCAGCCGGGGGCGGCTCTGCCGGCGCTGATGGTGCTGGTGATTCTGGCTGGGGTCTCGGTTCAGGCGGTGGCTCTGGTGGCACTTATGCGGAGCGATCCTACACCGCCGCTGAAATTGGCACGGGCGCGGCGATAACCCTGGGGTCGCCCGGTTCCGCTGGCTCTGACACAGGTGGTGACGGGGGAAGCGCAGGTAGCTCTACGTTCAACCCGGACGGCACCGGATCAACGATGACGGTGCCCGGGGGCAATGGCGGCACGGGGACCGGCTCAAACAGTTCGAGCGGCGTATCTAGAGCCGGTGGCGCTGCGCCTTCTGCGGCGACCAATGCTGATTTCTCCGTGCCCGGGCAGGCTGGCGGGAACAGTCTCGTTGTCTTATCGATTGAAGGCGATCTCACCGCCATCACCCCAGGCATGGGTGGCAATGCCGTGCTGGGCTTTGGCGCGCAGCCGACGCAATTCTGGTCAGCCTCAACCTTCAATGATGGCACGGGTAACGCGGGCCAGAACTATGGCGGCGGTGCCTCAGGTGCTGGTGACGATGATAACACGGGGTCGGCTGGGGCAACGGGTGGCCCCGCTATCTGCATCGTTGATGAACTGGTAGCGTCATGAGATTTCTTCTGATCTTCGCCCTTCTGATCTCCCCTGCCGTTGCTCAAGACCTTGGGCGAGGGCCGTTCGGGATTGAGCCGTCGCAGATCATCCGTCACGGCGATGGCCCCAAGAAAGACCTTGCCATCATCGAGAACGGGATCGTCACCAACAAGATTAGCATTCCCGCCGAGTGGTCCGAAAAGGAATGGGCCGGTCACGTCCCCGATGGAGCGACCGTCGCTGAAAGCGCAACAGCCCATATCGGCGATGCCTACGAAGACGGGAAATTCAGGCGCGAGGTGATCTGGAACGACGAGAAAGGCGATCCCGTGCCGCTTCGCATTGACGTGGACGCGCCGCCACCGGAGGTGATCCCAGAGTTAAAACCCCGCCAGCCCAGCCTGACAGAGCAGATAGAGGCGCTGAAATCCGAAGTAGAAACCCTGAAAACGCAACGAGCGACAAGATGACGCGGCCCAGGTAATGTAATAATTCTGTCATATGGACCTGCGGCCCATCCTTTTGCAGAACGGGTTGGAGCTTGAGGGCGTTCCCACCGCGACGCCAAATGGTCTAATTGCTCATGTGCGGCGTGACGATCAGGCCCTTGTGCTCAAGGTGGCCAAACCTGGTCGGTCCGTTCATTGGCGTGCCCTGCAATATTACGACGGAAGGGGTTGCGTCCGTCTGGTAGACCGCCTCGCCGACGACGCAATACTTTTAGAGCGGTTAACTCCTGGGCATTCGTTGGGCGAACTCGGCGAAGACGAGGCCCTTGCCGCGTATTGCAGTGTCGTTCGCCCGCTTCATTCTTGCGGGCTCCTAAGTAGGGGCTTCGGCACGATAGAGAGTAGCCTAGCGCGGACAGATCATTTGCCGAGCGGGGATATCCCGCCAGCGTTCATAGACAGAGCAATCAAGCTTCGGTCCGAACTTCTTGCCTCACAGGGGCCGGGCCGCCTTCTGCATGCCGATCTACATCACGACAATATCATCTTCGATGAGCAGAGAGGTTGGCTCGCCATCGACCCTCACGGGGTCATCGGAGAATCGGAATTTGAAGTGGCGGCGCTGCTTCGGAACCCGAGCCACCTGCCGCCATGGCACGTAACGCCGGAAGTGGTCCGGCGAAGGGTAGACCACGTATCGAAGGAACTTGGTCTCGACCCGCAACGCATCCTAGGCTGGATATTCGTAGAATCCGCACATCTAGCGAAGTGGGCGATCAGTCACAGGATCGACCCGGCCTGTTTTCTGGCGGTTGCTCAGTGCGTGACCGAACAACGCAAGAACTGCCGTAACGAACGGCGTTATCAACCCATGGGGCATCGGCACACAATGAGCCCACTCCAGGCACTCAGCCATGCGGCTGATCACGTCAGCACTACGAAGGCCGCCGCGACGGGTGGCATCGGCTCCGCAATAGCGATTGCTGCGGCGACCGATCCGGGGATGATCGAGCCGTGGTTGCGGATAGCCACTCTCGGTGTTGGCCTTTTGACCGGCATCGGTTCGGGGTGGCTCGTGGCGCTAAAATACTACGACCGCTGGCGCGGTAAGCGCGAGTGACCTCACGCAATATCGTTGACCTCACCCCGCCCGCCTCGCGCGGGCTTTTTCATGCGCGGAATCCGAAATGATCCCTGACAATTGGCTGCCTCCGGCCAAACCGGAGCGCGTCATTGGCCATTGGAGCGCCGGCACCTACACGCCGAACTCCGTCGATAAGAGCCACTATCACATTCTGATCGATGGCGACGGTAAGCTGGTCAAGGGCAAGCCGTCCATCGCTGCAAATGGCCCGCCGAGAAAGGCAGGCTACGCAGCGCATACCCTGAATACCAATACAGGCTCTATTGGCGTCTCAATTGCTTCGATGCAGGGCGCGATAGAAGCCCCGTTCAAGGCCGGAAAGTATCCGATCAAGAGGGTGCAGTGGGATGCCTTCGTTAAGACCCTCGCGCAGCTTTGCCACCATTACAAAATCCCGGTCACGAAGAAGACGGTGCTCACTCATGCCGAGGTTCAGGGCACGCTCGGCATCAAGCAAAAAAACAAGTGGGATATCGCGATCCTGCCGTTCGACCCGACGTTCAACACGGCGGGCAAGGTCGGAGCGAAGCTGCGCTATGAGGTTCAAGAGCAGCTAAACATCCTTCGCGGTGTAGCTGATCCTGAGACGGCCCCTGTCATCCCGGCAGACAATGTGGACCGCCCGGCGTGGGGCGTGAACCTGTTTAGGAATCTCGGTTGGCCGCGTAACGCCGCCATCGTGCTGATCGGCAACTTTCAGCAAGAAGCCTTCATGGATCTTCGCACCGAAGCGAAGGGCGACAAGCATCTTCCTGGCGGCTCTATCGGGCTTGGCCAGTGGAACAACGGCTCCAAAGGACAATTCCGACGCCGCACCGAGTTCGAGGACTTCTGCAAGAAGCTCGGCAAGTCCACGACGGACTTTGAGGCCAACATTCGCTTCGCTGATTACGAACTCCGCACCAGCGAAAAGACCTGGGGCAAACTTCTCATGGAGAACTCGCCCACGATCTACACGGCCTGCAAGTGGGGAATTTCGTATCTGCGTCCGCAGGGCTGGTCGGCTTTGTACCCGCAAGGCGGCCATGGGTGGTCGAACCGCCTGAACAACTCCGTCGCGCTGGATAAGCGCCTTCCGCAATGACCCTTCTGCCGTCTGGCTGGCGGCCGAACCCGGACTCCGTGATGGGGCTCGGGGAGATTGAACCTGCAAGGAGAGAGACCATGGACTGGAATAGCGTGCAGCAATTTATCCGCATTGTGATGCAGTTTTTCGGCGGCGTGCTCGTGTCCTACGGCTGGCTTGATGAGGCCGGTTTGCAGGCTCTCACCGGCGCCGTGATTTCGGTCGGCGCATTCGTTTGGTGGTGGGTGTGGAACCGCAAGCGACCCGCTGCGACTGAGTAATGCAAACCCTCCTTCTGCTGCTGAAGTTTCTGCCGCTGGTGCTTGAGATCATCCAGGCCATCCAGCGGCAGAAGCTCACGGCGCAAGCCACGCAAGAGGTTATCGAAGACCTCTCGATGACGGCCGACTACCTAGTCGCTCGAGCGAATGCCGCGAGCGCGACCGTGGATGATTCCGATGACGCTCTGCTCTCTAGCGAAAACAATCGCAATCGTCGGTCTGCTTAGCCTCTCGGCCGGCATGTGCCAGACGAAGGTTGTCGGCACGACGAGCGACGGCATGACGATTGTGAAGCCGTCTCCGAAGCAGATTGAATCGGCGGCGCGGGACATCGTGTGCCGCTCATTCCCTCCGCAGACGCACGCCTATCCGAACGATACCCGAGAGACGGCTTTGCAGGTCGAGCGCTTCATGGCGGCGCGCAAGACCTATGGTTGCAAATAATGCAGCCCGACGATCCCGGCGTAGAGCCCTTCCGCCCGCCCGAACGCCTGCCCTGGTGGCCGGTCGTTCTGTGCGCATCGGTAGGCGCGGCCGGGATCGTTGGCGCCGTCCTGTTCCTCGGCGCCGCGCTCGGCTGGTTCTGACCCCGCCATGACCGGACCAGAGGCGGCAGGCACAATCGGCGGAATATGCCTGGCGGCAGCGCTCACCCTGATGGCCGTGGCCACGTCATTTGACGGCGAACCGTTCGTCATTTTGGCCATCGCGCCGCCCTTCCAAACCGTCGTTCCGAAAACGCAAGACCGACTCGATCAGATCGACATCTGGCACGCTCAGAGGGGGTATTCGCTGTGACCCGATACGTGCGCATCAAGCGTCAAGCGAGCCATGACTGGTTCGAGCCGCTCATTCCGAATATCCAGGTAGACGAGTCAGCGCCGAAGGATACCGGCCTGCTCGATGTGGACGGCCAGCCTCTCTACAGCCTGCCAGACGAGATCGGCTTTCTTGCCGAGCGCCAGTCATGACCCGCATCGCCATCGTCGTCTATTGGTGCTTGGCCTCGACCTCGTTTGATGGATTCGACCCGCATAGGCTCAACGCAGCGCAGAGCTTCGTCGCCGCGAATCCCGAGTCGTGCCGAGCTGATCCGCCGCTGGAGCTCGACCCCGCGTTCGGCCCGGTCTTGGCCGAGCAATGCCGGCGAGACGCCATGCTCCGCTACATGCCGGGCTGGCTCCAGAAGAACGAGGGCAAGGTCTGGCTCTATGCCGAATGCGTCGAGCGCGGGCGAGAGCCTCTCGACCTCGAAGCGCTCAAAGGTCGGGTGGAGCACTGAGTGGTTTCCATTTCGCACGTAAGCTATTGATGTTGCGTTGTGGTATTTCGGGCTGTTTTCCAGCTAACCCATTGAGTCATTATATATAGCCTTGGACTGAAAATCCGCGTGTCGGTGGTTCGATCCCGCCCCTGGGCACCAGCCCTTTCCCCCTATATTGATCCGGCTCGCTTTTTTCGCGCCGTTTGGCCCCGGGACTGCGCTAGGCTCCGGCGCCTGGAAGAGGGGTGCAGAGAATGAAAAGAGGCATCTGCCTGAGCGTGCTTCTCGCCGCGACGAGCGTTGCTTGCGCGGCCCACGCCGACGACGCCTGCAAGAAGATCGTCGCGACCGGCCATCCCGAATATCCCGTCATGGCCTTCAGGGACGGCGACGATATCGTCGGCGCGGCACCGCTTCTCGTCGGAGAGGTCGCCCAGGAGCTCAAGGTCCCGTTCGAAACGAAATACATGGGCACCTGGTCCGAGGCGCAATCGGCCGTGCGCGCGGGCAAAGCCGACATGATCATCGGCGTCTACTACAATGACGAGCGGACCGAGTTTCTCGACTATGTCGAGCCGGCGTTTGCCTACGACCCGGTCGTGGTTTTCGTCTCGAGCGACAAGCCTTTCGATTTCAAGGGGCAGGACGATCTCGTCGGCAAGAAGGGGGTTGCCAACGAAGGCGAGAGCTTCGGCACCGCCTTCGACGCCTTCCTCAAGGACAAGCTCACGGTCACGCGCACGGACGGGCTGGAGGCCGCGTTCGCCGCGCTCTTGGCCGGGGAGGTGGATTACGTGATCGCGGCCTATTATCCGGGGACCGCGCAGCTCGCGCAGCAGGATAAAGAGGACAAGATCGTGTCGCTCGAGCCGCCGCTCCTGTCGGAGGAGCTGTTCATCGCCTTCTCGAAGACCTCTCCCTGCGCCGCGCTCGCCTCGAAGTTCGGCGCCGGCATCATGGAGATGACCGAGGACGGCCGCCTCGGAGAGCTGGTTGACAGCGTCTTCACCGACTGGGAGGCCGACCAGAGCTCCGAGGAGGAGTGATCGCAGGAAACGCGGACATTCCCGCCGCTACTGGAGCGGCGACACCGTATAGATCTGGTCGAGCATCTTCAGCATGAGGCTGTTGGCGGTGGGCCCCCCCGTCAAGCGACAGGGTGAGGTTGGCCCAAATCACCAGCGTGACGTCGTTGACCGGGTCGTAGCCCATGAATGAGTTGTAGCCGGGCATCTCGCCCCCGTGAAAATAGATGCTGTTCGGTCCGAAGGTGATCTCGGAGATCCCGTAGCCGTATTTCTGGCCGTCCGGCTTGCTTGGGTCCTCCGCCTCGAGACTGTCGAGCCATTGCCGCTGATGGTCTGCGTCGAACAGCTTGCCTCCGACGAGCGCGCGCATCCAGGTGGCCAGATCGTCCGCCGTGGAGATGGTCCCTCCAGCCGCGAAGGCGTAGGAGGGGTTCTGCGCCGTGTCGTCATTGGGCTTTAGCGTTCCCGCCTTGGCGGCGGCCTGAAGCTCGGCGGGATAGGGCGCATCCACCAAGGCGTATGACGAGCCGCCGTACAAATAGCCGTGCGCGTAAGGTTCGGGGATGGCGTTCGAGGTGCTGGCGGGGAGCAAGGTGCGCTTCATGCCGAGCGGCCCGAACAGGCGGTCCTGAAAGACCTTCGCCAGCGGCGCGCCCTCGAGCTTCTCGATGACGAGACCCAGCAAAGCATAGTTCGTGTTGCAATAGTCGAACTCCGCACCTGGCGCGAAGAGAGGCGGACGCTTGAACGCGATATCGAGCAGCTCGCGCGGCGTCCAAACCTTGTTCGGGTTACGATCGAGACTCTCAGCGAGCTCCGGCGCCGACGTGTAATTGTAGAGGCCGCTCCGCATCTTCAGGAGCTGGCCGACCGTGATGTTGTCGCCGTTGGGAACGCCCTCGACATATTTCGAGACCGGGTCGGCGAAGCGCAGTTTTCCTTCCTGTGCCAGCAGCACGATCAGAGCGGCCGTCATCGTCTTGGTGTTCGAGGCGGCGCGGAAATGCGTGCCCGCGCGCGGCGGCGTGACCGTATCGAGCTCCGTCGTGCCGTAGCCGAACGCGAATTCGCCCAGCGGCGTGCGCAACAAAACCATGGCGCCCGGCAGCATTAGCGTTTTCGCGGTCGCTTCCACGGTGGCTTGAAGCGCGGCCGGGTCCAACGGCTTGAGCGCCGGCGATGCCCCCATGAGGCCGATGGAGCAAGCCGCGACAACGGCCAGGCTTAGCGTTTTGGCTGCCACTGTCTCGCTCCCCTCCAGTGCCGAGGCAGCAAGCCTAGCTGATTTTCCCGCTGAATGATCGCTGTTGCGGGGCTATAAGGTGACTATTAGAGTCATCAAATGCTCGGCGATAAGACCACCGGCAAGCAGCCCGGCAGCACACAGTCCGGGGAGCCCGGTCCCGGCCCGGCGGAAGCGGCGCAACCCGAGGGGCAGGCTTCCGGCGAGCCCGTGTTCGACTCTGCGCAGCTCTTCGGCAATCACAAGCAGATCTCGATCGAGCACAACGGCGGCCGCTACGTGCTCAGGATCACCCGCCTCGGCAAGCTTGTGCTCAACAAATAGCAGCTACCGGCGCGGGCGCTGCGGCTAGCAGCCCGCTGTCGTGACGGCGCGCGGCTTCTGCTGCGCCTTCGTGGGTGTCAGCCGCAGTTCGGTCGTAGGCGCGCGAGACTTGACGAGCTCGGCGAGCGTGTGCTGGTCGAGCACGGTGATGAACGCCTGCAGTGCCTCGCCGAACATCTGGTTGACGGCGGCGCCGCGCTTGATGGCGCAATCGAGCGAGCCGCCCGCGCATTCGGCCTCGACATGGGTGGCCTCGGTCACGCGCAACACGTCGCCAAGCGTGATCTCGGCCGCCGGCTTCGCCAGTTTAAGGCCGCCGCCGCGCCCGCGATTCGTGGTGATGAAGCCGCCGCGCACCAGGAGCGGCACGATCTTGGCGACGTTGTATTCGGTGATGCCGTCCATGCGCGAAATATCGCTGACCTTGACGGAGGCTTCGCCTCCCGCCGCGCAGTGGATCAAGATTCGGATTGCATAGCTTGTTTGTTTGGTCAGGCGCATCGTTTCCTCGGGGGCGCGAATATAACAAACGATCGAACCGAACGCGTTACCTCTCACGACAATGTGGCAAGCCGACCACAGGTTTACCAACTATGTTCTGAAGCGTACCAAAGAAAGTTGACAAAAATAGTCATATTTGCCTGAATGCATCAAGGTCGCACGTGAGGCAGCCACGAATCCCCTTTGCGGATTCTCAGCCACCCGCGACAAAGACCATACGCAAATTTAAGTCGGGGGGCTGACATGCGTATTCACGAAGACGACCGCCACGTTGCGGTCGGCATTGTTCCGTTTACGGATCATCATATTTCCGATGGAACTGACACACGATCCCGCTTGAAGGGGACCGTGTCCTTGAGCGTCGCCTCCATGGTGATGGCGGGCGGGTTTGGCCCCGAGGCGCGGGCGCAAGACGCCACGGACTTGCCGCCCTTGGAGGTGACCGCCACGAAGCCGAAGCCGCGGCCCGCAGCGCGGCCCGCTCCGCCGCCCAGGGCACCGGCTCCAGTCCGCGCGCCGGTGGTGCAGGCCCCGATCATCGAACAGCCCGCGCCGGATTACACCGCGGCACCTGCTGCCACGCGCGGCGTCGGCGCGACGTCCAACTTCACGCCTGCGAGCGGGAATACGCTGGAGGCAGGCACCGGCCTCGGCCGCCTGCCTGGGACGATCCAGGAACTGCCGCAGACGGTCAACGTCGTTCCGCAGAGGATCATCGAGGAGCAGAAGGCGAACACGCTCGGCCAGGCGCTGCGCAACGTGCCGGGCGTCACGGTGAACCTTGGCGAAGGCGGCGCCGGCATGAACGGCGACCAATTCCGCATTCGCGGCTTCCAGGCCAAGGGCGATATGTATGTGGACGGCTTGCGCGATTTCGGCGTCTACGTCCGCGACACCTTCGCCACCGAGGAAGTGCAGGTCATCAAGGGCCCGGCGGCCGAGAGCTTCGGCATCGGCACGGCGGGCGGCGCCATCAACATGCGGCTGAAGACCCCGCAGCTCCAGGACCACGTCGCTGTCGAAGGCACAGCGGGCATGGGCCCCATGGGGCGCACCACGCTCGACGTCAACAAGGCGCTCGGCCCGAACACGGCGGCCCGCTTCGTCGGTCTATGGCACGATCAGGAGTTCGTCGATCGCGATCTCACCTTCTCCGATCGTTGGGGCGTGCTCGGATCGCTCGCCTTCGGCATCAACACCGACACCAACCTGATCCTCAGCTACTTCCACCAGACCGGCGACCGCCTTCCCGATACGGGCGTGCCGCTCGCCAATCCCTCGTTGCAGCGGGACTATCCGTATTACATCGGCAAGCCGGTGACGGAGTTCGGTGTGCCGCGCGACAATTCCTACGGCAAGGTGACCGATCACGACGAGCACGACATCAACATGTTCACGGCGCGGTTCAGTCACCAGGTCGCGCCCTGGCTGAATTTCTACAACGACAGCCGGCTCGCCTTTTACGAGCGCGATTTCGCGCACAGTTTCGCCAACTGCGATGGCGTCGGCGATGGCGGCGCCACCCAGCAATGCTCACGGGACGTTTTCAACAGGCGCTTGGACACGCCCTATCGCCTTAGCAACAACGGCTTTATTCAGGACGCGTGGGGCGCCCAGAACATCACCACGGCGGTGGCGAATTTCGCCACAGGCTCGCTCAAGCACGAGATGGTGGCAGGCATCGACCTGTTCTATCAGGAAGACCGCCGCAAAGCCCTCCAGCAAGGACCGACCGAGGCGGGGACCATCCTGTTCCCCGACAATTTCGGTGGGCGGGACACGGTCAACCACCTGTCGCGTAAGCGCGGCGAAGCGGAGTACCTCGCTCTGTTCGCCAGCGAGCGCCTGTGGCTTACCGACACGTTCTCCGTGTTGGGTGGCGTGCGCTGGGACGATTACAGCGCGACGTACTGGTCGACGACGAACGGCGTTTATGGCCCGCCGCTGAAGTCGGATACCGATTTCACCAGCCCCAAGGCCAGCGTGATCTGGGAGCCGACCCAGTACCAGACCTACTATGCGTCCTGGGCAGAGTCCTACTCGACCTTGGCCGGACAGTTCCTCAGCAACGACAACAACTCGATCAGCGACGAGACGTTGGAGCCTGAGAAGAACGAGCTCTGGGAAATCGGCGCCAAGATCAGCATGATGGAAGGGCGGCTCGGCCTGACCGGCGCGATCTTCCGGATCGACAAAGACAATCCGACGGTCGTTGACGAGCTCACCGGCGACGTTGTCCCGCTCGGCGATACGCAGAGATGGCGCGTCGAAGGCATCGAGCTAGGTATCGCCGGCCAGCTCACCGAGGCATGGAGCATGCAGCTCGCTTACGCCTATCTCGACAGCGAGGTGCTGTTCAATTCCGCGATCGGCACCGATCCGAACAGTTCGAGCACGGTTCTCGTCAACCAGTACAAGGGCAACGAGGTCCCGTTCGTGCCGCACAACAATTTCAGCGTCTGGACGACCTACGAGCTGTCCCAGGCGATGAATCTCGGCCGCGGCATAACGCTGATCGGTGGCGGTCTCACCTACTCCGACGAGTACTTCACCCACGCTCGGAACGGATCGATCATCCCCTCCAGCATCTCGTTCGATGCCCTGATCTCCTACGAGATCGACGGTTGGGGCTTCGCGGTGAACGGCTACAATCTGACCGATGAGCTGAACTACGACGCCGCGCAGTTCAACAACAGTCCTGGACCGTCGCGTGGCATGCGCGGCCGCGCGGTGCCTTCGCCGGGACGGACCGTGTTGTTCACTGTCGGCAAAAAGTTCTAGGCATGACGGCGGTTCGGGAGCACGAGAGGGGTGCTCCCGGCCGTTCCGTGCCGGCACTGCGTAATGCGTAACGACGGTGAAAAATGCTCCTGGCGATACCCGACATATTGAGCGCGGATGAAGTTGCCTACTGCCGCAAGATCCTGGAAGAGGCGGCTTGGGTAGACGGCAATGTGACCTCCGGCGAGCAGGCGGCCCTTGCCAAGCGCAATCTACAGATTCCGGAAGGATCGCCGGCCGCGCGCGAAGCGGGCGAGATCATTCTGCGGGCGCTCGGGCGAAATCCCCTGTTCACCTCCGCGGCGCTGCCATTGCGGGTGCTGCCGCCGATGTTCAATCGCTACGACACGGGCATGAAGTTCGACGCCCATGTGGACGGCGCCATCCGCGCGATTCCGGGCGCCGGCATGCGCCTGCGGGCTGACGTCTCCTCGACGCTCTTCCTGACGCCGCCGGAGGACTATGACGGCGGTGAGCTGATCATCTCCGATACATACGGCGCGCACGCGGTGAAGCTGCCGGCCGGACACATCGTGGTCTATCCCTCGACCAGCCTCCATAGCGTCACGGAGATCACCCGCGGCAGCCGCTGGTCCTCGTTCTTCTGGACTCAGTCCATGGTGAAGAACGACGCTGAGCGTACGCTGCTCTTCGACCTCGACATGGCGATCATCGAGATCAGAAAGGCGCTGCCCGACGACAATGCCGCGGTGGTCGCCCTGACCAACCACTATCACAACCTCTTACGGCGCTGGGCGGAGTTGTGACATGCTCGACGACGCCGTAAGCGAGAAGCTCACCTTCCGGCGCATCTGGATCAAGGAACCCCTTGAGCAATTCTACGCGCGGATCGCCGAGGATCCCGAGCGCGCCGCAAACTGGGTGCGCGGCGAGGCGCTATCGGGACTGCCCGAGGCGCAAGTCGGCTTCGGGCATATGCTGCTCGACGGCTATGGCGTCGAGCGCGACGCGGAGGCCGCCGTCCGCTGGTTCCGGCTCGCGGCGCTTCAGGGCAACGCCGACGGCTGCAACATGCTTGGCCGCTGCTACGAGCGCGGCTGGGGCTTGGCAGCCGATCCACGCGAGGCCGCTGATTGGTACGAGCTTGCCGCGGCCAAACAGCATGATTGGGCGCAGTTCAATCTCGCCGCGCTGATGTTGCAGACGCAAGGCGAGCGTGCCGATCTGGCGCGCGCGCTATTCTTGCTGGTCGCCTCGGCGCGGGCCGGCAATGCGAAAGCCAAGAACATGCTCGGACGTTGGCGCGAGCAGGGGTGGGATGGGCGCGTCAAGCCGCGCTCGGCCGCGCTCTGGTTCCGCTGGGCGGCCGAAGGCGGATGCTATCGCGGCCAGTTCCACCACGCGCGCTTCCTTCTGCAGGACGACAAGGTCAATGAGGCGCTCCGCTGGTTCAGATCGTCCTTGCAGCAGGCACCGGCGGATTTCGCGCGTGATGCCGGTGCCATTTTGATCCGTCACGAATCCGAACGCGTGCGGCGCATCGGCGAGGAATTTCTCGCCGCTGCGGGAGAGGGGCAGGACGCGCAGGTTCCGGAGGCCAAATTTCCCTGATCCGGGGCCGCGCCCCTGCCCGCCCCGCCGTCAGCGGATCTTGAACTCGATCGGCAGGGCGAGATGGAAGCTCCCGCTCGGCGGCGCGTTGGGCGGGCGCGGGAAGGGGCTCGCCCGCCGCAGCATGGCGAGCGCTTCGTTGTCGAGCAGCGGCGAGCCCGAGCCCTTGACGATGCGGGCGTTCACGAGCTTGCCTGCGCCGTCGACCTTGAACTCCACCTTGGCGACACCTTGGACGCGGCGATTGCGCGCCTCGGACGGGTAGCGCTTGTGCCGGTTGAGGTGCAGCAGCAGCGAGCGCTGCCAGGTGATCTCGGCGCGGCTCGGCTGCGTTTTGACGCCGACAGTCTGGGCCTTCACCGTCTTCTCAGGCACGGCGTCCACCTTGGGCGGCGCCGTGGCGATCGCCGCCGCGGTATTCACCACCGCAACTTGCCGCTCCTGCGTCTGGACGAGATCGGTCTTATCGACCTCCTTCACCGTCTCGACCGGCTCGACCTTCGGCAGGACGAGATCGGGCTCGGGCGCCAAAGGGGCTTCCTCGACGGTCGGCAGCTCGAGCTCCTCGAGCACGGCCTCTTGGGTCGGGATCGGCGTCGGTTGCGCCTCCTCGACCTGCGGGCCGATGGCGAGGTCCTGCGGGTCCGGCGGCGCCACGGAGAACATCGAGAGCTCCATCACCACCGCGCCTTCCGGCTCGGAATCGTCAACATCCTCGGGCCATTGCGCGAGCGCGAGGAAACCGCCGCCCACATGAATGGCGAGGATGACGGCAGCCGCGCCCGCGAAACGGCGAAGCTGCGCCTTCCCGTCATTGATGAACGCACTGCTCGGCATCGTGATTGGAAGCCCGCTATTCTGGCGGACCTTCGAGCGCGACGAGGGCGACCTTGAGATAGCCGGCGCGGCGCAAGAGGTTCATCACCTCCATAAGCTGGCCGTAAGGCACGGTCTTGTCGGCGCGGAGGAACACGCGGCGTTGGCGGTCGCCGTCGGTGAACTGGTCGAGCGCCTGGGCGATGTTGCCGCGCGCGATGGTCTCGTTGCCGACGGTTAGCGCGAGGTCGGACTTGATGGTGAGATAAAGCGGCTTGTCCGGCCGGGGCACGGGCTTGGTCGAAGCCACCGGCAGGTCGACATGCACATCGACGGTCGAGAGCGGGGCCGCCACCATGAAGATGATCAGCAGCACCAGCATCACGTCGATGAACGGCGTGA
>CAZWIO010000005.1:0-242508 GCA_964634195.1 uncultured Methyloceanibacter sp. | reverse complement strand
GTGTTAGGCCTGCCGCCAGCGTTCGTTCTGAGCCAGGATCAAACTCTCAAGTTGAGAATTTAGAGACTGACTAATGTCCCCGGATTGGAATCATCCAGGGGGTCGCTGCGTTCTTGACGAGTTCCCAACAAGCATGAAAGCGACGCAATCCCTTTCAGGATCGCGTGCAACACGCCTATTGGCAAATCTTGAAAACGCAAGACCGTCAGAGTCTCGTCGCCGATCTCGAAAGATCGGCTCGCAAGGACTCCGCCGTCCGCGTTTCCCTTTCTTCATATCACAATGTCAAAGAGCCGGTGGGCCGCGATCGAACGACGCTTCCCGAACCCCCAATGGAAGCAAATCCCCCATCGAGAGTCAACGACAGCCGTAGCGTCTTCCCGGTTGACCCGGGTCGTGCTCCGCCTCTGTCCGAAAGATCGCGCGGTCGCGTATAATCCCGCAGGACGTGGGAACGACCCGCGCGAAACCCTGATTTAAGGAGCGGCCTCCCCAATGTCAAGGCTGTCAAGGGCGCCAGTGGACAGTTTTTTCTTTTGCCGCTGAATGTGACCATGAGGCCACATTCCTGCCCGAATGCGCCGCCAAGCTTCCCTTCGTTAACGGCGTGGTAACCATACGGGGCTAGGTATGGTTCAAGGGACTCGCCGAATGGGGGATCTGCCTGACGTAATCCTTCGACCGATCCTTGCGCCTGCATCATAACGGCGCGCGGCCACGATCTAGGGATTTTCGCGGGAAATTAAACCCCCATCGGCCAAAGTCTCTGCCTCGCTGGAGGGACAGCTAACCGCTTCGGCGTTGTCGCCCAGGGAAGCAAGCCGATCAGGCTTTGCGGGCGTGCCGGCAGACGGGGGGAAAGCGCATTGTTTGAGCGCCGTGGTCGCTTTGCGCGCCGTAAGCAGGGCCAGGCATTGGTGCCGGTCAAGGCTCGCGGCCTTCCTTCCATCTTTCTCGGCGAGACCCAGCGCATCGATCGGAAGCTGCCGCCGGTCTATCTCTGCGAAACGGGGCCTGATGGGGCGAGCTGCCGGCTGAAATGGCTGGCGAGCACATGTCTTGCCGGCATGGTCGGCGTCTGCCTCATCGGCGTCTCGATCTATGCCTCGACCAACATGGCCGACGGCTCCGGCATGGTGAGCTCGATCAAGCGGGCGAGCCTTGCCGCGCTCCAGCCGCTCCGCAGCGCCACGCTCGCCAATATCGGCCAGGCGCCTTCCGGCCAGAAGGAAGACCGCATCCAGACCTCTTCCGCCGGCTTCGCCACCCGCCACGTGATCCACGACACGGTCGTCGAGCGGCAAGGCAGCCGCGAATTTATCACCATCAAGCCGTATCTCCGCGTCGTCGCCGGTCTCGCCACCGAGGTCGCCGAGGACGCGAGCCTGCCGCCCTTCAATCCCTTCAGGCTCTATTCCGACACCACGCCGGTCGGCGGCGAAGAAATCCCGAGCGATGCACCGCAGGCGGTGAGCGTCAATTTCGTCGACGTGCCCGGCGGCCTCGTTCCGCAGGCCGACGGCATCGAGCTCGAATCCGCCGAGGTCGATCGCTACGTCGCCGAAGCCGTCGAGAGCTTCGCCTATGCCGAAGGCCCTGCTTCCATGGAAGTAACGGGCGCAACCGGCGGTCCGGCGAATGCGCAAGCCTCGATGCTGCATCTTGCGTCCTATCGCCCGGAAGGCCAGCTCGCCGCGCCGCGCATGACGCCCAACACCACGGTGATCCATAAGACGGTCGACGAGGAGGACGCAGACGAAGAGGCGACCGATCTCCTGATCAACGCCCAGACCAAGGACCTCACCGTAGGCCGCGGCGATTCTCTCGCGGGCCTGTTCGAGAAGGTCGGCACCGAGAAGAGCGAGGCCAGCGCGATCATCGAGGCGATGGCCCCGGTCTTCTCCGTGAAGGACCTGAAGCAAGGCCAGCAGGTGCGCTTCTACCTTCTGCCCGCGCCCTCCGACACGGGCCAGATGGAGCCGGTGAAGGTCGTCGTGTTCGCCAAGGGCGGCTCGCACATCGTCAGCGTCTCGCGCAACAGGCACGGCGATTTCGTCGCCAGCACCGAGGCCGAGGAGAGCACCGCGGCAAGCACGAAGAACCAGCAGCCCGCGCGCGCCTCGCTGTATTCGAGCTTCTATGAAGCGGCGATGAAGCAGGACCTTCCCGCGCCGACCATCCTCAAGCTGCTCCGCGTCCATTCCTACGACGTTGACTTCAAGCAGAAGGTACGGCCGGGCGACACGTTCGAGGTGTTCTTCGACGGCGACGGCACCGAGCGCGACATGGGCGAGGTGCTCTACACCTCGATGACGGTCGACGGCCAGACCCGCAAGTTCTACCGCTTCCGCACCCCTGACGACCTGATCGACTATTACGACGAGCAGGGCAACAGCGCGAAGAAGTTCCTGATGCGCAATCCGGTCAAGGGCGGACGCTACACCTCCGGCTTCGGCGACCGCCGCCATCCGCTGCTCCGCTCCATCCGCATGCATACCGGCGTCGACTGGGCCGCGCCAACCGGCACGCCGATCCTCGCCGCCGGCGACGGCACGGTTGAACAGGTCGGACGCCAGGGCGGCTACGGCAATTATGTCCGCATCCGCCACGCCAACGGCTTTACCACCGCCTATGGCCACATGTCGCGCTATGCGCCCGGCATGGAGGCCGGCATCAAGGTGAAGCAAGGCCAGGTGATCGGCTTCGTCGGCTCGACCGGCATGTCGACCGGCCCGCACCTCCATTACGAAGTGCTGGTCAACAACAAGTTCGTGAACCCGATGACCATCCAGGTGCCGCGCGGCCTGCAGCTCACCGGCCGGCAACTCGCCGAGTTCCAGAAAGAGCGCCGCCGCATCGAGGGGCTGATGGAAATGGATCCGGTCACGAGCCGCGTCGCCCAAGCGAACACCGCGGACTAGCCTTTCCCTCCTTTCTCGCTGCTTCTGTTCCGGCCCACCCGCCGCGGCCGCTCGTCCGCCATGGTCCGGCGCAGCGCGACGACTTTGCGCATCAGCTCTTCGCGGAGATATGCGGTCGAGCGCGCCGGTGTCGAGGCGCCGCGCAAGACATGGGCAAGCGCCTCGCGCCAGGCGCGATAAGCGCGAAACGCCTCCCGCGTCTCGAGCCGCATCTCGATCGAGAAGAAGTCGGGCTCCGCCGCGCGCTTCTGGTCGATCGCCTCGAGCCACTCGGCGATGCGGCCGCCGCACTGTCCGGCATCGCCTTGGCAGGCCCGCGCGCGACGGCACTCCGCCTGATCGCAAAGCCGCCAGAGGCAGATCATGTCGGCGCCGAAACGCAACGCGCGCCGCATCTCGTCGTTCTCTCCGGTCATGTCACTGCGAACTTTCGACCCGGCTTCGCGGCCCCTCTCCCCTTGAGGGAGAGGGCTTTGCGCCGCGATCTCGCGCGCGACGCATAGCGGAGCCTGCGCGAGTCGCATGGCGCAAAGGGTGAGGGGTGATTCTTTTGACGCAGCTTCGCTGCTGACCCCTCACCGCGCGCGCACCGCGCTCAAGTAGCGAAGCGCGCACGTGCTCTCCCTCAAGGGGAGAGCGGGAACGAGTTGCTTCTCTCGACAAGACATGCCTCTCCGTTGCCGCGACGCGGTGCGCGTCCGGCTGTTGCTGCTTCCGTCCTCCCGGGATTGCCCTCGGGCTTGACCCGAGGGGGGGTGGCGCGCCGAGAAGCGCAAAGCCTTTAGGTTTCCGCGCCGTCTTTCGACAACGCGGCGGGCGCCTCGCGGCGCGCCACATGCGCGCAAAGCGCATGCCGATTTCGCGGCGTCTTGTCGGCATCGGACTCCGCTTTCGCGCAATGCCGCACCTCGGCCGGAGCCCGACGAGGCTCGAGGCCCGAGCGCGCAACACGCTACGTCAGCCAGCTCCTGGCAGGGGCTCGTAGTGGCCCCGGGGAGAGCTCCGACACCGCCCGAGCGCTTCGCTGCGTACGAAGCCCGCGGGCGCCGCGCCTCGTCCCGCGATCAAGACGCCTCATGAGCGCGCCCCTTCAAAAGACGAGGTGGGTCGAGTGTAACGCAGTCGCGGAGGGCGGGGATAACGTAGGGTGGGTAAAGGCGCTTTGCGCCGTGCCCACCGTCACGCGTCCCGCGTGGGCAACGGGCGAGCCGTTGCCCACCCCACGTCAGATCAGCCCGATAAGCACCAGCACGATGCCGGCGGTGGCGACACCCCAAGCCAGCGTGCGCAGCACGGGGATGCCGAAGGCATAAAGCGGCACGAACAGAAGGCGGCCGGCGAGATAGAGCACCGCGCCCCATTGCGTCAGCGCGTTGTGTCGGCCGAGCACCGCCCCCATCAGCACCGCCGCGGCGAAGAACGGGAAGGTCTCGAGAAAATTCGCGCCCGCCCGGTCGAGCCGGCCGGCCAACGCGCCGAGCGGCTTCTCCGGCGCATCGCGCGGCCCTAGATTCCACTTGAGCCCGCGATCCCTGGTCTTGAACTGCGCGGCGAGCAGAAGCTGCACGAGCCCGAGCACGATGCTGGCTGCGAGTATTTTCAGTTCGAGCGTCATCGCCGCGCCGCTCAAGCCGCCTTCGCCTTGGCGGCGGCGCCGTTGAAGGTCAGGCCGTCCTTGCCGGCGCCGACCTTCACCGTCTCGCCGTCATGGACCTTGCCTTCGAGCAGCATCTCGGCGAGCGGGTCCTGCACATATTTCTGGATCACGCGCTTGAGCGGCCGCGCGCCATAGGCAGGGTCGTAGCCCTTGTCGGCGAGCCAATCGCGCGCCTTGTCGTCGAGATCGAGCGTGATCTTCCGGTCGGCGAGCAGCTTCGACAGCCGCCGCATCTGGATGTCGACGATGCGGCCCATATGCTCGCGCTTCAGCCGGTGGAACAGGATGATCTCGTCGACGCGGTTGAGGAACTCGGGCCGAAAATGCCCGCGCACCACGTCCATCACCTGGTCGCGCACGGCGTCAGAGTCCTCGCCCTCGGCCTGGTTGACCAGATACTCCGAGCCCAGGTTCGACGTCATGATGATCAGCGTGTTGCGGAAATCGACCGTGCGCCCCTGCCCGTCCGTCAGCCGCCCGTCGTCGAGCACCTGGAGCAGCACGTTGAACACGTCGGGGTGCGCCTTCTCGATCTCGTCGAACAGGATGACTTGATACGGGCGCCGGCGCACGGCCTCGGTGAGCACACCGCCCTCTTCGTAGCCGACATAGCCTGGAGGCGCGCCGATCAGCCGCGCCACGGAATGCTTCTCCATGAACTCGCTCATGTCGATGCGGATCATGGCGTGCTCGTCGTCGAACAGGAACTCGGCGAGCGCCCGCGCGAGCTCGGTCTTGCCGACGCCGGTCGGGCCCAGAAACATGAACGAGCCGAGCGGCCGGTTCGGATCCTGCAACCCGGCGCGCGAGCGGCGCACCGCGGTGGAGACGGCCTCGACCGCCTCGCCCTGCCCGACCACGCGCTTCGCGATCTGCGTCTCCATCTGCAGCAGCTTCTCGCGCTCGCCTTCCAGCATCTTATCGACGGGGATGCCGGTCCAGCGCGAGACGACCTGCGCGATCAGGTCCGGCGTCACCACCTCCTGCGCCATGACGCCGCCCTTCGCCTCGTCCTCCTCCATCTTCTTGAGCTTGCCTTCGAGCTCGGGGATCACGCCGTAGGCAAGCTCGCCGGCCTTGGCGAGATCGCCGCGGCGCTGCGCCTGCTCGAGCTCGATGCGCGCGGCGTCGAGCTGCTCCTTCAGCTTCTGCGCCGAAGCGAGCTTGGCCTTCTCCTCCTGCCAGCGGCCTGCGAGCGCGCTGGCTTCCTCTTCGAGGTTGACGATCTCCTTCTCCAGCCGCTGCAGGCGGTCCTTCGAGGCTGAGTCGGACTCCTTCTTCAGCGCCTCGCGCTCGATCTTGAGCTGCATCAGCCGGCGGTCGAGCTCATCGAGCTCCTCGGGCTTCGAGTCGACCTGCATGCGGAGCCGCGACGCCGCCTCGTCCATGAGGTCGATCGCCTTGTCTGGCAGGAAGCGATCGGTGATGTAGCGGTTGGAGAGCGTCGCCGCGGTGACGAGCGCGGCATCCGAGATGCGCACGCCGTGATGCAGCTCGTATTTCTCTTTCAGGCCGCGCAGGATCGAGATGGTGTCCTCCACGGTCGGCTCGGGCACGAACACCGGCTGGAAGCGCCGCGCCAGCGCCGCGTCCTTCTCGACGTGCTTGCGGTACTCGTCGAGCGTGGTCGCACCGACGCAATGCAGCTCGCCGCGCGCGAGCGCGGGCTTGAGCAGGTTCGAGGCGTCCATCGCCCCGTCGGCCTTGCCGGCGCCGACCAGCGTGTGCATCTCGTCGATGAACAGGATGATCTGGCCCTGCGCCGCCTCGATCTCCGACAGCACCGACTTCAGCCGCTCCTCGAACTCGCCGCGATATTTGGCGCCGGCGATCAGCGCCCCCATGTCGAGCGCAAGCACCTTCTTGTCCTTCAGGCTCTCCGGCACGTCGCCGGCGACGATGCGGTGGGCGAGGCCCTCGACGATCGCGGTCTTGCCGACGCCGGGCTCGCCGATCAGCACGGGATTGTTCTTGGTGCGCCGCGACAGCACCTGGATGGTGCGCCTGATCTCGTCGTCGCGCCCGATCACCGGATCGAGCTGGCCCTTGGCCGCGGCTTCCGTGAAATCGCGCGTGTAGCGCTTCAGCGCGTCGTAGGCCTGCTCGGCCGAGGCGCTGTCGGCGGTGCGGCCCTTGCGCAGCTCGTTGATCGCGGCGTTGAGGTTCTGCGGCGTGAGCCCCGCATCGGTAAGAATGCGCCCGGCTTCAGCCTCCTTGCTCAAGTCCAGCGCCTGCAGCATGCGCTCGACGGTGACGAACTGGTCGCCGGACTTCGACGCCATCTGCTCGGCCTGGTCGATCACGCGGGCGAGCGCCGCGGCCATATGCGGCTGGGTCGCGCCGGAGCCCGAAACCTTGGGGAGCTTCCCGAGCGCCGTCTCGGTCGCGGCGAGCGCCTGCTTCGGATTGCCGCCGGCCCGCGCGATCAGACCGCTCGCAAGGCCCTCGGGGTCGTCGAGCAGCACCTTCAGGAGGTGCTCGGGGGTGATCTGCGGGTTGCCCTCGCGCACGGCAAGTGTCTGAGCCGATTGGAGGAATCCCTTGAGGCGGTCTGAAAGCTTCTCGATATCCATGGGGCGAGCCTTGGGCGTTTAGGGCTTTAGAGGTGGAATTTTGGTGGGACGGGGCACTATAGCGAAAAGCGCCTCCGGCGAAAGATATAGCGCCGGATGCGCCCGGCAGAAAGGGCTCCGGCGCCGCCGTGCCGCACTTTGTGCGCGCCAACGGTGGAGAACCCGCGCTGGTGGCCGTCTCGGACCGGCGATGGCTGGAACCGGCAGGCGCCTCCCGGTATTATTCGGAGAGCCGCGCGGGGGCGCGGCGGACGCCAAGGGGGGCATCATGGATATCGTTGCAATCATCGTCGCCTTGATCATCGGCGCCATCGCCGGCTGGCTCGCCGGCGTCATCGTCGTAGGCGGAGGCTTTGGCCTGCTCGGCAACATGCTCGTCGGCATTGCCGGCGCCTTCATCGCCGCGTGGCTGTTCCCGAGATTGGGGCTCGGCTTGACGCTCGGCGGCGGGGTGATCGGCGCCATCGTGGCGTCGGCGCTCGGCGCGATCATCCTGCTGCTCGTCATCAACCTGCTGCAGCGCCTGTTCGCCTAGTTCCGCTGTGCGGTAGCGCTTTAACCTCCCCCTCGTGGGGAGGTTGGCGCACGTCGTGCGCCGGGTGGGGGGATTTTCTTTGGCGCAGGGATACTCACCCCACCCGCTCGCCGCTTGGCGGCGAGACTCCCTCCCCATCAAGGGGAGGGTAAGGCCGTGCCTGCGGTCAGTTTGCGAAAGAATTCGTCGCGCTTGCTCCGAGCTTAGCTCACCTGGTCGGGAGCGTTTTCGTCCGGCTGATGGGCCTCGGGCTGGTCGGAGCCGTTGACCTCACGCGTGCCTTCGCTGCCGTTCCCGCCGCGCCGACGCCCACCGCCATGATGCTCGCGGTCGCCTGCATGGCGCTCGCGGTCTTGCCCGCCGCCGCCTTGCCGCTCGCGGTCCGGCCGCTCGCTGCGCGCGTCGCGCGGTTCGCCGCCACGTGGTTCGCCGCCGCGTGGCTGCTCGCCCATGCCGGCTTCATCCTCGTCGCCGCTATCGTCGTCGGAATGCCAGCGCGAGCGCATACCGCCGCCGCCGTTAGGCGCATCGCTCGGCTGGCCGTGCTGCGGGCCTAGCTGCTGCTGCGCCGCCATGATGATGCGATTGTAGTGCTCGGCGTGCTGGAGGTAGCTCTCCGCCGCGACGATGTCGCCCGAGGAGAGCGCGTCGCGCGCGAGCGACATATATTTCTCGGCGATATGCGCCGCGGTCCCGCGGATCTTCACGTCGGGGCCGTTCGACTCGTAGTTCCGCGCCAATGGATTTTGGGGCTTGCGGCCACCGCGGCCACGGCCCCGTCTGTTCTGCTGTCCTTGCCTCATGGGCTTCCGTTCACCTGATTGGCGGCGCGCCGCGAACGGCCTTGCCGCGTTCTTCTCCCCTGCACTCCGGCCGGCGGCTTCGTGATCGTCCGTGGCTCCCGACCGGGAACGGGTCGGCGCCACGCAAATCTCGCCGCTTCTCGCTGCCTGACTTATGAGTCGGCGCTACGCGTCTTGAATGCTCGAGCTAGCGCCAGCCAACCTCAATGTGTGGGCGGTTGAGCGTCTCTTGAACGTCCCGAGAGGCGGGAGCCTGTCAATCGAGGTTCACGAGAAGTCCGCTCTTGTTGCCGTTGCAACCGGCCGCGCGCCCTCGCGGGCGTCGATGGCCGTGAAATGTCGGTCGTTGGCCCGAACCTAACCTGAACATCGCCATTTTCCAAGCCAAATTTTCGGGGGCCGCCTACCGTTGCGCGCGCGGGTTGCGAAGGCGTCGCAACCAGGCAGCGCGGCCGCCCCGCGAGATCGCGCAGCAGGCCGGGCTCTGCGATGGCCAACCCCGCTTCGTCGAGGATTCCGGCTACCGCTTCGGCCTGGTGCGCGCCGATCTCGAGCAGCAGCGCGCCGCCGTCCCGCAAGTGCGCACGGACGGAGGCGGCGATGGGGCGATAAGCGTCGAGCCCGTCGCTGCCGCCGTCGAGCGCGGCCTTCGGGTCGTGCGCGACTTCGGCTGAGATCGCCGCCATCTCGTCCGCCGAAAGATAAGGCGGGTTGGAGACGATCAGGTCGAATTGGCCGTCGAGGCGCTCGAACCAGTCCGCGGCGATGAACCCCGCGCGCTCGGCGACGCCGTGACGGCGCGCATTCTCCTGGGCGACCGTCAGCGCACCGGTGCTGATATCCGTGGCCGTCCCCCGCGCGTTCGGCAGCTCGGCCAGCAAGGTGACAAGGATGCAGCCCGTCCCCGTGCCGAGGTCGAGAATGTCGAGCGGCCGGTCATTCACGAGAGCGAGCGCGGCTTCGATCAAAGTCTCGGTGTCGGGGCGCGGGTCGAGCGTATCGGGGCCCACCAGAAATTCCCGCCCGTAGAACTCGCGAACGCCGACGATGCGCGACACGGGCTCACCGGTAAGCCGACGCGCGACGCTGTCCTCGAGCCGCATCTGCGCCTCGGCTGCGAGCGTGTTGTCCGCGCGCGCGACGAAGCCTTCATGCGTGAGTCCCGCCACGTGACAAAGCAGCAGCCGTGCATCGAGCTCCGGCGTCTCGACGCCCGCCTCGCGCAATGTTCGTGCAGCCGAGGCGAACGCCTGTTGCAGGGACCAATCCCCTCCCCCCTTGAGGGGGAGGGTTAGGGAGGGGGGTTCAAGAACTGACTCGCTGAGAGGTTCGCCCCCCTCCGCGCGCCAAGAGGCGCGCGTGCTCCCCCTCAAGGGGGGAGCGGGGCGCGAATTGATAGGCTCAGGCACGTCGTCACCCATGGCCCTGCTCCTGCATGGCCGCGAGCTGCGTCGTCTGATGCTCGGTGATCAGCGCGTCGATGACCTCGTCGAGCGCCTCGCCGCCCTCCATCACGTAGGGAAGCTGGTGCGTGGTGAAGCCGATGCGGTGATCGGTCACGCGGCCCTGCGGATAATTATAAGTGCGGATGCGCTCCGACCGGTCGCCGCTGCCGATCTGGCTGCGCCGGTCCTGCGCGCGCGCAGCGTCGAGCTTGGCGCGCTCCAGATCGTAGAGCCGCGCGCGCAGCACCTTCATCGCCTTCGCCTTGTTCTTATGCTGCGATTTCTCGTCCTGCTGGCTGACCACGAGCCCGGTCGGGAGATGGGTAATGCGCACCGCGCTGTCAGTGGTATTGACCGACTGGCCGCCCGGCCCGCTTGCGCGGAACACGTCGATGCGCAGGTCCTTCTCGTCGATCTTGATGTCGACCTCCTCGGCCTCGGGCAACACCGCCACCGTCGCGGCCGAGGTATGGATGCGCCCTTGCGCCTCGGTCTCGGGCACGCGCTGCACGCGGTGCACGCCCGACTCGAATTTCAGCCGCGCGAACACGCCCTTGCCGGTGATCGAGGCGATGATCTCCTTGTAGCCGCCGGTCGCCGAGTCGCTGGCCGAGAGGATCGCGACCTTCCAGCCATGCCGGTCGGCATAGCGCTGATACATGCGGAACAGGTCGCCCGCGAACAGAGCCGCCTCCTCGCCGCCGGTTCCGGCGCGCACTTCGAGGATCGCGCTCTTCTCGTCGGCGGCGTCCTTGGGCAGAAGCTGCACCTTGAGCTGCCGTTCCAACGCCTCGATCTTGGGATCGAGCTCGCCCAACTCCTGCTCGGCGAGGCTCGCCATCTCAGCGTCGGATGCCGGGTCGTCGACCAGATGCTGCAGGTCGTCGCGTTCGGCGATCGCCTTGCGCAGCGCATTGATGGTGCCGACGATCGGGTCGAGCTCGGCGAACTCGCGCGAGAGCTTCACATAGGTGTCCTGGTCGGCGCCGGCCGCGAGCGCACCCTGCACGGTCTGCCAACGGGCCACGAGCTTGTCGAGCTTCTCAGCTGGAATGGTCGTCATGGAGTGGCGGACAGGCGCTTATTGATTGCTGGGCAGCTTGTCGGCCTTGCGGCTGCGCGGATCGTCGGGATCGAGCACCTGGCCCGAGCCCGACGGGCTCAGCGACTTGCCGCCGAGCGTGCCGGAGGGATCGCCGAACGCCATCCACAGCCCGAACGCCACCACCGACACGACCAGCGCGCCGAGGCCCCATTTGAGCAGCCAGTTGCTGGAGCGCGCGGCCTTCGCAGGCTTCTCGGCCTTGGCGCTCGCCGCGACGGTGGCGGCGGCCGGAACCTCGAACTGCGCATCTTGCGGGGCCGGGCGCTGCGGCGGCTGCGGCGCCTGCGGCTGAGGCTGATAGTTCTGCGGCGCGGGCCGTTGCTGCGCCTGCCCGTCGGGGCGCGCCTGAGGCTGAGAATATTGCGGCTGTTGCTGCGGCGCGGACGGCCAAGCTTGCGGCGTGCCGTGCTGACCACCGTTCGGCCAGGGCGCTTGCGGATTACCCTGCGGTTGCGGCTGGCCCTGCCAGTTCGCGTGCTGCGGCGGAGGCTGTTGCGTCATGCCCGACCACGGTGCGGCCTGCGGTGACGGGGCTTGCGGCTGCTGCGCCTGTTGCGGCCAGGCCTGAGGCTGGCCCGGCTGCCCGGCCCATTGGTTGTTGGCGGGTTGAGCGGCGGCCCTGTCGGGAAGGAAATCGGCGTCTAGCCCCTCGGGCGGGTTCATCACCGGCACGTCCGGCAAGGTCTTCGGCCCGAGCTGCACGATCCCCGCCTCGATCTGCGCATAGATGCGCCTGAGCAGCGGGCGGATGTCGAGATTGAGCAGCGCGCCGTAGCCGTTGATGACGCGGCAGGTCTCGGGCCAGGCCGGCAGCGCATAGAGCGCGCCCTGCTCGAGCGCCTGCACCACCTCGATCCGCGTGCCGAGCCGCTGGGCGAGGTCGGTTTCGCTGAGATTGCTCGCGGCCCGAAGGTCCCGGAACAGCTCAGCCACCTCAGCGTCATAGCCGGACGGCATGTTCCTGATCCCATGATTTTGCAGACGCTGTCTTGCCGCGTCCGGCGAAGGGCTTACCGGCACTTGGCGCAACTGCGGCATCGCAAGGCCGTTCCCATTTCTTGTCGATCTCCGTCAACTGAAACCCAACGATAACGCGTTTGCAACCGCGGTCGAGCCTAGCACATAGAAGCGTCGGTTTAAGCACTGTCATCTCGCTAGATTTGCACGCCTTTCTCGGCCGCGAAGCGTTTCAGGTCTTCGCGCAGCGACGTGTTCTTGGTCTCCAGCCATTCGTCGAGCCTCTCCTTCAGATCGCCCGCATCGAGCGACAGGATCATGGCCTTAACCGGGCCGACCGAGGCCGGCGCCATGGAAATCGACCGGAACCCGAGCCCGACCACCGTCATGGCTTCGAGCGGCTTGCCGGCCATCTCGCCGCAGAGATTGAGCGGCACGCCGTGCCGCCCGGCCGCCTCGACGATCTGGCGCAACGCCTTGAGCGCGGCGGGGTTGAGCGAGTCGAAGCGTTCGGCCACACGCACATTGTCCCGGTCCGCCGCGAACAGGAACTGCAGCAGGTCGTTCGAGCCGACCGAGGCGAAATCGGCCAGAGGCAGCACCTGGTCGAGCTGCCATAACAACGCCGGAACCTCGATCATGGCTCCGATCATCAGCCGCTTCGGTTCGGGGCGCCCGTGCCGCTTCAGCATCGTGAGCTCGCGGTCGATCAGCCGCCGCGCCGCTTTCAGCTCCGAAACGTCGGCGATCATCGGCAGCATGACGCGCAGCTCGCGCCCCAGCGCCGCACGAAGCAGTGCCCTGATCTGGGTCCGGAACACCGCCGGCCGGTCGAGCGCGATGCGGATCGCGCGCCAGCCAATGGCAGGGTTCTCTTCCTGGCTGCCGCGGAAATAAGGGAGCACCTTGTCGCCGCCGATATCGAGCGAGCGGAACACGACGGGCCGGTCGCCGGCCGCATCGAGGATCGACTTGTAGAGACGCGTCTGCTCCTCGAGCCGCGGGAAGGTCGAGGAGATCATGAATTGCAGCTCGGTGCGGAAGAGGCCAATGCCGTCCGCGCCCGACTGGTCGAGATGCGGCAGGTCGAACAGGAGCCCGGCATTGATGTGCAGGGCGACCCGCTCATTGTCGAGCGTCACCGCCGGGATGGTGCGGAGCGCCGCGTATTGCGCCTGGCGCCGCGCGCGGAAACGGACCTTGTCGGCATAGGCCGCGACCACCTCCTGCGTCGGCCTGACATGCAGTTCGCCGGTGTCGGCGTCGAGGATCGCGGGATCGCCTGGCTCGACCGTTTCCAGCACGCCCTTGACCTGGGTGACCGCAGGGATCCCGAGCGCGCGCGCGACGATGGCGACATGGCTCGCCGTGCCGCCCTCCTCCAGCACGAGCGCGCGCAGGCGCTGGCGGTCATAGTCGAGCAGCTCAGCCGGTCCCATGGTGCGCGCGACCACGATCGCGTCCTGCGGCAGGCTGCCCGTAGCGCCCGTGCCGACGCCGCCCGCGAGCAGCCTGAGCAGGCGGTTGGACAGATCGTCGATATCGTGCAGGCGGTCGCGGATATGCGGGTCGGGCATGCGCAGCATGCGCGCGCGCGTATCGTTCCGCACGCGCTGCACCGCGGCTTCCGCGGTGAGGCCCGTCAGCAGCGCCTCGTCGAGCCGCCGCCGCCAGCCATGGTCGTGCGCGAACATGCGGAAGGCTTCCAGCACCTCGCGATGCTCGCCGGCGCGCGCCATGTCGCCGCGCTCCAGCATGTTGTCGATCATGCCGGTCAGCTCCTCGATCGCCTGGGAGAGCCGGCGGCGCTCGAACTCGATATCTTCCGCGATGAGGCGCGTGACCACGATGCGCGGCTCGTGCAGCACGATATGGCCGAGCGCCACGCCCTCGGAGAGCGAGACGCCGGCGAACCGCCCCGCGACCTCGCCGCGCGCTTCGGCCGCGACCTCGTCGGTCATGGCGAGCCCGCCCGAGGCGATGGTCTCGGCGAGCACCATGGCGGTCGTCTGCAGCGCCTCGATCTCCTCGTCACTATAGATGCGCTTGGCGCGGTTCTGCACCGTGAGCACGCCGATCGTGTGCCCGCCGCGCAGGATCGGCACGCCGACGAAGGACTGGTAGATCTCCTCGCCCGTCTCAGGCCTATAGGAGAAGGCCGGATGATGTTGCGCGTCGGCGAACTGCTTGGGCTCGCCTTGCTCCGCGATCAGGCCGACCAGGCCCTCTCCCTGCTTCAGATGGGTGTTGTGGACCGACTCGGGGTTCAGGCCTTCGGTGGCGAACAGCTCGAGCGAGCCGTCGCGGCGGCGGAGATAGAGCGAGCACACCTCCGCCACCATGTTCGAGGCGATCAGCACCACCACCTTGTCGAGGCGCGCCTGGGCGCTCACCTGCTCGGCCATCACCTCGCGCAGGCGGCGCAGCAATTGTCTTGGGGCGCCAACGGATAGCGGCATAATTCAAGTCCTCGCCGGGCGGCGGATCGCGGCGACAGGCATCGCTAATGAAGCGTCCAGGCTCGCCGCGCGGCTTGGCTAGCTTTTGTCCAGTCCGAACAAGGAATGCAATGTCCTGACCGCGAGCTCCGCGTAGGCCGCATCGATCAATACGCTGATCTTGATCTCCGAGGTCGAGATCGCCTCGATATTGATGCCCTTTTCGGCAAGCGCGTTGAACATTGCCGCGGCAACCCCGGCGTGGCTTCGCATGCCGACGCCTATCGCAGACACCTTGGCGATGTCGGTCGAGCCGCGCAAGTCGAAATAGCCGATGCTCGCCTTGGCGTTGCGCAGCACCTCGAGCGCCCGATCGAGATCGGCGCTCTGCACCGTGAAGGTGAGATCGGTGAAGCCGTCCTCCGAGACGTTCTGCACGATCATGTCGACATTGATGTTGGCCTCGGCGAGCGGGCCGAACACCTGCGCCGCCACGCCCGGCTTGTCGGCGATCTTGAGCAGCGTCACCTTGGCCTCGTCGCGCGCATAGGCAATTCCACTGACGACGTTTTGCTCCACGATCTCATCCTCATGGCAAACGAGTGTTCCAAGCTCTTCGAGGGCTGCGTCGGCCGCCTTGCCGTCGAGATTGGGCGGCTCGAAGCTCGACCGGACCAAGACGCGCACGCCCCTCTGCATGGCAAGCTCGACCGAGCGGGTCTGCAAGACCTTCGCCCCTTGCGAGGCCATTTCCAGCATTTCCTCGTAGGAGATGCGGTCGAGCCGGTGCGCCTTGGGCACGACCCGCGGGTCGGTCGTATAGACGCCGTCGACGTCGGTATAGATGTCGCAGCGGTCGGCTTGCAGCGCCGCGGCGAGCGCCACCGCGCTCGTGTCGGAGCCGCCGCGGCCGAGCGTCGAGATACGGTTGCCGGGCGCGATGCCCTGGAAGCCCGCGATCACCGCCACCTCGCCGTCCAGCATGCGGGATTTCAGCCCGGCAACGTCGAGGCCGGTGATGCGGGCCGCGCGGTGGGCATTGTCGGTGAAGAGCGGGATCTGCCAGCCCTGCCAGGACCGTGCCACAATACCCATCGATTGCAGCACGAGCGCGAGCAGCCCCGAGGTGACCTGCTCGCCCGAGGAGACCACCGCGTCATATTCGCGGCAGTCATACTGGGCCGAAAGCTCGCGGCCGCCATTGAGCTGCCGGTCCTTGAAGCCCCAGGCCTGCTCGACCAGCGAGACGAGCTGGTTGGTGGCGCCTGCCATGGCCGAGACCACGACCGCGCAGGCGTGGCCGGCCTCGACCTCACGCTTGACGTGGGCCGCGACGTTGCGGATGCGGTCGATGTCGGCGACCGAGGTGCCGCCGAATTTGAGGACGAGCAGGGCCATGGCCTTGAGCCGGGTCGGGTCACAATAAGGGCCGGCCCTTTGGGGACCGGCCGGAATCTCGGCCTTTCATACTGATTGGCGCCCAAACCCGCAACCTCGGGGTGTGCGCCCTCTCCCCTGTGGGGAGAGGGCTTCTCGCCCGACTTTGCGAAGCAAGTCGCGTGGCGAGAAGGGTGAGGGGGTGCCATACCTGCCGAGGCCCGATCCCCCTCACCCGACCGCCAAATGGCGGTCGTCCTCTCCCCCAAGGGGAGAGGAAGGGTCCGTGCCGCTTGACAGGCATTGCAGCGCCCTGCCCTGCTGGCCTCATGACCGGCACTCAAAGCACCCTGGACAGAGAAGAAGTCGCGCGGTTCGCCAAGGAGGCGGAGCGCTGGTGGGACGCCAAGGGCCCGTTTGCCCCGCTCCACCGCATCAACCCGGTGCGGCTCACTTATATACGCGACGCGCTCTGCCGAAAGTTCGGGCGCGACCCGAAAGCGGGCGCGAGCCTCGAAGGCCTGAGCGTGCTGGATATCGGCTGCGGCGGCGGCCTGGTCTCAGAGCCGCTGGCGAGGCTCGGCGCCTCCGTCACGGGCATCGATCCCGCGCCCGAGAACATCGCGGCCGCCAAGGCGCATGCGGAAGGCGCACGGCTCGCTATCGACTATCGCGCGACGACCGCCGAGGCACTTGCCGCGTCGGGCGCCGAGTTCGATGCGGTGCTGCTGCTCGAAGTGGTCGAGCACGTGCCGGACGTGCCGGCCTTCCTCAAGGAAGTCGCGCCGCTGGTGAGGCCGGGCGGGGTCATGGTGCTGTCCACCCTCAACCGCACGCTGAAATCCTATGCGCTCGCCATCGTCGGCGCCGAGCTGATCCTGCGCTGGCTTCCGGTCGGCACGCATCAATGGGACCGCTTCGTCACGCCGGCTGAGTTGCGCGCGGGGTTGCGGAGCGCGGGGCTAAACCTCACCGACACGACGGGCATGACCTACAGCCCGTTCGCCGACGAGTGGCGGCTCGGCCGCGATACCGACGTGAATTATTTCGCGACGGCGGTGAAGTAGGCGCTAGTAGCCGCCGAAGCCGCCGCGCGGGCCGAGGCCACGCGGCTGCTGATAGCGCGGCTGCTGGCGCGGCGCGTTGAAGCCTTGCTCGCGATTGCGCCGCCCGAACCCGAACAGGCCGCGCCTGCGGGGTTCGACATATTGCGGCATGGGCTGCTCGAACCACGGATTGTAACCGCGCGGCGGCCTGATCTGCTTGGGCGGCGTGCGCGTCGCGACCGCGGGCGGTCCCTCGCCGCCGGGCGTCATGCCGGTCAGCACGACCTGCGTGTTCTCCAGCCCGGCTGCCTTGACGATCCCGAATAGGGTCTTGGCATTGGCAGGCGCAAGGCGCACGCAGCCATGGCTCGCGGGCTTGCCGAGCCGCTTCACGTCGGTCGTGCCGTGGATCGCGTGGCCGCGCTTGGTGAAGAAGACCGAGTGCGGCATGGGCGCGTCGTCCCACTGCTTCGAGTACCACATCTCGTTCATGGAGCTCGCGGTGTAGGTGCCAGACGGCGTGGCATAGCCGCGCGTGCCGGTAGAGACGGGCCAGGTGTGGCGCTCGATCCCGTCGACGAACACCGTCATCTCCTGGGTCGACTTGTCGATATTGACGAGAACCTGGGAGCCGTTGCCGGTGCTCTGGGGCTTGGCGGCTTCGGTCTTGGGAGGCGTTGAGGGCGCAGTGCCGGTCTTCGGCGCGGCAGGCGCTGCAGGCGCATTGGCGGTGCCCGCCGGCGCGCTATCTTCGCTGTTCCAGTCCGGCCTGCTCGAGCCGAGCCCCGAGCTCGGCGCGCCCGAATCGGTCGCGGCCGGTGCGTTCGGGTCGAGATCGAGGCTTCCCGGCTTGATATCGGCCGGCGAAGCCGACTGCCCGGTCGGCGCGTTCGGCGTGGGTTCGGCCTGCGCAACCGTCGAAAAGGCGAGGAATACCGCCAAAAACGGGACCGCAAGCATGGATCGGCAATGGGGGAGAAAGCTTGAGGGGGGCATCATTCACCTTGGTTGCGCAGAAACCAACGCCCGGCCACCCTCATATTAGGTGTTCTTAGCGGCATTACCAGGGCGTGAAACACGGTTTTTAGCCCCTGACCCCCAAACAAGAGGTTACCCAGCGGACAAAACGCGCGTGCAACTTACGATGCCTCGCGTTTTGCGGGCTTTGCGGGGCCCGGCGCGGGATTGGCGATCTCGATCTCGAACTCGCAAGCGTGCTTGAGCGCCGGGATGCGCCCGCGCGCCTCGGCAGAGGCGGCCAGGTCGATATCGGCGAAGATCACGGCCGGGTCCTCGCCGGCTTCGGCCAGCACCTCGCCCCAGGGCGAGACGATCATCGAATGACCGAAGGTGGCACGGCCGTTCTCGTGCAACCCGCCTTGGGTCGCGGCGAGCACGAAGGCGCCGGTCTCGATGGCGCGGGCGCGCACCAGCACGTGCCAATGGGCCTGGCCCGTCTGCCGCGTGAAGGCGGCGGGGATGGCGATCAGGTCGGCGCCGGCCGTCGCCAGCGCGCGGTAGAGCGCGGGGAAGCGCAGGTCGTAGCAGATGCTCAAGCCCAGCCGCCCGAACGGCAGGTCGGCAAGCACGGCCTTGGCGCCGCGCGCGTAATATTGCGACTCGCGATAGCTCTCGCCGCCAGCGAGGTCCACGTCGAACATATGCAGCTTGTCGTAGCGCGCGGCGATCCCGCCATCCGGACCGAGCAGATAGGAGCGGTTGACCGCGCGCGTCTCGTCGAGCCGCACGGCGAGCGAGCCGATATGCAGCCAGACGCCGAGCTCGGCGGCGAGCGCGCGGAACCGCGCGAGCGGCTGATGCTCCGCCTCGATCACCGCGGCCGCCAGCACGAGCTCAGGCGCCAGCTCCATCAGCGCCGTGTTCTCCGGCGTCTGGATGTAGTCGGCACCGCCTTCGGCCGCGTGCCTGATGAGAGCCTCGGCACGATCGAGATTGGCGGCGACGTCGCGGCCGGCGCGAAGCTGCACCAGGGCGGCGCGGAACCGCGGGGTGGTCGCCGTCACGGCGCGGGCTCCGCAAGCGGCACCTCGGCAAGCCAGTCGTCGAGCCTGCCTTGGCGCTCGAGCTCGGCAAGCTCCATATAGCCGCCGACATGGCGTCCGTTGATGAAGATCTGCGGCACGGTGCGCATGCCGTTCGCCCGCTGCACCATCTCGCCGCGCAGGGCGTCGTCGCCGGCCACGTCGATCTCCTCGAAGGCGAGGCCGTTACGCTCGAGCAGGCTCTTCGCCGCCCGGCAATAGCCGCAATGAGGCGTGGTGTAGAGCAGGATCTGCGCCATGGCTCATAACTGATCTACGCCGCTGCCGAGTTCAAGCCTCTCGTTAAAGCGCGCGTGCCCCCTCTCCCCTGCGGGGAGAGGGCTTTCCGTCGCGATCTTGCGCACGAGGCAAAGCCGAGTTTGCGCAAGTCGCATGGCGGAAAGGGTGAGGGGGCACAGGCCTGCCCGATTAGGCCCCCCTCACCCGCCGCCGCCTGAGGCGGCGCCGACCTCTCCCCACAGGGGAGAGGTGTGCGGCCCGTCAAAACACAAACGTTGCGGGATCGACGGCGCGGGCGAGCGCCAGCACATCGACCCGCGCGGCGCCGGCCCGCTTCAGCGCCCGCGCACAGGCCTCCGCCGTGGCGCCGGTGGTGATCACGTCGTCGACCACCACGATGTTGCGGCCCGCGATGCGGCCGCGGCGCGCGGGCTCGACCTTGAAGGCGCCGCGCACATTGCGCCGGCGCTGGTCGGCGGAGAGCCCGACTTGGCTTGCCGTGCGCCGCACGCGCTTCAAGCTGAAGCAGTCGGCCGGCAGGCCCGCGATCCGCGACAGCTCGCGCGCGAGCATCGCCGACTGGTTGAAGCGCCGCCACCAGAGCCGGCCGGGATAGAGCGGCACCGGCACGATCAGATCGGCGTCAGCGGTGAGCTCCGCGCCCGCCTTGGCGAGCCAGCGCCCGAACAGCTTCAGCCCCTCTTGCCGGTCCCCATATTTGAAGCTCTGGATCAGGCCGCGCATGGCCTCGGAATAATGAGCGGCGGCGCGCGCCCGGTCGTAGACTGGCGGCTTGGCGATCGCGGCGGCCGAGAGGCTGACGCTGCCCGTGTCGTAGGGAAGCGGCACGCCCAGCCGCGCGCAGACCGGAGGCGCGATGAAATCGATCCTGGCGAAGCAGGCGCCGCAGAGGAGGCCATGGGCGCCGACGCGCGTGCGGCAGGCAATGCAGACCGGCGGCAGCAGGAGATCGGCCAGCGCCGCAAATGCTGCGCCGAACTTTGGAACAGGCCAAGCCACACGTTCTCCCCTCCCCCCTTGCGGGGGAGGGATAGGGAGGGGGGTCCGAAGCGAAGACCCAGAATCGCCCTGCATGATCACCCCCCTCCGCTCGCGCACCCGCTCACGCAGCGCAGAGCGCGGTAGCGGAAATAAAGTGCGCGAGCGTGCTCCCCCTCAAGGGGGGAGCAGCCGCACGCGGCCTGTCTCGGTGTTCATATTACTCGCCGAGCACACAGCCCGAAAGCTATCAGGCGCCGAGCCATGAGCAACGAGCGCACGCTGTTCGACCGCAAGCTGCTGCGCGTGCGCCGCGCCCGCTTCGCGCATGAGGTGGAAGCGCGGAGCGCCCTGCTTGACCATGTCGCGACCGAGATCGCCGAGCGCGTCGAGATCATGCTGCGCCCCTTCCCCCGCGCGCTCGACCTCGGCGCTTATCGCGGCCTGCTCGGACAGAAGATCGCGGCACTCCCCTCGGTCGGCGAGACGATCTACGCCGAGAGCGTCGTCGCGCTTGCCGCGCTCTGCCCGCGCCCGGCGCTGGTCTGCGACGAGGACCTGCTGCCCTTCAGGGACGCGAGCCTCAACCTCGTCGTCTCGGGGCTTGCGCTCCACCGCGTCAACGACCTGCCGGGCGCGCTGATCCAGATCAGGCGCGCGCTCGCCCCGGACGGCTTGTTCATGGCGGCCGTACTTGGCGGCCGCGCGCTCATCGAGCTGCGCTCAAGCCTGCTCGAAGCCGAAGCCGAAGCGTCGGGCGGCGCGAGCCCGCGGGTCGCGCCCTTCGCCGATGTCAGGGACTATGGCGCGCTGCTGCAGCGCGCGGGCTTCGCGCTGCCCGTCGCCGACGCCGAGACGCTGACGCTCACCTATCCCTCACCGCGCGAGCTGATGCGCGAGATCCGCAGCCTCGGCGGCGGCAATGTGCTGATGGCCCGCAGCAAGGCGCCGCTCGCGCGCGGTACGCTCGCCCGCGCCGAAGCGATCTACCGCGCGCGGCACGGCACGCCTGAGGGAAAGGTGCGGGCGACCTTCGAGATCGTCTATCTCTGCGGCTGGGCGCCCGATCCGAGCCAGCAGAAGCCGCTCAAGCCCGGCAGCGCGGCACGGCGCCTGGCGGACGCGCTCGGCACCACCGAGGAGAGCGCCGGCGACAAGACGCCGTTCGGCACGCCGCCGCGAAAAGGCAAGGAGGATTAAGAACGCGAGCGAGCCTAGCCGGCAAAGGCGTCTACGACCTTGTCGTAGAGACCGCCAACCGCCTCTCCGAGCTGGCCCACGGTGACCGCGATGGCGACCGCGATGCCCGCCGCGAGCACGGCGTATTCGACAGCGGTGGCGCCCGAGTTATCCTCGGCGAACTGCCTCATCTTGGCGGTCATCATGCTTACCTCTCGAAACGCGGCAAGAGATCGCGCAGCGCGATCTTGAGCGGCTCGTCGGCCGGCGGCATGTCGTAATCCGAAAGCGCGTCCGCGCTCACCCAGCGAAGCTCCTGTCCCTCGCGCGCCTCGACCGCGCCCCGCCAGCGCCGGCAGAGATAGACCGGCATCAGCAGGTGGAAATCCGGATAGGCATGGCTCGCGAAGGTCAGCGGCGCGAGGTCCGCCTGCCCGATGTCGATGCCAAGCTCCTCTTTGAGCTCGCGTATCAAAGCGTCCTCCGGCACCTCTCCGGCCTCGACCTTGCCGCCGGGAAACTCCCAAAGCCCGGCGAGCGGACGCCCCGCGGGGCGCCGCGCAATCAGCAGCGCGTCGTCGTCTCTGACGAGGGCACAGGCCGCAACGAGGACGACCCGGCTCTCGCTAATTTTCGTCATAGTCGCTTCCGGAGGTTAAGGAACCTGCCGCGAAATACCCGTCAGGAGCGGTAATCAGCGTTAATCGCGATGTAACCCTGGGTGAGATCGCAGGTCCATATGGTCGCCGCCTGCTTACCGACGCCGACATCGACGGCGATCTCGATCTCCGGCCGCTTCATATAGGCCGCGCCGTCTTCCTCGCGGTAGGAGGGCGCCACCTCTCCGGCCTTCGCCACCAGGATCGAGCCGAGGCTGATCGCGAGCTTGTCGCGGTCGGCCTTCTCGCCAGACTTGCCGACCGCGGCGACGATGCGCCCCCAATTCGGGTCCTCGCCGGCGATGGCGGTCTTGACCAGCGGCGAGTTGGCGATCGACTTGGCGATGGCCCGCGCGGCCGCGCGCGTCTCGGCGCCCGTGACGGTGATCGAGACGAACTTGGTCGCGCCCTCGCCGTCCTTCACCACCTGCAGTGCGAGGTCTTGCATCAGGTCGGTGAGCGCCGCGCCGAAGCCTGCGAGCCGCGGGTCGTCGCTGCGCGCGATGCGCGGCGCGCCACGGCGTGTCGCGGCGCCAGTCGCGAACACGAGCAGCGTGTCGCTGGTCGAGGTGTCGCTGTCGATGGTGATGGCGTTGAAGCTCCTGTAGAGCGCAGGCGCGATCAGCGCCTGCAGCGCCTGCGGCTCGACGCTCGCGTCGGTGAAGATAAAGGCGAGCAGGGTCGCCATGTCGGGCGCGATCATGCCGGCGCCCTTGGCGATGCCGTTGATCGTGACCTCGACGCCATCGATGCTCGCCTTGCGCGTGGCGAGCTTCGGGAAGGTGTCGGTGGTCATGATGGCGCGGGCTGCCGCCTCGTAGGCATCGGGCTCGGCGCGCGCCGCCATCTCGGGCAAGCGGCTCACGATCTTCTCAGGCTCGAGCTTCTCGCCGATCACGCCGGTCGAGGCGACATAGACGTCGGCTTCGAGGCAATCGGCGGCGCTCGCCGCGGCTTCGACCGTGCGCTGCACCGCTTCGCGGCCGGCGCGGCCGGTGAAGGCGTTGGCGTTGCCGGAATTGACCACGAGCGCGCGGGCCATGCCGTGGGCGAGATGCGCGCGGCACCAATCGACCGCGGCCGACGCGGTCTTCGATTGCGTGAAGGCGCCCGCGACCGCCGTGCCCGGCTCGAACAGCGCGAGCAGGAGATCGACGCGGTCCTTGTAACGGATGCCGGCCGCCTGCGCCGCGAGACGCACGCCGTCAATCGCGGGCAGGTGCGGCAGCTGCTTCGGCGCGAAAGGCGAGATCGTCCCCACGTGACCTCAAGCGGCGCTTTGTGCGCGGCGTCAGTTGCCGCCTTCCGTGGCGCCGCCGGGCGGCAGCGGCGCGCTTTCCGGCTTCGTCCCCGCCGGCGCGCCACTCGGTATGCCCTCCATCGCCGGCTTCAGCTCTGGATCGACGATCTCGATCGTGGCGGTGTCGCGCAAGCCGGTGACGATCTCCTGCGCCTTCTGCTGCACGAGCTGGGCGATGATCGCTTCCTTCACCTGATCGAAGCTGGGCAGCGCCTGATCGCGCTTCTCCTCGACCCTGATGATGTGCCAGCCGAACTGGGTCTGCACCGGCTCGGAGGTCTTGCCCACGTCGAGCGCGAAGGCCGCGTCCTCGAAAGGCTTCAACATCTGGCCGCGCGTGAAGAAGCCGAGATCGCCGCCTTCGGCGTTGGAGTCCTTCGACTTCTCCTTGGCGAGCGCGGCGAAGTCCTCGCCCTTCTTGAGCCGCTCGAGGATGTCCTTCGCCTCGGCCTCGGTCTCGACCAGGATGTGCCGCGCGCGAACCTCCTGCTCGGGTTTGATCTTGCTGAGCTTCTCGTCATAGATCTTCTTCGCTTCGGCCTCGGCCACGGCATTGCGGATGCTCGAATCGAAGAACGCATCGCGCAGCGCCCGGCGCTGGTGATACTTCACCCGGTCCGAGAAATTCGGCGCCTCGTTGAGCTTGTCCTTCTCGCCCGCGCCGGCCATCAGCTCGTTCTCGATGACATATTGCAGGAGCACCTTGCGGCGGTCGGCCGGGACGTAATTGGCGAGCCGTGGACCGACCTCCGAAGCCGCGAAATCGAGATCGGACTGCTTGATGTCGTTGCCGTTGACCCGCGCCACGATCGGATCGTCGGCAGCTGAGAGCGGCGATGCGAAAACGATCGAGGCTGCAAGCAGCAGCAAAGCTGGCCGGATTGTCACGGGAATGGGTCCTCATCTTCGGCCCGGTGCCCGCCCCTGTATGAGGCCTCCGGGCGGGTTGCGTTCGCTTCCCCGGGGCCGGGTTTTAGACCCGGCGCGGCAGGTTGCCAAGCGGCGAAATCTGGGCAAATCAGGGCTGACTTGGCCCCGGACTTGAGTTTGGACTTGGGCCCTGCGCCCCGGCAGCCGCAGCACCTTGGCCCACAGTGCCCTCGGCTCCGGCGTCTTCCAGCTTGGCGATCTCGCCTTCGAGCCGGGTGACATCCTCCGGCAGCTTCGCATTGTCGGGAAACCGCGGCTTTAATTGCAGCACGATGTCGCGGGCCTCGCGGAACGCGCCGAGCGCGCCTTGCTTGTCGTCGATCGCGCCGCGCACCAGGCCGATCTGGTTCAGCGTGATGGCGATGTCCCACGCGGCGAGCGCATCGTCCGGCCGGCCCGCGAGCAGCGCGCGCCGGATCGCGAGACCATCCTCCATGGAGCGCAGCGCGGCCTCGGCGTCTTGGGTGATCAGCGCCTCGCCGAGCCTGATATGGGCGACCGCGAGATCGAGCTTGAGCCGCCGGTCGTCTTGTGCCGCCTCGGCAAGCCGCGTGCGGATGGCGAGACTCCTGCGTAACGGCTCGAGCGCTTGCGCGGCATGCCCCTGCGCCGACAGCGTCTCGCCGATCTTCTGGTAGCCGATCGAGAGGTCGCGCTGCCATTCGGCATTGCCGGGATCGGCAGCGGCGAGCGTTTCCATGACCGACCGCCCGGCTTCGAATTGAGCGAGCGCATCGTCGAGCTTCTTCTGCGCCGCGAGCAGTGCGCCGAGCCTGTTGAGCGCCACGGCGAGATCGCGCTGCCACATCGCGTTGCTGGTATCCGCCTCCGCCAGCCGCCGCGTGATGGCGAGGCTGGCGCGATAGGCCCGCTCGGCCTCGGCCTCCTGGCCGAGCGCAGCCCGCACGTCGCCGACTTTATTGTGGGCGAGGGCGAGAGCCCGCTGCCACTCGGCATTGTCGGGGTCGGCCTGCGCAAGCCGGCTGAAGATTGCCAGGCTCTCGTCGAACGCCGGCAGCGCCGCCGCAGGGCTCGCCTGAGCGAGCTCGGCGTCGCCGGTCCGCTCGAGGCTGACGGCGAGATCGTATTGGGCCGAAGCATTCTCCGGATCGGCTTCCGCGAGCCGCCGCCTGATGTCGAGTGCGCCCCGAAACGCCTCGAGCGCCTCCTCGCGCTGACCTTGCGTAGCCAGCACCATGCCGATCATGTTCCGCGCGACCGAGAGATCGCGCTGCGCCTGAAGCGACTTGGCATCGTTTCCGAGCCGGCGCGCCGCAATCGCTTCGGCCTCGCGATAGGCGGCGAGCGCCTCGCCGGACTTCCCGAGCGCGCGCAGCATGTCGCCGACATTCTTCTGCGATACGAACACGCTGCGCTCGATAGCGGTGCTTTCGGGCTGGGCAGCGGCGAGCCGTTTGCCGATCGCGAGACTTTCGCGATAGGCCGCGAGCGCGCCGTCGACATCGCCGGTCTTTGCGAGCACGTCGCCGACCTTGGCCTTGGCAATCGACACGCTGTGCTGCAGCCCGAGGTCGTCCGGGTTCGACGCACTCAGATGCTCGGTGAGCTGCAGGATGTCGCGATAGACCCTGAGCGCAGGCTGGAGGTCGCCGAGGCTCACGCTGAGGTCGGCGACCTGCTGTGCCGCGATGGCAAAGTCGCGGATATACACGGCGTTGTCGGGGAATTCCTGATAGAGCCCGTGCAGCAGGCCGACCGCCTCCTTGCTCGCTGCGCCCCATTTTCCGGTATCGCCGAGCACGCGGTAGTTGCTCGCGAACTGGATCATCATCCAGGCCTTGCGGTGACGGAGCTCTGGCGTCGGCCGGCCGAGCAGCGCCATGTTGTCGAACAGCGCCTCGGCGCGGGTGAGGAGCGCAAGCGTCGCCCGCCGCGGCATGCCGTATTGCTCAGCCTGGGAGACCGCCTGATCGACGATCTCGGTCGCGGTCTTCAGCGTCGCGTCGAGAAACGCCTCATTGGTCTTGAGCTGCTGCCAGGCATAGACCGCGCTTCCCGAGGCGACGAGCGCGAGCAGCGCGAGCACCGCGACCACGCCGTTCCGCAGGCGCGCCTTCCGCCTGCGCTCGCGCTCGGCGCGGCGGAACACCTCGTCCGACGAGACGCCGAGCAGCGCCGCCACCACTTTGGCGAGCGCGAGAGGCTTGCCGTCGCCCTCCTCGCGGAGATCGGCCGCCAGCAACTCGACGCGCTTCTTGCCGATGCGGCCCTTGGCATCGACCTTGAATTGAAGCGCGGGCGGGAAGCATTCGAGCTCCGCGTCGCCGGGCTTGCCGCCGGCGATCAGCGGCACCACCGGCCGCTCAGGATGGCGCGACTTGAAGAGCCTGATCTCCTCGTTGACGTACTGGCTCTTGGCGGAAGCCGGCGAGCAGATCACCACCAGCGCCGCCGATTGATCGAGCGCGGCGAGCGTCTGCTCGGTCAGGCTGTGGCCTGCGGTGAAATCCTCGCGGTCGCGGAACACGGGCTTGAGCGATTTCGGCACCGGCCCGAATGCCGTGTCGCGCCCCGCAAGGTCCTTGTCGATGCGGAAGGTCTCGAGCCCGCGATGCAGCCATTTGGCGTGCGCCGTATCGGCGTGGCTGTACGAGATAAAGGCGCGGTATTTGAAAGGGACGGGCTCGGTCATAGTGCTGCGGTCGAACTCTATGCCGCGTCGGCGGGCCGGCGCCAACCTAGCATCGCCTTCACAATGCGTTGAAGCCTAAGGCCCGCCGCGCCGCTCGCCTTGACGCGACGCCTATATTTCGATACTTCTAGACATATGGACATACCTAGTGCCGTCGAGGCTCTTGGCGCGCTTGCGCAGGAGAGCCGGCTCAAAGTCTTCCGTCTCTTGGTGCGCGCGGGGCCGAGGGGACTGCCCGCCGGCGACATCGCCCGCACGCTCGCGATCCCGCACAATACAATGTCGGCGCATCTTGCCGTGCTGTCGCGCGCCAAGCTGATCGCCGCGCGCCGAGAAGGGCGGTCGGTCATCTATGCCGTGGACTGTGAAGGCACGCGTGGGCTGCTGTTCTATCTCCTGGAGGATTGCTGCCGGGGCGAACCTGAAAGCTGCGCGCGCATGCTCGAAACGACGCTCGCCGATTGCTGCGCCGTGCCCGGAGCGCGCTGATGCAGGGGCAACCCCTCAACGTCCTCTTTCTCTGCACGGGCAACTCGGCGCGCTCGATCATGGCCGAGTGCATCCTGAACCGCGAAGGCGGCGGCCGCTTCCGCGCCTATAGCGCCGGCAGCCAACCGACGGGCGAGGTCAATCCGCTGGCACTCAACCTGCTGCGGCAGATGAACCACGACGTGTCGCAGCTTCGCTCCAAATCCTGGAAAGAGTTCGCCACGCCCGGTTCGCCAAAGCTCGATTTCGTGTTCACGGTCTGCGACAGCGCCGCGGCGGAGCCCTGCCCGGTCTGGCCAGGCCAGCCGATGACGGCGCATTGGGGCGTGCCCGACCCGGCCAAGGCGGAAGGAACCGAAGCGATGCGCGCCTTCGCCTTCGACGATTGCTACCGCATGCTCAATCAGCGCATCGGCATCTTCGTCAACCTGCCGCTTGCGAGCCTGAGCAGGCTTTCGCTACAGCATCAGCTCGACGAAATTGGCCGCTCGGGAGCCGCCGCGACGTTTAAGACAGAGCCCGCGTAACGGCGCTCACCCACCGTGCGGCGCGGGCCCCGGCGCCTTGGGTCGCGTTGACAAGGGTTGGCGCCCCCCCTATGTCTCACGGCGTTTGCTCCCCGGCATTTTTCGGTCCTTTTCCTGAGGCTTGATGAGGGGTCGGTCCCCCGGGGAGACTCCGCTTTCAGAGGCTCGATAACCCATGCTGTCCTTTGGCACCCTGGCCACCAAGCTGTTCGGCTCCTCGAACGAGCGCAAGCTGAAGAAGTACTGGCCGACCGTCGCCAAGATCAATGCGCTCGAGCCCGAGATCGAGAAGCTCTCCGACGAGGGCCTGCGCGCCCGCACGCAAGCGTTCCGCGAGCGCCTCGCCAAGGGCGAGACCCTCGACGACCTCCTGCCCGAAGCCTTCGCCACCGTGCGCGAGGCTGCCAAGCGCACGCTCGGCCAGCGCCATTTCGACGTGCAGCTGATCGGCGGCATGGTGCTGCATGACGGCAACATCGCCGAGATGAAGACCGGCGAAGGCAAGACGTTGGTCGCCACCCTCCCCGTCTATCTCAACGCGCTCGCCGGCAAGGGCGTGCATGTCGTCACCGTGAACGACTACCTCGCCAAGCGCGACGCGGAATGGATGGGCGCGATCTACAAGTTCCTCGGGCTCACCGTCGACTGCATCGTGCATGAACTGTTCGACGAGCAGCGCCGCGCGGCCTATGGCTGCGACGTGACCTACGGCACCAATAACGAGTTCGGCTTCGACTATCTCCGCGACAACATGAAGTTCACCGCGCAGGAGATGGTGCAGCGCGGGCATTTCTACGCCATCGTTGACGAGGTCGACTCGATCCTGATCGACGAGGCGCGCACGCCGCTGATCATTTCCGGCCCGCTCGACGACCGCTCCGAGCTCTACAATACCATCGACACCTTCATCCCGAAGCTGGTCGAGGGCGATTTCGAACTCGACGAGAAGCAGCGCACCGTCAGCCTGACCGAGGCCGGCAACGAGCATATCGAGCAGCTCCTGATGGAAGCCGACATGCTCAAGGGCGATTCGCTCTACGACATCGAGAACGTCACCGTCGTGCATCACGTGCAGCAGGCGCTCCGCGCGCACAAGCTGTTCCAGCGCGACCGCGACTACATCGTCAAGAACGACGAGGTGGTGATCATCGACGAGTTCACCGGCCGTATGATGCAGGGCCGCCGCTACTCCGAAGGCCTGCACCAGGCGCTCGAGGCCAAGGAGCACGTGACGATCCAGCCCGAGAACCAGACGCTCGCTACCATCACCTTCCAGAATTATTTCCGGCTCTACAACAAGCTCGCCGGCATGACCGGCACGGCGGCGACCGAGGCCGACGAGTTCATGGACATTTACGGCCTCGACGTGGCCGAGGTGCCGACCAATATGGAGATGGTCCGCGAGGACCAGGACGACGAGGTCTATCGCACCGCGCAGGAGAAATACCGGGCGATCATCAAGCTCATCAAGGAAGCGCGTACCCGCGGCCAACCGATGCTGGTCGGCACGACCTCGATCGAGAAGTCCGAGATCCTGTCCGAGCTGCTCAAGAAGGACAAGGTCCCGCACCAGGTGCTGAACGCGCGCTACCACGAGCAGGAGGCGGGCATCATCGCCCAGGCCGGCGTGCCGGGGGCGGTGACCATCGCCACCAACATGGCGGGCCGCGGCACCGACATCCAGCTCGGCGGCAATCCCGACATGCTGCTCGCCGACTGGCTCGCCGAGCAGAAGGAAAAGGGCAAGGAGCTGTCCGACCTGCAGATCACCAACAAGCGGCGCGAGATCGTCGACGACGTGGCCTCGAAGAAGCGGAAAGCTCTCGACGCCGGCGGGTTGTTCGTGATCGGCACCGAGCGTCATGAGAGCCGGCGCATCGACAATCAGCTCCGTGGCCGCTCAGGCCGCCAGGGCGACCCCGGCCGCTCGCGCTTCTTCCTCTCGCTCGAAGACGACCTGATGCGCATTTTCGGCTCGCAGCGCATGGACGGCATGTTGCAGGCGCTCGGCCTGAAGGAAAACGAGGCCATCGTCCATCCCTGGATCAACAAGGCGCTGGAGAAGGCGCAAGGCAAGGTCGAGGCGCGCAACTTCGACATCCGCAAGAACCTGCTCAAATACGACAACGTGATGAACGACCAGCGCAAGGCGATCTTCGAGCAGCGCCGCGAGCTTCTCACCGATGCCGACCTCTCCGAGACCATCGCCGAGATGCGCCGGAACGTGGTCGACGACCTGGTCGCGACGCACATCCCCGAGAAGTCCTATGTCGATCAGTGGGACATGGAGGGGCTGAAGGAGCAGGTGCACGACATCTTCGGCCTCGACCTGCCGATCATGGATTGGGCCGCCGAGGAAGGCATCGCCGAGGCCGAGATCCACGAGCGCCTGATGAAGGCCGCCGACGAGGCCTTCGCCAAGAAGGCCGCCGATTTCGGACCCTCCGTCATGCGCCAGATCGAGCGCGCGGTGCTGCTGCAGACGCTCGACAATCTCTGGCGCGAGCATCTCGTCACGCTCGAGCATCTCCGCCAGGTGATCGGGCTTCGCGGCTACGGTCAGCGCGACCCGCTGAACGAATATAAGAGCGAGAGCTTCACCCTGTTCGAGAGCATGCTGGTGCGCCTGCGCGAAGCGGTGACCGGCCAGCTCATGCATGTCGAGCTCGCGCGCCAGGAGGATGTGCCCTCGCTCGAGGCGACGGAGCTGCCGCCGATGGAAGCGCATCATTTCGACATGACGACCGGCGAGGACGAGTTCGCCTTGGAGTCCGCCGGGATCGGCAATGGCCGCGTGGCCACCAGGCCCGAGCGCTCGCGCAAGGCCGCCGTCGCCGTCAACCCCGCCGATCCCAACACCTGGGGCAAGGTACAGCGCAACGCGCTCTGCCCCTGCGGCTCAGGCAAGAAATACAAGCACTGCCACGGCGCTTTCGGTTAGCGGTCAGCGTGCAGCCGGCAAGGCCTAAACCCTCCCCTTGATGGGGAGGGAGTCGCGCGCTTTCACGCGCGACGGGTGGGGTGAATATCCCTGTGTCTGTAAGAAATCCCCCCACCCCGAGTTCGCCGGGGCGAACTCGGACCTCCCCACAAGGGGGAGGTTATGAATCCCCGGCAGCCACCTCGGGCGGGCAGGTCTCGACCGGCGGCACGGGCGCGCCCGCGGTGACCGGCGCGAACGTGTAGCGGCCTTTGCACACACCGACGGCCGGCGGCACTTGGGTCTTCACGAACAGGTCGTGGCCCTTCTTGAGGTCGGCCCAGAAGCTCGCCCAGCGATCGCCGCGCCTGACGGCAAGATTGCGCTCGGTCATGCGGAACGGGAAGCTGTGCACGGCGAAGCGCGGCTGACCGTTGTCGAGCGCCGCCGTCACGATGCGCCAGATCTCGTCGACCACCTTGTCGGTCACGGCGAAGCAGCCGATCGAGGTGCAGCCGCCATGCACCATGAGGAACGAGCCGGTGCGCCCATGCGCCCGGTCGAACGCGTTGGGGAAGCCGAGATTGAACGAGCGGTGCATCCGGCTGTTCGGATTGAGCGCGTCCTTGTCCACCGTGTAGAAGCCCTCCGGCGCTTGGCGGTCGCCCTCCTTCAGCTTCGGCCCTAGCCGGCCCGACCAGAGGCAGATCGGATAGGTTGCGAACAGCTCGTAGCGCCCGTCCTTCTCCATCCAAAGCTCCAGCTCCGACTCGAGCTTGAAGACGCGCATGAAGATCGGCGCGCCGAGTGCGACGCCTTTCGCGGCGAGCCGCTCATCGAGCCGCGCGAGGTCCGGCGTGCCGGGCAGAGGCTCGCCCGCACGATGGAGCGCGCGATATTCGGCGCGCGTCCAATTGATCGCCACGCGGTCGAGCAATTGCCGCCCGCCCGGCGTGAGCAGCAGATAGAAGCCCGCGCCGATCAGCCCGAGCAGCAGCAATGTGAGCAGCGCTTTCATGCGACGACTATAACGAAATCCGCGCCTGTTTCGTCAGAAGTGGAGCACGCGCGGCCTCAACTCGCTCCAACCCTCCCCTTGATGGGGAGGGAGTCGCGCGCTTTTGCGCGCGGCGGGTGGGGTGAGTATCCCTGTCGCAGAGACCATTCTGAGAGTGAGCTCCCCACCCGACCGGCTACGCCGGTCGACCTCCCCACGAGGGGGAGGTTTAGGCCGCGCCGCTGCTTCGGCTGCGCGGGTTACTTCTTCTTCGCGGCGGGCTTCTTCACTGCGGGCAGGTCGGGCGTGGCCGGGCCGAGCGTGAAGGCCGTATAGGCAGGCTTGGCCGGACCGAATTTCAGATTAAGCACGCTGCCGAGCGGCTTGGTCGTCGTGGCGAACTGCACGGCCTTAGGTTTGGGCAGCGGCTTGAACGCCACGATCGGGCCCTTCTTGTAGCGCGGGCACTTGCTGGCGGCGCCGTAGCGCGGTGCCCCGGCCTCGAACACCGCGTTCACCAGATAGCGCTTCTCGCAGACGGTGATCGCGGGCTGCAGCCGCGTCGCTTCGAAATAGTCGTAGCCCTCTTTCAGGTTCCGCCAGTAGCTGTACCACTCATGCTTCTGCTGGCTCGCGAGATTGGCCTCGGTCATGCGGAACGGGAAGGCATGCACCTGGATCGAGTTCTGCCCGCCCATCAGCGCCTCGCGCACCAGGCTGAAGATCTCCTCCATCACGCCGTCGGTCATCGCGTAGCAGCCGGTCGAGGTGCAGTCGCCGTGGATCATCAGGTTCGCGCCGGTACGCCCATGCGCCCGGTCGAACGCATTTGGGAAACCGAGATCGAAGGAGAGGTAGTATTTGCTGCGCGGGTTCAGTTGGTCCATCGAGACGAGATAGAAGCCCTCGGGCGCCTGCTTATCGCCCTGCTTCAGCTTCGGCCCGAGCCCGCCCGAATAGCTGCAGATCGGATAGGTCTTGAGGTGATAGAAATGACCGTCCTCGCGCTGCTTCCAGATCTCGAGCTCGGACTCCGCCTTGAACACGCGGATCAGGATCGGCGCGTCCTCGGTCATGCCCTTGTCGGCGATGAGCGCGCGGGTCTTCTCCGAGAGCGGCTTGAGATAGGCCGGCGAATACTGGCCGCAGCCGGCGAGCGCAGCCAGGCAAGCGGCAGCGCTTGCGGCAATAACGGCCGTCAGCCAGCTTGATCGCAGCATACGCAGTGCCCCTTGCGCACCCCGGCCAAGATCGAATCTGAAAGGTTAATGAGACGTTAGCGTCTTCCCGCTCCGTCCCGCCCGATTGCGCCGCAGTATAAGCCCGTCGGCGGCGTCTGGCAGCAAAAATTGCCGCGATTTTAGGCTGGAATCGCCGCTTAGGCCGAGCGGCCCATGGCGAGGAATTTCTCCCGCCGCTCTTTGCGGATCTGGTCCGGCGTCATGCCATCGAAATAGGCGAGCGCCTCCTCGACCACTTCGCCCGCGGCCTTGACCACCTCGATGCCGTCGCGATGCGCGCCGCCGACCGGCTCAGGGATAATGCCGTCGATCACGCCGAGCTTCAGCAGGTCCTGCGCGGTGATCTTCATATTGGTGGCGGCGTCGACCGCGCGGGCCGAGTCGCGCCACAGGATCGAGGCTGCGGCTTCGGGCGAGGCGACCGTATAGATCGCGTGCTCCAGCATATAGATGCGGTTCGCCGTGGCGATGGCCACCGCGCCGCCGGAACCGCCCTCGCCGATCACCACCGAGACGATCGGCACGCCGAGCCCCATGCAGCAATCGGTAGAACGCGCGATGGCTTCCGCCTGGCCGCGCTCCTCGGCGCCGATGCCGGGATAGGCGCCGGCGGTGTCGACCAGGCTGATCACCGGCAGCCCGAAGCGGTCGGCCATCTCCATCAGCCGCACCGCCTTGCGGTAGCCTTCGGGCCGCGCCATGCCGAAATTGTGCTTGATGCGGCCTTCGGTGTCGGAGCCCTTCTCGTGCCCGATCACCATCACCGTGCGCCCGGCGAAGCGGCCGATGCCGCCGAGGATCGCCTGGTCCTCGGCGAAATAGCGGTCGCCGGAGAGCGGCGTGAAATCCGCGACCAGCGCGTCGACGTAATGGCGAAAATGCGGGCGCTCGGGGTGGCGGGCGACCTGCGTCTTCTGCCAGGGCGTGAGCGAGGCATAGGTCTCGACCAGCGCCTCGCGCGCCTTGGTCTCGAGCTTGGCGATGTCCTCCTCGATCGACACCGAGCGCTCGCCGGCCGCCAGCGTTTTCAGCTCGGCGACCTTGCTTTCAAGCTCGGCAATCGGCTTTTCGAAGTCGAGATAGGTGCGCATTCGGCCTCTGGCTTGCCCTGGGGATCAGGCTCGCGTGTCGTCGCAGAATAGATAAAGCAGTGGGAATACGGCGTTAAGTGGCCTTACCGCGCCAAGCTGTCAACTCTGGTCGGTTCTGGTCACCAACAACAAACATTGTCATGCCCGCGAAGGCGGGCACCCAGTAACCGCTGGGCAGGCAAGGGATTACTGGGTTGCCCGGCCTTCGCCCGGCGAAGCCGAGTTCCACACGAGGCTTCGTTCAATAGCTTCGGCCGGCGCAGCCGGGTCAAGCCGGGCAATGACAAGACGTGGATGGAAGGGACAGCCCGGCCGTGACGAACCCACACGAACGGCCGGAAACCCCTTACCCCCGCCGGGCCAAATGAGCCTGGGCGAGCGGGTGGTGCTCTTTGATTTCCGTCTTTATTGTGCATATATATGCACGGCACGGGCGGGGGGTGCTGTGGCAAGGGTCGAGACCAACCGGAAGAAGATCGTCAAGCAGCTGACGCGCGAAGGCTGGACGATTTCTCGAGAAGGCGGCGAGCACGAAATTTTCGACAACCCGGAGTTTCCGGGCGTCCACATCGCCGTCCCGCGTCATCGTACTCTGTCACCGGGCGTGGCGCGCGCCATCGCCAAGGCGGCAGGATGGATTTGATGGAGAGAAAAAACGATGGCTCGATATACGGCTTTGATTGATGGGAAGGCCGGCGCTTACGGCGTGGTGGTGCCCGACCTCCCGGGCTGCACGGCGATGGGAAAGACCTTGGACGACGCGCTACGTAACGCGATCGCCGCCGTGCGCGACTGGGCGGAAGCGGCGCGCGCCGCCGGCGAAAAGGTTCCCGCCCCGAGCCAAGTCGACATCTTGCGCAAGAACAAGGAGGTCGCCCATGCGCTGCGCGAGGGTGCAGCGCTTGCCGTTGTGCCGCTCGTCATCGATGCGGCAAGAACTGCAAGGGCCAACCTCTCGCTCGACGCCGGATTGATCGAGGCCATCGATGAGGCCGCTGCCGCCCACGGATTGACTCGCACGGCATTCATCGCCTCTGCCGCGCGCGAGAAGATTGCCAAGGACGTCTAGCCGAAGAACATCTTGAGCGGACCACCTACCGCCGCGCCAAGTGAGCCTGGGCGAGCGGGTGGTGCTGCTCGACCAGGCGGCGCAGGCGCTCCTCGATCACATGGGTATAGATCTGCGTGGTCGAGATGTCGGCATGGCCGAGCAATTGCTGCACCGTGCGGAGGTCTGCGCCGCGGTCGAGCAGGTGGCTGGCGAAGGCGTGGCGCAGCACATGCGGCGAGACGCGCGACGGCGCGATGCCGGCGGCGGCAGCGAGCGCCTTCAACTCCTGACCGAGCCGCTGGCGCGTGAGGTGCTGCCCGCCCGAGGACGGGAAGAGCCACGGCGAGACCTGCTTGCCGTCAGCTTCGTCGGCACGCACGGCTTCGAGATGCGCGGCAAGCGCGAGGCGCGCCGCCTCGTTCAGCGGCACGAGCCGCTCGCGCCCGCCTTTGCCCTTGACCGTCAGCACCTGATCGTCGGCGGCGAGCACCGCGCGCGGCAGCGCAATCAGCTCCGACACCCGCAAGCCCGAGGCGTAGAGCGTTTCGAGCAGCGCATAGAGCCGAAGCGCGCGGCGCCGCGCCACGCCGTCGCCGACCTCCTCGCAGGCCTGCTTCGCCGTATCGAGCAGCGTCTCGACCTCGGCGAGCGAGAGGATCTTCGGCAGCGGCCGGCCGAGCTTCGGACTGTCGATCGCCGAGCTCGGATCGTTGGCGCGGAGGCCCTCGGCGAGCAGGAAGCGGAAGAACTGGCGGATGGCGGAGAGCTTGCGCGCGCGCGAGGTGGGCGCAAGCCCCTTGCGGGCAAGTGCCGCAAGATAAGCGCGGAGATGATCAGCGGTCGCGTCGGCCGCGATCGCGCCCTTGGCGGCGAGATGCGCCAAGAGCTCGGCGAGGTCGCGCGAATAGGCATCGATGGTGTGCTTCGCGGCGCCGCGCTCGGCTGTCAGCATATCGAGAAACAGCGCCAACTCCGAGGAGTGTTGCACCGAAGAGCGCTGCTCCGAGGAGCGTTTCCCCTTGCCGGCCAAGCTCAGGCGCTCCCAAGCAGCGCGGAAAGTCTATTGCGCGCGGCGGCCCCCGGAGCGGCCCGTGATGTCAGGCGCAGCCGCCTCGCCGGCATCGGCGCTTGGCGCTGGTGCCACGGTGCCCGGGGCGGGCGCCGAGCCGGTCGCCTGCTCTTCTGCACGCACCTTGACGTTGCGCAGCGCCTTGGAGATTTCCTTCGGCTCGGGCTGGAAATATTCGGCAAGCACATAGAGGCCCCCGGCGATGCTGCCGACGATCAACCCTACGACCATGAGGAAACGAAACAGTGTCGGCATGAGGCGCCCGCGTTGCTAACCGTCTTTTAGCCGCTAACAGGGCGGTATTATGACTCGAATTTCGCGCAAGCGCCTTACTCTCTTGGCCATGATGGACGATTCGACACGTGCCCGCCAGCGTGGGAGATTGGCCGAAGGCGAGAAGCGGGCCGCGGCGCAGCGCGCCCGTTCCCCCGCATCTGGCCCCGCGATGGCGCAAATTCTGGCCGAGCACAAGAACGACGACCGGCAGGCGCTCTTGACCGAGATCCGCGAGGGCCTTGGGCCGCGCAGCATCGTGCTGATCGGGCTGATGGGCGCCGGCAAGACCGCGCTCGGCCGCAGGCTCGCTTATCGCCTCGACCTACCCTTCGTCGATGCCGATGGCGAGATCGAGGAAGCGGCGGGCGCGACCATCAGCGAGATCTTCGCCGAGCATGGCGAGCCGTATTTCCGCGAGGGCGAGCGCAAGGTGATCGCGCGGCTCCTGCAGAACGCGCCGCAGGTGCTCTCGACCGGCGGCGGCGCCTATATGAACCCCGAGACGCGCGCCAATATCAAGGCGCGCGGCATCTCGGTCTGGCTCAAGGCCGATCTGCGCGTGCTGATGAAGCGCGTCGCGCGCCGCGATCACCGGCCGCTGCTCGCCGGCGACGACCCCGAAGCGGTGATGAAGAAGCTGATGGACACGCGCTATCCCGTCTATGCCGAGGCCGACATCACGGTCGAGAGCCGCGACGTGCCGCACGAGCTGATCGTCGACGCGGTGATCGACGCGCTCGGCAAGACGCTCGGCTGCAAGGCCAAGCCGCCGGCCAAGCCTGCGAAGCCCCGAAAGCCCGCGGCGCGCGGGCGCAAGAAAGGGCGATGATGGGCAGCACCGCCGATATACTTGCGGAGCGGGCAGCCGTCGTCGAGGTGGCGCTGAAGGACCGCGCCTATCCCGTCTTCATCGGCGAAGGGCTGATCGCCCAGGCGGGCGAGCTCATTGGCTCCGCCCTGCCCGGCGCGCGCTGTGCCGTGGTGAGCGATGCCAATGTCGCGCCGCTTTATCTCGGCGCCCTGAAAGAGGGCCTCGAGGCGCGCGGCGCCTTTCTCGGCGACGCTGTGGTGGTGCCCGGCGAGCAGAGCAAGAGCTTCCCGGTGCTGGCGCGGCTCAGCGAGACCCTGCTCGATCTTGGCGTCGAGCGCGGCGATTGCGTGGTGGCGCTCGGCGGTGGGGTGATCGGCGATCTCGCCGGCTTCGCCGCCAGCGTCCTCCGGCGCGGCGTGCGCCTCGTGCAGATCCCGACCAGCCTGCTTGCCCAGGTGGACTCCTCGGTCGGCGGCAAGACCGGCATCGACACCAAGCAGGGCAAGAACCTGATCGGCACGTTCCATCAGCCGAGCCTGGTGCTCGCCGACACCGCAACGCTTTCGACGCTGCCCGAGCGCGAATTCCGCAGCGGCTATGCGGAAGTCATGAAATACGGGCTGCTCGGCGACGCGCCGTTCTTCTCCTGGCTCGAGAAGCATTGGGAGCAGGTGTTTGCGGGCGCGAGCCCCGAGCGCAGTCGCGCCATCGAGACGAGCGTCCGCGCCAAGGCAGCCATCGTGGCGGCGGACGAGCGCGAGGAGACCGGCACCCGCGCACTGCTCAATCTCGGCCATACGTTCGGCCATGCGCTCGAAGCTTACGCCGGCTACTCCGACCGCCTGTTGCACGGCGAGGCCATCGCCATCGGCCAGCGCCTCGCCTTCACCTTCTCGGTCGCGCAGGGCCTCTGCCCCAAGGACGATGCACTGCGCGTTGAACGCCATCTCGCCAAGGTCGGCCTCCCCGCCAAGATCGCCGACATCCCCGGCAAAGTACCAACGCCCGGCCAGCTTCTCAGGCTGATGGCCCAGGACAAGAAGGTGCAGGGCGGCAAGCTCGCGCTGGTTCTGGTGCGCGGCATCGGCCAGGCTTACGTCGAGCGCGATGTCGAGATGGACGCGCTCACCGCATTCCTGAAGAAGGAGTGTGGCACCTCCTGACTCTCCGCGTGTCATTGCCCGGCTTGACCGGGCAACCCAGTACTCCTCGGCATTTCTAAAACAATTGAGGGCGTTGCTTACTGGGTGCCCGCCTACGCGGGCATGACAATCACCGAGGCTGCGCGAACCCAGTTGCCCGGCCCTCAAAAAGCGATCAGAGGACGTTGCCTACTGGGTGCCCGCCTATGCGGGCATGACAATCTCCTAGGTTGGGAGCTTACCCCTCCCCCGGCGCGAGCGCCTGGATGGCGAGCGCATGGATGCGGCCGGCGAGCTCCTCGGCGAGCGCGGCGTTGACCAGCCGGTGCCGCTCGACGCGCGACTTGCCCGCGAAGGCTTCCGACACCACGCGCACGGTGAAATGGCTCATCCCGGTTCCGGGCGAACTCGCGTGGCCCGCATGGCGGTGCGAATCGTTGATCACCTCGAGCGCCACCGGCGCGAAGGCCAAATGCAGCTTTTCCCTGATCTCATCCTCGATGGTCATGCGCGCGGGTCCCAACGGTTGAACCGCCCAGCCTACTCTCTTTGTCGGCGCCGGGCCATGCTTGTCGAACGCAAGCGCGCTTCCCATAATCATCGGTCCATGAAGCTCGACTCGAAATTCTTCGACCGCCTGCGCGTCAAGCCCGACGAGAACCGTCTCTTGCGCGAACGCGTTCCGCCTTGCGATCACCAAGGCTGCACCGAGCCCGGACTTTATCCGGCGCCGAAGGGCCGCGGCCGCGAGGGCGAGTACCACCGCTTCTGCCTCGACCACGTCCGCGAGTACAACAAGAGCTACAACTATTTCTCCGGCCTCCCGGACGAGGAGGTGGCGCGTCACCAGAAGGCCGACACCACCGGCCACCGCCCGACCTGGTCGATCGGCGTCAATGCCTGGACGCGCGGCGGCGCGCGGCGGAACGGCGCGCGCGCAGGTGGCGGCTTCGTGCACCGCTTCTCGACGCTCGACCCGTTCGGCTTCTTCAACGACCGCGTGCCCGGCGCCGCGGCGACCGAGGGCAAGCCTGCCCGCACGCTCCGCCGCGCCGAGCGCAAATGCTTGCGGCAGCTTAACCTTGAAGACACCGCGACCAAGGCCGACATCAAGGCGAGGTTCAAGGAGCTGGTTAAGCGGCTCCACCCGGATCACAACCAGGGCGACCGCGCGTCCGAGGGCAAGTTGCGCGAAGTGATTCAAGCCTATAATTATCTGCGGCAGGCGGGGCTTGCATAAGTCGCTGGGCTCCCTCGCACCGCACCGACCATGGCGCCGCAGCGCGCCGCATTTGAACCGCGACCAAACAGGCTCTCATCGACCATGACTCTTGAAGCTGCCCGCAATGGCGCCGGTCTGCCGGATATGTCGGTTTCCGTGCGCCAGGTCTTCGGCATCGACACCGACCTCGAAGTGCCCGCCTATTCCCAGGCCGACGAGCACGTGCCGGACGTCGACCCGGATTATCTCTTCAACAAGGACGTGACGCTCGCGATCCTGGCCGGCTTCAAGCACAACCGCCGCGTCATGATCCAGGGCTACCACGGCACCGGCAAGTCGACGCATATCGAGCAGGTCGCGGCGCGGCTCAACTGGCCCTGCATGCGCATCAATCTCGACAGCCATGTCAGCCGCATCGATCTCGTCGGCAAGGACGCCATCGTCCTGAAGGACGGCATGCAGGTCACCGAGTTCCGCGAGGGCATCCTGCCTTACGCGCTGCAGACCAACACCGCGCTCTGCTTCGACGAATATGACGCGGGCCGCCCCGACGTGATGTTCGTGATCCAGCGCGTGCTGGAGGTCTCGGGCAAGCTGACCCTGCTCGACCAGTCGAAGGTCATCCGCCCGCACCCGGCCTTCCGCCTGTTCTCGACGACCAACACGATCGGTCTCGGCGACACGAGCGGGCTCTATCACGGCACGCAGCAGATCAACCAGGGCCAGATGGACCGCTGGTCCATCGTCGTCACGCTGAACTACCTGCCGCATGACGACGAGGTGGCGATCGTGCTCGCCAAGGCCAAGAGCTGGAACAATGACGCCGGCCGCAAGGTGATCTCTAACATGGTCCGCGTGGCCGAGCTGACGCGGAACGCCTTCATCAACGGCGACCTGTCTACGGTGATGAGCCCGCGCACCGTGATCACCTGGGCGGAGAACGCCGAGATCTTCGGCGATGTCGGCACGGCCTTCACGCTCTCCTTCCTCAACAAATGCGACGAGCTCGAGCGCGGCCTGATCGCCGAGTTCTATCAGCGCTGCTTCGGCGAGGACCTGCCGCAATCGACCGCCAACGTCGCTTTGAGTTAGTTGCTTCTGTGGAGCCGATCCAGTTTCCACGTCATCGCCGGGCTTGACCCGGCGATCCAGGGGCGGCCGGCACTGCGCTTGTTGCCCTGGATGCCCGGGTCAAGCCCGGGCATGACGAGCCATTTGATAGTGTCGAGCTAGAACATGTCGTCCCTCAACAAGCGAAAAGAGGCGCCGCTCGATCCGTTCAAGCGCGCGGTCTCGCTCGCGACGCGCTCGATCGCCGCCGACAGCCGCCTCGAGGTGGTGTTTACCACCGAGCCGCCGGGGCTCGCGGGCCATACCGCGCGCGTGCCCGAGCCCTCGCGCGTCCCCAACAAGACCGAGATCGCCGTGATCCGCGGCCATGCCGACGCCGCGGCGCTCGCGGTCGCCTGCCATGACCCCGCGCTGCACGAGAAGCTCGCACCAAGCGGCGGCGATGCACGTGCGGTGTTCGAGGCGATCGAGCAGGCCCGCGTTGAGGCGATCGGCGCGCGGCGCATGCAAGGCGTGGCCTCCAACCTCGCCGCCCGCATCGAGCAGCGCTACGAGAAGAGCCGCTACGCCGACGCCAAGGAACGCTCCGAGGCCCCGCTCCCCGACGCGCTTGCCCTGCTGGTGCGCGAGCAGCTCACCAGCGCGAAGCCGCCCGAGAAGGCGCGCGCTCTGGTCGATCTCTGGCGGCCCTTCATCGAGAGCCGGGCGCGCGCGGTGCTCGACCGCATGCCTGACATGCTGCTCGACCAGGACGGCTTCGGCCGGCTCACCCGCGAGCTCCTCTCGGCGCTCAATCTCGCCGACCAGCTCGAGCAGTCGGAGAGCGAGCAGGACCAGGGCGGCGAGCAGGAGCAGGACCAGTGCGGCGCCGAAGACGAGGAGGAGGACGCGACAGGCGATCCTCGCAAAGACGAGTCCGCCGAATCGCGCGCCGAGCAGCAGGCGATGAGCCAGGAGATGCTCGACGCCATGGCGGAAAGCGCGGACCAGGACGATCGCGACGCGGAGTCCTCGGACCTGCCGCGCCGTTCCGAGCCGTGGCGCCCGAACACCTCCGTGCTCGATGACCCCGAGGCCTTCGGCTACAAGGTGTTCACCCGCGCGTTCGACGAGATCGTCAACGCCGAGCAGCTGTGCGACACGGACGAGCTCGACCGTCTGCGCGCGTTCCTCGACAAGCAGCTCGTCTCGCTGCATGGCGCGGTCGCGCGCCTCGCCAACCGACTGCAGCGCCGCCTGCTCGCGCAGCAGAACCGTGGTTGGGACTTCGATCTCGAAGAGGGCATGATCGACGCGGCGCGGCTTGCGCGCGTGATCGTCGATCCGATGCACCCGCTCTCCTACAAGCAGGAGCGCGACACGCAGTTCCGCGATACGGTCGTGACCTTGCTGCTCGACAATTCCGGGTCGATGCGCGGGCGGCCGATCATGGTCGCGGCCTGCTGCGCCGATATTCTCGCGCGCACCTTGGAGCGCTGCGGCGTCAAGGTCGAGATCCTGGGCTTCACCACGCGCGCCTGGAAGGGCGGGCACGCGCGCGAGCAATGGCTCAACGCGCTGAAGCCGGCCTATCCCGGCAGGCTGAACGATCTCCGCCACATCGTCTACAAATCGGCCGACGCACCCTGGCGCCGCTCGCGCCGCAATCTCGGGCTGATGATGCGCGAGGGCCTCCTGAAGGAGAACATCGACGGCGAGGCGCTGGCCTGGGCGCATGCGCGGCTCCTGGCGCGGCCCGAGCAGCGGCGCATCCTGATGATGATCTCCGACGGCGCGCCGGTCGACGATTCCACCCTCTCGGTCAACTCCGGGTCATATTTGGAGCGCCACCTCCGCCAGGTGATCAACGAGATCGAGACGCGCTCGCCGGTCGAGCTGCTGGCCATCGGCATCGGCCATGACGTGACGCGCTACTATCGCCGCGCCGTCACCGTCACCGACGCCGAGGAGCTTGCCGGCGTGATGACCGAGAAGCTCGCCGAGCTGTTCGACGAGGACCTCGCCTGGCGGCAGCTGCATCGCACCGTGCCGTCCGCGGCCCGGGTGAAGCGGCGGAAGCTCCATTAGGTGAGCACGAACGCGGGGATAGCGAATTCGCCGGGCGGTACGGCCTTGCGCCCGAAACGGCCCGCCACGCGCCTCTATGCGGCACTGATAATCGCCTTCGCGCTGCTCATGGGCGTGCATGGCTCAGGGCTAGCCAAGCCGGAAACGGCCTTGGACCAGCCGATCTCGACCGAGGTCACGGCGATGCCGATCGACTTCGACCGCGACGATCCGAGCCGCAAACAATTCGGCAAGCTGATCTTCCGGAGCGGGCTCAACCTCTACGCCAAGTCGCGCCATTTCGGCGGCTTCTCGGGGCTCGTGATTGATCCGTCTGGCGATACCATCCTCGCCGTATCGGATGCCGGCGTTTGGATGCGCGCCGACCTCCACTATAACGGCCGCTATCTCAAGGGCTTGCGCAACGTGACGCTGGGGCCCGTGCTCGGCGCGAACGGCCAGCCGCTCACAAGTAACGCCGACCGCGACGCGGAGTCGCTCTCCTTGGCCTCAGGCGATCCAGGCAAAGGCACCGCCTATGTGGGCTTCGAGCGCAAGCACCGCATCGCGATCTATCCCTTCACGGCCAACAGCTTCGGTCCGCCCAAGGGCACCGTGAAGCTGCCGGCCGGCGCGAAACATATGCGCGCCAACCAGGGCATCGAGGCGCTGGCCGCCATCACCACCGGCCGGCTCAAAGGCACCATCGTCGCCTTCGCCGAGCGGCTCACCGGCAAAGGCGACACCCTGCAAGGTTGGCTGATCGGCGGCCCCAATCCGGGCCCTATCCTCTTGAAGCGGCTTAAAGGGTTCGACATCACCGACGCGGCACCGCTGCCCGACGGCAGCCTCGTGGTGCTGGAGCGGCGCTTCCGCTACAGCGAAGGCGTGCAGATGCGCATCCGCCGCATCTCTCAATCCGAGCTCAAGCCCGGTGCGCTGATCGCGGGCGAAGCGCTGCTCGAAGCCAATGACAGCTTGAATATCGACAATATGGAAGCGATCGCCGCCCATCGCGCGTCAGGCGGCGAGACGGTCATCACCTTGATGTCCGACGACAATTACAGCCCGCTTCAGCGCAACCTGATCATGCAGTTCGTGCTGCCCGACGGGCCGGTGCTGGCAGGCCCGAGCTTCGACTAGCCGGCGCCCGGTCTAGGAGGCAGCCTCGACCTGACCGGCCTGCGCCTTGACGATGTCGCGCTTCAGCCGCCGCGCCTTGTTCGACAGCTCGTCGTCGCCTGCCTTGAGCAGATAGGCATCGAGCCCGCCGCGATGCTCGACCGAGCGCAGCGCCCGGGCGCTGACGGTCAGCCGCACGCTCTTCTTGAGCGCCTCGCTCTGCAGGGTCACATTGCAGAGATTGGGCAGGAAGCGGCGCTTGGTCCTGCGCTTCGCATGGCTCACATTGTTGCCGGTGAGCACGGCCTTGCCGGAAAGCTCGCAACGACGGGCCATTTATGTCAGTCCTTCTGCCGGGAATGCAGGGAAGCCGGCGCGATGCGGGCTTCAGCTACGAAGCGCGCGACCGGCGGGCGGAGATATACGGGGGCGGGCCTTGCCGGTCAAGGCGCGCGAGCCGGCTTCATAGACTTCCGGCGCAATTGACGAAACCCGAAAATACGCCGAAATTCGCCGCTAGGCGGTGCGCAGGGGAGCACCCGCGTAGGGACGAGGAGCCATGCAGCCGCGACATTGCTTGAGCCTTGCGGCAATTGCCGTGGTGACCTGTGGTTTGGGCGGCGCCTTCCCCGACCTCGACGCGCACGCCGAAAACAGCCTCTCGACCGCAAGCCGCATCACCGCCGTCTATGACGTCTCGCTCGGCAGCTTCAATCTCGGCAAGTTCCGCCTGACCACGACGTTCCGCGGCAGCGCCTACGACATGCGCGGCGAAGGCAATTTCAGCATCCTCGAGGGCTTGGTCTATCGCTGGCAGGGTTCGACCGCGAGCACCGGGCGCGTGACGAGCGACGGCCCCGAGCCCGCGACATATGCCTTGCGCTTTAGCGACGGCGGCAAGCGCGGCGAGCAGCTCCGCATGACCTTCGACGGCGGCGCCGTGCAGAAGGTCACCATCTACCCGGGCCGTCAGAAGATCCCGGGCACCATCCCGGTCACGCCCGAGCAGCTCGAAGGCGTGCTCGACCCGATGAGCGGCGCGTTCCTCACCGCGTCCTCGCAGAACCCGAACGGCGATCTGCAAGTGTGCAAGCAGATCCTGCCCGTGTTCGACGGCAGGCAGCGCTTCGACCTCGTTCTCTCGCCGAAAAAGGCCGTGATGGTGAAGAAGTCGGCCAAGAGCAGCTATGGCGGGCCCGCCGTGATCTGCCGCGTGAAGTTCATCCCGATTGCCGGCTACCAGCCCGACAATCCCGGCATCAGGATGATGTCGCAATCGGACGAGATCGAGGTCTGGCTGATCCCGGTGCGCGGCACTTACATGTACGTGCCGTACCGGATTGTGCTGCCGACGCCGGTAGGCTATGGCACGGCGACGGTCTCTTCGATCCAGGTCGGCGGCGCAAGGCGGGCCGATCTCGGCCGTTAGCCGGCTTCGCTCGCGCAAACTCGGCAAGCGTTAACGCAAGGCCCGCGAATCCCAACATCTTGTATGGAACAGACCACGAAAGTTTACACACCCCTGATTCGTCCGCGCTCCGTTCCGGCGCGGAACGTCGAAGCGAGAAAGTCAGACCACTGAACGAAACCGCCGCACCGCGCCTGCTGACGCCGAACGCGCCAAGCCGATGGCAACGCTTGAGAATCCATTTCTTGACCGTGGACGGAACGAAATCCGAATGGGCCGAGTCAGCGATTCGGACAGGCTTCGTTCCCGGCCCGTTCCAAAGGCCCGCAAGGACCGGAATTTGAGGACAGAATGAGATGACCCGGTCCCGCATTTCCAACCAAGCCGGCGGCATTCGCGGACGCGGCGTCACCGCCGTGCTCGGACCCACCAATACCGGCAAGACCCACCTCGCCATCGAGCGCATGCTCGCCCACGAGGTCGGCATCATCGGGCTGCCGCTCCGGCTGCTCGCGCGCGAGGTCTACGACAAGGTCGCGGCGCGCGCGGGGACGGGCGCCGTCGCGCTGATCACCGGCGAAGAGAAGATCAAGCCGCCCTCGCCCCGCTTCTATGTCTGCACCGTCGAGGCCATGCCGCTCGACATCGAGGCGGACTTCGTGGCGGTCGACGAGATCCAGCTCGCGGCCGATGGCGAGCGCGGGCATGTCTTCACCGAGCGCCTGTTCCATGCGCGGGGTGCGAGCGAGACCCTGCTGCTCGGCGCCGCCACCATGCGCGACGCGATCCGCGAGCTCTTGCCCGGCGCCAATCTCGTGTCGCGCCCGCGCCTCTCCAAGCTCTCTTATGCCGGCGACCGGAAGATCACCCGGCTCCCGCCGCGCTCGGCGATCGTCGGCTTCTCGGCGAATGACGTGTACGCGATCGCCGAGCTGGTGCGCCGGCAACGCGGCGGCGCGGCGGTGGTGCTCGGCGCGCTTAGCCCACGCACGCGGAACGCGCAAGTGGCGCTCTACCAGAACGGCGACGTCGACTTCCTGGTGGCGACCGATGCTATCGGCATGGGCCTCAATCTTGATCTCGATCATGTGGCGTTCGCCGGCATCCGCAAATTCGACGGCCAGAGCCACCGCAACCTGACGCCGGCGGAACTCGGCCAGATCGCCGGCCGCGCCGGCCGCCACATGAACGACGGCACGTTCGGCGTGACCGGCCAGGTCGCACCGTTCGACGCCGACATCGTCGACAAGCTCGAGAACCATGCGTTCGACCAGGTCGGCATGCTGCAATGGCGGAACCGCAAGCTCGACTTTAGCTCGCTCGACCGGCTGAAGGATTCGCTCCGCGAGACGCCCGACGAGCAGCGGCTGATGCGCGCCCGCATGGTGGACGACGTGATCGCGCTCGAAAATGTCAGCCGTGACCCCGAGATTTGCGATCTCGCGGCCGGTCCCGCGGCGGTGGCGCTGCTCTGGGACATGTGCCAGATCCCCGACTACCGGAAGATCTCCGCCAATAGCCACGCCGAGATCGTCGCGACCCTCTACCGCTTCGTGATGGGGCCGGAGGGCAAGATCCCGGCCGACTGGTTCGCGAACCAGGTGGCGCAGGCCGACCGCACCGACGGCGATCTCGACACGCTCTCGAACCGGCTCGCGCAGATCCGCACCTGGACCTTCGTCTCGAACCGCGCCGACTGGCTCGACGATCCGGGCCACTGGCAGGGCCGCACGCGCGCCATCGAGGACACGCTCTCCGACGCGCTGCATGAGCGGCTGACCCAGCGCTTCGTCGACCGCAGGACCAGCGTCCTCATGCGCCGGTTGCGCGACAAGGAGGAGATGACGGCGGAGTTCGGCGATGACGGGCGCATCCTGGTCGAGAACCATTATGTCGGTAAGCTCGACGGCTTCCGCTTCACGCCCGACAGCGCGGGCGACGGCATCCACGGCAAGGCCGCGCGCCACGCCGCGGCGACCGTGCTGGCCCGCGAGCTTGGCGCCCGCGCCGATGCGCTTGCCGCCGCGCCCGACAGCGCGATCGCGCTCAAGCCGAACGGCAGGATCGTCTGGGCCGGTGCCGAGATCGCCGAGCTCGAGCGCGGCGATAGCGCTCTCAAGCCTCGCCTCAAGCTGTTCGCCGACGAGCATCTCGGAGCGCCCGAGCGCGAGCGCGTGCAGAAGCGCCTCGAAGCCTGGCTCGCCGCCGAGCTCGACTTGAAGCTGAAGCCGCTGATCGCGCTGAGCGAAGCTCCCGACGTTTCGGGGCTTGCGCGTGGCCTCGCCTTCCGGCTCACCGAGACGCTCGGCGTGCTCCGCCGCGACACGGCGGCGGACGAGATCAAGGCGCTCGACCAGGAGGCGCGCGGGCAGCTCCGCAAATACGGCGTGCGGTTCGGCGCCTTCAACGTCTATTTCCCGACGCTGCTCAAGCCTGCCGCCGCGGACCTGCTACTCCTGCTCTGGGCGCTGCATGACGGCCGCGCGCACGGCATCGAGCCGGACGCCATGCCGACGCGCCCGCAGCAGGGCCTGACCTCCGTCGAAGCGGGCAAGCTGCCCGAGCCTTATTGGCGCGCCGCGGGCTTCCATGTCGCGGGGGCCCGCGCGGTTCGCATCGACATGCTCGAGCGGCTCTCCGATCTGATCCGCACCCGCGTCGCCTTCAGGCCGACGGAAGGCGGCGCCGAAGCACCCAGCGGCGCGAGCGGCGATGGCGGGTTCCGCGTGGTGCCGGATTTGATGTCCGTGGTCGGCTGCTCCGGCGAGGAGTTCGCTTCGATCCTCAAGGCGCTCGGCTTCCGGCGCGAGCGGCGGAGACTCGACAGCGGCGGCCCCGATGCCACAGTTGCGGCAAGCACACCGGAGGGCGAAGCCACCGTGCCCACCGAGCCCGTGTTCGACGAAATCTGGCGCCCCTCGAAGAGCAAGGGCCAGCCGCCGAAACGCGAGCGGCCCGCCGCCAGCGCCGTGCGGAAGGAGGGGCGCAACTCCGATCAGCGCCAGAAGCGGCCGAAGCATGCCAAGCCGCATGAGCCTCGGGCCAAGCAGCAGCAACCGCCTCGGCCCAAGCGCGAGCGCCCGGCCGTGAACGAGCACTCGCCATTCGCCGCGCTGAAAGACCTGCGCGACGCGCTCGCCGCCCGCGAGCGGCCCGAGCGCAGCTAGCCGCGCCCGCGCAGGAGGGCACCCAGTACGCACCCCCGTCAATAGCCATTGTATGCCGGGGAGTATTGGGTTGCCCGGTCGAGCCGGGCAATGACACGCGGAGGAGGTGTGTGTCACGGCACTCCTACTGAGAGCGAACGGAGGAAACGCGCGCCAGAGCGGCGCTGGTTGCCCCGAATCTACGGCATGGCCCGCATTGCGCGAGCGGCACGATTGTTATAGGCAGGCCTTCCCCAGGGCGACCTTCGAGCCCCCTGACTGGGCCGGGAGCCGGCCGGATGCGCCTCGGGAAGTGTGGGATGAATGACCTACGTCGTCACTGAAGTTTGCATCAAGTGTAAGTACACCGATTGCGTCGAGGTCTGCCCCGTGGACTGCTTCTACGAGGGCGCCAACATGCTGGTGATCCACCCCGACGAGTGCATCGATTGCGGCGTGTGCGAGCCGGAATGCCCGATTGACGCCATCAAGCCCGACACCGAGCCGAGCCTCGAGAAGTGGCTCGAGCTGAACCGGCAATATTCCGAGACCTGGCCCAATATCACGACCAAGAAGCCGGCCCTGCCCGACGCCGACGCGCTGGCCAACGAGCCCGACAAGTTCGAGAAATACTTCTCCGCCGACCCCGGCGAGGGCGACTAGACCTAAGGCTAGGCTGGCGTCCGGGTGCCCGAAACCCTCGCTTTCGAACCATCTCTAGCGTCAGGCGTTAACCCTGAGGTCAAAATGTCGCATGTTGCGGCGCAAAACCGGCCGTGTTGCGGCACGGAAGGCTTCCAGATTCACTAAGATTGTGTTATCTTCCTGTCGAAATGGCGCAGAATGCCGGCGCACAAAGCATCAGGAGAGGCGTCCCGTTTGGGCGCACTTTTTTTTCGATAGATGAGGGGAGTTGGCGCGATCAGGCCCTCTGATCGGTAGCTTCTCTGTTGCCCATATACGGTCAGGACCGGCCGCCACAGGCCGGAACAAGATATGGGCAGACCAGGTTGCCGGCACCTGCCTACAAAAGATTCTAGAAGAAGTGAGATGAGAGTAATGCCCGAGAAAAAGAAGCCACAGCAAAGACACGGTTTTCGCACGAACGAGCATATCGTGTATCCGGCTCATGGCGTCGGCCGGATCGTTGCCATCGAAGAGCAGGAGATCGCCGGCGCGAAGCTCGAGCTGTTCGTCATCAACTTCGAGAAGGACAAGATGACGCTTCGAGTTCCGACCGCGAAGCTTGCGACCGTCGGCATGCGCAAGCTCTCCGAGGACAAGACCGTCAAGAAGGCGCTCACCACGCTCAAGGGCAAGGCGCGCGTCAAGCGCACCATGTGGTCGAGGCGCGCCCAGGAATATGAGGCGAAGATCAATTCCGGCGACCTGATCTCGATCGCCGAGGTGGTCCGGGACCTCTACCGGTCCGAGGCGCAGCCGGAGCAGTCCTATTCCGAGCGGCAGCTTTACGAGGCGGCGCTCGACCGCATGGCGCGCGAGATCGCGGCCGTCGAGCGGATGGACGAGGCCAGCGCGGTTGCCAAGATCGACGACGTGCTGGCCAAGACCGCGCGGCACGCCAAGATGGCCGCCGAGGCCGAGACCCGCGGCCGCGCCGCTTAGGGCGTCAGCCGATACGCATCTGAAAATGGCCGGGCCTGTCCCGGCCATTTTCTTTTGGGGGCACGCAGCCGGCACGGCGCCAAACCTCCCCCTCGTGGGGAGGTCGACCGGCGTAGCCGGTCGGTGGGGGGCTCACTCTCCGGCTGGAATCCCGATGGCAGGGATACTCACCCACCCGGCACGCCTTTGGCGTGCCACCCTCCCCATCAAGGGGAGGGATGGAGCGAGTTGCTGACGCTCAAGCTAGAAGTTGCCCGCTGGCGCAGCATCCAGAACTTCGAGCTGCTCGGGGTGCGTCGCCTCGATCATCGGGCCGTTCCACCAGGCGAGCCAGCCCCGCGCGCGGACGCGCTTCCCGGCGAGGTCCTTGAGCGCGATGCCGGCCTCGGCGAAAGCGCGCACATGCTTCCGCTCGATGCTCACCGTGAAGTCGCGCCGCCAGTCTTCGGCGAAGTTAAGATAGAGGCGCCCGCGCCCTTCCCCCACCGCGACCACCGTCCCTTCCACGAGCTGATAGCTATGGCTGAGCTTGCCGAGCCGCTCCAGGTCCGTCGCGTCCTGGATGCGGTAGGCCGAGGCGCGCCAAAGCCCGAGCCGCTTGGCCCGCGCCTCTTTCTCGCGCGCGAGCAGTTCGGCGGTGCAGGCGCGCTTGTCGGCGAAGGAATAGACGCGCGCGAGCCCCTGCCCGACCAGCGCCTCCTGCAGCCAGACGCGCTCCTCGCCATCGACGGCAAAGACCTGCGCCAGCACCTGGCCGTAGCGGTCGCTGCGCTCCCCGCCATAACGCAGCTCGACGCGGGCGCCCGAGGCGAGCGCCGTAAGCGCCGCGCGGGCCTCCTCGACGAAGGGCCATGGGTCGTCGCCGCGCCAGCCGAGCGGCGGCGCTGGCGCCTTGGCACCGATCAGCCGGACCTTGCGCCCGTCGGCCAACTCGAGGGTCTCGCCGTCGATGACCGCGGCGACGGTCGTCGCCGCCTCGGGCTCCGACAGCTCGCAGGCTAGGTCGGCACGTCCTGTCCCGTGCGGCAAGAGAACCGCGCAGGCGAAAGCAGCAAGCCAGGGTGCCCAATCTCTGAGCATCCCCGATCTTATGAGCGAAGCTCTCAGCTTGTCATCGCCCGGCTTGTCCCGGCTGCGCCGGCCGAAGCTTGGCAGCGCCTTTTGCGAATCTATGCTTCGCCGGGCGAAGGCCGGGCGACCCAGTAATCACCGCCTCCCCAAATTCTGTAAGGCAAGCGGGCTACTGGGTGCCCGCCTACGCGGGCATGACAATCGGAGGGGATGGCGCCTTCCTATTGCGGGATCTTGGCGACGATGCTCTCCCAGCGCTTGGTACCCATCTCCGGCGGCTTATAGCCGTTGAGCTGGTCGGCGTTCACCGGCTTGCCGACGAGCACGACGGCCACCATGCCCATCGGGTAATGCGGCAGGCATTTGATGCCGTACACGCCTTCCTTCTCCACGGTGAGCGTCACGTCCTTGCTCACCTCGCCCTGGAAGGTCGGCGCACCCTCGGGCCACACCTCGGGTATCGTCTCGGCATTGTGGAATTGGTCGACGGCGACGAACTTGATCGTGTCGCCCGGCGCGGCCTGCACGAAGTTGGGCTCGAACACCATGTATTCGCCCTTGCCGCCGTCGTTGAGCATCTTAACGACGTGCTCGGCGGCCGGCGCGCCCGTAGGCACGAGAGCGGGCATGGCGATGGCGGCTATGAGAAGCGCAATGCGAAGCGACATCCTATCCTCCCGGTAGATTCGTTGTCCGTATTAGGATGCCCAGCAGGCGAAATTTGCGCGGGCCGGCAGGGCCCGTCAATGCGACGATTTGGGCGCTCGCGCGGGGTGCGCCCCGCCGCGCCCGTTCAGCTCTCCGCAGACTCCAAAACCAGATCCACCCATGCATTCGTTACGGTCACGGCGAACGCCCGCTGCGCCTCGCCGTACTTGGCGAACGAGGCGAGTGCGTCCTTGATCACGGTTTCACGCTCCTCGCTGCGATCCGCTTCCCACACGAGCTCGCTCCACACTCTGACAATCTCCGGCGAAACCTCGAAGTGGCATTGAAATCCATACGTCGTGTTGCCGATACGAAATGCCTGGTTCTCGACCACATCCCCCCGGAGCAAACGGACGGCGCCCTTCGGAATGCGGAACGAATCTCCGTGCAACTCAAACAAAGAGATGGTGTCGGGCGTGTCCTTCAGCAGCGGGTCAGTCTTGGCTGCCTCTTCCCTGTACATCGGCGCGAAGCCGAACTCGAAGACGCCCGGCGCAACCTGCGCACCGAACGCTTGAGCTATGCTCTGTGCGCCAAGACATGAGCCGAGAATGGGTTTCCGTGCGGCGTGAAACGCGTGAATGGTTCTTGAGAGCTCTTGGAAATAGTCAGCGAGACTCTCGTCATAGACGCTGATCTCACCCCCAAAGATGATCAATCCATCGTAGCCCTCCGGCGATGCCGGGAGCGCGTCACCTCGCAGGCGGAACACCCAATCAATTTCGGCTCCGCGCGCCTCGACGACTTCTCCTATCGTTCCCGTATCCTCAAGCCCCCGAAAACTGCCGGCGATCACCGCTAAGATCTTCACTGATTGCTCCCCTCCTTCGCACATCTGCCATACCACGCGTGGCGTCGAGACTCCGGACAAACGTCCTCAATCTGGACGCCAGCGAAATGCCTTGAAAAATAGCAAAAAACCAGCCACTTGCAGCCGAAAGGCCCCGTAGCTCAGTTGGATAGAGCATCAGATTCCTAATCTGAGGGTCACAGGTTCGAATCCTGTCGGGGTCACCATTCCTGCTTCCGGACGCTTATCGCCCGCCGCGGCAAGCCTAATAGCCGCGCAGTTGCCTGAGCTGCTCGAGGCTCAGGCCGCGAATGTCGTCGGCGGTGAGGCGGTGAGCGCCCTCGCGCTCGGCCTTGGCTTTCGCGGCCAGGAACCTGGCGTCGGGATCGCAGAATTGCGCGTTCTTGATCGCGGGCGCCCGCTCCCGCACCCCGGCGAACAGCATCGACTTGCCCTTTAGCGACACCCGCTCGTCCCAGCAGCCGTAAGGGTTGCAGCGATCGAAGCTGAAGCAGATCGCGCAGCTCGTCTCGTTCTTCAGGCGGAATTCCTGCTTGCCTTTTGCCCGACGCGAGGCGGCGCGCTTCAGCCGCGCGAGCTCTTTCGCTTCTTTCGCAAGCTCGCTGCAAACCGCGTTCGTGTCGCCCGACTTGCGGCCCGGCCCGGTTTCGCCGGCGCAGGCTGGCTCTTCGAGGGATGCGGTAACCGCGTCAGACGCCGCCGGCGTGACGGGGTCGGCGATCACCTCGATCTTGGCCGTCTTGCTCTCGGCGCAAGGCGCGGGATCGACGGGCGCGGGGCGAGCGGCCTTGCCTTCGACCAGCTCCCTGAAGTCGCCTTCGAGGCCGACGACGATCGTATAGTTCCGGTCCTCGCTATAAGGCTTGTTGTTCTTGCCGCGGAGCCCGTAGGCCACCACGATACCCTTCAGCATGAGGCGGCCTTCGTCATCCACGACCGGACGGCCATCCTTGAGTGCGAACAGCGCGCCGCCTGAACCGCCAATATCGAAGTCGAGGTCGGCGTAGTAGAAGGGCGGGCCGCCGTAAAATCCCTCAAAGCTGTTGCGGATCGTTCCGGTCGCGAGCACCGGCTCCCGGCGCGAAACCTTGTTCATAATACCGCGCTGATGCGCGGTCGCCGAGAACACCCGCTCGCCCTCGGCGAGAGCGGCGCCGGGCTCGGGAAGCGCAAACGCGTTGCAGCCTTCCAGCGCGCGCTTGAGGCGCACGACGGTGAAGTCCTCGTTGTTGAAGACATAGCCCTTGCGCTGGTCCTTCTCGACGACGACGGGGATCGCGACGTTTCGCTGCGCGAAGCTGCGGAAGCTGCATTTGCCGAACGACACCGCCGCGCGCTTGCCGTTAAACAGAACATGCTTCGCTGTCACCAAGAGGTCGGGGCTGAGCACGCTCGATGCGCTCGCCGTCACTCTGCCGCCGGGCGCCTCGCACACGATCTGCCCGGTGCACGCCATCAGCTGCTGCTTGTCGCCATCCGAGAGCTGAATGCCGAGCTTGGCCTCGCTCTGGCCGAGATTCCAACGGCCGTCGACGAGCTTCTTGCTGCCGTCCTTGGCGTAGATGAACGCGCGGTGGAGCAGCGAGATCTGCGCGGAAATCGGCTCGGCAGGGGAAGCGCCGTTCACCTGCGGCGAAGCGCCTGCCGCAAACGAGACGGTCGCAGTCATGAAGGCTGCCAATGCGCCGCCGGCGAGGGCCTGTCTCAAGATGCTGCCCGTCTGGTGCTCGGCCCAGAATGCTATTCGCTCAAGCCGCAGTCCCTCGGCCGCCCCCGGACTAAACACCAAGCGTCCGCCACTGTCGAGGCCGCGCGAGGGCGCAGGGGCAATCCGCAACTGTCTAATGCCAAAGCCCGAGCTTGACGCCGATCAAGGCGCTCGCCGCAAGACCAGAACAACGTACGCCTGTCGCACCGGAGGCGCACATGACGCGAACACCAGCCGGAGAATACCGCGAATATGCCGCGTGGGACGCGCCCACGCGCTGGTTCCACTGGATCAATGCGCTGGCCGTGATCGGGCTGATGGCGACGGGTCTCGTGATCCTGAACGGCGGTGCGTTGGGGCTTTCGGCCGAGGGCAAGATCTCACTGAAGCGCGTCCATGTCCTGTTCGGCTACGTCATGGTCGTCAACCTCCTCTGGCGCTTCATCTGGGCGTTCTTAGGCAATCGATACGCCCGCTGGGACGCAATCCTGCCGGTCGGCGCCGGTTTCGCAAAGGCGCTGCGCGCCTATGTGGCGTCATTCCTATCGGGGGCACCTCAGCAATATGTCGGCCACAATCCTCTGGCCCGGATCGGCGTGGCCCTGCTGTTCCTCCTGCTGCTGGTTCAGGCGGTGACAGGTCTTGTGCTTGCCGGAACGGACTTGTTTTGGCCTCCGGCGGGCCACCTGTTCGCCGATTGGGTTGCCGCCCCCGGTGTCGATCCCGCACTGGTGCAGCCGGGAGCCGTCGAATTGATCGACAAGACGGCATATCAGGCCATGCGCGACTTCCGCGCCCCGTTCGTCCAGGTCCACGAAATTGCCTTCTACATCATGGCGTTCGTCGTAGCGCTGCATCTTGCGGCAGTTGTGATCACGGAAATCCATGAAGGCGGCGCCATTACATCGGCGATGTTCACGGGCCGAAAAATCCTTATGAGGAAGCCCCCGGACTTTCCGGAAACCTATGGAAAAGGGGGCAGCGATGCGCCGCATTCACGAAGAGACCCACCTCGTTGACCGGATCGGCTGGCTGCGGGCGGCAGTGCTCGGCGCGAACGACGGCATCATCTCGACAGCAAGCCTGATCCTCGGCGTCGCTGCCGCGGCCGCGGCAAAGAGCGACATATTGCTTGCGGGCATTGCCGGCCTTGTCGCCGGCGCCATGTCCATGGCCGCTGGGGAGTACGTCTCGGTCAGCTCTCAATCCGATACCGAGCAGGCCGATCTCGCGCGAGAGCGGCGCGAGCTGGCGGAAGAGCCCGAAGCCGAACGGGAGGAGCTTGCGCAGATTTACGTCGACCGCGGGGTCGAGCCCGCGCTCGCGCGGCAAGTCGCGCTTCAGCTCATGGCCAAGGATGCGCTTGAAGCACATGCGCGTGACGAGCTGGGCATTTCGGAGATCACGACCTCGCGGCCGGTACAGGCTGCGCTGACCTCAGCGGCGACATTCTCCGCCGGCGCCGCGGCGCCTCTGGCCATGGTGCTGGTCTCGCCCGCGGGCGTCCTGATCCCGGCCGTGGCCGCGGGATCGCTCGTTTTTCTGGCGCTGCTCGGTCTGCTTGCTGCAAAGACCGGAGGCGCCCATGTCGTCAAGCCGATTGCGCGGGTGACATTCTGGGGCGCTCTCGCGATGGCGGTGACGGCGGGCATCGGAGCATTGGTCGGGACCGCCGTCTAGCCCCTTGGCTCGAGCGATTAGATGCCGTCGAGTATGTCGGGCTCCATTCCCGAGTCGTGACGCGGACCGACTAAAAAATTTCGTCGAGCACCCAAACGGCGAGCGCAATCGCCGCGGCGATCGTGGCGAGCTGCATCCAGAGCGGTGCCGTGGTCCAGGCGCGCTGCTCGGCCGGCAGCGCTCCGCGACGGCTTACCGGGGCCGTCGCGATTGCGGGCCGATCGGCGGTGCCAATGGAGTTTAGATCCTGCATTCGAACCTCATCCTGCATGGTTTAGCGCGCATTTGCGCAAGACAAGATCCAATACAAGACAGCAGCTGACAGCCTACTGACGGGCCGCGGTCTTGCGCGGGATGAAGGTATGAGCGGTTCAGGTCTCGTCGCTATGGACGAGCTCGGCGAGCTTGTCGCCGCCGGGCCCAAACAGCACGAGCGCCTTTTCGGTCTGCTCGAAGGTCTCGGCCTCCTGCAGCGCCTTGAAGAACTCGACTTCGAGATTGAGCGTGTCGGGGCAGCCTTTGCGGGTCGAGGCGAGCGGGCCGATCTTGATTGTGTTGCCCGAGATGGTATAGCCGCCGAAGAACCGGTTGCAGCCGCCGAAGCCGGTGACCTTGCCGTCTTCGCCGAACGTCACATAGATGGGCGTCTCGGCCACGACGCTCTCCGCATTGATCGCGGCGGGTTTCCAGTGGCCGCCGGCAAGATCCGCACTCATCGCCATACCCATCCAGCCAAGCGTCAAAGCCAATGTCAGCGGCACTTTATGCATCCTTCTTCTTCTTCGCCGTTGTTGGCGCCCCTCGCGCGCCGGAATAGTACCGGTGCCCGAGGGGCATTCACATTAATTCTTGGCAAGCCGGTTTGACGAGAGCTTGCCGGTTGCGGGGCCGGCTTGGAGGCTAGCCCGCGATCCGCGCGGTACCCGAGCGGCCGTCGCTGCGCACCCAGCGCACGGACTTGCCGCTGCCGCTCAGCCGGTAGCAATAAGTCTTGGCGTCCATCCAGCTCGTCCAACGCAGGCAGAGCTGATCGTCGGCGATCCACCATTTGCCGCTGTCGGTCGGGCCTTCGCCGGAAAGGCTCGCGGCCATCGCGCTCATCTTGCCGCTCATGGTGCCGTTCGCCGCATAGCGGATCGGCAGATCGAAGCCGGAAATCTTGAGAACAACGGTCTTGCCGCTCACCGCCTTGCGCAACGTGTCGCCGGCGAGCGCCACCTGCTTGGCTTCGGCGGCATCGGCCGCGCTCACCAGCGAAAGCGAGACGCCGAGCATGCCGGCGGTCAGTATGGCGGCTGCGAAAAGGGTCTTGAACATCGTCTTTCCTCCATTTTCAGGCGCCACACCGAGGCGCCGGCCCCTTCGGAGCGGAAATTCCCGCTCTCATGGCTACCGTTCTCGCATAGGGGGGCTGAACCGAGCCTGAGGCGGCCATTCATCTGCCGTTCATCGCCGCCCCACCCGACGCGGGGGCGGGCCGCGCGGCCTCTGGCGCGAGCCTGCCGTTCCGCCTTAGAATTGACATGGGCCGAGGGATTTCTTTCGGCAGGAGCGCCAACTGTCAGAGCTTCGGAGAAAAGCCATGTCGATACGAATGACAGGATTGAAGCGCCCGGCGAAGGCGATCGCAGCCGGCGCGGCCTGCGCGATTGCCCTCACTTTCGGCGGCGTGCCCGCCTCGGCCGAAACCAGGACACAAGCCGACGACCCCGCGCAGACGCAGCAGAGCGCCGCACGCGCCGGCGCGAAACAGACCGGGCAGTCGGTGCCCGCCAATGCGGTCAGACAGCCCACGGCACGGACCGCCGGCAAGCAGACCGGTCAGTCTGCACCCGCCACGGCCGCCGCCAGGCAGGCCACGGCGCGCTCCAGCGTTGAGCCGGCGAGCCAATCGGCGCCCACGGACGCGGTGAAGCAACCTACGGCGCGGGCGAGCGCCAAGCAGACCGGTCACTCGGCCCCAACCAATGTCGCGCGGCAGGCTACGTCGCGGACTGAGGCCAAGCCAGTTGCGCAGTCGGCTCCCGCCGACAGAGCGAAGCAGGCCACGGCGCGCGCCGAGGTGAAGCAGACCGCGCAGTCGGCGTCACGCGCGAACGTCAAGCGGCAGGCAACGGCCAGGGCGGCGGAGAAGCCGGTTCTCCATTCGGCGGCGCCGGCAGCGCAACGCCAGGTGGTCGTGGCAATGCGCGCGCAGCCCAACATGCAAGCCAACCAGGCGGCGCGCACGCCGCTCGCCCGCAAGGATGCGCAGACCTCCCGCTCGAGCCCGAGCTGGTGGGACTGGCTATTCGGCGAAGAGGCGGATCAGGCCGAAGAGGCCGATTGAGCCCAATTTGCGGAAGGTGAGAAGCCGCCGCCTCCATCCGGAGGCGGCGGCTTCTATTTGGCCTAGTCGAGCTCGCTGATCACGAGATTGTCGAAGCCGAACTTGGCGGGCGCCTCTTCGGTCGAGATGCCGTAGAAGCCGACCACGCCGCCGTCTTTCGGCTGTCTGCCCTTGAAGCGCTTGATCTCGGTGCCGTTGATGAAGAGCGTTGCATCCTTCGGCTTCAGTGTGAGCTGAAGGTTGTTGGTTTCACCCACGCCCTTCTTGATCGCCATGCTCTCCTCGGTGAAGAGGGTGGTCAGGTTGCCGTCCTTGATGCGGCGCACCTCGACCCAGCCATCGGCCCACAGATACACGACGTAGTAATTGTCCCAGTTCTCCCACCAGAACACGAGGCCGATCGGGCTGTTCGGCAGGTCGGTCGCCTCGATGACGGTCAGGTCGGCGCAGACATTTGCGCCCTTGTTCTGGGTCAGGAAGTTCACCTGTCCCATGAACCCGTCGATGACAAACTGGCCGTCCTCGACAAAGACGTCATCGCTGGGCTCGCCCCAGGAGATGTCCATGAACTCGAAGTCGTCCTCGAAGATTGCATTTTCGGTATCGCACGCCGCAAACGCGGGCCCTGCCGAAACGCACAGGGCGAGTGCAAACGCCGCAGCCATGGCGGCCACGACACGCGAACGAAAATTCATTGCTGGAACCTCCCTACTGGTGGATCGGCAGCCCACCACTGCCTTCGCGGGATGCGTTAGCTCCGCGCGGGAGATTAGCGGCGAACCCAAATAGCTTCAAGCGAGCTCGGCGCCGCGAGCAAGATTTGAATCGGTTTAAGAAAGACCTGGGCCGCGCCCTTCCGGCAAACGGCCTGCGCTGACCTTGGTTAAGCTTGCACGGGCCGATAGGCCTAGCGCGTAGGCATCGGCTTTTCGCCGCGATAATCGTAGAAGCCGCGCTTGGCTTTCCGCCCCAGCCAGCCCGCCTCGACATATTTCACGAGCAGCGGACAGGGCCGGTACTTGGAATCGGCGAGGCCTTCATAGAGCACCTGCATGATCGAGAGGCAGGTATCGAGCCCGATGAAATCCGCAAGCTGGAGCGGCCCCATCGGATGATGCGCGCCGAGCCGCATCGCCGTGTCAATGGCGTCGACCGAGCCCACGCCCTCATAGAGCGTGTAGACCGCCTCGTTGATCATCGGCAAAAGGATGCGGTTCACCATGAAGGCCGGGAAATCCTCGGAGACGGCGACCGTCTTGCCGAGCGACTCCACGAACTCCCTGGCGCGGACGAAGGTGGCGTCCTCGGTGGCGATGCCGCGGATCATCTCCACGAGTTCCATCACCGGCACGGGGTTCATGAAATGCAGGCCGATGAAACGCTCGGGCCGGTCGGTCGCCGCGGCAAGCCGGGTGATCGAGATGGACGAGGTGTTGGTGGCGACGACGGCCTCGGGCTTGAGATAGGAACAGAGCGCCACGAAGATCTTGCGCTTGACCGTCTCCTCTTCCGTGGCGGCCTCGATCACGAGGTCGGCATCGCCGAAGCCCGCCATGGTCTCCGCATAAGTGATGCGGGCGAGCGCCTTCTGCTTCTCGTCCTCGCTGATCTTGCCTGACGCCACCTGCCGCGTCAGGTTCTTGTCGATCTGCCCGATGGCCGCCTCGACCCGCTCCTTGGCGATGTCGTGCAGGGCCACGTCGTAGCCGTGCAGCGCGACCACATGCGCGATGCCGCTGCCCATCTGTCCCGCGCCGATGATGCCGACCTTCCGCACCGCGTTCACCTCAACCTCCGGTTCGGCACGCGCATCCGTGAGGATCGTTGCGCCCTGAACTATGTCGTCCATCGTCATACCTCATCGACCCAGCTTGCTTTCAGTACCCGGCCTTCTTCAGTTCGGCGTCGAGCTCGGGCAGCACCGTGAAGAGGTCGCCGACGAGGCCATAGTCGGCGACCTGGAAGATGGGAGCGTCGGCATCCTTGTTGATGGCGACGATGATCTTGGAATCCTTCATGCCGGCGAGATGCTGGATCGCGCCGGAAATGCCGACGGCAATATAGAGCTCGGGCGCCACCACCTTGCCGGTCTGGCCGACCTGATGGTCGTTCGGCATGAAGCCCGCATCGACCGCGGCGCGCGAGGCGCCGACCGCGGCGCCGAGCCGGTCGGCGAGCGGCTCGATCAGCTTCTTGAAATTGTCGCCCGAGGCCATGCCGCGCCCGCCGGAGACGATGATGCGGGCAGAGGTCAATTCCGGCCGCTCGCTCGCGCTGATCTCGGCACCCTCGAAGCTCGAGAGACCGAGCGGAGCAGCGGGCGTCACGCTCTCGACCGTGGCCGAGCCGCCCTCGCCCGTGGCCGCGAAGGCCGTGGTGCGCACCGTGCCGACCACGGTCTTGTCGGTGGTCTCGACCGTCTCAAGCGCATTGCCGGCATAGACCGGGCGCACGAAGCTGTTCGGCGATTTCACCTCGATAATGTCGGAGACCTGCGCCACGTCGAGCAGGGCAGCGACCCGCGGCAGAACGTTCTTGCCCATGGTGGTCGCCGGCGCGAGCAGCACGTCGTAGGTCTGCATCAGCGGTACCACGGTCGCCGCCGTTTCCTCGGCCAGGCGCTGGGCGAGATGCGGCGCGTCGGCGCAGAGCACCTTGCGCACGCCTTCGAGCTTTGCGGCTTCCTCCGCCGCGGCACTACAGTCCTGGCCTGCGACCAGAATATCGACGTCGGCGCCGAAGGCGCGCGCGGCGGTGAGCGCCTTGGCGGTTGCCGGCGCCAGCGTCTTGTTGTCGTGCTCGGCAAGCAGAAGCACCGCCATCTAGAGCACCCCCGCCTCGTTCTTGAGCTTCTCGATCAGGATCGCCGCGTTGTCGACCTTGATGCCGGCCTCGCGCGCTTTGGGCTCGGCGACGGAAACCACCTTCAGCCGCGGTGCGATGTCGACGCCGAGCGTCTCGGGCGTCGTCTCCTCGATCGGCTTCTTCTTCGCCTTCATGATGTTCGGCAGCGAGGCGTAGCGCGGCTCGTTGAGCCTGAGATCGGTGGTGATCACCGCGGGCTTGGCGAGGTTAAGCGTCTCGAGCCCGCCATCGACCTCCCGCACCACTTTCACCTTGTCGCCGGCGAGCTCGATCTTCGAGGCGAAGGTGCCTTGCGGCCAGCCGAGCAGGCCTGCGAGCATCTGGCCCGATTGATTGCAATCGTCGTCGATCGCCTGCTTGCCCAGGATGACGAGACCGGGCTGTTCCTGCTCGACGATCTTCTTGAGCAATTTCGCCACCGCGAGCGGCTCTACGGTGGCGTCGGTCTTGACGAGAATTGCGCGGTCGGCGCCCATGGCGAGCGCGGTACGCAGTGTGTCTTGCGCTTTCACGCTGCCGATCGAGACGGCGACGACCTCGGTCGCCTCACCGCGCTCCTTGATGCGGACGGCCTCCTCGACGGCGATCTCGTCGAAGGGGTTCATCGACATCTTCACATTGGCGAGGTCGACCCCGCTGCCGTCCGATTTAACTCGGACCTTGACGTTGAAATCGACAACCCGTTTTACGGGAACGAGAATTTTCATGCGGCCCAAGTTCCCCGCACACTAACGACCCCCCTAGCCGGTCATCTCGCAACTGCGAAATGGCCGCGACCGTAGCCCCGCACCTGCCGCAAGTCAATGGTTTCCAGGGTTTCCGGGCGGGCCTTAAGCCCCGCCGCGCGTCCGGTCGAACAGGATTACACCGCGCCGCCGCATGAACAGGATCAATGTGGCGCCCGCCGCGAGCCCGCCGATATGGGCCCACCAGGCAACGCTTTCCTCGGTTTCGAACAGCAGGCTGCCGAACTGGGCGGCAATCCAGATGCCGAGCGCCCAAGCGGCCGTGATCCTGATCGGTATACGCCACAGCGCCAGGACCCAGACCTTAACCTTGGGATGCAAAATCAGATAGGCGGCGATCACGCCCGCGACCGCGCCCGACGCGCCGATCAGCGGCAGCTCGGAGTCCGGCAGCATCCAGGCATGCACCACCGCCGCGAAGATCCCGCACATCAGGTAGAACATGATGAAGCGGATATGGCCCATGGCGTCCTCGACATTGTCGCCGAACACCCAGAGGAACAGCATGTTGCCGATCAGGTGCAGCCAGCCGCCATGCAGGAACATGTAGCTGATCAGCGTGAAGCGCTCGGGCATGAAGGCGCCCGAGGCGAACATGGTCCCCGCATCCGGGCCGCCCTCCATCAGCTTGGCCGGGACGACGGCGAACGCGGCGGTGTTCTCCTCGTCGAGCGGGACGACCCAGCCGGTCTGGAAGATGACATAGATCGCGACGTTGAGCGCGATCAGCCCCCACGTCACATATTGGTGGTCGATCCGCTTTAAGGGGTTGGTGTCATGCAGGGGGACAAACACAGATACACCCGTCTCCCGCCTCAGCGGTTCTGGCCAGGCACCCAGGTCACGTCGGCCTCGCCTTTATCGTTGGCGTAACGCGCGGCAACGAACAGGAAATCCGATAGCCGATTGATGTAACGGATCGCGGCATCGCCGATCACCTCATCGGGCCGCGCCGCCAAGGCCACCATCAGACGCTCGGCCCGGCGCGAGACGGTGCGCGCGAGATGTAGGAAGGCCGCGGCCGGTGTGCCACCCGGCAGCACGAAAGAGCGGAGCGGCTGCAGCTCGGCATTCAGCGCGTCAATCTCGGCTTCCAGACGCTTGACCTGCGCATCGGTGACCTGCAGGCGGCCGCGCGCGTCCTTGGTGTCGTCGGGAAAGCAGACATCGGCGCCGAGATCGAACAGATCGTTCTGGATGCGCGCTAGCATCGCATCGAGCGCGGGCTTGTCGCGCGTGTAGAGCCGGGCGAGCCCGACCGCCGCGTTGGTCTCGTCGAGCGTGCCGTAGCACTCGACACGGAGATCGTATTTCTTGACGCGGCGCCCCGAGCCGAGCCCGGTCGTGCCGTCGTCGCCGCTGCGCGTATAGATCTTGCTGAGGACAACCATCGCCACCCGCCTTTGCCGGGAGCCCCGCGGACTTTCCGCCGATTCAAGATTAACGCATCACCGGTCCCTAGCCGGTCAAGCCTCCGTGATAGGCCGGCTACCGGCCCGACAGATAGATCACCGCCATGACGATGATGAGCGCGATGAACTGCAGGATCACGCGCCAGCGCATCAAGTTCTGGCTGAGATTGGAGCTGCCGCCTCTCAGCATGTTCCAAAGCCCGAGCACCAGCACCAGCGCGACGGCCGCAAGCGCGAACGGCAGGATGGTGCGAAGAACGGATTCCATGGACGTCCCCCAGCTTTCGGCCTGGCCAGCGGTTAACGCTTATGGCCCGGCGCTAGTTGCGTGAAGCGAGCGCATCGAGCGCCCGCGTCGGCAGAAGACGCCGCAGGAGCGCAACGGCATAGGTCGGTAGAGTGACATAATATCTAGGCTTTGGCTTGCGGCTTTCGAGCGCCCGGACAAGCTTGGCCGCCACCGCTTCCGGACCGAGCTTGAAGGTCTGGTCGCCGCCCGCCTCCAGGCGCGCCAGGCGCGCGCGGTAGATTTCGCGGTGCGGCGAGTTCTCCAGGTCGATATGCCGGCGATAAGCCTCGAGCGCATGCTCCAGGAAGCGGCTCGCGATCGGCCCGGGCTCGATCAACACGACATGGATGCCGGTGCCGGCGAGCTCGATCCTGAGCGCGTCCGCCAGCGCTTCCACGGCGAATTTCGAGGCGCAATAGGCGCCGCGATAGGGTGCCGAGACGAGGCCGAGCACCGAGGAGCAGTAGACGATCCGGCCATGCCCCTGCGCCCGCATGGCGGGGATCAGCCGCGCGGTCAGGTCGTGCCAGCCGAACACATTCGCCTCGAACTGCGCGCGCAGCACTTGCGGTTTCAGGTCCTCGACCGCGCCCGGCTGGCCATAGGCGCCGTTGTTGAACAGCGCATCGAGCTTGCCGCCCGTCGCCGCCAGAACCTTATCGGCGGCCTCGGCGATGGAGCCCGGCTCGGCATAGTCTAGATAGAGGCTTTCGATGCCGTCTTCATCCTTGAGGCGGGCGAGGTCTTCGGGCTTTCGCGCCGTGGCGAACACGCGCCAGCCGAGGCGCTTCATCTCCTGCGCCGATGCGAGCCCGATGCCCGACGAGCAGCCGGTGATCAGGATCGAGCGCGCGCCCATCAGCCGTTGAGCATGAAGAAGGCGAAATTCAGCGCCGTCGCGTAGCAGACCCAGAGCGCGAGCGGGATCAGCAGCAGCGCCGCGCTCCGGCTCAGCCGGTCAAACATGACGATGGTGATCACGATCGCGACCAGGAACGTCATGATCACCGCGAGCCCGAACGGCGGGCTATGCATGAAGAAAAATGCGTAGGACCAGAGCACGCCGATGCCGAGCTGGATGAAGAACCAGATGAAGGCGAGCTTGCGATCCTCGTCCTTGCCCGGCGCCCGCCAGGCCAGCCAGGCGGCGACCGCCTGCATCGCGTAGAGGATCGGCCAGACGATGGTGAAGGCGCGGTTCGGCGGCTCGAAGCCGGGCTTGGCAAGCGTCGCGTACCAATCGAGATTGGGCCGCGTCAGCATCCCGCCGGCGATCAGCGCGATGACGCAGGCGAGCACGGCGATGACGGGGACGGCACTCGAACGCGTAAGATTCTCTACATTCGCCATGTCGTACCCTCCCTGAGGCCGCTCAATCTTCCAGCAGGCGGCGGGCGATGACGTGCGCCTGGATCTCGGCGGCGCCCTCGAAGATCGACAGGATGCGCGCGTCGCACAACACGCGGCTGATCGGATATTCGAGCGCGAAGCCGTTGCCGCCATGGATTTGCAGCGCATTGTCGGCGGCGGCCCAGGCGATGCGCGCGGCGAGCAGCTTCGCCATGCCGGCTTCGAGGTCGCAGCGCTTGCCGGCGTCCTTCTGGCGCGCGGCGGAATAAGTGAGCTGGCGCGCGAGCAGGATCTCGGCCGCCATCATGGCGAGCTTGTCCGACACACGCGGGAAGGCGATGATCGGCTTGCCGAATTGCACGCGCTCCATGCCGTAGCGAAGCCCGAGATCGAGCGCGGCTTGCGCGACGCCGATCGCCCGCGCCGCGGTCTGGATGCGCGCCGCCTCGAAGGTCTGCATGAGCTGCTTGAAGCCCTGGCCCTCGACGCCGCCGAGCAGGTTGGCCGCCGGCACCTCGAACCCGTCGAAGGAAATGTCGAACTCCTTCATGCCGCGATAGCCGAGCACCTCGATCTCGCCGCCCGACATACCCTTGGCGGGGAACGGATCGGCGTCGGTGCCGCGCGGCTTCGGCGCGAGGAACATCGACAGCCCGCGATAGCCCTTCTCGTTCGGATCGGTGCGCGCGAGCACGGTCATCAGGTCGGCGCGCGCGGCATGGGTGATCCACGTCTTCTGCCCGGTGATGCGGTAGACGTCGCCGTCACGCACCGCGCGCGTCGTGAGCGAGGCAAGGTCGGAGCCGGTGTTCGGCTCGGTGAACACCGCGGTCGGCAGCACCTCTCCGCTCGCGATCTTCGGCAGCCATTCCTGCTTCTGCTCATCGGTGCCGCCATTCAGGATCAGCTCCTCGGCGATCTCCGAGCGCGTGCCGAGCGAGCCGACGCCGATATAGCCGCGCGACAACTCCTCGGAGACGACGCACATCGCCTCCTTGCCGAGACCGAGCCCGCCATACTCTTCGGGGAGCGTCAGCGAGAACACGCCGAGCTCCGACATCTGCCCGATCAGCTTCAGCGGCACATACTCGTCTTTCAGATGCCACTCATGCGCATGTGGCACGACCTCGGCTTCCGAGAAGCGGCGCATCTCGTTGCGGATGTCCTCGTAGGTCTCTTCCAGTCCCGGATCGCCGAAATTGGCGGCGGCCGCTTCCTGCGCGCTGCGGATCAGCGCAACGGCGCGGGCGCGCGCCGCCGGCGCGTTGCCTGCGATCAGCGCCTTCACCTCGGGCGTGAGAAAATCGTAGATAGCGGCTTCGCCAAGCCCAAGCTCATGCGGGCGCGCGATCTCGTTCTGGCTCATCACCACGCCGCCCACCATCTGCGCGAGATATTCGCCGGCGCCGATCTGGACCAGCAGCGACTCCAGTTCGCCGAAGCGCCCCTCGCCCTCCATCCGCCGCGCATAGTCGGCGAGTTCGTGGATCGCCTGCGCATAGGTGGCGAGGAAAGCGAGCCCGTGCGCCGCGTGCTGCTCGCGCTCGAGCGCTGCGTTGTCGATCTTGCCGCCCGCCGCGACCTTGGCGCGCACGCCCTCGATGGCGCGGTCGCGCAACATGGTTGAAGCCTGCGCTGCGGCCTCAAGCCGGGAAATGAGCTCGGCCGTATTCGGCGCCCCTCGCTCGGTCAGGGTCTCTGCGGCGGTCAAAGTCTCGCTCCTTATGCAAGCCCTTCAATCGGGCCGAAAGAAGCTCGCCGCGCCGCCCAAGTCAAACCTGAATTCGCCTAACCGCCATGCCCGGCCTTGAGCCGGGCATCCAAGGGCGACAGGCGTTGTGCGGGCGGCCCTGGATCGCCGGGTCAAGCCCGGCGATGACGTAATTTTGGATTCAGTTGGTCCTGAGGTCGTCAACCACTGTCTCTGACACGACGCCGGACCAGGTCCGCTCGGCAGGAGCCTCGGGCTCGGGCGTGGGCGCGGCCTCGGGTGCTGTCTCGGCGACGGTGCCGTCGGTCCGCGTTGCCGAAGACAGCTCGATGCTCTCGAGCGGCTTCAACGCGGCCAGCAGCTCGTCGAGCTTGTGCATGGCGATGTAGTATTTGTTCAGCTTGAGCTGCCGCTCGACATCTTCGCGCAGCTCGACAATGGCCTCGATCAAATCCCGTTTGGACGTGCTCATGACTTGCCCCCTCTGAAAGTGTGGCTCGCGCTATGGTTGCAGCCCTGCTCTATCGGGTTGCAGGCGCGAGCCGGCCCATCACGGAGCATGAACGGGCGACGATGGTCTCGGTTCCCGGACCGCGGCGCGATCTCTCATAAGCGCCGCTCATCGCCGCAATCAGACATCTTCAATACCGCTCGCCGATGACCGGGCCTAAGGTCGCGCGAGAGACCCAACGATGCGGAGACTCTCATGTTGAAGCCCGTCATGACGCTGGTGTTGGCGCTGGCCATGGCGCTCACCGTGCAGACCGTCTCGTGGAGCGCGGATGAGCCCACCCAAACACAAGGGCAAGCGAAGGAGTCCACGGAGCCGGTCAAATGCCTCCAAGCCGTGGTGAACCCTGTCACCGGCCATGCGGTCTGCGTCAAACCGCCCGGCGCCCAGGTCGACCCGCCCTCGCCCGAGGCCTTCGTCCGCCCCTGCAAGCCGCGCGCGCACGACGACGACCCCTTCACAATGTATGAGCGCTATTCCGGCTGCTGATGCGCCGGCTTGCGCGTCAGACCTGCGGCGCGCTCTGCAGCAGGAGATGCGAGCGCTCTTTGTAGTTGTCCGCATCGGGCCGGAGCGCTGCCGAGAGCTGGAAGAAGTTCACGATCATCTCAGCGAGATGATCGGCCGCCGGTGGCGTGTCGCGGCGACGGCGCAGCACGAACTCGAAATCGGGCAGTGCAGGCAACGCCTCCGCGGTCCCGAGCGGCTTCAGGCTCGGCGGCAGGTTGAAGGCGGGAAGCACCGTGATCGCGAGGCCTGCATCGAGCGCGGCGAGGATCCCTGCGGTGCCCGCGCTCTGGATCGCGAGCTTCCACGCCCGGCCCGCTTTGTCGAGCTCCTCCAGAGCCAGTTGCCGCCAGCGGCAGAACGGTGGATAGAGCGCAAGCGGCGCCGGCTCGTCCGCGCGGAGCCGCATCGCCTGTCCAGCCGCCCAGACGCGCCGCTCACGGCAAAGCCTCATACCGTCGCCTTCGCCGATCTCATGGCTGACGATGACGAGATCTAGCTCGCCTTCGTCGAGCAGCGCCGAGATGTCGGGGCCGATGCCGAGCTCGACGTGAAACCGGACCGCGGGATAGCGCGCCGAGAACTGCCTGAGCAGCGAGGATAGCGTGTGCAGGTCGAAATATTCCGGCGCGCCGATGCGGATCAGGCCGCCGTCGCTCCCGCTCAGGCGCTGCTCGGCCTCCTTGTAGAGCGCGAGGATGCGCCGCGCGTAGGACTGCAAGACCTCGCCCTGCTCGGTCAGGCGGATGCCGCGCGTGTTGCGCACGATCAGGCGCGAGCCGACCTGGTCCTCGAGGCGCTTGATGTGCAGGCTGACGGCCGACTGGGTGAGATTCACTTGGCCGGCGGCCTTGGTGAAGCTGCCGCAATCGCAGATGGCGACGAACGTGCGTAGGAGCGCGGTGTCGTAGAGCATGCAAGTGCTCCCCGGAAACGCTTCTTGCGCTCCGACTATACCGCAACGGCGCGATGGCTGGCTGCGGCCTTTAGGCAAAAGGCCGAGCAGTTCGTTACGCGCCGCCGTGCATCTCGCGGGAGGCTTCGAGCACGTCCTCGAAGGTGCGCAAGCCCGTATGCGGTGCCGAGACCAGCACCGCCATGTTGCCGGGGCGATGCTCGTTCTTCCACATGCGCATATGCGCCTTGGGGATCTGCTCCCAGGGGAAGACCTCGCTCATGCACGGATCGATGCGCCGCTCGACCACGAGCCGGTTGGCCTGGCTCGCCTGCATCAGATGCGCGAAATGCGAGCCCTGGATGCGCTTCTGATGCATCCAGACATAGCGCGCATCCATGGTGAGGTTGTAGCCGGTGGTACCGGCGCAGAACACGACCATGCCGCCGCGCTTCACCACGAAGCACGACACCGGGAAGGTCGACTCGCCCGGATGCTCGAACACGCAATCGACGTTCACACCCTTGCCGGTGACGTCCCAGATCGCCTTGCCGAACTTGCGGACTTCCTTGTTCCAGGCATCGTACTCGGGCGTGCCGACGGTCGGCATCTGGCCCCAGCAATCGAAGTCCTTGCGATTGATGACGCCCTTGGCGCCGAGCGACATGACGAAGTCGCGCTTGTCCTCGTCCGAGACGATGCCGATCGCGTTCGCGCCTGACGTGGCGCAAAGCTGCACCGCCATCGAGCCGAGGCCACCCGAGGCGCCCCACACCAAGACGTTATGGCCGGGCTTCAGCGTGTGCGGCCGGTGGCCGAACAGCATGCGGTAGGAGGTGGCGAGCACCAGCGTGTAGCAGGCGGCCTCCTCCCAGGTGAGATGCTTCGGACGCTCCAGAAGCTGGCGGTCCTGCACGCGGCAGAACTGGGCGAACGATCCGTCAGGCGTCTCGTAGCCCCAGATGCGCTGCGACGGCGAGAACATCGGATCGCCGCCGTTACATTCCTCGTCGTCGCCGTCGTCTTGATTGCAGTGGATGACGACCTCGTCGCCGACCTTCCAGCGCTTCACCTTCGAGCCCACGGCCCAGACGATGCCCGACGCGTCGGAGCCGGCGATGTGGTAAGGCTGCTTGTGCACGTCGAGCGTCGAGACCGGCTTGCCGAGCGAGGCCCAGACGCCGTTATAGTTCACACCCGCCGCCATCACGAGGACGAGCACCTCGTGGCTGTCGAGCTCCCAGGTCGGCACGACCTCGACCTGCATGGCCTCGTCGGGCGGCCCGTGGCGCTCCTTGCGGATCGCCCAGGCATACATGTTCTTCGGCACATGACCGAGCGGGGGGATCTCGCCGATCTCGTACAGGTCTTTGAGTACCGGCGTTGCCGGCTCCACGGCAGCTAGCGACATCTCATTCATCCCGATTGTCCCCCCAGCCCATATATCGGTTTTTTGCGTTGCGGCAATTGTCTTTCATTCATCTCGGCACCGCAACATTTTTGCGGGAGGCACGCTTAACGTGTGAACAGCGTCCCGGCTCCAATCAGACCTGAAAATCGCGCCTCTCCGGCGGGGTCACGAACGGGGCAGCGACGGTTAGCAAAAACGCCGCAGCCTGCCCAGCGCTAAAAAAGCTTGCAAAACCAAGCTTCCCAAGCTCCGCCGGAACCCGGCTCAAGCCCGGACGTTTCCCTCATGCCGGCGCGCAACAAGCGGCAAAGCCAATCTCCGACGTTTTCGCGAGAGCCGCGACTGCCCGGCTTCCCAAGACAGCTGTGCCTGTAAGGAGGCTCCCCATGAGACTGCACACGACCCTTATGACCGCTGCCGCCGCGCTCGCTATCGGCCTCAGCCCTGCGCTTGCGGCCGAGGAGATGCAGGGCACCGAGGCGCCCGGCGCCAAGAGCGACATCACCATCGTCGAGCGCGATGCCGGCAACGCGCCGGGCAGCAACGTCGAGAGCTCGGGCTCCAGCGCCAATGAGGGCACGCTGACGGCGCCTGAGAAGAGCGCGCCCGACAACGCGCCGGGCACGACCGGCGGCGCGACCGACAGTTCGTCGGCTAACGTCCCTGGCGCCGCTGCCGAGGGCGATGACAAGAACGAGAACCAAGGTGCCCTGTCAGCGCCCGAGAAGGACGCCAAGGAAGGCAAGATGGATAGCGGAACGAAGACCTACTAAAAGCCTTCGCATGACTGAACTCGAAGGCGGTGCCGTTTGCACCGCCTTTTCTTTGCGCGTCACGCGCTATTTGACTTTTCGAGAAGGATGATCCCCTAAGGTTGCTCTAGGAGTTCCGGCATGCTTCGATGCATGCCAAGCGAGCAAAGCCATGAGCGAGAAGCCGACCAAGCGCGACAAGGCCTGGATGTTCCGCACCTATGCGGGCCATTCCACGGCGAAGGCGTCTAACGAGCTTTACCGGCGGAATCTCTCCAAGGGCCAGACCGGGCTTTCGGTCGCCTTCGATCTGCCGACCCAGACCGGCTACGACTCGGACAACGTGCTGGCGCGCGGCGAGGTCGGCAAGGTCGGCGTGCCGATCTCCCATCTCGGCGACATGCGGAGCCTGTTCGAGGGCATCCCGCTCGGCGAGATGAACACCTCGATGACCATCAACGCCACGGCGCCGTGGCTGCTCGCGCTCTACATCGCGCTCGCCGACGAGCAGGGCGTGGACCGCGCCAAGCTCACCGGTACGGTGCAAAACGATATCCTGAAGGAATATCTCTCGCGCGGCACTTACGTGTTCCCGCCCGCGCCATCGCTGCGGCTGATCAAGGACGTGATCGTCTACACCGCGCGCGAGGTTCCGAAATGGAACCCGACCAATGTCTGCTCCTACCATCTGCAGGAGGCGGGCGCGACACCGGTGCAGGAGCTTGCCTTCGCGCTCGCGACCGCGGAAGCGGTGCTCGACGAGGTGCGGAACTCGGGCGAGGTGCCGCCGGAAGAGTTCCCGCATGTGCTGTCGCGCATCTCGTTCTTCGTGAATGCCGGGGTGCGCTTCATCACCGAGGTCTGCAAGATGCGCGCCTTCGTCGATCTCTGGGACGAGATCGCCGAAGAGCGCTACGGCGTCGAGGACCCGAAGCTTCGCCGCTTCCGCTACGGCGTGCAGGTCAATTCGCTCGGCCTCACCGAGCCGCAGCCCGAGAACAATGTCTACCGCGTCCTCTTGTCGATGCTGGCGGTGACGCTGTCCAAGAAGGCGCGTGCGCGCGCCGTGCAGCTCCCGGCCTGGAACGAGGCGCTCGGCCTGCCGCGGCCCTGGGACCAGCAATGGTCGCTACGCTTGCAGCAGATCGTGGCCTACGAGACCGATCTTCTGGAGTTCGGCGACATCTTCGACGGCTCCAAGGAGATCGATGCCAAGGTCGAGGCGCTGAAAGAAGAGGCGCGCGCCGAGCTCGCCAAGATCCAGGCGATGGGCGGCGCCGTTGCCGCCATCGACTACATGAAGGAGACGCTGATCGCCTCGAACGCCGCGCGCGTCGAGGCCATCGAGAAGGGCGACCAGGTTCTCGTCGGCGTCAACGCTTATACCGAGACCGAACCCTCGCCGCTCTCCGCGAGCGGCATCGAAGGCATCCAGACCGTGCCGGAATCGGTCGAAATCGAGCAGGTGGCGGCGTTGCAGGCCTGGCGGCGCGACCGCGACGACAAGGCCGTGCGCCAGGCGCTGATCGATCTGAAAGCCGCCGCCGAGGAAGGCCGCAACATCATGCCGCCGTCGATTGCCGCCGCTAAGGCCGGGGTCACCACCGGCGAATGGGGCCAGGTGCTGCGCGAGGTATTCGGCCAGTATCGCGCGCCGACCGGCATCCACGCCAAGCACCAGATCGACGAGGCGCGGCTCGAAGAGGTCCGCGAGCTGGTCCGGCAGGTATCCGGCAAGCTCGGCCGCACGCTGACCTTCGTGGTCGGCAAGCCCGGTCTCGACGGCCACTCGAACGGCGCCGAGCAGATCGCTGTGCGCGCCACCGATGTCGGCATGGACGTGGTTTATGACGGCATCAGGCTGACGCCGGCCGAGATCGTGCAGCAGGCCAAAGAGGCGAACGCCCATGTCGTCGGGCTCTCGATCCTGTCGGGCTCGCATGTCTCGCTGGTGCGTGAGGTGGTGCAGCGGCTGCGTGAGGCGGGGCTTGGCGACGTGCCGGTCGTGGTCGGCGGCATCATCCCCGCCGACGACGTGAACATCCTCAAGCAGTGCGGCGCCTCGGCGATCTACACGCCGAAGGATTTCCAGCTCAACGACATCATGGCCGGCATCGTGAAACTGGTCGATGCGAAAGCCGAGGTGCTTGCCGAGCAGAGCGTGCCGGTGCCGCCGCTCAAGCAGCGCGAGAAAGTCCCGCTCGGGACCTCACGCTAAAAGGGCACCCGCTTTTCACTTACCTATTCGCTTGTCACGGCATTCCCATCCTCTCGTCATGCCCGGCCTTGTGCCGGGCATCCACGATTGAGTGCGTGGCACAAACGAAATCGTGGATGGCCGGGTCAAGCCCGGCCATGACGAAGTTGTTGGGGAAGGAAGAGCGACGTCTACCCGGCGAGCGCCTGCTCTGCGTTGCCTTCACGCACAGGCAGGAACGCGGCGAGCGCGGCATAAAGCTCGCGCCCGCGGATCGGCTTCAATACATAAGTGTCCATGCCGGCCGAGAGGTAGTTGCCGCAATAGCTCTTCATGCTGTTGGCCACGACCGCGACGATCGGCACGCCCGCCGACGGCCCGGGAAGCGCACGGATGCGCTTGGTGGTCTCCATGCCGTCGAGATCGCGCATCGCCGTGTCCATCAGCACGAGGTCGTAGCTCTTCTCGGCGAGGGCGAGTACCGCGTCGGCGCCACTGCCCGCGAGATCATGCGTCAGCCCGAACTCCTCGAGATAGGACGCGATCAGCATGCGGTTGACGCTATTGTTCTCGACCACGAGCACATGGCCGGCAAGCGGCGGCTGCGGCGCTTCCTTGCCCTGCGTCTGCGGGGCCGTCGCGACCCGCGCGAGATCGACCGGCACCGTGACCCAATAGAGGCTGCCCTTCCCCACCGCGCTGTCGCAGCCCATCTCGCCGCCCATCAGCGTGATGAGCTTCCGCGCGATCGAGAGCGCCAGCACGTTCTCCGCCGGCTGGCCCGCATCGGAGCCGTTGCGCGCGCCCTCGGCCGGCCGGAACAGCTCGGCGCGCGCGTCCTGGTCGAGGCCGCTGCCGGTATCCGTCACGTCGAAGCGGAGCACGATCTTGCCGTTCTCCTCATTGGTGCTGGCATAGAGCCGCACCGCGCCTTCCGCCGTGAGGCGCAGCGCATTGTCGATCAGCGCCATCAGAACTTGCCGGAGGCGCGCAGGGTCCGCGACGACGAAATGCGGGCAATTGGCGCCGAGATCGACGCCGCTGGTAAGGCCCTTCTCGTTGGCGCGGGTCTGCAGCATGAGCGCCACGCTTTGCACGAGCTCATGCAGATCGAACGGCATCGGCTGAAGCTCGAGCCGTCCGGCTTCGAGCCTGGAAAAATCGAGCACGTCGTCGATGACCCCGAGCAGGCTCCGGGCCGAATGCTGCAAGGTCTCGGCGTAATGCTGCTGGGTTGGATCGAGCGGGCTCGCCCGCAGCAGCTCGCCGAGCGCGATGACCGCCTCCAGCGGCGTGCGCAACTCGCGCCCGATGGTGGCGATCAGCTCGGACTTGGCCTTGTCGGCAGCCTCGGCAGCCTCGCGGCGCTCGCGCTCGGCGTCGACCTTGGCGACAAGGCCCTGGATCTGACCGAACAGATCGTCAGGCTGGAAATCTTCCGGTTGCATGTGGCGGACGGTCCGGCGTGCTGCCTACAAACCGCCGCATCATCGCAGCCATCACTTAAGACGAGGCGAATTCGCATGGTTAATGAGCGGCTAAGTTTCGCCAATAGCGACCACGCGCGAGGCCGCTCAGCGCATCACGACGACCTTGCCCGGGAACTTGCGGGTCTTGTGCTCGATGATCGTCGTGCAGGCACAAGCGGCGCCCAGTTTCGTCCCGGCGCCCACGGCGCAGAACCCGGTGACGCCCTTGTCCTGCCACATGCAATGCACCGCCTGCTTCTTGGCCGGCGCTTCGGCGGAAGCTACGGGCGCGCTCTCGGCAGGCGCAGCTTGCGTCGCGCCCTCGCCTGCCTGCGCGGCCCCGCACGCGACCAGCACCGCGGCGGCCAATGCCGCGCCGCGCCAAGCGCGAAAGCGGAAAAAGCGAAATTCAGACATCCAGGGTCACCTTTGCCGGAACGCAGGAGCGCCACACTAGCGCAGCTCGGAACCGCCGCACCAGCCCTCGGCGAGACATTGCAGTGGCATAGTTCGAAGGTCTTTGCCACATAGTCCGCATGATCGTCTGTTCCTGCTCTATGATCTCGTCGAAGGACATAGCGGAAGCCGTGGCCGCGCTGCGCACCAAGGATCCGCTCGTCGTGCTGACCCCCGGCCTGATCTATCGGCATCTCGGCAAGCGGCCGTCTTGTGGGGGCTGCCTGCCGCTGATCACCAAGCTGATGCTCACCTACGATGAAGAGGGACCGAGCGCGCCGGCTTCCGCCTCGCACCGCGCGCCCTTCGAGGAGCCCTAGCTTGGACAGCAAGAACCGTTCATGATCGCACCGAGGTTGAGAGGAGACTGGACAAATGAAGGGCAATCCACGGGTCATCGAGTATCTGAACAAGGCGCTGACCAGCGAGCTCACGGCGGTGAACCAATATTGGCTTCACTACCGGCTGCTCGACGATTGGGGCTTCACCAAGCTTGCCAAGAAGGAGCGCGAGGAATCCATCGAGGAGATGCATCACGCCGACAAGCTCGTGACCCGCATCATCTTCCTCGAAGGCTTTCCCAACCTGCAGCACATCGATCCCCTGATGATCGGCCAGAACATCCAGGAGATCCTCGAATGCGACCTGAAGGCCGAGTATTCCGCCCGCGCGCTCTACATGGAGGCGCGCGCCGCCTGCCGGAAGGAAGAGGACTATGTGAGCATGGACCTGTTCCAGGAGTTGCTGACCGACGAGGAGGGCCACATCGACTATCTCGAGTCGCAGCTCAACCTGCTCAAGGACATCGGCATCCAGAATTACGGCCAGCTCAACGCGAACTCCGCCGACGACGCTCCGGAGAACAGCGCTTGAGCGTCGCGACCGTCCTCAAATCTCGCCGCTTCTTCTGCTCCCCCCTTGAGGGGGAGCACGCGCGCCACTTCGGCGCGCGGAGGGGGGTGAACCTCCGAGCCAAGCGCGGCGCAAGACCCCCCTCCCTAACCCTCCCCCTCAAGGGGGGAGGGAATGCCGCCGCAGTTGCGGCATGGACCCACGCTTGATGACTCTCATCGACGGACCGAGACTGCCGCCAGCCGCAGGCGGCACGCCGCGCCAGATCGTCGTGTTCCTGCACGGCTATGGCGCCGACGGCAACGACCTGATCGGGCTCGGGCGCGAATGGGCGCGCGACTTGCCGCACGCGGCCTTCGTCTCGCCGCATGCGCCGGAGCCCTGCGGCATGTCGCCGATGGGCCGGCAATGGTTCAATCTCACGATGCGCGATCCCGGCGAGTTCGAGCGCGGGGTGAAGCGCTCGGGCCCCGTGCTCGAAGCGTTTCTCGACGCCGAGCTGAAACGTCATAACCTTCCGGCAAGTGCGCTCGGCCTTGTCGGCTTCAGCCAGGGCACGATGATGGCGCTCGCCATCGGGCTCAAGCGCGTGCCACCACCCGCGGCGATCGTCGGCTATTCCGGCGCGCTGCCGAGCCTCGAAGCGTTGCCCAAAGACCCGAGCCAGGCACCCGCCGTGCTGCTCGTGCATGGCGACATGGATGAGGTCATTCCACTTGACGCCATGCTGATCGCCCGCGAGCAGCTTGCCGCCGCGGGTCTCCCGGTCGAGTGGCACATCGCCCAAGGCGTCGGCCACGGCATCGACGGCGAGGGGCTCCGCCTCGGCGGCGCCTTCCTGCGCCAGGCCTTCACCGCGGCTACCGCCGTTCGCTAATCAGCCGACCGGCCGCCACGGATCGTAGGTGCCGAAGGTCCAGACATAGCCGCCGATATCGCGGCAGGTATAGTCGCGGCCGCCATAGTCCTGCGTCTTGATGTCGATCACGATCTCGGCGCCCGCCGCCTTGGCGCGCGCCAGATGCGCATCGGCGTCGGGCACCACCACATAGAGACCCTGGGTCACAGGCTCGCCCTTGGCCGGGGCTGCGACAATCTTGCTGAATTCGCTCTCGGCGTCGCCCAGCATGATCATGGAATTGCCGAGCACGAGCTCGGCATGGGCGACGCGCCCGCCCTCCCCGGGCATCACCATCTTCTTCTCGAAGCCGAAGGCCTGGCACAGCCAGTCGATCGCCGCGTTGGCTTCCTTGTAGCGGAGCGCCGGGATGATCCTGCCGCCGGTATCGGGTTTGCTTGCCATGAGCGTCCTCCCCATATCCTGCCTCTCCTAACGCACGCGCGGCCCCCTTGGATCGCTTCGCCCACAACCACAGCATGTTGGGCCCTTCACATTCCCGACATGCCCTTATAGTATGCGGCGCCAAAGGAGGATTGGTCCCGAGTGCGACGGGCGTAACGTAGGAATTTGTCGCCTTGAACGTCGCAACCGCATCGGCCGCTCCCGGCACCTTTCCGGCGCTCGTCTTGAACGCCGACTATCGGCCGCTCTCTTATTATCCGCTGTCGCTTTGGGGCTGGCAGGACGCGGTGAAGGCGGTCTTCCTCGACCGCGTCAACATCGTTTCCGAATACGACCGCTCCGTCCGCTCTCCCACCTTCGAGATGAAGCTGCCGAGCGTCGTCTCGCTCAAGAGCTACATCAAGCCGGCGCTCTATCCGGCCTTCACGCGGTTCAACGTGTTCTTGCGCGACCGCTTCACCTGCCAATATTGCGGCGACGACGAGGACCTTACCTTCGACCATCTCGTGCCGCGCTCGCGCGGCGGGCTGACGCGCTGGGAGAACGTGGTCACCGCCTGTGCGCCCTGCAATCTGATGAAAGGCGGCAAGCTTCCCGCCGAGGCGCATATGCATCCGGCGCAGAAGCCCTATCGCCCGACCGTGTTCGAGCTTCACCGGAACGGCCGGCTGTTCCCGCCGAACTACCTGCATGAGAGCTGGCTCGACTATCTCTACTGGGATACCGAGCTCGAGCCGTAAGCGCGGCTACGTCAGCGCTCCCTCCGCACATCGTAACGAGGCTGTGAACCTGGCATTTCGCCCGGAACGTCTCGGCATATTTTGCGTTCGCTCTACAGCCGAGGAATCCATGCAGCACGCCGCGTATCGCGGCAACCAAGGTGGGTTGATGATGCATAGGAAAGAACTGTCAGCCGATACCCCGGAGGCACGCTGTGAGGGTGTCGAAAACGCAACCCTATCGCGGCGCGGACTCCTGTTGGGACTCCCGGTCGCGGCAGCGGCCATGTCCGTTGCAGCAGTGGCGCCCGCAGCAGCGGCCGCTTCCATGTTGCGACAAGGCGTAGACCCCGACCTGATCGAGCCGGAAGACGACGACCTCGTCGAAGTCGGACGGCGCGGCCGCGGACGCGGGCGCGGGCGCGGGCGCGGACGCTATTACGGCCGCGGACGCTATTACGGCCGACGGCGCTACTATGGGGGTTATGACCCCTATTATTGGCGTCGGCGCAGGCGTCGGCGGCGGAGTGGTGTCTGGATCGGCATCAACATTTAGCCGAAGTGTATGGCTGACCTAGCGCTTCTGCGCTGCGCCCCAGGCGGCGATGCCTGCAAGCAGCGCAGAAGCCACCACATTCCAGCCCGCGAAGGATAGGCCGAGGAAGCGCCAGGCGGCTTCGTCGCAGCGGACGACTTGCGCATTGGCGAGTTGCTCGGCGACGCTCAACGCGCCGAGATCGGTCGCACCCATCACCGCGCAGGTATCGGGTCCCAGCCACCATTTCCACTCGACGCCCGCGTGATAGACGCCGAGCCCAGCATTCACGACGAAAGTCAGCGCGATCAGAAACAATAGAGTGCGCGCGGCGCTGGTCGTCTGGCCTTGTGCGAGGAACACAGCGAGCGCCGCCGCGGGCACCGCGAAATAATACGCATAGCGCTGCTGCAGGCAGAGCGGGCACGGCGCATAGCCGCCGAGATGCTCGAAGGCGAGCGCCGCTCCGATCGTGGCGAGAGCGACGGCGAATACGAGGGCGCTCGCGAGCCTCACGGATTGCAACGGCGTGGCCAGCACGGGTTTCGCTACGGCATCCATCCTAGAAGGCATATTTGGCGATGACGAAGCCGCCGACAATAGCCAGGAGGAAGCTCGTGAGCACCAAGGTCAGCCGCTTCTCGATGAACTCGCGCACCGGCTCGCCGAAATAGCGCAGCAGCTCGGCAACAAGAAAGAAGCGCGCGCCGCGTGTGATGAAGGACAGCAGCACGAACATGAAGAAGTCGTAGCCGGCAAAGCCCGAGGCGATGGTGACGATCTTGTAGGGGATCGGCGTCATGCCCTTGATCAGGATGATCCACGAGCCCCATTCGGCATAGGCTTGGCGGAACGCCTCGACGCCGTCGCCATAGCCGTAGAGCGAGATCAGCCACTGGCCGAGCGTGTCGTAGAGGAAGGCGCCGATGGCATAGCCGACGATGCCGCCGAGCACCGAGGCGACGGTACAGACAGCTGCGAACATCCGCGCCTTCTGCGGCTGGGCCAGGCACATCGGCACCAGGATCACATCGGGCGGGATGGGGAAGAATGAGCTCTCCGCGAACGAGACGGCGGCCAAGGTCGGCAGCGCCTGCTTGCTCTCGGACAGCTTGATGATCTTGTCGTAGAGGTCCCTCAACATCGCGCCTTGCTTAGCTGGGCGCCTGACCCTTGTCCATGGGACGAAGCGGGAACCCTTAGGCGTGGCCCACGCTCTACTGACAGGCCCGCGGCCCGCCTCTAAATAGACGCCATGACGCTCACCCGCCGAGACCTGCTTGCCTCGCTTGCCGCCGCCGGAGGCGCCGCCTTGCTGCGCCCCGTCTCGAGCCTCGCGCAAGCCGGACCGCTCGTGAAGCCGATCCCGTCGAGCGGCGAGGCCCTGCCTTTGGTCGGGCTCGGCACTTGGATCACCTTCAATGTCGGTGCCGACCCGGTCGCGCGCGACGCCTGCACTGAGGTGATGCGCGCTTTCTTCGCGGATGGCGGTCGCATGATCGACTCGTCGCCGATGTACGGCTCCGCGCAAGAGGTGATCGGCTACGGGCTCGCCAAGCTCGGCCATCCGCAGGCGCTGTTCGCCGCCGACAAGGTCTGGATCGCGTCCGGCGATGCGGGGCCGGCGCAGATCGAGCAGTCGCGCATGCATTGGGGCATCCCGCGCTTCGATCTCCTCCAAGTGCACAATCTGCTCGCCTGGGAAAAGCATCTCGACAAGCTGTTCGCCATGAAGGCCGCGGGCCAACTTCGCTACGTCGGCATCACCACCTCGCACGGCCGCCGCCATCGCGATATCGAGGCGATCATGCGCGCGCATCCTCTCGACTTCTTGCAGATCACCTACAACATCGTCGACCGCGAGGTGGAACAACGCATCCTGCCGCTCGCCAAGGAGAAGGGCATCGCCGTGATCGCCAACCGCCCTTTCCAACAGGGCGCACTGATCGCAAGCCTGCAAGGCGAGAAGCTGCCACCTTTCGCCAGCGAGATCGGCGCCGAGAGCTGGGCCGTATTCCTGTTGAAATTCATCGTCTCGCATCCGGCGGTCACCTGCGCGATCCCGGCAACCTCCAAGGTCGCGCATGTGCGGGAGAACCTGAACGCCGCGCGCGGCCCCCTTCCCGACCAGGCGATGCGCCGGCGCATGGCCGCTTACGTCGAGGAGATCTGATGTCCGAGTGGTGGAGCTATCGTCTTTCGGACCTCTTGATGTTCTCGCCGGAGACCTATTACCGGCTGTTCGAGCTTTACAACGCCGAGATCTGGCCGGCGCAGATCGCGACACTCGCCGCAGGCGGCGCCATCTTCGTGCTGATGGTGTCGCGCATCCCGTGGAGCGGCCGCGGGGTTGCCCTGCTGCTCGCTTGCGTCTGGACGTTCGTGGCGTACTTCTATTTCTACGAGCGCTACGCCACGATCAACCTGGCCGCCCCCTACTACGCGCTCGCCTTCGCGGCCCAAGCCGTATTGCTGCTCGTGGTGGGGAGCGCAGCCGGCAAGCTCACGTTCCAGAAACGCGACGGCTGGGTTAGGCGCGCTGGCCTCGCGCTGTTCCTGTTCGAGCTTGGCGTTCAGCCGCTGATCGGCCCGCTGCTCGGACGGTCCTGGGCCGCGATCGAGCTGTTCGGCATCGCGCCCGATCCCACCGCGCTCGCCACGCTCGGCGTGCTGCTCGCGGCCGACCGCATGCGCTACGAGCTGATGATCATTCCGCTTGCCTGGTGCGCGGTCACCGGCGCGACACTGTGGACAATGCAGTCACCTGATGCGTTCATCCTGCCCGCCGCGGGCCTGCTCGCGCTTAGCCTCGCGCTTTATGAGAGCCGCCGCCTGCGCCGGACCGTTGACGCCAGTTGACCCCGCGCGGGCCTTACCCCATGTTCCGGGCCCAAAGCCCCAGTGGCGGAATTGGTAGACGCGACAGACTCAAAATCTGTTATCCGCAAGGGTGTGCTGGTTCGAGTCCGGCCTGGGGCACCACGCTTCGCCCTTCGGGCTACGCGTGGCGCAGCCACGCGGAGACCGTTAGGCCGAAGCAGTGTCCGGCGAAGCTGGAACGAAGTGACAGCGAAGACGGACAGACGATGGCTGTTCTGGTGAGGGGGGCGATCCAAACTTTGGCTCGATTGCTGCTTCGCCTCGGCGCCATCCTGTCCGCGCTCGCTCTTGCCGGCGGCGCGCTGGCGCAAGATGCGCCGGCCGCGCCCGATCCGGCGCCGCGCGCCGTGATCGAGGCGATCGAAGCCGCGCCCAGTCCGGGCCCCGAGCAGGTCATCATCGGCGCCTATATCAACGACATCCAGCAGATCGACTTCAAGGCCAACAACTACATCGTCGATCTCTATGTCTGGTTCCGCTGGAAGGACCCCGAGCTCGATCCCTCCAAGACCATGGAGTTCATGAATCGCTTCGCCTCGGACTCCAATCTGCGCGAGGACCTGTACGAAGAGCCGCAGAAGATGCCGGACGGCACCCTCTACGCCATCATCCGCTATCAGGGTCTGTTCTCCACCAAGTTCAGCCTCGAGACCTATCCCTTCGACATGCAGTATCTGCGCATCGTGATGGAGGACACCGTGTCCGGCGTCCACCGGCAGATCTACGTGCCGGACCGCGATGTCGGCGTCACCATGAACCCCGATGTCACGCTGCCGGGATTCACGGTCGGCGCGCCCACCTGGAAGATCACCGACAATACCTATCCGACCGATTTCGGCGACCTGGGGCAAAAGGAGGCGGAGATCTATTCGCGCGTCGTGCTGACAGTCCCGGTCACGCGCCCGGCGCTCGCCATGTCGCTCAAGACCTTCGTGCCGATCCTTCTGATCGTCGCCTGCGCGTCGTTCGTGTTCTTCGTCCGGCCCCGCTTTGTCGAAGGCCGCATCGGTCTCGGCATCACCGCGCTGCTGACGCTCGTCGCGCTCCAGCTTACCGCGACCTCGGCCCTCCCCGACGTCGACTATCTGACGATGCTCGATAAGATGTTTCTGCTGGCCTATCTGTTCATCATCATCACGCTCGGCCGCGTGGTGCTGACCTCATGGCGCGGCACCGACGCGAGGGCCGAGCGCGCCATCGCGCGCGGCGACCACACTTGGGCCGCCATGCTGATAACCACCTATCTTCTCATGAATCTCGCCATCATCTGGCTCGCGCTCTCCTGATCGGGAAGCCTCCCAATCGGCAAGCCAACAGGCAGCAGGACCGGAGCGGGAGCATCGCGTCGAAACAATCCCACGCTCCAGGTCTCGCTGCCTTGCGACTTAAGCGGCGGCTCGCCTGAGCGACGGCGACCGGCGCTGGTTGCCCTTCTTATAGGCCCACAGCCCGATCTCAATGTCGTGCTCGTCGAGAATTCGCTCGCAGATATCGTAATACTGGTTGAGCAGGCGCCTTAACGGCGTCGCGGGACGCAGAAAAGACGGCGTACGCATCTCGACCGTCTCTTCCCATTGCTTGACGTGGTACTCCGCCTCCCTTTCGATTTGGCCGCGCTCCGCCTGGTTGATCTTCGACAGATCGTTATGGCCAAGCTCGCGTGCGATCAGCGCGCAGATTTCGTCGTATTTCTTCTGCTTCCGCGCGCAGAGGAGTTCCCGTTTCGTCATGTTCGTTCCCCTCTTCCGTGGCGGGAGGCGCTCCATGCCTCCCGGGGCCTTCAACAGCGAATCGGCGAATAGGGTTCCCTACCCCGCAACAAAACCTGGCCCGCAAATAAAAAAGGGCGCCGGCCTGGGCCCGCGCCCTCTTTTCATGACGCTTCGGTGAAAGCGCGCGCTAGCGCATCAGCTCGCGCCAGCTATTCTCGCGCACGTCGACGCCGTAATAAGCCGCCGCCGCCTTGATATTGGCGAAGGCGAGATCGCGGTCCGCGTCCGATACGTCCTCGACCTGATCGAAGCGGGCGAGCGCGTTGCGCACGTGGCTCGCGTCGGTCAGCGGCTCCTTCCGCTGGCCCGGAAAAGCGAACACGCTGTCGGGAAGCTCGGCGCGGTTGTGGATCACGCCTTCCTCGGTATAGGGCATCCAAGTGGTCTGCATTACCTCATTCCTCCATTGTCGCTGTTGCCAAGCCGTCGTTCCCTGCCAGGTTCTTGGGCTTAGGGCTCTTGGGTCTAGGCCCTTGGGTCTAGACCCTTGGGCCTAGGTTCTTGGGCCTAGGTTCTTGGGCCTCAGCCTTTGCGCTTCCGCAAGCGGCTCACGTCGGGGACCGCCTCGCCGAGCGCCGTGGCGAGGTCGATCTGGTGGTCCTGCTCCTGCACCAGGATCTCCCGGATCTGCTCCGCCATGGCGAACTCGCCGAGCGCCTCGCATTGGCGGATGCGGTCCTGGTAGTTGAGGATGGTCTCGTTCTCGTTGTCGAGATCGAAGCGGAGCATGTCGCGCGCCTTCTCCGAGGTCTTGACCGGCTTCGGCGTCACCGTCGGCATCTTGCCGAGATAGTCGATCTGCCGCGACAACGTAAGGGCGTGCTGCAGCTCCTGATGCGCGTGCTCCTCGAGCTGCGCCGCGATGCTCATATATTCCGCGCCTTTCAGCACTTGCGAATACACCACATAGGCGATGATCGCCTGATATTCGCGCGCGAGATCCTCATTCAGCAAATCCGCCAATTGTTCGCGGGTAACAGCTTGCCCAGCCATACCGTCCTCCTGGTTTGCACTCGAAAAGCGAAATCGCGCGGACGGATGGGCGCCGCGAGCGCCATCACGGGTTCAGCGTGGTCACTTGATAGAAGCGCTCGACCCATTTCCCGTCGCGCTTGACGAGGATCTCGGTGTTGAACACGCGCGCGGGCAACGTCTTGCCCTTGAACGTGCCCTTGAGCTCGGCCTTGAAGGTGCGCATGGCGACGTCCGGGCCGAGCAGCGACACGTTCACGTCGCCGATGATGGTCTGGCTCCAATCGTACTCGCCAAGCGAACTGAGCTGGTCTTCCACGGTCTGCGGCCCGTCGTAATAGGGCGTGACCGTGATGTGGTCCGGCGTCATCAGCGCCTTGATGGTGTCGACGTCCTTCTTGGTGAAGGCCTCGTCGAGAGCATTGGACGACGCGTTGACCGCGGCGATAGTGGCCGCATCGTCGGCGGCGGCCGGGAGAGGGCCGGAGCAGGCGAGCACCACGAGAAAGGACAAAGCAGCAAGCTTGCGCATGGCTTAAGCTCCTTCGCGTGTTTTCGATGTTCCTTAGTGTTCTTGCCCTCAAAAAGTTTATCGCGCCAAAGCTTGGCGCGATCAAGTTTCGATGCATTTTAAGCAAACGAGCGCGGGCCTCGGCTCCCGCGCCGGCCGGCTCAACTATTTCTTGTGAGCCTTCTTCCTTCTGCGATCGACCTCAGCTCTGCTCACCTCGCCCGATGCGACCAAGGCATTGACGCAGCCATTCGAGAGCTTGTCGCCGTTGCGGTCCATGCAGAGGCGAAGCGCAGACGTCTCGAGCCCGTAGTCCCCGCAGAACTTCTTGTAGTCCGCCTTGCAGCTTTTCTGCACGGCCTTGCTGTAATTCGATTCAGCCGCCTGCGCCGCGCCTGAGAGACAGGCCATCGAGAGAGCGCCGACGAAGATTGCACTAAAAATTTTCATCAGTGAGGGCCTCCTTAAGTCCCAACCAAACCTAGCAGACGAGACGCCGCGCTCAAGCCCTCGGCGCCTCGCGCGCGGGCCTCTGTCCGAGAAAGGGAATATAGCGTGGCCGCGCCGCCACAGAAGACCCCATCGCGGCATTATCCCTTGCCGTCTTTTCGCCGTTCTTCGTGCCAAGCGAAGGCCGCACGGCTTCTTCCCGATCGTCGTAGCGGCCTACAGCTTCGCGTTTAGCGCGAGGCAGCGACGTTGCCGGAATAGACCCAGCCGGTCTTCTCGCTCGCCGGATCGGTCGCCTGCACCCAGCCGCGCTTCCGCGCGACGACGCGAAGCTTCGTGCCCTTGGCGACGACGCCCACCACCGATGCACCGCGTGAGGGCGCGGACCGCAGATTGACGTAAGCGGTGGCCTTGATCCAACTCGCGTTGGCCTCCTCGGCGCTTGGAGGCGCGGGACGCCTGGTCGGCAACGGCATGGGCTCGGCCGGCGCGGCCGCCGCTACAGCTTGGGCGTCATCTATATTGGCCGCGGCAAGCTCTTGGTCTTCGTCCGTCGCAAGGCTTGCTTCAGGCGATGACGCCGCCGCATCGCTATGGGGCAGATCGGCCGGCAGCGCGCCCGTCACGTCGCCGCTTTCGGCCAAGCCGCTCGCGATAGACGGTACCGGGATCGGCACCGTCACGACGGAATGCACCGCCGGCATGCCGATGTCTGTGGCAGGCGGCGTTTCGGTGACGCTCGGCCATCGCGTCTCGATGCCGCCATACCAGATGAGGCCGGCGAGCACGAGGTTGGGCAGAAGCGCCACCGCGATCAGCGCGGCGGCGAGCGTCCGGGCACCCGAGGCGAGCGCGAGGAGAGGCGGCGCGAGCGGACCCGCCGAGAGGCGATCCTCCTCCGGCGGCGGAAAGGATCCGGGCCTCGGAGCGAAGCGCTGGGCGATCTGCGACACGCTGGCGTCTGGCCGGGGCGAGACCGCAGTGCCCGCCTCAACGACGTCAGCGCCCTCTGGTGGCAGCACGCAATCGGCGGCATAGGCCTTGATCACGTCGAGGCGCTTCGCCACCGGAGGCGGTGCCGCGCCGTCATGCCCGTTGCGCGGCACGCCATGCGTCAGAAGGCCGTTCAGGGAATTGAGTTTATGGCTCTTGAGCCCCGCCAAAGCGCGCTTCGACGGCTGTGCGGAATCTTCCATTGAGCTCCCCCGCGAACTCCGGAACGGACGCGATTGACTGGAACGCGCGAGGAAACGGCTCAAATGACCTGAACCCGGTACGCGCCTTTCGCAAGGGGCGGGCAGCGCGTTACGAAAGCCGCAATCCCCCACTTCGCTCAAAACGAACGAAGGGGCGATCCGTTCCTTAGGTCGAGCTGTCGGATTTGCGGCCGGGCCGCGTGCGGCCGAGCTGGCGGAAGGGCTCGCTCGCCTCTTCGAGGCAAGAGGCGGAGAGCGCGCGGAGCTCCTCGGTCTGGCTGGCGAAGGCCTTCATGCGCTCATTGATAAAGGTGAACTGGAGCTGCGCCGCTTCGAGCGGCGTGCGCGCCGTGGCGAGGCTCCGGGCGAGATCGAAGCCCGACTGCAAATTCGCCTGGGCGATGTCGAACAGCTTGCGGTTGACGGCGAGACCGCCGCGGCCCGCGGCCCTGAACGATTGCTGCAACGTCTCGGCGGCGCCCGCGAGGGCTGCGGCCTGCTGCGGCGCGAAGGGAACGGCTGGCTTGATCGCGGCCAGCGCCACGACCGGCGTGGGCTTGGCTGCGGGAGCTTCGGCGCGCGCAGGCGCCTCGGGCTTGGCGACCGGCTCCGGATTGACGTCAGGCTTGGGCTTGGCGATCTCGACGGGCGGGATGCTCGGCTTGGCGGCAGGCTTGGCCTCGGCCGCAATCGCGGGCTTGGCCGGCTTAGGCTTGGCGGCCTTGGCCTTGGCGGGGCCGGACGCCGTGCGTTTCGGCTTTTTCGCGGAGGCCGACACGACCCGGGCCGGCTTGGGCTTGGCGGGCGCGGCGCTGGGCTCGGCCTTGAGTGCAGCAGGCGGAGCCTTAACGGCGACGCGCGGCTTACCGGCAGAGGCCTGCTCGCGGCGAACCGCTTCGGCGGCTTCGGCGACATGACGCGAAGCGGGCCTGACGGGCGGCACCGCGGGAGACACCTTCGGCGCGGAGGCGATCTGCGGCTTCGGCGCCGGCTTGGGCGGAGCGGCCTGCTCGCGCCGCACCGTCTCGGAGGCCTCGGCGGCAACCGTCTTCGGCTTGGCTTGCGGAGTGACGGCTTTCGGCGCCGGCTTGCCGGGCTTGTCTTGCTTCTTCTGCGAAGGCTTGGGGCGATCGGTCATGGCATGTTCCTTTGCGGCTTATCGGGCGGCTACGCGCACCTTTTGGCTCACCCTCCGCGCGGACTGCACCGGCGAATTCCAACCCCTTACGCCTTTATTGTTGTCCATCAAACGCCTATCCCGCGGCCATTTTACGGCGAAGCGCCTTCCGGATGGCTTTGACATGCCTTGCCGCGCGCCTCGAGGCAAGCCCGGACTTGCCGCAGCGCGTCCGGCACCTGCCTCAAGCGGCTCTCCCATTTTTCCCCGCGAAAAAGCCCTCTCCCGCGAGGGAGAGGGCTTTTCGAACGCCTATTCGCCTTGCGGGACGGCTAGATCATGCCGGCCTGCTTGGCCTTGTCGAGCAGAGCTTGCGCCTGGCGGATCGAGGCGATGTCGATCAGGCGGCCGTCGAGCGACACCGCGCCCTTGCCTTCCTTGGCGGCCTGCTCCATGGCCTCGACGATCCGCTGCGCCTTCTTCACCTCGGCCTCTGACGGCGTGAACACCTGGTTGGCGAGATCGACCTGGCTCGGATGGATCGCCCATTTGCCCTCGAAGCCGAGCACCGCCGCGCGCTTGGCCGCGGCGAGATAGCCGTCGGGATCGGAGAAATCGCCGAACGGCCCGTCGATCGGCCTAAGACCATAAGCGCGGCAGGCGACCATCATGCGCGACAGCGCGAAGTGCCACGGGTCGCCCCAGTGATAGTCGCGGTTGCCGGCGTCGTCCTTGTCGGTGAGCACGCCGTAATCCGGGTGCGGCCCGCCGATGCCGACGGTGCGCGCGCGGGTCGAGGCCGCATAGTCGGCGACGCCGAAGCTCATCGCCTCGAGCCGCTTCGAAGACTGCGCGATCGCCTCGACATTCGCCATGCCGAGCGCGGTCTCGATCAGCACCTCGAAGCCGATTCTCTTGTCGCGCTTCTTATATTGCTCGATCTGCGTGACCAGCATGTCGATGGCGTAGACGTCCTCGGGCACGCCGGTCTTGGGGATCAGGATCATGTCGAGCCGCGGGCAGTTCTCGACCACGTCCACCACGTCGCGATAGGCGTAATGCGTGTCGAGACCGTTGATGCGGATCATCATGGTCTTCGAGCCCCAATCCATGTCGTTCAGGGCCTGGATGATGTTCTTGCGGGCCTGCTCCTTGTCGTCGGGCGCCACCGCGTCCTCGAGGTCGAGGAAGATGATGTCGGCGCCGCCTTTGGCCGCCTTCTCGAACAGCGAGGGATTGGACCCCGGCACGGCAAGCTCTGAACGGTGCAGACGCGGCGTGGCTTGCTGGATCAACGTGAAGCTCATGTCTTGGGTCCTTTCCCTCTGTGACGTGTGGCGGTTTTCAAATTTCGGGGCTCAAACCTCCCCCTTGTGGGGAGGTCGGCGCGCGCCCGCGCGCCGGGTGGGGGGCTCTTCTGAAGCGCAGGGATACTCACCCCACCCGGCTCGGCCTCAGGCCGAGCCGCCCTCCCCATCAAGGGGAGGGATGAAGGCTGTGCAGCTTCGATGCGCATCAATTCATCACCCAGTGGCGCCGAGACCGGCGGCGACAGTGTTGATAGACAAGAGCAAAGCGGACTTGAACGCTTCCCGCGCAGCGTCGTCGGGCGCGCCGCGAAACCGGCGCAGCAGCTCGACCTGCATGCGGTTGACCTCGTTGATGGCTGGCAGCCGCGCGGCAAGGCGCGCGCGATAATCGGGAAAGCGCTCGGCGAGCTCGGTGTCGCCGCTGACCTTGAGCACCATGTCGCGCGTGAGTTGAAGCTCCCGCTCGATCATCGGCAGGATCGCCGCGCGCACCGCCTCGTCCTCGATCAGGCTCGCATAGTCGCGGGCGATGTCGAGATCGACCAAGAGCAGCGTCTTCTCCACCTCGTCGATGATGAGGCGGAAGAGCCGCGAGTCCTTGAACATGCGCCGCAGCAGCGCGAGCCCCGCCTCGCCGCGCACCTCGATGAAATTGGCGAGCGCCGAGCCCACGCCGTACCAGCCGGTGATGATGTGGCGGTTCTGCGCCCAGGCGAACACGAACGGGATGGCGCGCAGATCCTTCAGCGAGCGCGCACCGAAGCGCCGCGCCGGGCGCGAGCCGATATTGAGCAGCGAGATTTCCTCGAGCGGGCTCGCGGCCTGGAAATAGGCGACGAGATGCGGCTCGCCGAGCAGCACCGAATAGGCGGCGCGCGCGGCACCGGCCAGGGCCTCCATCGCGTCGTCGAATTCGTGTTTCGGCTTAAGTGCTTCTTCGCGCTCGGATTTCAGCGCGTGCTCGAACACGCTCGCGGCGATCAGCTCCATCTGATAGAGCGCCGTGCCCTTGTTGGCATATTTATAAGAGACCACCTCGCCCTGCTCGGTGACGCGGAAGCGCCCGCGGATCGAGCCGGCGGGTTGCGCGGCAATCGCCCGGCCGGTCGGCGCGCCGCCGCGCGAGACCGAGCCGCCGCGGCCGTGGAAGAAGGCGATCGGCACGCCGGCCTCCTCGCCCACGCGGGTCAGCGCGCTCTGCGCCTTGGCGAGCTCCCAGTTCGAGGCGACGAAGCCGCCGTCTTTGTTCGAATCGGAATAGCCGATCATCACTTCCTGGATACCGCCCTGCCATTTGGTCGAACGACGCACGAGCGGGATGGCGAGCGTCTCACGCATGATGGCAGGCGCCGCGCGCAAATCGGCGATGGTCTCGAACAGCGGCACGATGGGCAGCGGGCAGATCTCGGTGCCGGCCTCGTCGAGGAACACGCCGCCTTCCTTGGCGAGCAGATAGGCGCCGAGGATGTCGTCGACCGAACGGGTCATCGACAGGATGAAGGAGCCGAACGCGTCGCGGTCGAGGTCGCGGCGGACCTCGCCGGCCTGGCGGAACATGGCGATCAGGTCGGCGACCTCCGGCGGCAGCTCCGGGAGCACCCGGTCGCTCGACCGCGGCCGCGCGAGCTCCTGCGTGAGCCAGGTCCGCCATTCGCGCGAGCCGAGCTCGGGCGGGTTGCCGTCGCCATGGCCGTCGGTCGCCCACCACAACGCCTGCAGCGCCTCGGTGGTGCGGGTCGTGTTCTCGCGGAGATCGAGCCTGACGGTCGAGAAGCGGAAGATCTCGACCGCGCGCCGCACCGGCTTGACCAGGTTCGCGGCAAGTGACGCGCTGTGCGCCTCATCGAGCGCCTGCTCCATCACGCGCAGGTCGAGGATCAGCTCGTCGGCATTGGCGTAAGCGGCGCCCGGCCCGCCAATGTCCTGGCCCTCGACGCGAGCGATGGTGGCATCGAGCTTGCGCAGTATCAGGGTCAGGAACTGGCGGTAAGGCTCGCCGGGATTGCGGGCACGGATCGTGTCGCCCTCGCCGCTCGCTTCGAGCGCGCGGTCGAGCTCTTCGCGGAAATTCACAGGGACCGGCAGCGCGCGCTCGGTGATGGAGAGCGCCTTGGCGAGCGCCACGATACGGTCGCGGTAATAGCGGAGTGCGGCGAGCGCGTTGCGGCGGAGCGTCCAGCCGGTGACCTTGGTGGTGACCCAAGGATTGCCGTCGCGGTCGCCGCCGATCCACGAGCCGAACTGGAAGAAGGGCGGCATCTCGAAGCGCGCGCCGGGATAATTCTCGGCGAGCGCAAGCTCCAGCAGGCCGAGCAGTTCAGGTGCCTTCTCGAACAGCGTCTCGTCGAAGAAATGCAGGCCCCGCAGCACCTCGTGTTCGACGGTCGGCTTTTCGAGATGCAATTCGCCCGTCATCCACACGAGCTCGATCTGGTCGCGCAGATCGTCGAGCAGCGCGCGGCGCTCGCGCTCGGTCCAGCGCGCGCCTTCGAGCTCGCGCAACAGCAAGTAGATGCGGCGATATTTCTCCAGCACCGTGACGCGCTTCGACTCGGTCGGATGCGCGGTGATCACCGGCCGGATGCGCAACGAAGAGAGCAGGCCCTCGATCTCGGCGGCACCGATGCCATCGCGCGCCGCTTCGGCGAGCACATTGGCGAAGCTGCCGCGCAGAGCCTCGCGTCCGCGCGTCCGCTCGATATGGCGGCGGCGGCGCATCGCGGCGTTCTGCTCGGCGATGGAGAGGAGCTGGAACCAGATGCCTTGTGCCTGGAGGGCGCGCGCCATCAGCTCAGGGCTGAGGCCGGAAATGTCGGCGCCGCCTTCCAGCACCGGCGCGATCTCTGGCTGGTGTTGGCGCACTACGTCGAGCAGCAGCGCGAACAGCAGGTCCGCGGCTTCTTCCGCGTGCGTGCCGCCGATCAGCGCCGGTGCGGGCTCTGCCTGGAAACGCGGCGCATTCGGGCTTTCGTTCATCACGGACTAGGCACGTTCGACAGATGCACAATGTCATCGCCCGCGAAGGCGGGTGACCCAGCAACCCCATCAGACAGGGGGTTACCGGGTTGCCCGGTCCATCCCCGGCTCAAGCCCGGGGAGGGCAATGATAATCGTCGATGGCCGGGCCGGGCCCGGCCATGACGATCTATTCGTGCTGGGCTGTGCGACCGCAGCGCCAGCCCTCACACGGAGGCCTGGGGCCGATCCGGACGCTTGGCGAGCACACCCGCGACCGTCGAGCCGAACTCGGACGGATTGGGCGCGACCGTCAGCCCGCAAGACTTCATGATCTCGGCCTTCTCCGCGGCACTATCGCCGGTCGCCGAAATGATGGCGCCGGCATGGCCCATGCGCCGACCCTTCGGCGCGGTGAGCCCCGCCACGAAACCGATCACCGGCTTCGACATGTTGTCCTTGATCCAGGCCGAGGCCTCGGCCTCCTGCGGGCCGCCGATCTCGCCGATCATCAGCACGGCCACCGTGTCCGGGTCCTCCTCGAACAGAGCGAGGTGGTCCAGGAAGGACGAGCCGTTGATCGGGTCGCCGCCGATGCCGACCGAGGTGGTGATGCCGATGCCCCGCTCCTTCATCTGCGCGGCGGCCTCGTAGCCGAGCGTGCCTGAGCGCGAGATCACCCCGACATTGCCCTGCAGATAGATGTGACCTGGCATGATGCCGAGCATGGCCTTGCCGGGCGAGATGATGCCGGCGCAGTTGGGTCCGACCATGATCGGACGCCGCTCCTTGGGATAGCGGCGCATGTAGCGCTTCACGCGCATCATGTCCTGGGCCGGGATGCCGTCGGTGATCGAGCAGATCAGCGTGATGCCGGCATCGGCCGCTTCCATGATGGCATCGGCGCAGAAGGCCGGCGCCACGAAGGTGATGGTCGCGGTCGCGCCGGTCGCCTTGACGGCGTCCTTCACAGTGTTGAACAGCGGCCGGTCGAGATGCGTGCCGCCGCCTTTGCCGGGGGTGACGCCGCCGACGACATTGGTGCCGTAGGCGATCATTTCCTTGGCGTGGAAGGTACCCTTGTCGCCGGTCATGCCCTGGACGATCACGGGTGTCTTTTCGTCGATCAGAATGCTCATGACTCTCTCCTGAAGGGGCGTTCTAGTACACAGCCCGCCCAAATGAACTCGTCATGCCCGGCCTTGAGCCGGGCATCCAGGGGCAACCGGCACGGAGCCAATGGCCCTGGATCGCCGGGTCAAGCCCGGCGATGACGTGGTGTGTTTTGGCCCCAATAACCATTTGCTTTTAAGCCGCGCGCAGCTCGCCCTTGCAGGCCTGGACGGCTTTCTCGGCCGCTTCCGCCAAAGTTTCCGCCGTGATCAGCTTGAGGCCGCTATCGGCCAGGATCTTCCGGCCCTCTTCGACATTGGTGCCGGCAAGGCGCACGACCAGCGGCACCTTGATGTCGACCGTCTCGCAGGCCTGCACGATACCCTTCGCCACCCAATCGCAGCGATTGATGCCGGCGAAGATGTTGACCAGCACGGCCTTCACGTTCGCATCGGACAACACGAGCTTCAGCGCCGTGGCGATACGGTCGGGCGAAGCGCCGCCGCCGACGTCGAGGAAGTTCGCAGGCGTGCCGCCGGCATGCTTGATCATGTCCATGGTCGCCATGGCAAGGCCGGCGCCGTTGACGATGCAGCCGATCTCGCCGTCGAGCCCGATATAGTTGAGGTTGTGCTCGGCGGCCTGCGCCTCGCGCGGATCCTGCTGCGAGGGGTCGTGCATGTCGGCCACGTTGTGGCGGCGGAACAGCGCGTTGTCGTCGAACGACATCTTGGCGTCGAGCGCGACCACGCGGTCGTTCTTGGTCACGACCAGCGGATTGATCTCGAGCATCGTGGCGTCGCAATCGCGGAAGGCGCGATAGGCGTTCATGATGGTCGAGACGCAACTCTGCGCCTGCTTGATGCTCAGCCCGAGCTGGAAAGCGAGCTCGCGGGCCTGGAAGGCCTGCAAGCCCACGGCCGGCTCGACCACCACTTGGAGGATCGCCTCGGGCTCGTTCTTGGCGATCTCCTCGATCTCCATGCCGCCGCGCTGCGAGGCGATCACCCGGATACGCTCAGCCTTACGGTCGAGCACGTAGCCGAGATAGAGCTCGCGGTCGAAGGGCTCGGCCACTTCGATATAGACGCGCTGCACGGGCTTGCCCTCGGGGCCGGTCTGTATCGTGACCAGCCGCCTGCCGAGCAGGCTCGAAGCGGCGTCGCGCACCTCGTGATAGGTCTTGCAGATCTTGATGCCGCCGGCCTTGCCGCGCGCACCGGCATGGACCTGCGCCTTGACTGCCCAGTTCCAGCCGCCGAGCTCGGTCGCGGCATAAACGGCCTGGTCTGCGCTGAAGGCGACCGCGCCTTTCGGCACGGGCACCCCGAAGCTCGCCAGCAATTCCTTAGCTTGATACTCGTGAACGTCCACGGCTTCCTCCTTCCGGTCTTGTCGGCGGGCTTAACTTATCTTGCCCTTGACCACTTCATAGGCTTTCTCGGTGGCTCCCTCCGCGCCGGCCAGAAGCTCGTTGAGCTCCTCGAGCTTGGCGTCGGCGAAAGCCCTGTCACTAATCATCTTCGCGTTGATGATGACGTTCAATGCGGCGCTCCGCAGCGCCGCATAGCCGGCGAGAACCGCGACGCCGGCATCGGAAATCACGTTGAGATTGCCCTTGTCCGAAGCGATCTCGGCGAGATCGACCACTTCGCGCGCGGCTTGTGCGCAACGGAGCGGCACCTCGGTCGCCTGCTTGAGCGCGGCCTGGATTGCGGCCTCGCGCTTCTCCTTGTCGGCGTCGGTCTCCTTCGGCAGCCCGTAAGCGGCCATCACCTTGTCGAAGGCCACGACGTCGTCCTGGATCATCGCGGTCAGCCTGCGTCGGACCGACTCGGCCTTGCCGAGCAGGTGCTTCATCTCTTCCTCGACATCGGCGTATTTCTTTTTGCCGATCGTCAGGTTGCAGACCATGCTCACCAGCGCAGCGCCCTTCGCGCCGAGGATCGCCGCCGCGCTGCCGCCGCCGGGCGTCGGCGCCGAGCTTGCCAGCGCCTCGAGGAACGGCTCGATGGCCATATCCTTGATCTTGGTCATCAGGCCATGTCCTTCGCCAGCTTGTAGATCTCCTCGGCGTCGAACACGCCTTCCGAGCTCTCGAACAATTTCCCGACGCAGGCGCGATGCAATTTCAGCTTCAGGCCGCCGATGCCGAGCGCGCCGAACACGATCTTGCCGTTGCGCTCCTTGCCCTTGTCGGTCGCCTCGGTGCCTTCGATGCCGAGCGGCGGCTGGGCGTTCACGTCGGCGACCATCTCGATGTTCGGATTGTCCTTCCAGACCGACTCCGGGAGAAGCTGGACGCCGATCGCGCCCGCCGAGAACACGATATTCGCGTCCTTCACCGCTTCCGCGCGCTCAGCGTCGGTGCCGCCGGCGACGCCTTTGACCTTGTGACCGAAGCGCTTCTCGATCGCCTTGGCGGCGGTCTCGGCGCGCTCCTTGGTGCGCGAGGTGATGGTCACGTCGGCGCCCTCGTCGGCGAGGAACGCAGCGGCACGCATGCCGACCGGCCCGGTGCCGGCGAGCACCACGGCCTTCTTGCCCTTGAGCTTGCCCGCCTTCGCGAGCAGCGCCACGCCGGCCGCCGCCGTCGTGTTCGAGCCGTTCGAGTCGAGCATGACGGAAACGCGGAACGGTCCGAAGAAGCGCTTCTTCACCGCCTCGAACACCGCCTCGCCCTTGGCCATGTCGCCGCCGCCGACGAAGATCGCCGTGCTCTGCTTGTCCTTGCCGCCGCGCGTATAGATCGCGCCGTCGACCAGCGCGCCGACATTGTCCGGCGTGACATTGGCGTAGCCGGTGATGCGATCCGCGCCGCCGTCATAGCCGACCACGGTGTCGAACACTGACGGCATCGGATCGGTATCGAACAGGAACAGGAGCTTCTTCATAGGCGTGTCTCTTCCCGTATTATTCGACGACGTTTTGCGGGCGGCCCGCGACGAACGCCTCGATATTGTCGATGAGCTGATCTGAGAGGATCTGCATCGCCTCCTGGCTCGCCCAGGCGACGTGCGGCGTGACGATGAGATTGGGGATCGACGGATCGAGCAGGATGTTGCCGTCCTTCGGCGGCTCGACGGTCAGCACGTCGAAGCCCGCCCCGGCGATGGTGCCGTCGCGCAGCGCCTCGGCCAGCGCCGCCTCGTCCACCAGCCCGCCGCGCGCGGTGTTGATGAGGATCGCGCTCGGCTTCATCTTCTTGAACTCGGCCGCGCCGATCATGTTCTTGGTCTCGGGCGTGAGCGGCACGTGCAGGGTGATGACGTCGCTCTCGCGCAGGATCGTTTCGAGATCGACCAGCCCCGGCTGCGGCACGACGTCGAACGCCAGCACTTTCATGCCGAGCGCTTCGGCGCGCTTGGCGATCGACTTGCCGATCGCGCCATAGCCCACGATGCCGAGCGTCGAGCCCGCGATGTCGCGGATCGGGTGCGTCAGGAAGCAGAACTGGCTCGACTTGTTCCACACCCCGTTCCGCGTGTCCTCGACATAGGGGAACAGGTTGCGGCGGAGCGCGAAGATCAGCGCGATGACGTGCTCGGGCACGGTGTTGAAGGCATAGTTGCGGATGTTCGACACGGTGATGCCGTGCTTCTTGCAATAGGCCTTGTCCACCACGTCGGTGCCGGTCGCCGCAACCGCAATGAGCTTGAGGTTCGGCAGCTCCTTGAGCACCTCCTCGCGCATCGGCACCTTGTTGATGATGGCGATGGTCGCGTCTTTGAGACGGTCTACGATCTCCTCCTTGGTCCAGGTGGAATCGTATTCCTTGTAGGTGTGCGGGAAATTCGGTTTGCGGACGTTGGCGTCCACCGACTCTCGATCGAGAAACACGATCGCGTGTTGCACTGAACCCTAAGCCCCTATCGATCGCAGCGCGGGGGGGCCAGCCGCCGCGCGGCATGCTCCACTGACGCCCGGTGCTTGCAGAACAAGCGCCCGACGGGCCCAGCCTAACTCAATTTTTGCGGAATCGGCACTCTCCCCGGCCGACGGCCCGCGCTTCCAACCCTATTCCGCGGCGACTCTCTTTTCTCTGGTCGCTTGCGCTCCGCGGAAATGTTCCTGGGCGGCTGCGACGCCTGACCCAGGTTGGACCTCGATACCGACATCGCGCATCGCCATCTCGGCGCCCGCGATGCCGCCAAGCAGCATCAGCTCATTGAGGTCACCCAGATGGCCGATGCGGAACACTTTGCCGGCCACCTGTGAAAGCCCTGCGCCCAGCGCAAGGTTATAACGGCGATAGGCGCGGTCGATCACGTCAGCGCCGTTGATGCCGTGCGGCACCACGATGGCGGTGACCGTGTCGGAATACCATTTCGGGTCCTTGGCGCAGATGTCGAGGCCCCAGGCATTGACCGCGGCGCGCGCGCCCCCGGCGAGATGGCGATGCCGGGCGAACACGTTCTCGAGCCCCTCCTCCTGGAGGATGGCAAGCGCCTCGCGCAGCCCATAGAGCAGCGGCAGCGACGGCGTATAGGGGAAATAGCCGCTCGGGTTCGCCTTCATGTGGTCGGTGAAGTCGAAATAGCACTTGGTGCACTTGGCGTCCTTCATGGCGGCAAGCGCCTTCGGCGAGACGGCGATGATGCCGAGACCAGCCGGCAGCATCAGGCCCTTCTGCGAGCCGGTAATGGCGCAGTCGACGCCCCACTCGTCCATGCGGAAATCTATGCTGCCGATCGAGCTCACCCCGTCGACGAACAGCATGGCCGGATGCTTGGCATTGTCCATGGCGCGGCGGACCGCGCCGACGTCGCTCGTGACACCGGTCGCCGTCTCGTTCTGCACGATCATGACGGCCTTGATCTCGTGGTTCTTGTCGGCGCGGAGCGCCTCCTCGATGCGGTCGGGATTGGCGCCGGTGCCCCACTCCTCGTCCTGAATGATGACATCGATGCCGTGGCGCCGGGCGAGGTCGGACCAGAGATGGCTGAACTGGCCGAAGCGCGAAGCGATGACCTTGTCGCCGGGCGACAGCGTGTTGGTGATGGCGGATTCCCAGGCGCCGGTACCGCTAGACGGGAAGATGAAGACCTGCGCGTCCTTGGTCTTGAAGATCTTCTTCATGTCTTCGAAGAGCGGGCGCGTGAGGCTCGGAAAATCGGGGGAGCGATGGTCCTCCATCGCGACATGCATGGCGCGCAAGATCCGGTCGGGCACATTGGTCGGGCCGGGCACGAATAAGAAGTTGCGCCCAGTCTTTCTTGCTTCTGCCACGGTCTCCTCCAATAAAACTTGCCCCCGGTGGCTCCGGAGCACGTCCTTTGTAAACGGTGGTGGTAGCGCCCGCGCGTTCGGGTTGCAACCCCTTTCCTAAACTAGAATAAACCGCTGATGCGGCCGTCGGCTGCGAGCTCGATATTGTTGGCGGACGGCACCTTGGGCAGGCCGGGCATCGTCATGATGTCCCCGCAGATGACCACGACGAACTCCGCGCCCGCGGAAAGCCTCACCTCGCGAACGGGAATGACATGGCCCGACGGCGCGCCCTTGGCGTCCGGATTGGTGCTGAAGCTATATTGCGTCTTCGCCACGCAGATCGGCAGCTTGCCGAAGCCTTCTTTCTCCAGCTCGGCGAACTTATCCTTCACGCTCTTGTCGGCGGTGATGTCCTCCGCGCCGTACATCTCGCGCGCGATGGTGCGCATCTTCTCCCAAAGCGACATGTCGTCGGGATAGAGCGGTTTGAACTTGCTCGGCTTCTCGTCGATGGTCTTGACCACGGTCCGGGCGAGCTCGACGGCGCCCGCGCCGCCCTGCGCCCAATGGTCCGCCATCACGCAGTCGACGCCGAGCTTGGCGCAGAGCTTCTCCAGCAGCGCGATCTCGCCGTCCGTGTCGCTCGAGAAGCGGTTGATCGAGACGATCACCGGCGCGCCGAATTTCTGCAAATTCTCGACGTGGCGCTCGAGATTGGTGAAGCCCTTCTCCAGCGCGCCGAGATTCTCCTTCTTGAGCTCGTCCTTGGTAAGGCCGCCATGCATCTTGAGCGCGCGGATCGTTGCGACCAGCACCACGCAGGCAGGCTTGATCCCGGCCTTCCGGCATTTGATGTCGAAGAATTTCTCCGCGCCGAGATCGGCGCCGAAGCCCGCTTCGGTAATGACGTAGTCGGCGAGCTTGAGCGCCGTCTTGGTCGCGATCACCGAGTTGCAGCCATGCGCGATATTGGCGAACGGCCCGCCATGGATGAAGGCCGGGTTGTTCTCCAAGGTCTGCACCATGTTCGGCGCGAGAGCGTCCTTGAGCAGCGCCGCCATCGAGCCGGCCGCCGACAAGTCTTTGGCCGTGATCGCCTTCTTGTCGCGCGTCTGGCCGACCTGGATCTGGCCGAGCCGGCGCTGCAGGTCGGCGAGATCCAGCGCGAGGCAGAAGATCGCCATGACCTCCGAAGCGACGGTGATGTCGAAGCCCGCCTCGCGCGGGAAGCCGTTGGCCGCGCCGCCGAGCGAGGTGACGATCGAGCGGAGCGCCCGGTCGTTCATGTCGACCGCACGGCGCCAGGTCACGCGGCGCACGTCGATGTCGAGCTTGTTGCCCCAATAGACATGGTTGTCGATCATCGCCGCGAGCAGATTGTTCGCCGCGCCGATCGCGTGGAAGTCGCCGGTGAAGTGGAGGTTGATGTCCTCCATCGGCACGACCTGCGCATAGCCGCCGCCGGCCGCGCCGCCCTTCATGCCGAAGCACGGCCCGAGGCTCGGCTCGCGCACGCAGATGATGGCGTTCTTGCCGATCGCGTTCAGCGCGTCGCCGAGGCCGACCGTGGTCGTGGTCTTGCCTTCGCCCGCCGCCGTCGGCGTGATGGCCGTGACCAGGATCAGCTTGCCGTCCGGCCTGTCTTTCAGCGAGGCGATGTAGTCGAGCGAGATCTTTGCTTTGTAGTGACCGAAGGGGATCATCTCCTCGGGCGGAATGCCGAGCCGCTCCGAGGCGATGTCGAGGATCGGCCGCATCTTCGCGGCCTGGCTGATCTCGATGTCCGATTTTGGATTTTTATGCTGGTCGTCTGATCGCTTGCCCGGTTTTGCGGCACTCTCACGCGTCTCGACTGACATGACTGACTAACCCCCCGGGCATACGGCGAAAAAAATGCAACCAGATTGGGCACCGTAATTCATTCGCTTGCCTTCTTGCAACGGTCTGGTGCAATTTCGTCGCTTAGCTGGGGAGCAATTTTTCAAAAATGACGCCCGAAGAGCTACTCAAGGCCATGTTCCAAGCGGCCGTCGACGCCGCTTTGCCGCAACTTTGCGTACCGGCGAATTTGCCCGCCCGGCCGAAGGGCCGCACCGTGATCATCGGTGCCGGAAAGGCGTCGGGCGCCATGGCGAAAGCGCTCGAAGATGCCTGGGACGGTCCGCTCGACGGTCTTGTCGTGACCCGCTACGGCTATCGTGTGCCGACCGAGCGCCTCGAGGTGATCGAGGCCGCGCATCCCGTTCCCGACGAAGCGGGTCGCCAGGCGGCACGGCGCATCCTCGAGCTGGTGCAAGGTCTCACCGAGGACGATCTCGTGCTCTGCCTGATCTCGGGCGGCGGCTCGGCGCTGCTGTCGATGCCGGGCGAAGGCATCAGCTTCGAGGACAAGCAGGGGGTGAACAAGGCGCTGCTCAAGTCCGGCGCGACCATCTCCGAGATGAACACGGTGCGGAAGCATCTCTCGGCCATCAAGGGCGGCAGGCTCGCCGAGGCCGCTCACCCCGCGCGCGTCGTCGCGCTGATGATCTCCGACGTGCCCGGCGACGATCCCTCGATCATCGCTTCGGGCCCGACCGTGCCGGATCCGTCGGGCAACGAGGACGCGCTCGCCATCATCGACAAATACGGCATTGCTGTGCCTGACGCCGTGCGTGCGCGGCTCGCGACCGCAGAAGGCGAGACGCCGAAGCCCGGCGACAAATGTTTCGCGCGCGTCGAGAACGTCATGATCGCGACGCCGCAGGCTTCGCTGGAAGCAGCCGCCGCGGTCGCGCGCAAGGCTGGCGTGACGCCAGTCATCCTCGGCGACTCGATCGAAGGCGAGTCACGCGACGTGGCGCTGGTGCATGCGGCGATCGCGCGGCAATGCGCGACGCGCGGCCAGCCGGAGCAGCCGCCTTGCGTCTTGGTCTCTGGCGGCGAGACCACCATCACCCTGAAGGGCAAGGGCAAAGGCGGGCGCAACACCGAGTTCCTGCTCGCGCTCGCCATTGCGCTCCAGGGCCTGCCCGGCGTCTATGCGCTTGCCGGCGACACCGACGGCATCGACGGCAGCGAGGACAATGCCGGTGCCATCGTCACGCCCGACACCCTTGCCCGCGCCGAGAAGGCGGGCATCAATGCTAAGGCGATGCTGGCCGACAACGATCCCTGGACGTTTTTCGGGGGTCTCGGCGATCTTCTCGTCACCGGTCCGACGCTGACCAATGTCAACGACCTCCGCGCCGTCCTGATCACGCAGAAGCTGTCGTAAACGGACACGTCATCGCCGGGCTTGACCCGGCGATCCAGGGGCATCTGGCTCCGTGCCTACGGCCCCTGGATGCCCGGCTCAAGGCCGGGCATGACGAGCGCGGACAGTATCGAGCTAAGAGCCCGATCGTTTGCCCTTGCCACCCAGCTCGTTGCGCAGCGCGGCGATCTCGGCCTTCAGCGCCTGCACCTCGCGCACGATGGGCGTGGTCTCGTCCTGCATCATCTCGCGCTCGGCCTCGCGTGCCGCTTCGCGCTGAGCCGCGGCCGCCTTCTCGTGCTCCTCCTGCATGGCGTTGACGATGATGCCGATGAAGAGGTTGAGCACCCAGAAGGTGGTGATGATGATGAACGGGATGAAGAACAGAAGCGCGTTCGGATGCTTCTCCAGGATCGGGTTGACCACGTCGTTGGTCCAGCCTTCGAGCGTCATGATCGTGAACAGCGTGTAGAGCGAGGTGCCGAGCGTGCCGAACAGCTCGGGAAACTCCTTGCCGTACAGATTCACCGCCATCACCGCCGAGACGTAGAACACGAGGCCGATCAGGAGCAGGATCGAGGTCATGCCCGGCAGCGCGCCCATCAGCCCGCCAACCACGCGTTGCAACGACGGCACGGCGGTGATGAGTCGAAGCAGGCGCAACACGCGCAGCGCCCGCAGCACCGAGACCTTCTCGGTAGCCGGTGCAAGCGCAATGCCCACCACGATGACGTCGAAGATGTTCCAACCATCGCGGAAGAAGGCGCTCCGCTGCGCGATGAGCCGCGCCAGGATCTCGATGACGAAGATGGTGATGATGGCGCGGTCGATGGCCGTAAGGATCGTCCCGTAGCGCGCCATGATGCTCGGGCTTGTCTCGAGCCCGAGCGTGATCGCGTTGAGCACGATGAGCGCCATGATGAAGCGCTCGGTGCGCGGATCCTCGATCGTCCTGCGCAGCCAGTCGAACACCAGCGTTCCCCTCAATACCTTGTCATGCCCGCAGAGGCGGGCAGTGCAGCTGTGTACTGGATTCCCGCCTGCGCGGGAATGATGTGGCGATGGCCCTTGGCAAGCGCGGAACCGGCGAAGGCAATTTCGCGGTTGCGAATTGGGGCAGGCGCGCTAGTCTCTCGCCGCCCTGCTCCGGCGCGCGGCTCTACGTGATTCGCGAAAGGGTGCATGGGCGTCCCCTTGCGGGCTCATCGAGTTGGTCGGTTCGGGTTTTCGCTGCGTCCATGACGTGCCATGGAACAGTCGAATTTTAGTTGGATATGAGGCACGGGTGGTCCTAGGGGTCGGGGGGCCGCCGAACAGCTAACGGCTTTGCCGTCCGTTCGTTCAGAGCGGCTTCGGGGAGCAGAGCGCGAAAAGCGTGTCGCGTTGAACGAGGGAACCGCATGAAGCTCGGTCGTGCCGGACGAGTTGGCCTCGCGGGACTTGGCCTAATTGCCGGAGCGCTCCTGCTCGCTCCCCAGCCGGCGAACGCGGGGCCTGCGCTCGTGTTCGAGCCCTATAACGGTACGGTGTTCTACGCCGAGGACCCCGACGCCCCCTGGTTCCCCGCCTCGCTCACCAAATTGATGACCGCCTATGTCGCCTTCCAGGCGATGCGCAGCGGCGAGGTCAAGCCCGACACCAAGGTGGTCTGCTCCAAGAAGGCGACCGAGCAGGCGCCGAGCAAGCTCTGGCTGAAAGAGGGCGAGGCGATCACCCTCGAAACCGCGCTGAAGGTGCTGATCGTCAAATCCGCCAACGACGTGGCGCTGATGATCGCCGAAGCCGTCGCCGGCAGCGAGGAGGCTTTCGTCCAGCGCATGAACGATGCGGCGAAGCGCCTCAACATGACGCGCACCAGCTTCGCCAATCCGCACGGCCTGCCCAACGACCACCAGGTCTCGACCGCGCGCGATCTCGCCAAGCTCGCCCGCGCCATCATCATCGAATTCCCCGAGCATGCCGACCTCTTCACCGTCATCCAGGTGCAGGTCGGAAAAAAGACCCTGCGCACGCATAACGGCCTGCTCGTCAGCCTGCCCGGCGCCGACGGCATGAAGACCGGCTTCATCTGCGACTCGGGCTTCAATGTCGTGGCTTCCGCCACGCGCGACGGCCGCAAGCTCGTCGCCGTCGTGCTCGGCGAGCCATCCGTCGCCTCGCGCCGCGTGCGCGCCACCGACCTGCTCGAGAACGGCTTCAAGCGCTATTTCTGGAAGTCGCTGTTCGGCACGAGCCTGGATGGGCTCGCCATCCAGGCCTCGCTCAGCGACGGGCCGATGCATCTTCGCGAGGTGATCTGCGGACCGAAGCCAGCAGTCACCCAGCCCGGCACCAAGAAGAAGCGCGTCACGCGCAAGCGCTCGCGCGCGAGCCTCGAGCTTGACGTCGAAGGCGCGGTGGCCAATCGTAAGTCTGCAGCCGCACGCAGGTGAAATTGACCGCCTTGATCCCCACCGGCTTCACCGCTTCGCTCCGCATCGCCGCTTTCGCGGCGTTTGCTTTATTGGCCGCCCTTTCTCTCGCCCAAGCCGCGGTCCCGCCCGACAATGTCGAAGAAGCACTGAAAGAGGCGGCGATGGCCTGCCGCCAGATGGAAGGCGTGCCGGACACCGAGGCGATCCTGACGGTCGAGGATTTCAACGGCGATGGCGGCGAGGACTGGCTCGCCGACTACAGCAAGCTCAAATGCGAAGGCGCCATCAATCCGCTTTGCGGGAGCGGCGGCTGCACCATCCAGCTTTATTTCTGGGACGGCGGGACCTCGTGGGATCTCGTATTCGAGGACCTGGTGCAGAGCTACAAGTTCGGCAAGAAGGGCGGCAAGCGCTTCCTCCACGTCACGACGCCCGGCACGCCCTGCAACAAGCCGATCACCGAGACCTGCAAATACAACTACCGCCTCGAGAACGACGCCGTCGTCCCGGTGGATTAGCTCGGGCCTTAACCTCCCCCTTGTGGGGAGGTCGGCGCGCGGAACGCGCGCCGGGTGGGGGGAACGCCTCATTCGCGCTACTATCCGCCCCATGGCCAGCGAGACCGCGCGCAAGCTTCGCAAGAACATGACGCGTCAGGAGTTCAAGCTCTGGCTGCACCTGCGCGAACTACGAAAGCTCGGCTTTCACTTCCGCCGTCAAGCGCCAATCAAGCGCTTCATCGTGGACTTCGTCTGCTACCATCCTCGACTTGTGGTCGAGCTGGACGGTAGCCAGCATGCAGAAGAGCGCCATGGATTCCGGGACCGGCAACGCGACGATCAGTTGGCCGCGGATGGTTTCAAGGTGGTCCGCGTGTGGAACAACGATGTCGACAGCAATCTCGACGGCGTGTTTGATCTGATCCTGCATGAGCTCGGAGCAACCCCCCACCACTCTCGCACTCGACGCTAGCAGCAGAAAATTCCTGAGCATTGCAATTGGCTGCCAACCCTCCCCTCGATGGGGAGGGAGTCGCGCGCCAAGCGCGCGCGACGGGTGGGGTGAGTATCCCTGTGCTCGCGGAAAGATCCCCCCACCCGGACTTCGCCGAAGGCGAAATCCGACCTCCCCACAAGGGGGAGGTTTGAAAACAAGGCAGAACGCCCCGACTAGAATGACGAGCCGGGCTCCTGCAGGAAGGCGAGCTCTTCCTCGCTCGACTTGCGGCCGAGCACCTCGTTCCGATGCGGGAAGCGGCCGAAGCGCTCGATGATCGCCTGGTGCCTGAGCGCAAAATCGAGGTTGAGCGGATTGCCGAGCGCGGTGAACAGCTCGATCGAGCGCGTTTGGTCGCTCGCGTCTTCCGCGTGCTGGAACGGCATGTAGAGAAAGGTGCGCTGCTCCGGCGAGAGCTCCATGTCGTAGCCCTTGGCTATGGCCTCCTTGGCGAGCGCGAGCGCCGCCGGATCGGTGGCGAAAGCGCGCGGCGAGTCGCGGAACATGTTGCGGGGAAACTGGTCGAGCACGAGGATCGCGGCGAGGAACCCTTGCGGCGTGCCGAGCCAACTCCCGGGCACGCCCGACTTGAGCTGCTCGTAGAGGTGGCCGAACTTCACCACGATCTTGTTGTCGAGCATCTCGTCGCGCCGGAACCAATCTTTCGGGCTCAGCGTGTCGAACCAGAACTTGAGGACGGCGTCGATCTTATCGGCGCTCATGGCGGCCCCTGTTTACAAGCGCTTTTGCAAGGTCTCGCTCCGCGAACCGAAGTAATCTAGTCTCTGATCCCCTCCGAGGGACAGAAGAATGAACGCGGGCGAGCAAAACCCGAAGATCATCGTCTCCTACCGGCGCGCGGATTCCGCCATGGCCGGCCGCATCTTCGACCGGCTGGTCCAGCGCTTCGGCAAGGAAAGCCTGTTCATCGACATCGACAACATCCCGTTCGGCGGCGACTTCCGCAAGCACATCGACGATGCGCTCAAAACCAGCGACCTGCTCATCGCGCTGGTCGGGCCGAAATGGCTCGGCGCGAGCAAGCGTGGCACGGCGCGGATCATGCAGGAAGCCGATCCCGTGCGGGTCGAGATCGAGACCGCGCTCAGGCGCGACATCCCGATCCTCCCCGTCCTGATTGACGGCGCCAAGATTCCGGCGCCCGACCAGCTCCCCGAGAGCGTCAGGGATTTCGCCTACCGCAACGCGGCGGAGGTGGTATCCGGCCGCGACTTCGATGTGCATGTCGATCGCCTGATCAAGGCCATCGAGCAGATCCTCGGCGCCAAGGCCGGAACCGCGCCCGCGCCCGCGCCCGCGAGCGAGAAATCGGCCTTGGTCTCGCCGCCACCGCCGGCGCCAGCGAAGGCGAAACGCTCGCTTGCGCCCCTGATCCTCGGCGGCGGACTTGCCGCTCTTGCCGCCATTGCGGCTGCGATCTGGTTCGCGCGGGAGCGGGTGAGCGTCGCAGACGACATCGATCCCACTACAGGCACCGCCTATTGCGCGGATGTGAAGCAGGTCGTCGAGGCGGCGCGCGGCGATTTCACCGCCATTCTCGGCAAGCCCGACGGCAACGCGAACTGGATCTCGCGCATCCAGCTTCCCGGCTGGGACAATTGCCGCGTCTCGGATTGGACGACGAACGGGAAGATCATCCGCTATTTCGGCTGCGAGCTCCCCTCGATCGCCACGGTCGACGAGATGCATGGCAAGCGCGATACCGCCGTTGCCTATCTCCAATCCTGTCTCGGCCGCGACTGGGCGAGACAGCGCCGCACCTTCAATAACGGCGCCACCGAGACGAATTTCAAACTGGGCTCGGACGAACCCATCGCCCGCATCCGGGAGACCATCTACACCGACACGCGCGGCAACATTCTGTACTTCGAAGTCGACGTGCCCTCGGGCCTGATACGCCAGGCGCCTGTGGAAGAAGCTGCCGAGCAACCGCCTACGGAGCAGCCTCCCGTCGAGGAGCCGCCGGCTGCGACGGCCGAAGCCTATTGCGAGGACCTAAAACGCGTCGTGACCGCGTCGCGCAACAATTTCGCCGACATCCTCGGACCGGTCTCGACCAAGGATTCGTGGATCTCGCGTGTTCAGTTGCCGGGCTGGAACGACTGCAGGGTGCAGGACCTGGTTACGCAGGGCAAAACGGAACGCTATTTCACCTGCGATCGCGGGTCGTTGCCGAATGCCGAAGTCCTCCCTGCCAAGCGTGAGGAGCAGGACGCCTATGTGAAGCCGTGTCTCGGACCGGACTGGTCGGTGCGCCGCTCGGAATTCTCAAACGGCGCCGTTCATAGCATCTACTTCATGGGACCGGACGATCCGCAGGTCCGAGTGCGGGAGGTCATCTACACAGACCCGGATGAATGGCTTCTGCGGATCGACGTGGAAGCACCGAAATCGCTGGCGGTCCCCGCCGCGCCCGAAGCTGCAGCCGAGGACCCGGCGACCCCGCCTACCGATGAGCCGCCGCAGCCTTCAGCCCAAGCCGACGCCTATTGCGATGACTTGAAGCGCGCCGTCACCGAGGCGCGCGGCAATTTCTCCGCGATCCTCGGCGAGACGGCGAGTGACGGAGGGTGGACCGCACGCCTGCAACTGCCCGGCTGGAAGGAATGCACGGTGCAGGACCTGACGTCACAGGGGATCAAGAGCCGCTATTTCACGTGTCTGCGCGGCCCGTATGCCGAGCTGGAAGCCCTCCGCGCCGCGCGCGAGGGGGCCGAGGCCTATGTGACGCCGTGCCTCGGCTCGGGCTGGTCCGTGCGGCGGCCCGAGAACCCCAACAAGACCATCCACACCATCTATTCCATGGGCACGGACGACCCCGTGGTCACGCTGCGCGAGGCCTTCTCCGAGAAGTCCAAGAAATGGTGGTTCCGGATCGACGTGGACGCGCCCGCCTCGCTGGGAATACCGGCGCCGCCCGCGCCAACGCCCGATCAGGCGCAGACCCCACCTCCGGCTTCCGATCAGTCGGCGACGACACCGTCTCTACCGAAGGCGGCGAACGATTCGTTGCAGGAGAACCAACTCGGGCCGGAATTCTTCAATCCCGAGCCGTCGGCGAATCCGGCGCCGAAACAGTGAGCCTCAAGAGGCGCCTCCGGGTTTCGCCATGTTGATCGCCGCCTCGATGAGGAGCTTCGCCTCGGGTGAGGCCCACTCGGCCGGGCCGACCAGCCTACCGATCTCCCTGCCCTCGCGGTCGATGAGCAGCGTGGTCGGCATGCCGACCGCCTTGACGGTGCTGAACAGCTTGCCGGACGGGTCGGTGTAAAGCGCGAGCTTCTCGACGCCGATCTCCTTCAGGAAATCGCGCGCCTTGTCCGGTCCGCCGCGGTCGATATTGATGGCGACCACCTCGAAATCGTCGCCGCCCAGCGCCTGCTGCAGCTTGTCGAGCGCCGGCATCTCCTCCCGGCAGGGCACGCACCAGGTGGCCCAGAGATTGAGCAGCACCACCTTGCCGCGCCAATCCTTCAGCGACTTGGCGGCGCCATCATCGCCCTCGAAGCTGAAATCGGCGATCTCGCGCGGGGCCGGGTGCACCAGGAAGGCCGCCATCTCGCCCTTGTTCAGCCCGGCCAGCGGACTGTCGGACGCGGCACCCGTGCCCACGCCCTCGCCCGGCGTTCCGCCATCCGAGGCGGTTATGGCATTGTCAGATGGGGCGAAACTCAAATATATCGTGAGAAACCCGGCAATCGCCGCGAGCACCGCAGCGACGAGATAACTGGCCGGCGGCGCGGCGCTTTTGCGTTCCTTGCGTTTGCTCACCCGCTCACCTCGTCACGTCAGGCTTCGACCGATGACCAACACCATGTGGGGCGGCCGCTTTTCCGCAAGTCCCGCCGAGATCATGGAGGAGATAAACGCCTCCATCGGCTTCGACAAGCGGCTGTGGCGCCACGACATTCTCGCCTCGAAGGCGCATGTCGCGATGCTCGGCGCGACGGGCATCGTCACGCCCGACGAGGCGAAGAAGATCGCGCACGGGCTCGACCAGATCCTGGCCGAGATCGAGGCGGGCAAGTTCGCCTTCTCGCGCAAGCTCGAGGATATCCACCTGAATGTCGAGTCGCGGCTCGCCGAGCTGATCGGGCCGGTCGCCGGCAAGCTGCATACCGCGCGTTCCCGTAACGATCAGGTCGCTACCGATTTCCGGCTCTATGTGCGCGACGAGATCGCGGGCCTCCAGGCGGGGCTCGCCGCGCTCCAGCTTGCGCTGGCGACCAAGGCGCTCGAATACGCCGGCGCGGTGATGCCGGGCTTCACCCATCTCCAGACGGCGCAGCCGGTGACCTTCGGGCATCATCTCCTCGCCTATGTCGAGATGCTCGGGCGCGACCGCAGTCGTTTCGCCGACGCCGCCAAGCGGCTCAACGAGTCGCCGCTCGGCGCGGCGGCGCTGGCCGGCACGAGCTTCGCCATCGACCGCGACATGACGGCGGAAGCGCTCGGCTTTGCGCGGCCTGCGGCGAATTCGCTCGACGCGGTCTCCGACCGCGACTTCGCGCTCGAGACGCTGGCCGCCGCCGCGATCGCGGCGATGCATCTCTCGCGGCTCGCCGAGGAGATCGTGCTCTGGACCTCGCCGCAATTCGGCTTCGCCCGGCTGACCGACGCCTATTCGACCGGCTCCTCGATCATGCCGCAGAAGCGGAACCCCGATGCGGCCGAGCTGGTGCGCGCCAAGACCGGGCGCATCGCCGGCGCCTTCCAGGGCCTGCTCATAGTGATGAAGGGCCTGCCCCTCGCTTATGCCAAGGACATGCAGGAGGACAAGGAGCCGCTGTTCGATGCGCTCGACGCGCTGAAGCTAGGGCTAGCCGCCATGACCGGCATGGTCGAGGATTTGCAGCCCGACACGCGAGCGATGAAGCGGGCCGCGGCGCAAGGCCATTCGACCGCGACCGACCTCGCCGACTGGCTGGTGCGGGCGCTGGGCCTCCCCTTCCGCGAGGCGCACCACGTCACCGGCCGGATTGTGGCGCTCGCCGATCAGAAGGACTGCGACCTGAAAAAACTGTCGCTGGAAGACCTGAAATCTGTCGATAAGCGCATGACCGACGACGTCTATGGCGTGCTCGACGTGGCAAGCTCGGTCAAGAGCCGGACGAGCTATGGCGGGACGGCGCCGGGCAATGTCAGGCGGGAGGCCAGGCGCTGGATAAAGCGTTTGGAGAAGGACGCCGGATCGCGGTAAAAAGGTAGGTCAAGGGCCTCCGAATAGGCTCAGGCTAAGGGGCACGACCATGGGAAGCGCGCTGCGCGTCCTGATAATGCTTGCGCTGGTATCGGCCATCGGGCTTAGCGCCTGTGGGCGGCGCGGCTCTCTGGACCGGCCGCAACCGAGCTATCCCGAGACCAAGGCCGATCCGTCCACCAAGATGTCCAACGTGCCGGATCGCAAGCTTTGGATCGACAAACTATTGGGCGCCCCTTAGACAGCCTCATCTGACCCTTAGCCCCGCCTACCTGAAATGCACCATTTTGCCTATCGGCGCGGCGCGTCAAACAAGAGCGTGCTCCATGCCGAGGAGGTCGACCTCGCGGCTTTGGCCGAGAAGGTCGGCACGCCCTTCTATTGCTATTCGACCGCGACGCTCGAGCGCCACTACCAGGTGTTCGCCGACGCCTTCGCCGACATGCCGGGGACGCTCGTCTGCTATTCGGTCAAGGCGAACTCCAATCTCGGCGTGCTGGCGACGCTGGCGCGCCAGGGCTCCGGCATGGACATCGTCTCGGAAGGCGAGCTCCGCCGCGCGCTCGCGGTTGGTGTCGCGCCCGCCAGGATCGTGTTCTCAGGCGTCGGCAAGACGCGCGAAGAGATGGCGTCGGCACTCGACGCGGGCATCTTCGCCTTCAATGTCGAGTCGGAGCCCGAGCTTCGCGCGCTGAGCGAGGTCGCCGCCTCACGCGGCACTACCGCGCGCATCGCCTTCCGCGTGAACCCCGACGTCGATGCCAAGACGCACCACAAGATCGCGACCGGGAAGGCCGAGAACAAATTCGGCGTGCCGTTTGCCGAGGCGCACGCGCTCTACCAGCTCGCGCACGAGCTGCCCGGCATCGAGGCGACCGGCGTGCACATGCATATCGGCAGCCAGATCACCGAGCTCGATCCGTTCCGGAACGCCTTCGCCCTGTTGAACGAACTGGTGCGCTCCTTGCGCGCGAACGGCTTCGTGATCGACTTCGTCAATCTCGGTGGCGGGCTCGGCATCCCCTACCGGAACGACGCGCCCGAGCCGCCGCTCCCGGCCGACTATGCGCGGCTCGTGCGCGAGGCGGTCGGCGGGCTCGGCGTGCGGCTCCTGTTCGAGCCGGGCCGTATGATCGCCGGCAATGCCGGCATCCTCGTCTCGCGCGTGCTCTATGTGAAGCGCGGCGCCTCGAAGACCTTCACCATCATCGATGCGGCGATGAACGACCTGATGCGCCCGACCCTCTACGAGGCCCATCACGAGATCCTGCCCGTCGCCGAGCCCGCGCCGGACGCGCCGGTCGCGGTGACCGACGTGGTCGGCCCGGTCTGCGAGACGGGCGACTATCTCGCGCTCTCCCGTGCGCTGCCGGAGCTTGCCTCAGGCGATCTCATTTCCGTGATGACGGCCGGCGCCTATGGCGCGGTGCTGGCGTCCGAATATAATTCGCGGCTGCTCGTGCCCGAGGTGCTGGTGAACGGCAGCGACTATTGCGTCACGCGCGCGCGGCCGAGCTACGACGCCATGCTCGCCGCCGAGCGCCTGCCGGATTGGCTTTAGCCGCTCCTGCCAACCCACTCTCCTCCGTCATGCCCGGCTAGCCTGCCCTCGGGCTCGACCCGAGGATGCCGGGCATCCACGATTGGGTGAGCGGCAAGGCTAAAATCGTGGATGGCCGGGTCGAGCCCGGCCATGACGAGGTTTAGAGTCAACGTGATCGTGTTGAGGTCCCGCACATGACCAAAATTTAAGGTCTCCAATTCGCCCGTTTCGCTTCCCAAGTTAGACAAAAGACCCTGCGTTTCTGCTACAGAGTGACGATGCCCCTGAAGTCTCGACCGAAGACCGCCCCGAACGACCCCACTGCGGACACTGCGCTCGCCAAGCGCTTCGAGCGCAAGGTTAGCCTCAGCTGGTTCGCGCTCCTTGCCGAGCGCGTCTGGGAGGCGCTGCTCTGGCCGTTCATCGTCGCCGCGACGTTCCTGGTCGTGTCGCTGCTCGGTCTGTGGAGCTATACGCCTGCGCTGCTCCACCGCATCCTGCTGCTCGCCTTCGGGCTTGCTCTGATTGTGTCTTTCGTTCCGCTTCTTCGGCTCACGCGGCCGACCCGCGCCGAGGCGCTGCGGCGGCTCGAGAAAGACGCGGGCATCAAGCACCGGCCCGCTTCGTCCTATGAAGACAAGCTCGGCGCCACGCCGCCCCGGGAGACGCAACAGCTCTGGACCGCGCACCGCCAGCGCTTGGCGCGGCTGATCGAGAAGCTCAGGCCCGCCTGGCCCCGGCCCCGCAGCGACCGCAACGACCCCTATGCGCTCCGCGGTGCGCTCGTGCTCGGACTTGCCGCGGCGATCCTCGCCACCGGCGGCAATGGGCTCGACCGCCTGCGCCAAGCCTTCTCGCCCGCCGCGACCGGCGCGCCGTCGCTTGTCAGGCTCGACGCCTGGGTCACGCCGCCGGTCTATACCGGCATCGCGCCGCTCGTGCTGGCAGACGGCAACGAGACCGTCGGCACGGGCGCCGAAACCTTCCGTGCGCTCTCCGTGCCGGAGCGGAGCGAGCTGGTCGTGCGCGCGCACGCCCCACAAGGCGAGCGCATCACGCTGTCGACCGCCGACGCTGACGGTGGCAACGCCAAGATCATCGAGCCCAAGCCGGCCAAGACCGAGGGCCTGGTCGAGTTCCAGGTGTCGCTGCTACAGCCCGGCAGCGCCGACGTGAAGATCGGCGGCGCGACCGTCGCCAAATGGCGCTTCGACCTGATCAAGGACGAGGCGCCGGCGATCAGCCTGCTTGGCGCGCCGACCGCGACGCCGCGCTCTGCGCTCCGCCTCGTCTACCGCGCCAACGACGACCATGGCGTTGCAAGCGCCGAAGCCCGCTTCGCGCTCGCGGCTGAGGACGGCAAGGCGCAGGCCGAGCCGGCCGCACCGATCCCCGCAACGCCGGTCAGCGACGAAGGCAAGAGCGCCCTCGACAAGCTCGCCGAGCCGCCGGCGATGCCGCTGCAATTGCCGCGCCTCAACGCCAAGAAAGTCGAAGGCCGCGCCACCCAGGACCTGACCGCCCATCCCTGGGCCGGGCTGAAAGTGATCATGACGCTCGCCGCCCGCGACCAGGCGGGACAGGTCGGTCTTAGCGATCCTTACGAGTTCATCCTGCCCGAGCGGCAATTCACCAAGCCGCTCGCTCGCGCGGTGATCGAGCAGCGGAAGAAGCTCGTGAGCAATCCGGACGCCGTCGATCCGGTGGTGCGCGCGCTCGATGCGATCACGCTCGGCGGCGAGAAGGTGTTCGACGACACCTTCGCCTATCTCGCGCTCCGCATCGCCTATTGGCGGCTCAGGAGCGATCCCTCGCGCGAGACCGTCGCCAACACCATCGAGCATCTCTGGCTCACCGCGCTCCGCATCGAGGATGGGGAGCTGCCCGACGCTGAGCGCGAGATGCGCACGGCGCAGGATGCGCTCGCCAAGGCGCTGCAGGACAACGCCTCGTCGGAGGAGATCAAGCAGCTCGTTGACGAGCTGCGGCAGGCCCTGTCGCGCTATCTCCAGGCGCTCGCTCAGCAGGCGAACGAGAAGGGCAACACCAGCCCGCAGCAGCCGCAATCCGGTGAGGAGCTCGTCTCGCACCAGGACCTCGACAAGATGCTGAAGAACATCCAGGAGCTTGCGGAATCCGGCTCGAAAGAGCTCGCCGAGCGCATGCTGGCCGAGCTCAAGGACATTCTCGACCGCATCCAGACCGGGAACTTCGCCGAGAACCCGCAGCAGCAGCGCGCGAGCCAGATGATGAAGGACCTCGGCGAGGTCATCAACGAGCAGCAGAAGCTGCTCGACGATACCTTCAACGCCAAGCGCCAGCAGTCGGGCGAGGAAGCCGGCTCGCAGGCCTTCGAGGTGAGCCCCCCAGGCCAGCCGATGGAGTTCGGCCCGGGCATGGACCTCTCGCAGTTCTTCGACCTGCCCGGCGAGCCCGAGCAGGGCGGCGTCAAGGGCCAGGGCCAGTCGCAGCAGCAAGGCGCGCCGCAGCGCCCGCAACTCGAGCGCGGCGGGCAGCGGCCGCAGAAGGGCGAGCAGGGCCAGCGCCAGGGCGCGCACGGCGAGCTTGCCGAGCGCCAGGAGCAGCTTCGCAAGCGGCTCGAGCAAATGATGGAGCGGCTGCAGATGGAAGGCGCCGAGACGCCGGAGCAGATGGAAGGCGCGGGCGAAGCCATGGGCGACGCCAAGGAGGCGATCGGCGAGGACCAGCTCGACCGCGCTACGCAAGCGCAGAGCCTCGCGCTCGACCGCCTGCGCAAGGGCGCGCAATCGATGGCCGAGCAGATGATGATGAGCGAGAGCGGCGAGATGCAGCCCGGCCAGGGGCCTGGCTCGAACGGCCGCGACCCGCTTGGGAGACCCGACCGCTCCAACCGTCCCGACCTCGGGCTCTCGGTCAAGGTGCCGGACCAGATCGACATCCAGCGCGCGCGCGAGGTGCTCGACGAGCTGCGCCGCCGGCTCGGCGATCCGTCGCGCCCGGGCTTCGAGCTCGACTACCTCGAGCGCCTCATCCGCTCTTTCTAGCTACTCAGCTGCGCGCTGATCGCACAGTTCGCACTGCCCATCCCCGTGTCATTCCCGCGAAGGCGGGGACCCAGTAGACGGCGTCCCGTCAGGATTTGCGCGGGCGGTGTGTACTGGGTTGCCCGGCCAAGCCGGGCAATGACACGCTGACGGGTAGGAGTTTTAATCCGCCAACGTCCCGATGAACGGCAGCTCGCGATAGCGGTTGGCGAGGTCCATGCCGTAGCCGACCACGAACATGTCGGGACAGCGGAAGCCTGCGAAGTCCGCTGCGATCTCCGCGGCGCGCGGCACGTCCTTGTCGATCAGCACGCAGCTCCGCACCGAGCGTGCGCCGCGCGCTTCGAGCCGTGCCTTGGCGAAGGCGAGCGTGCGGCCCGAATCGAGAATGTCGTCGACGATCACCACGTCGCGGCCTTCGAGCGCGCTCGCGACGTCGCGCAGCACCTCGACCCGTCCGCTCGATTGCGTGCCGTCGCGATAGCTCGCCAGGAACATGAAATCAATGTCGGGCTCGAGCCCATGCGCGTAGAGCGCACGCACCAGATCGGCGGCGAAGATGAAGCTGCCCTTGAGCACCGCGACGAAGATCGGACGTTCGAGCGGCAGCGCCGCGATGTCGCGCGCAAGCTCGTTCACCCGCTTGGCTATGGCTTCGGCGCTGAACAGCGGCTCGATGGTCAGAGCCGCGGCGCTTTCCGTCATGCCTATTCGGCGGCCTTGGCGAAGCGGACCTTCACGCTCCGGACATTGCTCGGTGGCGATGGAATCTGCCTGAGGAACGCCGTGCTCTCGCCGCCGTCGAGCTCGGTCTCGGTGACCTCCGTGGTCCATTCCGAGATCTCCTCGCCGCTCTCGTCGCGCAGCGCGATCACCACGGTCGGCACCTCGACCTTGGCCCCGCTGTTGTTCACCACGTCGCCCTGCACTTCGAGCACCATCTGGCCGCCTTCGTTGGTCCAGCCGTAGCGCACGCCCTGGAAGGCGAGGCCTTGCGCGCCGACCGGCATGCCGAACAGCGAATAGAGCCGCGCGGCTCCGGGCACGACCGACACCACCGTCGACGGCGCGAACAATAGCGTGCCGAGCACGAGCGCCACCACCGCGGCGAGTGCCGCCCAGCCGATGGTGACGGGCGAGTATTTGCTCGCGGACTTCTTCTTGATCGGCGGCGCGCCGAGGTCGGGCGCGTCGAGGCCGGCGTCGCCGAGGCTCACGTCACCGAGGCTTGCATCGGCGTCGGGCTGGATCGCGGCATCGCCCGCGTCGGTCTTGAAGGCGTCAGAGAGCGTGGGATCGAGCATGCCCGGCGGCGGCGCGGGCGGCGTTACAGGCGCGGGCGCCGGCTTCTTCGCGGTGAAGCGCCCGAACAGCCCGCCCTTCTTCTCGGGCGCGGGCGCGGGTGCCCCCTCGCCGGACATCCAGGTCTCGGAACTATAGGACGTGGTCTCGACCGCGAGGTCGCCTTCGTCGAACGACGCATCCGCCGAGGCTTGCGGTGCGGCCTGTGGCGGCGGCGGAGCCGGAGGCGGTTTCGGCATCGCCGAGGGTTGCGGCTTCGGCGTCTGCAGGCCGCCAAACCCGGTCAGCCCGGGGCTCGGTGCGGCGGGACGCGGCGCAGCCGGAGCAGGCTGCGGCTTGGCGGCAAGGCCGGGCTGTGGCGCGGCCGGAGCGGCCGGAGCGGCCGGAGCCGGTTTCGGCTGCGGCTTGGCAGCAGGTGGTGGCGCAGCGGGCGCGGCAGGCTTTGCTGCGGGCTGCGCCGCAGGCGTCGCCCCCGGCTGAGGCGGAAGCGTGACGGCTACCGCCTGCCAGACATGGCTGCATTTGCTGCAGCGGACCTTACGGCCCTCGGGGGGAAAAACTGCCGCCGTCTCGTAACGCGTGTCACAAGCAGGGCAAATGATGAGTGTTGCCATCGCGATACGCCGATATGGCCCCCTTGCCTCGTTTTATGGCATGCCCCCATGCCATTGCCCAATTCCATTGATACCTGACTAGGAGTTCAGCATAAAGTGCCCTTTGTCGGCAATTCTTTAGAGGCCAAGGAACCCGGGTGATCCGCTTCGACAATGTCGGGCTGCGCTACGGCGGCGGCCCGGAAATCCTGCGCGACGTCACCTTCCACGTGCTTCCGGGGTCCTTTCACTTCCTGACCGGGGCCTCGGGCGCAGGCAAGACCACGCTGCTCCGCCTGCTTTTCATGTCGCTCAGGGCGACCAGGGGCCTCGTCTTCATCTTCGGGGAGAACGTGGCCGAGCTTAACCCGAGCCAGCGCGCGGGGCTCCGCCGCCGCATCGGCATCGTGTTCCAGGATTTCCGCCTGCTCGATCACTTGACCACCTGGGAGAACGTGGCGCTGCCTTTGCGCGTTATGGGCAAGCGGGAATCCGATTATCGCGACGACGTGACGGACTTGCTGCACTGGGTCGGGCTCGGTGAGCGCATGAACGCATATCCTGAGATCCTCTCCGGCGGGGAGAAGCAGCGCGCGGCGATCGCCCGCGCGGTGATCGCACGCCCCGAGCTGCTGCTCGCCGACGAGCCGACCGGCAACGTCGATCCCGCGATCGGCAACCGGCTGCTCCGCCTGTTCGTCGAGCTGAACCGGCTCGGCACCTCGGTGATCATCGCCACCCACGACTATGCCTTGATGGAGCAGCTCGACGCGCCGCGCCTTGCCCTCGAAAGCGGTCAATTGCAGGTGCGCGCGGGACGATGACCTTGATCTCCGATATCCGCGACTATCCCTGGTCGAGCCTGCTCGCAGGCCTCCTGCCGGCGCGCCTCGCCGCACGGCTGCCGGCGCGGCTGCAGCCGAAGACCGCCCAGATCGTGCCGCCGGGCTCGGTCGCCGGCAACGCGCTGACAGTGGTGATCGCCATCATGTCCTTCCTCGCCTGCCTCACGGCCGGCGCGGTCTACATGATCAACCAGTCGGCCCAGGCCTGGGTGAACGATCTGTCGAGCGAGATCACCGTCGAGCTTGCGCCGCTCGACGCCGCCGACATCGACAAGAAGATGACGCTCGTCGCGCTGTTCCTCGCCAAGCAGAAGGGCGTGACGCGGGTCAAGCCGCTCACCGCCGAGGATTCGGCGAAGCTGCTCGAGCCGTGGCTCGGCCAGTCGGACGCGCTCTCGGCCCTGCCCATCCCCCGCCTGATCGCGGTGGAGATCGACCGCGGCAGCCCGCCCGACATCGCGCTGATCAAGAACGCGCTCGCGCAGAATTTCGAGGGCGTGACGTTGGACGATCATCGCCGCTGGCAGGACGAGATCAAGACGCTGACGCGCTCGGCCGCGCTCGGCGGGCTCTCGGTGCTCGGCCTCGTGGCCGCCGCGACCGTCGCGGTGATCGTCTCGGCCACCTCCAGCGCCATGGCCTCGAACCGCGCCATCATCGAGGTGCTGCATTTCGTCGGCGCCAGCGAGCGCTTCATCAGCCGCGAGTTCGAACGGCATTTTCTTGGGCTTGGCGTGCGCGCGGGGCTGATGGGCGCAATTGCCGCGGCGCTCGCCTTTTTGCTCATGCCCTATTTGATGCGCATGCTGGGCGGCGCGGGCCCGGTCGCCGCTGCCGAGACGCAAAGGCTGTTCGGCACCGGCCAGCTCGACTTTCCCGGCTATCTGCTCTGCGTGCTGGTGGTCGTCGTGGTTGCCGCGATCTGCATGCTGACCTCGCGGATCGGCGTCGTCCGCGTGCTGAAATCCTACGAATAAGCATCTTTTACAGCTGCAAGCCTCACTGATCGGACCCACATCACACGTCATCGCCGGGCTTGACCCGGCGATCCAGGGGCCGTTGGCTCCGTGCCGGTTGCCCCTGGATGGCCGGCTCAAGGCCGGGCATGACGGGGTTGACATTGAGGGTCATGCGAACTGAGAGCCGCGCGGGCGACGAAGCCGATTTCGCAATTGCCTCATTTTGCATATTGTTGCGCGCAAAGCCTGACAGAACGGAGTGGCGGGTGCGGGAGGAACGGGAAAGGAGACCGGGCCGGTTCAGCGGCTTTGCGGGCGCGGTCAGGCTCCTGTTCGACGGCGTGCTCCTGCTGTTCGTGATCTTCTTCATCGGCTTCTTCGTGTTCGCCAACGGGATCGACCGCGTGCCGCACGAGCCCGTGCCCAATGCCGACGGCATCGCCGTGCTCACCGGCGGTGTCGCCCGCATCGACCAGGCCATGAAGCTGCTCGCCGACGGCAAGGCGAAGCGCTTGCTGATCACCGGCGTCTATCGCGGCACCACGGAGGAGGAGCTGGCGCAGATGGCCTCGGTGGGCGGCGAGTATTTCACCTGCTGCGTCGACATCGACAAGGAGGCGCGCAACACGATCGACAACGCGACCGAGACGGCACAATGGGTAGCGTTGCACAAATACGACAAGATCATCGTCGTCACCTCGAACTATCATATGCCGCGCGCGCTCGCCGAGCTGCAGCGCGTGCTGCCGAACGTGACGCTGATCCCCTACCCCGTGGTCGACAACAATGTGCATCTCGAGCGCTGGTGGACCTATCCAGGCTCGACGCGTCTCTTGATGTCGGAATATCTGAAATATCTGCCGGCGCTTGGGCGGCTCGGCGCCACTGAGCTCGTGCGCACCCTGTTCTCGAGCGACGGCACGGTGGCGGCCGAGGACCTGCCGCAGCCTTAGATGCTCCGCTCCTTCCTGTTCAACGTGCTGTTCTATGTGACGACGACGGCCGCCGTCGTGCTGCTCAGCCCGCTGCTGCTCGCGCCGCGCAGTTGGGCGATGTATGCGCTCGCCATGCACGCGCGCTTCGAGCTCTGGCTGTTGCGCGTGATCGTCGGCACGAAGCTCGAGGTGCGTGGCCACGACAAGCTCCCGCAAGGCGCCTGCCTCGTCGCAGCGAAGCATCAGTCGGCGTGGGACACTTTCGCGCTGATCCCGCTCTTGCGCGACCCCGTCTATCTGATGAAGCGGGAGCTGTTCTGGATCCCGTTCCACGGCTGGTTCTCGCACAAATTCGGGATGATCCCGGTCGATCGCGACAAGGGCGCCGCGGCGCTGCGCAACATGCTGCGCGAGGCGAAGCAGCGCATCGAGGACGGGCGCGAGATCATCATCTTCCCGGAAGGGACGCGCCGCGCGCCGGGTGCGCCGCCCGATTACAAGACAGGGGTCGCGCTGCTCTACGACGCGCTTCGTGTGCCGTGCGTGCCGGTGGCGCTGAACTCAGGCGTGTTCTGGCCGCGGCGAAGCTTCCGCCGGCTCCCTGGCACGATCGTGGTCGAGTTCCTCGATCCGATCCCGCCGGGCCTCTCTAAGGCAGAGTTCCTCGAGCGGCTGGAAGCCGCCATCGAGACCGCTTCCGACCGGCTCTTGGCGGAGGCCAGAGCCGATATCGCTCCCGATCAAACCGACGTACGTCATCGCCGAACTTGAGCCCGCGATCCAGGGGACCCTTCGCTCTGCGCCACTTGCCCTGGATGCCCGGCTCAAGGCCGGGCATGACGTGGAGCCAGAGAGGGCGGGTCAGGCGCCCCGCGTTAACTACTTGTTAATACTTAAAGACTTGACGAAGAAACGCCTTTCGTTCTAGCTTTGTTCCAACGAAACGACAGAGAATCGTCGTCGAGACTTGGAACTTCGCGCCAAGTCTTGAATTCGTCACGCAGCCAACCATCTCTCACCGAGTTGGTTAATTCGGGAACTCGCCTGTCATGTGGATGCGCAAAGCCGATCCTGCCGATTTGGGCCAATGGGGCCCCGCCGACGAGCCGGCGCTGGTCTGCGCGGAGGCTGCGTTCGCGCAGGCCTTCCACTATTGGCGCGGCGCCTCGGGCCGGCGTTATCTGCACAGCGTCTATTCGTTGATCGGCTGCCCGGCGCTGCCGCAAGCCAACTACATCCTGGTCAGGCGTCATGAGGACGGCAGGCGCGAGGCGCTTGCCTTCGGCCAGACCAAGGACGACACGGCGACGCTCAACCTCGCCCATCTTCGCCATGAGGGCGCGAAGCGCGGCGCGAACGAGGTGCATATCCACCTGCTCGCCGAGACCGGCGAAGCGCGCCATCAGGTCGAGGCCGACCTCGCCGAGGCGCATCTGGAGCGCCTCGCCCCCACCGCCACCGCGGCTTAGCGGCAGCCCACTCACCTCTCCGTTTGTCTTTCACCCCTCCGCTTGTCATTCCCGCGAAGGCGGGAACCCAGTAAGCACTGCCCTCGCCTTGCTGGCGTGGACAGCGACTACTAGGTCGCCCGGTCAAGCCGGGCGATGACAAAGCTTGAGGGCTGTGCATCGCGTCCCTCCCCGCGGTCATTGAAAAGCTGCAATCGCGGCCGAGACCATGCGCTGGAGGGGAAAGCGCGCATGACATCTCTGCCCGTCAGACAGCGGCCGCGCATCCACCTGCTGCAGGCGGGCGGCGTGCTGCTTGCGGGTGCGATCCTCTTGACCCAGCCGCTGCTTGCCGGCCTCGCGCACGAATTCATCGAGCTGGCGGGGCTTGGCCTGGTGCTGGTTTGCATCACCGGCCGCATGTGGAGCACGCTCTATATCGGCGCGCGCAAGAATCGCGAGCTGATCACGGCGGGCCCCTACTCTGTCACGCGGAACCCGCTTTATCTGTTTTCCACCATCGGCGCCGTGGGCATCGGACTGATGTTCGGCTCCGCCGCCGCCGCTCTCGGCCTAGGGCTTATCGCCTACTCCATTCTCTCAAGCACCGCGAACAAGGAAGCGGAGCATCTCAGCGCGGTGTTCGGGCAGCGCTACGAGACTTATGCGCGCGAGACGCCGCTCTTCTGGCCGAGGCTTTCCCTCTATCGCGATGCTGATGAGATCGCCTTCGACCCCAAGGCGTTGAAGCGCACTTTCACCGACGGCCTCTTGTTCCTCGCCGCCTTTCCGGCGATCGAGGCCGTCGAGCATCTGCAGGCGAGCGGCGTGCTGCCGATTCTCGCGCGCGTGCTTTAGTGACGGATTCAAACCTCCCCCTTGTGGGGAGGTCCGACGCCGCTTTTGCGGCGTCGGGGTGGGGGGCGTTCCTGCAGACGCAGGGATACTCACCCTCGCGCGTGGCGCGCGACTCCCTCCCCATCAAGGGGAGGGATGAAGCTCTGGAAACCTAACGCCGCGAGAGCTGCTCGAGCCGCTGCTGCATCGCGCTGAGCTCGGCCTTGAGCGTGGCGATCTCGTCGTCGCTCGGCGCGGCCGGCTTGGCGGGCGTCGTCTCGGCGGGCTTGGCAGCCGCGCCGTTCTCTTCCGCCGGCGTTCCGCTCGTTTTCGGGAACGGCGTGAACATGCCGAGCGCGCGCTCGAAGGCCGCGAAGTTCTTGCGCACCTGCTCCTGCATCGCCTCGAACGCCGCCGTGCCGAAGGTATGCGCGAAGCGCTGGCGATACTCTTCCTGCTGGCGCACCAGCTTGTCGAGGCTGAACTCGAGATAGCTCGGCACCAGCTTCTGCATGCTGTCGCCGTAGAAGCGGATCAACTGGCGCAGGAAACCGATCGGCAGCAGGTTGGTGCCCCGGCTCTCCTGCTCGACGATGATCTGGGTGAGCACGGAATGGGTCAGGTCCTCGCCGGTCTTGGCGTCGTAGACCACGAAATCGCGCTCGCCCCGCACCATCTCGGCGAGGTCCTCGAGCGTCACGTAGGTGCTGGTATCGGTATTGTAGAGCCTGCGGTTCGCGTATTTCTTGATGATGACCGGACGGCTCTCGTGCTCAGCATCCCTTGCCACGTCTGTCAGCTCCTCTGCCTTGGAACCCGACCCCAGGTTGCGTCCCAAGGTTACTCTATGCCGCAACTGCGAAATCAGTAGCACGATCTTTGTGCAGAGCACCAGAGGCTTTGCCGCAAAGGGCTTAACGCGTCCGCCGGCCAAGCGTAAGCTTCCATCGACCAGGTCACTAGGCTATGACCTTGGGTCCTAAGGGGAATGGAGATTTGCAGTAATGAAAGACGAGGAGATTGTCATTGTTTCCGCCGCGCGTACGCCGGTCGGGACGTTCAACGGCTCGCTCGCGAGCCTGCCTGCGCACACACTGGGCCAAGTCGCCATCAAGGCCGCGCTCGAGCGCGCCAAGGTCGATCCCGCCGATGTGGATGAAGTGATCATGGGCCAGGTGCTCACCGCCGGCCAGGGGCAGAACCCCGCGCGCCAGGCGGCGATCGCCGCCGGCATTCCGGACGGCTCCACTGCCTGGGGTGTGAACCAGGTCTGCGGCTCCGGCTTGCGCGCGGTTGCGCTCGGTGCGCAGCAGATCGCGGCGGGCGACGCCGACATCGTCGTCGCGGGCGGTCAGGAGAATATGAGCCTGTCGCCGCATGTCGCCCACCTCCGCAACGGGCAGAAGATGGGCCCGCTCGAGTTCGTCGATTCGATGATCAAGGACGGGCTGTGGGAGGCCTTCAACGGCTATCACATGGGCACGACCGCGGAGAACGTGGCGCGCCAGTGGCAGCTCACCCGCGAGGAGCAGGACAAGTTCGCCACCGCCTCGCAGAACAAGGCCGAGGCTGCCAAGAAGGCCGGCAAGTTCAAGGACGAGATCGCGCCGGTGACGGTCAAGACCCGCAAGGGCGAGACCGTTGTCGCCGAGGATGAGTACATCCGCGAAGGCGCCAAGCTTGAGGATGCCGCGAAGCTGCGGCCCGCCTTCGACAAGGAAGGCACCGTCACCGCCGGCAACGCGTCGGGCCTCAATGACGGCGCCGCCGCCGTGGTGCTGATGACCGCCAAGGAAGCCAAGAAGCGTGGGCTGAAGCCGCTCGCCAAGATCGCCTCCTGGGCGACCGCGGGCGTCGATCCCAAGATCATGGGCTCGGGCCCGATCCCCGCCTCGCGCAAGGCGCTGGAGAAGGCCGGCTGGACCGTCAAGGATCTCGACCTGATCGAGGCCAACGAGGCGTTCGCCGCGCAGGCGCTTGCCGTTAACAAGGATCTCGGCTGGGACACCAGCAAGGTCAACGTCAATGGCGGCGCCATCGCCATCGGCCACCCGATCGGCGCGTCCGGTGCGCGCATTCTCACCACCTTGCTGCACGAGATGCAGCGGAGCGACGCCAAGAAAGGCCTCGCCACGCTCTGCATCGGCGGCGGCATGGGCATCGCCATGTGCGTCGAGCGGGACTAGTTCGCTTAAAACGCAAACCCACCACGTCATTGCCGGGCTTGACCCGGCAATCCATTCCATCGACGCTTCAAATGCTGAGACGCAACGGCATGGATGCCCGGCTCAAGTCCGGGCATGACGTCTGAAGAACCAGGCGCCGTTCAGTGCGCCACAAAGGAGGAAACTATGGGAAGGGTCGCTCTCGTCACGGGAGGAACGCGCGGCATTGGCGGCGCGATCTCAAAGGCGCTGAAACAAGCGGGCTACAAGGTCGCCGCCAATTACGGCGGCAATGACGAGGCCGCCCAAGCCTTCAAGAAGGAGACCGGCATCCCGGTGTTCAAGTGGGACGTCGGCGACTACACAGCCTGCGGCGAAGGCATCGCCGCAGTTGAGAACGAGGTCGGCCCGATCGAGGTGCTGGTCAACAATGCCGGCATCTCGCGCGACGCCATGCTGCAGAAGATGAGCCACGAGCAGTGGGAAGCGGTGATGCGCACCAATCTCGACTCGCTGTTCAACGTGACGCGGCCGGTGATCAACGGCATGCGCGACCGGGGCTTCGGCCGCATCGTCAACATCGCCTCGATCAACGGGCAGAAGGGCCAGCTCGGGCTCGCTAATTACTGCGCGGCGAAGTCGGGCGTGATCGGCTTCACCCGCGCGGTTGCGCTGGAGAACGCCCGCAAGGGCGTGACGGTCAACGCCATCGCGCCGGGCTATGTAGCGACTGAGCTGCTCGCCGGCGTCTCCGAGGATGTGATGAAGTCGATCGTGGGCCAGATCCCGGTCGGCCGGCTCGGCGAGGCCGACGAGGTTGCGCGCTGCGTCACCTTCCTCGCCGCCGACGAGGCGGGCTGGATCACCGGCTCGACCATCACCATCAACGGCGGGCAGTATATGGATTGAGCCTGACCGCTCGAACCTAGACGACTGTCATCGCCCGGCTTGGTCCGGCTGCGCCGGCCGAAGCCTCTCGAGCAACGTCGTTGTGACGCTAGGCTTCGCCGGGCGAAGGCCGGGCGACCCAGTAAACGCCGCGAGAGCATTGTTTTGCCAAGGGTGGTGGTCACTGGGTGCCCGCCTTCGCGGGCATGACAACCGTTGGGATCAGGGCTCAAAACCGTCGGGCGCTAATTCGAAGCCCGCAAACTCGAAACCCGGCGCGACGGTGCAACCGACCAGCGTCCACGCGCCGAGGCTCTTCGCGCTCTGCCAGGCATGCGCCGGCACGATGGCGTGCGGCGCGTCGCCCGCACGCCAATCCGCGCCGAGCCGAACCTCCTGCCGCGCGTCGCCATCCGCGATCTGAAGCAGCAACGGCGCGCCGCCGTGAAAGTGCCAGTGCTCGGCGGCATCCACGCGATGCCAGCGCGACACCTCGCCCTCGCGCAGCAGGAACAGGATCGCGGTCGAATGCGCGCGGTCGCCCTGCCCGTATGCATCGCGGAACGTCTCGCGGTAATGGCCGCCTTCCGGATGCGGCGCGAGCCCGAACAGCGCGATGACCTCTTCCGCGGTGATCTTATCGGGATCCATCTCTAGTCCCACAGGCTTGTCAGGCCCGCAAAGGCGGGCACCCAGTAATCGGCGACGCTCGAAGACTGCTGGATTGCCCGGCCTTCGCCCGGCGAAGCCTAGCGTCACAACGACGTTGCTCGAGAGGCTTCGGCCGGCGCAGCCGGGTCAAGTCGGCCAATGACACAGTTATGAGGTCAGAACCTATCCTTGCGCTTGCGGATCTCGCCGAAGATTTCAGGCAACGGCCGCCCCTCCATGCCGAGCCGTTTCTGGATCGCCGGGCTCGACGGCCTGAGGAACGGATTGGTGGCGAGCTCCTGCGCGATGGTCGTCGGCAACGCGGGGCGGCCCGCCTCGGCGAGCGCCGCGACCTCCGCGGCGCGCGCGCGAAGGGCATCGTTCTCAGGCTCGACCGTCAGCGCGAAGCGGCAATTGGCGTTGGTATATTCGTGCCCGCAATAGATTGCGGTCTCAGGCGGCAACGCGGCGAGCTTCTCGAGCGAGGACCACATCGTCTTGGCGTCGCCTTCGAGCAGCCGCCCGCAACCGACCGAGAACAGCGTGTCGCCGACGAAGGCGAGCCCATCGTCGGGGAAGTGATAGGTGACGTGGCCGCGGGTATGGCCCGGCGTCTCGATCACCCGCGCCCGCGCGTTGCCGAGCTGGACGATGTCACCTTCGCGGACCTCGACGTCGATGCCGGGGATCGAGCCCGCTTCTTTGGCCGGGCCCACGATGGTGCAGCCGGTCATCCGCTTGACGATGGCGTTGCCCGCGGTGTGGTCGTGGTGGTGATGCGTGGTCAGGATATGGCTCAGCACCCAGCCCTTCTCGTGCAGCGCCGCGAGTAGGTCTTCGGCGTCGGGCGCGTCGATCGCCGCGGTCGCCTCGGTCTCGGGATCGTGCAGCAGCACGCCGTAATTGTCGCTGCGTGTCGGGTATTGATGGACTTCAAGACGCGCCATGATGTGCTCCGAGACCCTTGCGAGCCGCGAGCCTAGCACCGGAATGCGTCGGATTGGAAACCGCGCGGAAAGGCTGGTCGCCACCCGCGTTGGTTGGCGTAGACCCTACGAATTGTCATGCCCGCGTAGGCGGGCACCCAGTAGTCACCGCCCCTAGAACTCTTCGCCGCGCCCTCGATACTGGATTCCCGCTTTCGCGGGAATGACACCAACACTGCTGCGGCCCTCTCCGGCATCACGCTAATATGCGTCCGCCATGCATCTCGACGTCGTCGACCTCAAGGATTTCTACACGCGCCCGCTCGGCCATGTCGTGCGGCGGCTGCTCGGCGCGCGGCTGCGCGCCCGCTTCGGCGATCTCAAGGGCCGCTCGCTGTTCGGGCTCGGCTTCGCCGTGCCCTATCTCGGCGCCTACCGGGACGATGCGGAACGCGTCGGCGCGCTGATGCCGGCGGGGCTCGGCGCGCTCCCCTGGCCCGGGCACGGACCGACCATGAGCGTGCTGGTCGATGAGACCGACTTGCCGCTCCCCGACGAATGCGCCGACCGCATCCTGCTCGTGCACATGCTCGAACGGTCCGAGAAATCCCGCGAGCTGCTGCGCGAGCTGTGGCGCGTTCTGGCGCCGAACGGGCGGCTCCTGATCGTCGTCCCGAACCGGCGCGGACTTTGGGCGCGCGTCGACACCACGCCCTTCGGCTATGGCAGCCCGTTCTCCCGCTCGCAGCTCACCAAGCTGCTCAAGGACGCGATGTTCACGCCCGAGGAGTGGCAATACGCGCTCTATATGCCGCCCTTCAATTGGCGCGTGCTGCTGCGCTGGCCGCTGTTCTGGGAGCGGCTTGGGCTCGTGCTGTGGCCGACCTTCTCCGGCGTGATCATGGTGGAAGCCACCAAGCAGGTCTATGCCGCGGTGCCGGTGCGCGAGGTGAAAGCGCGCCGCCGCATCGTCCCCGTCCCCGCCGGCGTTTCGCCTCACTCTTCTCTATCACAGCGTGTCATCGCCCGGCTTGACCGGGCGACCCAGTAACCACGGTCCGTGAATACTGGGTGCCCGCCTTCGCGGGCATGACAAGGCGGAGAGGCGAGAGGAGTGCCTAGCGCGACAAGAGGAACACGGCCTGCTCGCCGAACAGGTTCTGCGCGAAATAGGGCATCGAGACCGCGAGCTTCCGCCCGTAAGCGTTGAGCGCCACCGCGCGCTCCACCTTAGCGCCGACATCGTCGCACAGCGCGAGGAAATCCTTGATCGTGCAGAGATGGATATTCGGCGTGTCGTACCAGCGGTCCGGCAGATTGTCGGTCTGCGGCATCTGCCCGCCGAACAGCAGCTGGGTGCGCACGCGCCAATGCCCGAAATTCGGAAACGACACGATGGCGCGCTTGCCGATGCGCAAGAGCTGCTCCAGCACGTCGCGCGGCGCGTAGGTTGCCTGGACGGTCTGCGACAGGATGGCGTAGTCGAAGGCGAGGTCCGGGTAATGCACGAGGTCAGTGTCGGCGTCGCCCTGGATCACCGACAGCCCCTGCGCCACGCAGTTGTTCACCCCGGCTTGCGACAGCTCGATGCCGCGCGCGTCGACGCCGCGCTTCTCGGCGAGAATGCGCAACAGCGTGCCGTCGCCGCAGCCGATATCGAGCACGCGCGCGCCCGGCGCCACCATCTCGGCGATGAGCAGCAGATCGACGCGCGCGGCGTCGCCGGCGCGGATCGACTTCGCGGGGACGGTCACGTTCATGGAAGCCACCCTTGCGCCTCCGCGATGCCGCGCTTCTTGGCAGCCGCGCTCAGGAACCCGCGCACCGTGTCGAACAGCTCGGGCTCGTGCAGCAGGAAGGCGTCGTGGCCCTTGCTCGATTCGATCTCGACGAAGCTGACATTGGCGGCGACCGCGTTCAGCGCATGCACGATCTCGCGGCTCTCCTCGGTCGGGAACAGCCAATCGCTCGTGAACGACACGAGGCAGAAGCGCGTCTTGGTGCCGGCGAAGGCATTGGCGAGCACGCCGCCATGGTCCGCGGCGAGGTCGAAATAATCCATGGCGCGGGTGATGTAGAGATAAGAATTGGCGTCGAACCGGTCGACGAAGCTCAGGCCCTGGTGGCGCAGATAGCTCTCCACCTGGAAGTCCGCGTCGAAGCCGAACGTCACCTTCTCGCGATCCTGCAGCCGGCGCCCGAACTTCTCGTGCAGCGCGTCGTCCGAGAGATAGGTGATATGCGCGGCCATGCGCGCGACCGCCAACCCCTTGCGCGGGCTCTTGCCCTCGTCGAGATAGCGGCCCTCGCACCACTCGGGATCGGCCATCACCGCCTGGCGGCCCACCTCGTGGAAGGCGATGTTCTGCGAGGAGTGGCGCGCGGCGCAGGCGATCGGCACCGCGGAGAACACGCGGTCTTTATATGTCGCGGCCCATTCGAGCACCTGCATGCCGCCCATCGAGCCGCCGAGCACGCAAAGTACCGTGCCGATGCCGAGATGGTCGAGCAGCCGCGCCTGCGCGCGCACCATGTCGCGGATGGTGATGACCGGAAAGTCAGGCCCGTAGGCGCGGCCCGTCGCGGGGTTGAGCGACGACGGCCCGGTCGAGCCCATGCAGCCGCCGATCACGTTCGGGCACAGTACGAAATAGCGGTCGGTGTCGATCGGCTTGCCGGGGCCGACCATGGTCTCCCACCAGCCGGGCTTGCCCGTCACGGGATGCAGATTTGCGACATGCTGATCGCCGGTTAGCGCGTGGCAGACCAGCACCAGGTTCGACTTGTCGGCGTTCAGCGTGCCGTAGGTCTGATAGGCGATCGAGAACGGCGCGAGCTCGGCGCCGCAGTCCAGCGCGAGCGGCTCGTGCGCCGGGAAATGCACGCACTCGCTCTGCGGGTTGGCGACCTGCTCAAGCCGCAAGGAATTGTCGGTAAGGGCCTGCGCCGTCTTGGTCTCGGTCATCGTCGACTACTCGCCCGCTCCGAAGGCTGTGCGTGGTTCGAGGCCCGGCCGTCATCCTGAGGTGCGAGGGCGAAGCCCGAGCCTCGAAGGACGGCCGGGCACCTCACCATGACGGACGCCGTGAACCATGACGCCTAGCGGCACAATTCGGCGTTAGCTAGGAGCTTGCCGTCGAAAGTCAATCTTTTCTTTGCCTTGGCGGCGCTAATGGCCCTATGGAGAGCCGCTTACGGCAAGCCGCTTACAGCATCGCCAAGGAGTTGACGTCATGGCCGCCAAGCGTGGCCCAGCCCCGCGTCGAGGCATTCTCGACATCGCGCCTTACGTGCCCGGCACGAGCGCGCTCGCGAGCGGCCGCCCGGCGATCAAGCTCTCGTCCAACGAGACGCCGTTCGGCCCCTCCCCGCGCGCGATCGAGGCCTATCGCGCGGCCGCCGCCACGCTGTCGCGCTACCCCGACGGCTCGGCGCGGGCCCTGCGCGAGGCGCTCGGCGCGCTGCACGGCATCGATCCGGCGCAAATCGTCTGCGGCGCGGGCTCGGACGAGCTGCTGAACCTCCTGGCGCAGGCCTATCTCGGCCCTGGCGACGAGGCGATCTACTCGGAGCACGGCTTCCTGGTCTACAAGATCGCCATCCTGGCGCGCGGCGCGACGCCTGTTCCCGCGCCGGAGCGCGATCTCACCACCGACGTCGATGCGATCCTCGCGCGCGTGACCGACGCGACCCGCATCGTGTTCGTCGCCAATCCGAACAACCCGACCGGCACCTATCTCCCGGCCGGCGAGATCGAGCGCCTGCGCGAAGGCCTGCCCGACGACGTGCTGCTCGTGCTCGATGCGGCCTATGCCGAATATGTCCGCGCGGGCGACTACGACGCAGGCGCCGCGCTGGTCGATGCCACCCACAACACGGTGATGACGCGCACCTTCTCCAAGATCTACGGGCTTGCCTCGCTCAGGCTCGGCTGGGCCTATTGCCCGCCCAACATCGCCGACGCACTGAACCGCATCCGCGGGCCGTTCAACGTGTCGGGACCGGCGATCGCCGCCGGCATCGCCGCGTTGCAGGACCGGGACTGGGTCACGCGTGCGCGCGAGCACAACGCCGCATGGCTCAAGCGCATGACGCAGGAGCTTGCCGCGCTCGGGCTTGGCGTCACGCCAAGCGTCGCCAATTTCCTCTTGCTGCATTTCCCGACCGACAAGCGCGCGGCGGACGCCGATGAGTTCCTGCACGAGCACGGCATCATCCTGCGCCGCGTCGGGGAATACGGCTTCCCGCAGGCGCTGCGCATGACCATCGGCACGGAGGACGACAACCGCGCCGTGCTCGATGCGCTCGGCGCGTTCCTCGGCGCGAAGGCCAGGGCCCGCGCATGACCGAGCCTCTGTTCGAGAAGCTCGCCCTGGTCGGCGTGGGCCTGATCGGCTCGTCCATCGCCCGCGCGGCACGCGAGAAAGGCGCGGTGCGCGAGATCGTGGCGACCGCCCGCTCGGAGAAGACGCGCGCGCGCATCGCCGAGCTCGGGATTGCCGATCATGTCACCGAGACCAACGCGCAAGCCGTCGAAGGCGCCGACCTTGTCATTGTCTGCATCCCGGTCGGCGCCTGCGGCAAGGTCGCACAAGAGATCGGTCCGCATCTCGCACCGGGCGCCATCGTCTCCGACGTCGGCTCGGTGAAAAGCTCGATCGTGCGCGACATGGCTCCGCACCTGCCGAAGACTGTGCAGTTCGTGCCGGCGCATCCGGTGGCGGGCACCGAGCATTCCGGCCCCGATGCGGGCTTCGCCGAATTGTTCGAGAACCGCTGGTGCATCCTCACCCCGCCGACTGGCACCGGACCTGCGGCCGTAGAGAAGCTCGCCGCGTTCTGGCGCCTGCTCGGCGCCAAGGTCGAGATCATGAGCCCGGAGCACCACGACATCGTGCTCGCCATCACCAGCCACGTGCCGCATCTGATCGCCTACAACATCGTCGGCACCGCGGCCGACATGGAGCAGGTCACGCAGTCGGAGGTGGTTAAGTTCTCGGCCGGCGGCTTCCGCGACTTCACCCGCATCGCCGCGTCGGACCCCGTGATGTGGCGCGACGTGTTTCTCAACAACAAGGAGGCGGTGCTGGAGATGCTCGGCCGCTTCTCGGAGGACCTCGCGGCGCTGCAGCGCATGATCCGCTGGGAAGACGGCGACGCGCTCGAGGCCTTGTTCACCCGCACCCGCGCCATCCGCCGCGGCATCATCGAGGCCGGCCAGGACACCGAAGCCGCCGATTTCGGCCGCCCCCACGGCCATGAAGAGTGAGAGGCTAAGGTCCCATCCGCATGTCATTCCCGCGAAGGCGGGAATCCAGTAATCACCGTGCCCTCTTGCTGTCGAATGCCGAGGCTACTGGGTTGCCCGGCCAAGCCGGGCAATGACAAGAATTGATATGACGGGAACGAAATCTCCGACTGACCTCTGGATCTTCGGCTACGGCTCGCTGATGTGGCAGCCGGGCTTCGACTTCGCCGAGCGCGCACCGGCGGCGATCGTCGGCGCGCACCGGGCGCTCTGCATCTATTCCTTCCACCATCGCGGCACGACCGAGCGGCCGGGCCTCGTGCTCGGCCTCGATGAGGGCGGTTCCTGCCGCGGTGTCGCCTTCCGCGTCGAGCCGCCGCGACGCGACGCCACGCTCGACTATCTGCGCGCGCGCGAGCAGATCACCGCCGTCTATGTGGAAGCCGCCAAGCCCGTGAGCCTGCTCGACGGCTCGGGCCGCGAGATCGAGGCGCTCTGCTACGTCGCCGACCGCACCCACCCGCAATATGCGGGGCGGCTCTCCATCGAGAAGCAGGCCGCGCTGGTGCGCGACGCGTCGGGCCAGTCAGGCACCAATCTCGATTATGTGCTGAATACGGTGCGCCATCTCGAAGAGGCCGGCATCCACGATGCGACCCTCGCCGCGCTCGCCGCACGCCTTGCCGGCGGGAAGGTTCTCTGACCCGCGCCGCCTGTCATTCCCGCGAAGGCGGAAACCCAGTAAGCGCGGGCCTTACTGATTGTCGCCGTCCCCAGACTACTGGGTTGCCCGGCCAAGCCGGGCAATGACAAACGGCGAAGGGAAGGAAGGACGGCTAGACCGCGGGCCGTGCGGCCTCGGGCGTGTCGGCAAGCTCGGGCACGCCGAAGAAGTGGCCCTGCATATAGGCGATGCCGGCGCCCTCGAGCAGCTTCACCGTCTCCTCGTCGCCGACCCATTCGCCGACCGTGGCCATGCCGAAATCGCGGGCAAGACCGATCAGCGTGCGCACGAACACCTCGTCCTCGGCGTGGCTGGCGAGGTTCCGGATGAAGGAGCCGTCGATCTTGACCATGTCGACGCCGATCCGCCTGAGGCTCCGGAACGAAGAGTAGCCCGCGCCGAAATCGTCGAGCGCCACGCGCACGCCGAGCGCCTTCAGGGTGCCGACGAACTTCACCGTCTCGTCGAGATCGGCCATCGCCGCAGTCTCGGCGATCTCGACCACGAGCCGGCTCGTGAGCCCGCGGTCGCCGCCCGAGAACGCATCGAGATTGGCAACGAACTGCCGGTCACTCGCGGTCGCCGCCGAGACATTGAGCGCGAGGCTGAGCGTGGGCGAGGCGCGGAGCAGATCGATCGCGAGCTCGAGCGCCCGGTGATCGAGCAGCTTGGCGAGGCCGAAGCGTTCGGCCACACGCATGAACTCCGCCGCCGGGACGATGGTGCCGTCGAGGCGCTTCATGCGCAGGAAGCACTCGTAGATCTCAGGCTCGTGCCGGCCGGAGGCGACGATCGGCTGCAGCGCGAGCAGCATGCGGCGGTCGTTCAGCGCGCGCACGATCTCGTCGGCCAGGGCCACGGCGCGGCGGCGGTCGGACTCCCGCCGCTCGCAAGGGCTATAGAGATTGAAGCGGTCGTCGCGGCTGATGCGCGCGATGTCGAGCGCGGCGAGCGCCCGACCCGTTGCGGCCTGCGCATTCGCGGCATGTTCGGGCAGCAGCACGCCGCCGATGGCGATCGAGGCGGCGATGGCGCCGACGCTGGTCTCGACGACGTTGTCCTGCACCACTGCCATCAGGCGCCGGGCGATGGTCGTAACCCGTTGCGGATCGCAGTCGTGCAGGATCACGCCGAATTTGTTCGACGAGAACCGGCCGACGCAGTCCTTGCCGCGCAAGCCTCGGGCGAGCCGCCGACCGACGATCGCGATCACCTCGTCGCCGACATCGAAGCCGTAGGTCTCGTTGACCAGGGTCAGGTCGTTGATGCCCGCGAGCAGGAAGGCGCCGCGCTCGGGCGCCGAGCCGCCGTTCGACAGAAACTGCGTAAGCTCCTGGCTGAGCCGCGTGCGGTTCAGCTGGCCGGTCAGCTCGTCATGATTGTCGAGCAGGGTCTGGCGCGCCTCGCGGGCGCGGCGGTCGGCCATGACCCGCAGCACGCCTTGCGCATGCGCGGGCCGGCCCTGAAGGTCGATGTTGCAGACGCCGCTGTCCTCGACCCAGAGCGCGTTCTTGCCGCGCCGTCCCTGCGGCAGGAAGCGGTAATGCAGCGTGTATCGGACCTCGCTGCCGGGTTCCGGACGCGCGCCGCCGGTGATGCCGTCATAGCGCGCGCCGGCATGCTCGGGCGCGACCATCAGTGCGAAGGCACGGCCCTTGGCGAGCGAAGCGATGTCGCTCGCGCCGAGCACGGACGCGGCGTTCTCGGCCCAGTCGATCCGGTCGCTGGCGAAGTCCCAGCGATAGGCGGTCTCGCGTAGGCTCGTGAGGATCTCGCCGAGATCGAGCTCGGGCTCGCTTATGCCGGGACCCTGCTCGGGCGCAACCGCGGGCGCGCGCGACCGCGACGGCGCGGCCTGGTCCGCATGCGCGCACTCTTTCGACGAAGCACTCAACTGTCCGCCCCCTGTGCCATCCGGCTCACGACGCATCGGCGCAATACGCGCTTTGCGTCTTTTGACGTGAACTTTACGGCACGAGACTTAAGAAAGCCGAAAACGGGAACGGCCTTCTGGAGCGGCTATGGGGCTGGAAAGGCGGCAGGAGCGCGACGAGGCGCGCGCTTTCTCGCGGCTTGGTTTACGGAAGCTTGCGCCGCCCACTTTGGGCCCGCTTAGGCCTCTTCCTTGACGGTCAGCACCTGCCGGCCGCGATACTTGCCGGTCTTAAGGTCGATGTGGTGCGGGCGCCGGAGCTCGCCGGACTCCTTGTCCTCGACATAGGTCGGCGCGCCGAGCGCGTCGTGGCTCCGCCGGTTGCCGCGCTTCATGCGCGAGGTCTTTCTCTTGGGTACGGCCATGGTCGTGATCCTGTGGGTGGGTGGCAGCCCGGCCGGGGCACGGACTCGTCGGGCGCCTTATAGGGGCAATTTCCCGCCCTGGCCAGTGCCCGCGCGCGCTCCAAAGGACGATCGTTATGACCCGAGGATTTGGAAAACAACCGAAGCCTAGAAAAGCAACAGCCTCACCCTGGTTTGGATTCACCCTTGGTGAGGCTGGCCCCTTTCGGGGTCTTGAGGCTCAACGGTTTCCCGCGAGCAATCAACTCGGTATGTCGTGATTTTCAGCAAAAAGTCAACGGCTCATACCGAGAGCGAAAAGGATGCCGTGCTGCACACGCGCGAAATCTTCGGCCGATAGCCGAGGCTTCAGGTACTTTCGACGGCCTGTTTGGTCGCGAGCCGTCCTCAACATGTCGAGGCGTTTGAATGCGACTGTCGCAAGCATGTCGCACTTCGCCCACGCTACCTCATAGGAATACGGATCTGGCAGAGGCGGATCGAACGCCAATCGCACCTCATAAGCAAGGTCTCGTCCGGAATATGAACTAGAGATCGGGACTACGGTGCAAAGGCCGTCCCTGTGTGGTAGGCGAGGCGAGATAACGATGGCCGGTCGAGCTTTGATCATCTCGGGGGGCTGGAACCCGCCACGCGAGTAATCGCACCGCAGGATTGTGCCGGGCGATACGGGGTACTCGATGGCCATATTGCCCCATAGCACCGCGAGAAACTGTTTCGCCAGCCCTTTGGTGTTAGCTGCTATTCGGGAGAGACTAGCGCTGCGGCAGGACGCAGCCCGCGCGCTTGGCGATGATCGGGAGCCTGAGATCGACCGCCCGCGCGATCCGCTGCATGCGCGCGCTCGGCCGCGCCGGGTTGCGGAAGCCGGGATTGGGCAATGCCACGGCCAGCAGCACGGCCTCGCGGCGGCTGAGCTGGGAGGCGCTCTTGCCGAAATAATGGCGGCTTGCCGCCTCGGCCCCATAGATCCCCGGGCCGAACTGCGCGACGTTGAGATAGACCTCCATCATCCGCTTTTTGGACCAGAGCGCGGACATGATGTAGGCGAGTGGCACCTCGAGGAATTTCCGCACATAGGAGCGGCGGTTCCAGAGATAGAGGTTCTTGGCGGTCTGCATCGGGATGGTGCTCGCACCGCGAAAGCCTGCGAGCCCCCCGCCCTCGTTGATCGCGTCCCGCACCGCACCCCAATCGACGCCCCAATGCTGGCAGAAGCGCCCGTCCTCGCTGGCGATCACCGCAAGCGGCAGGTTGGGCGACATGCGCTCGAGCGGCACCCAGGTCTTCTTGACGTTGCCGCCCTTGACGACGGTCGCGGCCTGGACCGCGGTGATCGGCGGATCGACGAAGCGGTAGAGGGCGATGGAGACCAGCACGGCGCCCGCGAGCACCAGGAGAAAAAGCGCAATGCGCCTTAGCCAGGGGTGCGACCGCTTGCGCGTGCGCCGCGCCCGGCGCTCCCTCGGAATCGCCTCTGTCGTCATGAGCCCGCGTTGTACCCCCCGGTTGCCGCATGGAGCAACGTGGTATTAGGGTTGTCTGCCGACAAATTGCGGCAAAGGTCCGGCTCCGAACCCCTTCTTACATGGTCTTTTCCCAAGAGCTCGAACGCGTGGCCGCCTCCGTCGAGCGGCGCCTCGGCGCATGGCTCGAGGCAGGGCCCGCGCCCGAACAGGGCAGCCGGCTCGCGCAGGCCATGCGCTATGCGGCGCTCGGCGGCGGCAAGCGCTTGCGGCCCTTCCTGCTGATCCAGTCCGCGAAGCTGTTCGGGGTCGAGGAGGCGCGCGCGCTCGATGCGGCCTGCGCGCTCGAATGCATCCATTGCTACTCGCTGGTGCATGACGACCTGCCGGCGATGGACGACGATGCCGCGCGGCGCGGACGCCCGACCGTGCACATCGCCTTCGACGAGGCGACCGCCATCCTGGCCGGCGATGCGCTGCAAACGCTTGCCTTCGAGATCCTGGCCGATCCGCAGGGCGCCGCCGACGCGGAGGTGCGCGCCGAACTGATCCTGCTGCTCGCGCGCGCCGCGGGCTGGCATGGCATGGCCGAAGGCCAGGCACTCGACCTTGCCGCAAGCGGGCGGACGCTGGACGCGCGGGCGGTCGCCGAGATGCAGGCGCTGAAGACCGGCGCGCTGTTCCGCTTCGCTTGCGAGGCTGGCGCCGTGCTCGGCCGCGCCGGGCCGGCGGAGCGCGCGGCGCTCGTCGCCTACGGCAGGGCGATCGGCGAAGCGTTCCAGCTCGCCGACGATCTCCTCGATGCCGAGGGTGACGCCGAGACCGCCGGCAAGGCCGTCGCCAAGGATGCAAGCCAAGGCAAGGCGACCTTGGTGGCGTTGTTGGGAGCAGACGCCGCGCGCGCCAAGCTGGCGGCGCTGGTGGAGGAAGCCGAGCAGGCGCTGGCTCCGTTCGGCAATCGCGCGGACATTTTGCGCGAGGCCGCGCGTTTTACCGCCGCGCGCCGCAACTGACGGGAGCCCGCGGACAATGGCCAAATCTCGGACCAAGCCGACGCCGCGCCAGAGCCATGCGCTCGCGCGCATCCTGCAGGCACGCTGGCGGCTCCTGATCGCGATCCTGCTCGCCGCAGCGTTGATCCTGTTCCTGCCCGCCGAACTCCGTCCGGTGAGCCGGATCCTGATCGGCTGGGATGCCGGCGTCGCGCTCTATATCGCGCTCGTGCTCGTCATGATCGCCGGCGCCGACACCGACCACATGCGGCAGGAATCGGCGCGGCAGGACGAAGGCCGCATCGTCATCCCGGTGCTGACCGTGGCGGCGGGGCTTGCGAGCCTCGCGGCGATCGTATTCTGGCTGCGCACCGCGCCGGGTGGCGACTTCGATCCGCTGAGCCTCGCGCTGCTATTCATGACCACGCTGCTCTCCTGGGCCTTCATCCACGTCATGTTCGCGCTGCACTACGCCTACGAATATTACGCCGAGCATCGCGGCAAAGGCGGCGGCCTGCGCTTTCCCGGCACGCCCGAGCCCGACTACTGGGACTTTCTCTATATGGCCTTCGCCATCGGCACTTCGACGGCGATCTCCGATGTCCAGGTGACCTCCCCCGCGATCAGGCAGACCGTGACGGCGCAAGGGATCGTCGCTTTCGTGTTCAACGTGACGCTGATCGCGCTGACCGTCTCGATCGCCGCCGACGCCATCAAGGCGCAGTAGGGTAGCTCCGCAAACCTTCGGATTGTCATCACCCGCGAAGGCGGGTGACCCAGTAATCGCCATTGCTTGCAGGAATGGCTGCCGCCTTGATTACTGGGTTGCCCGGTCAAGCCGGGCAATGACAAGTCGAGAGTGCGTGAAGCGGCGGCTACTCAGCGGCGGTGCGGCCGATGGTGCCCTGGCCGTAACGGCGCTCGATATAGTCGAGCACCAGCTGCTTGAACTCATCCGCGGCGCCTGGCCCGCGCAGCGTGAGCGCCTTCTTGCCGTCGATGAATACGGGCGCGGCGGGCGCCTCGCCCGTACCCGGCAGCGAGATGCCGATATCGGCGCGCTTCGACTCGCCCGGCCCGTTGACGATGCAGCCCATCACCGCGACGGTCAGCGTCTCGACCCCGGGATAGCGGCGCTTCCATTCCGGCATTTCTTCGCGGATGAAATCCTGGATGTCGCGGGCAAGCTCCTGGAACGTGGTCGAAGTGGTGCGCCCGCAGCCGGGACACGCGGCGACCAGCGGCACGAAGCTGCGGAAGCCCATGCTCTGCAAGAGCTCCTGCGCGACCTTCACCTCGAGCGTGCGGTCGCCGCCGGGCTCGGGCGTCAGCGAGATACGGATCGTGTCGCCGATGCCCTGCTGCAGCAGCACGCCGAGCGCGGCGGACGAAGCGACGATGCCCTTCGAGCCCATGCCCGCCTCGGTCAGCCCGAGATGCAGCGCAAGCTCCGAGCGCGCGGCGAGCATCGCATAGACCGCGATCAGATCCTGAACGGCTGAGACCTTGGCCGACAGCACGATGCGGTCGGCGCCAAGCCCAAGCTCGATGGCACGCGCGGCCGAGAGCAGCGCCGACTGCACGATCGCCTCGTGCATCACCTCACGTGCGTCCTTGGGCTCTGGAAGCCCCGCATTCTCGTCCATCAGCCGCGTGAGCAGATCCTGGTCGAGGCTCCCCCAGTTCACGCCGATGCGCACCGCCTTGCCGTAGCGCAGCGCGATCTCGACGATCTCGGCGAACTGCTTGTCGCGCTTGTCCTTGAAGCCGACATTGCCGGGATTGATGCGATATTTAGCGAGCGCCTCGGCGCAGGCCGGATGCGCGGCGAGCAGCGTGTGGCCGTTATAGTGGAAGTCGCCGACCAGCGGCGCCTCGACGCCGAGAATGTCGAGCCGCTCACGGATATAGGGCACCGCGGCAGCGGCCTCGGCGCGATCCACGGTGATGCGGACAAGCTCCGAGCCCGCGCGCGCGAGCGCCGCGACCTGCGCGGTGGTCGCCTCGATATCGGCCGTGTCGGTATTGGTCATCGACTGCACGACGATCGCGCCGCCGCCGCCAATCGTGACGTTGCCGATCCTGACCGGGATGGTCCGCTTGCGGGCCTCGGTGAGCATGGCCGCAGGATACATCATATTTACGACGGCTTTGCCAGCCTCGCCCGCCGCTTGCGCCGGCCGCTGAGGACCAAGACGAGGTCGGCCAGCAGCGCCCCCGAGGCAACCCCGGCCACCGCCACCAAGGCCGTGGCGAGGTCCGCCGTGCGGTCGGGCGTCAGCGCCTGCGCTGCTTCGACCAGGACGGCGAAAGGCAGCATGACCGCCGCCACCGCCACTGGCCGCGGCCAGACGAAACAAAACACCAGCGTCGTGACGAAGAAGATGGCGAAATGTTCGATGAGCCAGTGCAGCCCGGTGCGCACCTCCCAGCCCACGGGGATCAGCGTCGCCGCTACGATGCCAGCAACGAGCACCGCACCAATGACCTTGAGCACGCGTGATCGTGAGGTCGAAACCATGCCGCAGCTTAGTCTCCTCTCCCCTGTGGGGAGAGGGCTTTCTGCCGCGCTCTTGCGCGCGAACCCCCGGACTTGTCCGGGGAGAGCTTGCGCAAGGCGCATGGCGGAAAGGGTGAGGGGGATGGCGCCAAACGGGCTCTGACAAGGCCCCCTCACCTGTTCGCCAGCGCCTCCCTACGGGAGTCGGGCGAACCTCCTCTCCCCCAAGGGGAGAGGATGAAGTTCGTTGCTAACGCTCCCACGCCGGGAAGGGATCGGGCAGCTTGGCCCATTTGCCGCGCGCCATATCGGCCGGCTTCGGATTGTGTACGAGGCAAGCATCGAGCTCTGCGACGAGGATCTCGCGGTCCATCGCCTTGGTGCCGATGAACACCAGCTCCTGCCGCCGATCGCCCCAATCCTTGTGCCAGCGCTTCCAGATCGATTCCGCGACCTCGCCGTCGTCGGGCCATTGGCGCTGCGGCACCGCGGCCCACCAATAACCGATGCCCCGATGCCTGATGATCCTGCCGGCTTGGCTTAATTCGCCGACCCAAGCGGGACGCGTCGCGAGCCAGAAGAAGCCTTTGACACGGATCACGCCGGGCCGATCCTTGTCCAGGAATGCGTGCAGCTTGCCGGGCTCGAACGGCGCGCGCGCCCGGTAGGTGAAGCTCGAGATGCCGTATTCCTCGGTCTCGGGCGTGTGGTCCTTGAAGCCGTTCAGCTCGCGGTACCAGGTCGGATGCGCGTGCGCCTCCTCGAAGCTGAACAGGCCCGTATCGAGGATCCGGTCGAGCGGCACGTTAGCCTCGGTGGCGCGGACGATCTCAGCGTCGGCATTGAGCGAGCGGATGATCGTGCAGGCGCGCGCGATCTCGTCCTGCGTCACGAGGTCGATCTTGTTGAGCACGATCACATCGGCGAACTCGATCTGATCGGCTAGCAGCTCGGCAAGCGGCCGCGTGTCCTCCTCACCGAGCGCCATGCCGCGATCGGCCAGCAGCTCCGCCGAGGCGTAATTCCGCAAGAGGCCGGCGGCGTCGATCACCGTCACCATCGTGTCGAGCCGCGCGACATCCGACAGGCAGGCGCCGTCCTCGTCGCGGAACTCGAAGGTGGAGGCAACCGGCAGCGGCTCGGAAATGCCCGACGACTCGATCAGCAGATAGTCGAAGCGCTTCTGCTCGGCGAGACGCCGAACCTCTTTCAGAAGGTCTTCGCGCAGCGTGCAGCAGATGCAGCCGTTCGACATCTCGACCAGCGCCTCGTCGAGGCGCGAGAGATCGCCGCCGCCATGCCTGACCAGCTCCGCATCGACGTTGATCTCGCTCATGTCGTTGACGATGACCGCGACCTTGCGCCCTTCGCGGTTGGCGAGGACGTTGTTGAGCAGCGTCGTCTTGCCGGCGCCGAGAAAGCCTGAGAGCACGGTGACGGGCAGCCGCGCATCCTGTCCGGGCTTTGCGCTGCGCAGGAATTTGGAGAGATCGGGGTCCATGATGCCGCTCCTTTGGATATGTTATAATATAACAAATGCAGCAAAAATGAGAGCGGCGTCAAGGGGATCGCATCGGTTCATTTTGGCTCCTTGGGCTTGGTGCAGACGGCGCCGCTTCGTCATACCGGCGAAAGCCGGTATCCAGGATTGCAGGCTCCGAGCCGGTCGCTTCTGGATTCCGGCTCGCGCCGGAATGACGCGTCCCCCACGGAATTGACCGGGCAACGCAGGCCGCGGCACGTGGGCCCAATCCGGATTTCCCGCCTGCGCGGGAATGACAGCGCCGGACACGCAAGTCGTTGACGAGCGCGCGGCGCTCCGGCGATGGACGGAGAGCAAGGCGAAAGCTAGTTTGCGCGCGCCATGCTCCCCCGTCGCAACAGCTGCAAGGGAAACCGAGCGTCGAGATTGCGCTGCCATTGGCCTGCGCTCGCGGCGATCGCACTTTTCGCGATTGCCGGCGGCTGCGACGAGGCGCCCGCGCCGCGCGAGCCGTTTTCGTCCGCTTCATGGCTGCAAGCGCCCGGCTCTTCGGCAGACTGGTCTCGCGCTGCAATGCTCAGGCAATTTGCCGCCGAGACCAATATAGACGGCTTGGCGCGCGAGGAGGTCGTCCGGCTGCTCGGCGAGCCCGGCATGACCAACGAAATCTTCTATCCGGGCAAAGGCTTCCAAGGCCGGATCGACTTTTATCGGCTTTCGGCAAAGAACGAGGACTCGTTCCGCATCGACTACGATGCATCCGACAAGGTCTCAGGCAACACCATCGAGGCAAAACCATGCTCTTGCGCGACATGCGCCGCTGCCACTGCCTCCAGCGAGCTAAAGACCGATGCGCTGCGCAGTTCCGTCCTGGCACCGGCGCCGGATGGAGAAGATGCAACGCGGAGCTTCGCCGCCCTAGGCGCACTGGTCGGCGCGCCCGGAACGCGTTCCACCACGGAGGTCAGGATCGGCAGCCAGACCTGGTCGGTTTATAGCGAGACCTGGCGCGTGGCCAATGAGGCGCACCGCTTCTTCACCGCTACCGGCAGGGCTCCGCTCAGACAGCAACAGCCGTTCGACGAAGCTTCCATCGGCGACTATGCGCTGATCGGGAACTGGCCGGAGTGCCTGCCCCCTTGATCCCCCCGGGCGGCGCCCCTCGTGTCTCCTCTCCCTTTGGGGAGAGGGCTTTCTGCCGCGATCTTGCGCGAGCGAAGCTCTGTGCAAGTCGCATGGCGGAAAGGGTGAGGGGGATGAGGCAGTACAGGATCTGACAGAACCCCCTCACCCGGCGCGCTAAGCGCGCCGTCCTCTCCCAAGGGGAGAGGAAATTCTTGTGCGTCCCTCCGCTGTGAAGAGCGACGCCCCGGCTAGGCTGTAATTCCTAGCTCGACAGCGCCGCGGTCAGCACGCCGACATTGTGGCGGAACATGTCGAGATAGGTCGGCGCGGGACCGTCGGGCGGCGACAGCGCGTCGGAATAAAGCGTGCCGCCGATCTTGGCGCCAGTCTCGCGCGCGATCTGGTCGAGCAGCCGCCGGTCCGTCACGTTCTCGAGGAACACCGCCGGGATCTTCTCCTGCTTGATCTGGCGGATGATCTTGGCGACGTCCTTGGCCGACGCCTCGCTCTCGGTGCTCACGCCTTCCGGCGCGACGATCTCAAGACCGTAAGCCTCGCCGAAATAGTGGAAGGCGTCGTGGCTCGTGATGAGCTTGCGGCGCGCCTGCGGCAGCTTGGCGATCGCTTCCTTCACCGCCTGCTCCTCCTTCTCGATTTCGCCGAGATAGCGCGCGGCGTTCGACTCGTAGGCCGCGCGGCCTTCCGGATCGGCCGCGATCAGCGCGTCGCGGATATTGGCGACGTAGATCCTGCCGTTCGCGAGGTCCTGCCAGGCGTGGGGATCGGTTTCCTCTTCTTCTTCCTCCTCGCCGTCGTCATCGTCCTCGCCGCTCGCCTTGGGGTGGTCGCCGTGCGCGTGCTTCTCGCCATGATGATCGTCGTGGCCTTCCTCGCCGTGATGATGCCCCTCGCCTTCCGCGAGATGCCGCGCCTTGACGCCCTTGCTCGTCACCACGACGTCACCCTTGAAGCCTGACGCCTTGACCAGGCGGTCCATCCAGCCTTCGAAGCCGAGCCCATTGATGAAGAAGAGCTTGGCGCCGGCGAGTGCCTTGGCATCGGCGGGGGTCGGGCTGAACACATGCGCGTCGTCATTGGGCCCGACCAGGGTCTTGACTGCGACGCGATCGCCGCCGACCTCGCGCACCATGTCGCCGAGAATGCTGAATGAGGCCACGGCCTCGACCTTGCCGGCCTCGTCGGCCGCCTGCGCGCCGCCCACCGGCCCCAGAAGCAGGGCGAGCGCCGCTCCGATCCATGCGAGTTGCTTCATGACACAAACTCCCGAGTTCGAGATTAGGCTTCGAGATGCTTGCGCGGCACGAGGCCGAAGATGAGCCCGCCCTTCGCGCCGACCAGCATCGAGAGGAGATAGAGCGCGCCGCAGACAAGGACGATGGAAGGCCCCGTCGGCACGCTCAGATGGTAGGAGGCGAGCAGCCCAGTCAGGCTCGCCACGAGCGCGATCAGCACCGCGACGACCATCATGCCCGGTACGTCGTCGGCCCAGAATCGCGCGGCGATGGCGGGCAGCAGCATGATGCCGACCGCCATCAAAGTGCCCAGCGCCTGGAAGCCCGCGACGAGGTTCAGCACCACGAGCACCAGGAAAGCGAGATGCGTCGGCGAGCTGAGATTGCTCACCGAGCGCAGGAATTGCGGGTCGAAGCATTCGAGCACGAGCGGCCGGTAGATGATGGCGAGCGCCGCGAGCGTGACGCTGGCGATCGAGACCAGCAGCAGGATCGCTGTGTCGTCGAGCGCGAGCACGCTGCCGAACAGCACGTGCAGCAGGTCGATGGCGCTGCCCTTCATCGAGATGATGGTCACGCCGAGCGCGAGCGAGAGCAGATAGAAGGCGGCGAGGCTTGCGTCTTCGCGCAGCACCGTCGAGCGCGCGACGAGCCCGGCGGCAAGCGCGACCGCGAGCCCCGCGGCGAAGCCGCCGAGGCTCATGGCGAACAGCGAGAGCCCGGCGAGCAGATAGCCGATGGCCGCGCCCGGCAGGATGGCGTGGCCCATGGCGTCGCCCATCAGGCTCATGCGCCGCAGCATGAGGAACACGCCGATGGGTGGCGCCGACAGCGACAGCGCGAGGCAGCCGACCAGCGCGCGGCGCATGAAGGAGAACTCGGCGAATGGCCCGGTCAGCGCCTCGATCATGCCGGCTCGCGCTCCCGCGCCGTCTTGCCCGCGCTCGCGCGCGCATGTGCGTGCTCGTGCGGAGATGCCCCGTCTTCGCGCAAGCAAACCCCGGCATGATCGGCCAAAACGGCCACCAATTCGCGCGCTTGGGCCAAGTTATCCTCGGTCAGGATTTTGCGCGTGTCGCCCCAGGCGACGACCTCGCGCGCGAGCATCAGCGTCTCCGGGAAATGCGCGCGGACCTGCTCCAGATCGTGCAGCGCCGCCAGCACGGTGCGCCCTTCGCGATGCCAGTCCTTGATCAGGGCGACGAGGTCGGCGACGGTTTGCGCATCGACCGCGCCGAACGGCTCGTCGAGCAGGATCAGTCGCGCGTCTTGCAGCAAGAGCCGCGCGAACAGCACGCGCTGGAACTGCCCGCCCGAGAGCGAGCCGATATTGCGCCGCGCGAGATCGCGCAGGCCAACCGTCTCGAGCGCGCGCGCGACCTTGGCGCGCTTCTCCGCATCGATCCCGCGCCAGGCGCCGATCTCGCGCCACAGGCCCATCGACACGCAGTCGAACACCGAGATCGGGAAGCTGCGGTCGATGTCGGCGACCTGCGGCAGATAGGCGATGTGGCGCCGCGCGAGCCCGTGCCGCGCGAGGCTGCCGCCGAGCGGCTGAAGCTCCCCCATGATGCCTTTGAAGAGGGTCGATTTTCCCGCGCCGTTCGGGCCGATCACGGCGAGCAGCGTGCCTTGCGCGACATCACCGGTGACGTGATGCACGGCCGGATGCCGGTCGTAGCCGAGCGTCAGATCGTGGAAGCTGAGAGCGGGCTCGGCACGCGGCGGCATGGTCAGCTCAGGGCCCAGAGCACAGCGGCCCAGGCGGAGAGCGCGCCGAGTGCTGCGATCATGAGCCGGGCTCCGACCGACATGCCGAGCAGCGTGAAGGCATGCCCGTTCCTTTCGACGCCGCGCGATCGCACTGTCTGGCTCCTTCGCTCAGGCCGCCCTGCCGGCGGCGCGGCAGGTTTCGCAGAGACCCGCGATCTCGATCGTCACCTGCTCCGGCGCTATCTCGTCGGGCGCAAGGCCCATGAGCCGCGCCTCGTCGTCATCGGACAGCGAGATCTCGACCACCTTGCCGCAGGTCCGGCAGACGGCGAAGGCATACTTGCCGTCGCAGGCGCCGTGCCCGCAGGCAACGAAGGCCGAGCGGGACTGGAGCCGGTGCACCATACCCTTCTCAATCAGCTCGTTGAGCGCACGGTAGACGGTGGGCGGATGCGAAATCCCCGCGGTCCGTACCCGGTCTAGAATGGCATAGGCACTCATCGGCTCCTTGGCCTCGCGCAGGCAGGAGAGAACCTCGCTCTGGTTGCGCGACAGCTTATCCCCGCCGTGGTGATGATGTGCGTGCATGTCGATGATATAACATAACACGTGGCGGCGTGCCAGGGCCGCGATGCCGCAGCCCGGTGCAGCCTTCTGCCGAAGATGCCCGCGGTTTCGCGCCCAAAGTCCACAAAACGGTCAGGAACAAGGCCTGCGCCGCGGTCGTTCAACCCTGGAGGGTCGGGTCAGAACGAAGGTGGAAACGCATGACCAGGACCAGTACCAGGACGATTCTGAGCGCGGCGACCGTGGCTGCGGCCTGTGCCTTTGCGGGCCTCGCTTTGGCCAATCCCGACCGCCCGCTCCTCGCCGGGGCGACCGGCGAACCGGCGGCGCCCCCGGCGGCCTCCGAAGGCGCACCACCAGCAGCGCCTGCCGACGCTGCCAAGCCCGAGGGCGCGGAGCAGAAGCCTGATGCGGCGGCCAAGCCCGAAGGCCAGGATGCGAAGCCGGACGATGCCGCGGCAGCGCCCGCGGCCGGCGGCGGCACTCCGCAGCAGACCGCGGAGAAGGCCGAGAAGGGCTCGCTGAAGAACCCCCATACGGACCCGAAGAGCGTGGCTGAGGAAGGCAAGAAAATCTACATGGCGGCCGGCTGCAACGGCTGTCATGGCGGCACGGGCGGCGGCGGCATGGGGCCGCCTCTGACCAATCCGATCTGGGTCTATGGCAGCGACGACGACACGCTGTTCCGGCTCGTCGCGCTCGGCTCGGATGGGCTGACCAAGCAGGGCTATAGCCGCAAGGGCTCGGAGAACGTGGTCGGCCCGATGCCGGCCCAGGGCACGATCGTCAAGTCCGACGACGACCTCTGGAAGATCATCGCCTGGATCAGGACGATCAATCCGTCATCGGGCGGCGGCTCGTCTGCCGCGGCGCCTGCTCCCGACGCGCCCTCGCCGCAATAGTTTCCCGTCACCCCAGCGAAAGCTGGGTTGCACTCCGGCGCGGGCTGGATTCCAGCTTGCGCCGGAATGACGAGAAGCGTGCAATGGCAGGATGCCGCACCGGATCGAAATCCTCGAAGGCGACATCACCGCGCTCGACCTCGACGCCATCGTCAACGCCGCCAACAAGACGCTGCTCGGCGGCGGCGGGGTCGATGGTGCCATCCACCGCGCCGCGGGGCCTGAGCTGCGCGAAGCCTGCGCGCTGCTCGGCGGCTGCGAGACGGGGGACGCGAAGATCACGCCGGGTTTCCGGCTCAAGGCGCGCCACGTGATCCACACGGTTGGTCCGGTCTGGGGCGGCGGCGAGCGCGGCGAGGACCGGCTGCTCGCTTCCTGCTACCGCAACAGTCTTGCGCTCGCCGAAGCGCACGCTCTCGCCTCGCTCGCCTTCCCCGCCATCTCGACCGGTGCCTACCGCTTTCCGCCGGACCGCGCGGCGTCCATCGCGCTCCGCACCGTGATCGAGGCGATCGGCACGAGCGGGCAGATCGAGCGCGTCGTGTTCTGCTGCTTCGGCGCGGAGTCGCGCGCGCAGCACGAGGCAGCTCTGGCGTCGCTGGCGCAATAGCCCGCGATGCTGATCCGGCCTGCCCGCGAAGCTGACGAGGACGCCATCTGGGCAATCATCGGTCCCATCATACGGGCGGGCGAAACCTACGCACTCGACCGCGACATGAGCAAAGACGAGGCGCTGGTCTGCTGGATGGGGCCGGACCGAGAGACCTTCGTCGCGGAAGAGAACGGTGTCGTGGTCGGCACCTACTATCTGCGTGCCAATCAGCCGGGCGGCGGCAGCCATGTCTGCAATTGCGGCTACATGACAAGTGCGGCGGCAGGCGCCCGGGGCGTTGCGCGGCGGATGTGTGAGCACTCCTTGGCGCATGCCCGCGCACGCGGCTACCGGGCCATGCAGTTCAACTTCGTGGTCAGCACCAATGAGCGCGCTGTCCGGCTCTGGCAGTCTCTCGGTTTCGAGATCGTCGGCCGGTTGCCCTCGGCCTTCCTTCACCCGTCGCAAGGTTACGTCGATGCGCTGGTGATGTTCCGACCGCTATAACCCGCGCCGGCCAGGGAAAGCCCGCAGTGCGGCTTCGTGCCGGCTTGCACCGGGCGCCGCGAGGTTTAAGCTCCTGGCTTGAGACCCTGAGTCGCCCACGATGGCGGCTCCAAGAACGTGGGTGACTGGGCGGAAACCATGTTCGACCTCGACCCGGTTTTGCTGGCGCGCATCCAGTTCGCGTTCACCATCTCCTTCCACATCATCTTTCCGTCTTTCACCATCGGGCTCGCCGCCTGGCTGTTCGTGCTCGAAGTCATGTGGCTCCGCACCGGCAAGCCGGTCTACATGGAGATCGCCAAGCACTGGACGAAGATCTTCGCCGTGTCGTTCGGTATGGGCGTCGTCTCGGGGGTCGTGCTCTCTTATCAGTTCGGCACCAATTGGAGCGAGTTCTCGCGCCGCGGCGGCAACGTCATCGGCCCGCTGATGGCCTACGAGGTGCTGACCGCGTTCTTCCTGGAAGCGGGCTTCCTCGGCATCATGCTGTTCGGCTGGAACCGCGTGCCGAAATGGGTGCATCTCTTCGCAACCGCCATGGTGGCACTCGGCACGGCGATCTCGGCCTTCTGGATCCTCTCCGCCAACAGCTTCATGCAGACGCCGGCGGGCTTTAGCGCCGATGAGGCGGGCGTGTTGCACGTGACGAGCTGGTGGGAGGTGATCTTCAACCCATCCTTCCCCTACCGCTTCGCCCATATGGTGGCCGCCGCCTATCTCACCACGGCGCTATGCGTGGCCGGCATCGGCGCCATGTATGTCCTCCGCGAGCGTAGCGTGAAGCATGGGCGCATCATGCTCGGCATGGCGCTCTGCATCCTCGTCTGGCTCGCGCCGCTCCAGGCGTTCATCGGCGACCTGCACGGGCTCAACACGCGCGAGCATCAGCCGGCGAAGGTCGCGGCCATCGAGGCGCATTGGGAGACGCAGCGGGGCGCGCCGCTGATCCTGTTCGCCTGGCCAGACGTGAAACAGGAGAAGAACCTGTTCGAGGTGGCGATCCCGAAGCTCGGCAGTCTCATTCTCGCGCATGACTGGGACGCCGAGATCCAGGGCCTGAAAGCCTTCCCGCCCGAGGACCGGCCGAACCCGGTCATCCCGTTCTTCGCCTTTAGGCTGATGGTGGCCATCGGCTTGACCATGATCGCTGCGGGGTCGATCGGCGCCGTGCTCTGGCTGATGGGCAGGCTGTTCGAGACGCGCTGGTATCTCCGCTTCCTCACCTGGATCTGGCCGCTCGGCTTCGTCGCGGTGCTCGCAGGCTGGTTCGTGACGGAGGTCGGGCGCCAGCCCTGGACGGTCTACGGCATCCTGCGCACCGCCGACTCCGTCTCGCCGGTGCCGGGCGGCAAGGTGCTCACCTCGATCCTGCTCTTCGTGCTGGTCTATGGCGTCGTCTTCGGCGCCGGCATCTACTACATCAGGCGGCTGGTGCAGCGCGGTCCCGACGAGACTCCGGCTGTGCCCGAGCAGGGCGAGGCCGACCTCTCGCACCGGCCCCTCGCAGCGGCGGGCAACCCATGACGACGGCAGGCACCATGACCGAGTTCCTCCCCGTCATTCTGCCTCTGGTCTGGGCCGCGATCCTGGCGCTCGCCGTGTTCCTCTACGTGCTGCTCGGCGGCTACGATCTCGGCCTCGGCGTGCTGTTCCCCTTCGCACCGTCGCACAAGGACCGCGACGCCATGATGGGCTCGGTCGCCCCGTTCTGGGACGGCAACGAGACCTGGCTCGTGCTCGGCGGAGGCGGGCTGCTCGCGGCGTTCCCCCTCGCCTATTCCGTGATGCTGCCCGCGCTCTATCTGCCGATCATCCTGATGCTGATCGGGCTGATCCTCCGCGGCGTCGCCTTCGAGTTCCGCTTCAAGTCGGACCGCTACCGCTATCTCTGGGACCTCGCCTTCGCCGGCGGGTCGACCCTTGCCGCGCTGATGCAAGGCGTGGCGATCGGCGCGTTCGTGCAAGGCTTCACCGTCGCCAACAACCAATATGCCGGCGGCCCGTTCGACTGGCTCACGCCGTTCTCAGTGGTCACGGCGATCGCGCTGGTCTCGGGCTATGTTCTGTTGTCGGCCGGCTGGCTGATCATGAAAGGCGACGAGGATCTGCGCAAATGGGCTTACGGCGTCGCCCGCTTCGCGCTGATCGCGCTCGCCGCGTTCATTCTGATCTTCAGCATCTGGACGCCGCTGCTGCACCCGGCCATTGCCGAGCGCTGGTTCACGCCGGGCAATATGATCATGCTCAGTCCCGTGCCGCTGATCACCGCGGCGTCGATTGCCGGCATCTGGTGGGCGCTCGACAAGCGCCACCGCTACACGCCGTTCCTGCTGTCGGTCGTGATCTTCATGCTCTGCTATACGGGGCTCGGCGTGAGCCTGTTCCCCTACATCATCCCGCCCGACATCACGATCTGGCAGGCGGCCGCCGCGCCCGACAGCCAGCTCTTCATGCTCTACGGCACGATCCCGATCCTGCCGATCATCCTCGGCTACACGGCCTATTCCTATTACGTGTTCTGGCAGGCCCCCGAGCACGACGCGTATCACTAGCAAAGACTCATCCCTCCCCTTGATGGGGAGGGAGTCGCGCCAAAGGCGCGACGGGTGGGGTGAGTATCCCTGCGCCTCAGAACCGTCCCCCACCCGGAGTTCGCCGTGGCAAACTCCGACCTCCCCACAAGGGGGAGGTTTTGACCCCGCCTACTGCATTCTCACTTGCTTGGGAACGACTGTCTCGTTGCCCGCCAGGTTCTTCTCCGCCAACCGGCGCTTGAGCTGCAGGATGCGCTTATGCGCCTGCTCGATGCGGCCACGCGAGATGCGGCCTTTGTTCACCGCCTCGGCGATGATGGCGTGCACCTTGCGGCCGAGCTCCGGATCCTGCGACTCGACATTCGAGACCAGCACGATATCGGTGCCGGCATTGATCGCCTTCACCAGGCGGTCTTCCAGCGAATAATGGTCGGCGACGGCAAGCATCTCCAGGTCGTCGCTGATCACCACCCCGTTGAAGCCGATCTGCGGGCCGCGCAACAGGCGCACAGCCTTGCGCGACAGCGTGGCCGGCAGCTTGCCGCCGTCGCTGAAGCGCGGATGGTAGAGGTGGCCAAGCATGACGGCGTCGAGCAGCCCGTCCCTCGCGAGCAGCCGGTAGGGCTCGAGCTCGACGTCCTGCCAGGTCTTCGACACGTCGGCGAGGCGCTTGTGGCTGTCGGCCACGCTCGAGCCGTGGCCCGGGAAATGCTTGGCGACGGTCGCGATATTCGCCTCGCGATGGGCAAGGATGAAGGCGCGCGCGAGCACCGTGACGGTGCGGGCATCGGCGCCAAAGCTCCGCTTGCGTTCGGCAATCACCGGGTTGTCCGGATTGAGCTCGAGATCGACCACGGGCGCGAGATTGAAATCGAAGCCGGCGTCGGCCAGCTCCCTGGCAAGCTCGGTATAGAGCGTAAGCGCGGCCTCGGGGTCGGCGAAGCTCGGGTTCCGGCCGACGCTCTGCGCCGAGGGGAAGCGCTTGTGCCCGTTGACCGGCGCAAGCCGCTGCACGATGCCGCCTTCCTGGTCGACGGCGATGAACGGCCGAGGCTGCGTCCGCGCTTCGCGCAGCGACGCGGTGAGCGCCTTGAGCTGCTCGGGCGAGCGGATGTTCTCCGGGTAGAGCACGACGCCCCCGACCACGCCTTCCGCGATCTGCCTGCGCGCGGCAGCGACGCCCGCGTCTTGCGGACGCTGGCCGGGAAAGCCGACCAGGATCATCTGCCCGATCATCGCATCGATCGGGTCGTCGGGTTTTTCAGGTGCCGACAGCGCCTGCAAGGAGGCAGCAGCGCCGAGCAGCACGAAGCACGCGGCAAGCAGGAGTCTGATCATGGACCGGAGGTTTGCGAGGGGCACCGTCGCCTATGGTAGCTCATTGACGCACATTTCGTCATGCCTCGCGGGAGCGAAACGAAGGGGACTGGCGTTTCGCCGAGATATGCTCAAAATGAGCGCGACGAGGGACCGGAATATCCATGGGCATGACCGATCGCCGCATATCTCGCCTGCTCGGCACCGCGGGCCTGGCCTTGGGCGTTTCGCTCATGGCCGCGCCGTCCTTTGCCGACCCGAAGGAAAAGGAAGAGTCGCCCGACGAGAAATTCGCTGCGAGCTTCCTCGGCAAGGTCTATAGCAGCGACCTCGAGATCGAAGGCTGGAACGATCTCGGCGGGGGGCTGGTGATCCCGCCGGTCTATGTGCGGCAGTACCAGCGCGAGGACGGCACCTATTTCGTGGTGACCAGCCGCGAGGTCTCGGCGGCCACCAAGACCGAGCCGGCCTCCTATGTGGTCGCGGACACGCTGATCGTGCCGAAGCCCAAAGGCGGCGCCGAGTTCTCCATCGCCTGCGTGCAGGGCCAGGACGAGACGCTGCGTTTCATGGGCGAGGCCAAGGGCAGCCCGAGCAAGGAATGGTGGACCGACGTGCGCCGCGCCTGGGAGATCGCCATCGACACGGGCGAGATCAGCTCGATCAAGCCCAGGGGCGTACGCTGCACCAACGTGTCCTGGGGACAATAATGAGGCTGGGCCGGTAGGCCCGCGACGCAAAACAAGGGAGCGGATCGATGGATCGCCTACTGTTCGTGACGACGTTTCTGGCCGCCCTCGGCGCCGGGCTGATGGCTGGTGTGTTCTTCGCCTTCTCAGGCTTCATCCTGAAGGCCCTCGGCCGGGTCGCGCCCGAGACCGGCATCGCCGCCATGCAATCGCTCACCGCGACCATCAAGAACCCGATGTTCCTCGGTGTGTTCTTCGGCACGGCCGCGCTGAGTGCCGCGCTCGGGATTGCCGCGCCGATCGTCTGGTCGACGCGCGGCGCCTGCTGGCTGCTCGCGGGCAGCGCGCTCTATCTCACCGGGCCGTTCACCGTGACGCTGCTGCGCAACGTGCCGCTCAACAACCAGCTCGCGCAGGTCGAGCCGGGAAGCGCAGCCGGCAAGAAGTTCTGGGACACCTACCTTCCCGCCTGGAACACCTGGAACCATGTGCGCACGGCCGGCGCGCTCGCGGCAGCCGCCTGCTTCATCATGGCGTTGGTCGCTTAAGCGGTCACTCCCAGGCGGGCAGCTTCTCCTGCGCGGCGAGCGCGGCTGTCGCCGTTTCAAGCTCGGCGACGAACGCGCCGTAGGACTCCTTGCCGTAAAGCGCCTCGCCGACGCTCACCAGGACATTGAACGGCACGAGCAAGGTCGAGCCCTTGGGCAGAGCCTTGCCGAGCCCGTGCATGAACACCGGCACCACCGGCACTTTCGGCCGCGCGCGGGCCAAATGGCCAATGCCCTTCTTGAAGGCCTGGAACGCTTCCGGCTCGCCGCGCGAGCCCTCCGGGAAGATGACCAGGATCTCGCCGCGGTCGAGCGCATCCTCGGCAGCCGCAAGCGGGTTGCCGCCTTCGCTGCCGCTGCCCCGCTTCACCGGGATGATGCCGATGATGTTGCGCGCGAACCAGCCGAATCCGCCCTCCTCCCAATAATCCGCGGCCGCCACCGGCCTGAGCTTCGGCAGGAGCCGCAGCGGAAAGAGCGACATCAGCGCCAGCGTATCGAGATGGGAGTTGTGATTGGCGGCGACGATCGCCGGGCCATCAGCCGGCAAGCGCTCTCGGTGCCTGACGGTGAGCCCGAGCGCCACCAACACCACCGCGCGCACCACGATGGCGAAGAACAGCAAGCGCAACAGGCGGACGAAGGGGTTCGTGCTCAACGAGCTGAGCTCACGGATAGAAGAAATAGCGGAAGAAGTGGAAGAAGGCGGGCGCAGCGTAGGTCAGCGAGTCGATCCGGTCGAGAATGCCGCCATGGCCTGGTATCAGCCCGCCGGTGTCCTTGACGCCGAGATCGCGCTTCAAGGCCGAGATGGTGATGTCGCCGAGGAAGCCCGCCGCGCCGATGATGCCGCCGGCGAGAGCCGACCAGCGCCAATCCATCGGCGTGAGATAGGGGCCGATCAGGGCCGCCAGCACCACCGTGGTGGCGATGCCGCCGAGCAGCCCTTCCCAGGTCTTGTTCGGTGAGACGCTGGGCGTGACCTTGTGGCGACCGAGCAGTTTGCCCCAGGTGTATTGCGCCACGTCGTTGAACTGCGCGAGCACCACCAGGAAGAACAGGAGCCCGAGCCCGCCCGCGACCGGGTTCGGCACGTCGCCCGAGACGAGCAGCATCGCCATGTGGCTCAGCGCGAACACCGTCATCATCAGGCCGAAGGTGAGCGTGCCGACCGCACGCAGATAGTTCTGCGTCTCGCCGCGCAGCGCCATCAGCGCCGGGAAGAACAGGAAGCACCACACCGGCACGAAGACGATGAACATGCCGTACCAGTCGATCGCCGCCCAATAATATTGGAGCGGGATGGCGAGATAGGCGAACAGCAGCACCTCGCGGTCGATCCGCCGCGTCGGGATCAGCGACAGATACTCCTTCAGCGCGAGATAAGAGATGAACGCCAGGAAGACGATGGCGACGGTCTGGTTGAGCAGAACCAGCAGCGTGAAGGCGCCGATCATCCACCACCAGGACTGGGTGCGCCGCGCAAGCTCGTCGTATTGTGCGCCCGGATTGCGCCAGCGCAGGACGGCGACGATGAGCGTGGCGATAGTCAGCAGCGCGTAGACGCCGAGCGTGGCGTAGACGACGTTCTCAGGAATGCCGTGGATCAGGCTCACTTCGCCTGCCCCTTAGCCTCGGCGACGATCAGGCGTGCGCGGTTGAGCATTGTCGCCATCGCCAGCACAAGCAGAACCCAAACATAGATGTCGGACCACAGACCGGGCGCGAGCCCAACGCCGAGCAGCACGGCGAGCAGGCCGAAGCCCACGGCGCGGTCGCTCTTGCCGAGCGGGCCCGCATAGTTGCGCTTTACGCCGAGCATCGGCCCGAGCGCGCCCGCCATCTCGGCGATGATGCTGAACACCACGACCAGCACCACGAGCCGCGCGTCGAGACCGGCGACCAGCGCGAACGGCAGATAGAGCGCGGCATCGGCGATCACATCGGACAGCTCGTTCAGCACAGCGCCTTCGGCGCTCGCCTGGCCTTGCTCCTTGGCCATGATGCCGTCGATCGCGTTCAGCGCCATTCGCACGAACAGCGTCACCGGAAGCAGCAGCAGCGGCCAGGACGAGCGCGGCATGAGCATGAGCCACGTGCCATGCGCGACGCTGAGAGCGAGTGCCGCCAAGGTGACGGCCTTCGCGCTGACCCCCGCGCCCGCGAGGCCCGCGGCAATCGGGCGGAGCAGCGCCTGGAAGCGCGGCTTGAGATCGTAGATCGTCGCCAAGTCCGCTCAGCCTTTCGCCGCGACGCGGGCGAGCAGCTCCTCGACCTTAGGCAGGATGCCCTCGACGATGCGCGCGACGCCCTTGCCGTTCGGGTGGATGCCGTCGGCCAGCATCAAAGCGGGGTCCATCACCGCACCATCCAGAAAGAACGGATAGAGGATCAGATCGTAGCGCGTCGCGAGGTCGCCATAGAGCGCCGCGAACGCCTCGACATAGTCCTTGCCCATATTGCGTGGCGCCTCCATGCCGGCGAGCAGGATCGGCAGGCCGCGCGCCTGCAGCGCCTCGATGATCTTTTCGAGCGTCGCCTTCACCTCAGCGGGCGGCTTGCCCTGGAAGGCATCGTTCGCGCCGAGTTCGACGATCGCCGCGCTCGCATTCTCAGGCACGGCCCAGTCGAGCCGCTTCAGCGCCGAGCCCGTGGTGTCGCCGGACACGCCGGCATTGACGACCGTCACCTCGTGCCCGCGCGCCTTCAACGCGGCCTCGAGCTGCGCCGGAAACGATTCGCTCTCGGGCAGCTCATAGCCTGCGGTGAGACTGTCGCCGAGCGCAACGATGACGGGCGTCGGCCCCTCCGCTCGCGCGGGCGATGCCGCGAAAAGCGGCAGAACCAGCGCAAACAAAAGCAGCAGCGCGGCGAGGCAGGGTTTCATCTTTTCGACCTCTTTGCCTTCTCTATTGCGGGTTCGCGCGCGCCCTGCCATCGTTTCAACCGAGCCCCAACCCCCTCCTACATGGATCACGTTCTGCAACAGCGTCAACCGCCAGCGATTCTGCTTGAAGGCGTGGAGGTCACCCTGCCCTCGCGCGCCGGTCCCGTCGCCATCCTGCGCGGCATCGACCTGAAAGTGCCGTCCGGCGAGGCCGTCGCCATCGTCGGGCCGTCGGGCTCAGGCAAATCGACCCTGCTCATGATCGTGGCGGGGCTGGAGCGCGCGACGAGCGGGCATGTCCAGGTCGTCGGCGCGGATTACGCAACGCTCGACGAGGACGGGCTGGCGCGGCTGCGCGCCGCCAATATCGGCATCGTGTTCCAGTCTTTCCATCTCGTGCCGACCATGACGGCGATCGAGAACGTGGCGCTGCCGCTTGAGTTCCTCGGCGACGACGACGCCTATGCCAAGGCGCATGCCGCGCTCGGCGAGGTCGGTCTTTCGCATCGGGAAACGCATTTTCCCGGCCAGCTTTCCGGCGGCGAGCAGCAGCGCGTGGCGATTGCCCGCGCGCTCGCCCCGCGCCCGTCGCTGATCCTCGCCGATGAGCCGACCGGCAATCTCGATCTCGCTACCGGCGCGCAGGTGATGGACCTGCTCTTCACGCTGAAGGAGCGCACCGGCGCCACGCTGCTTCTGATCACCCACGACCGCGCGCTCGCCAAGCGCTGCGGCCGGATCGTGAGCCTTGCCGATGGGCGCATCGCGGGCGCCGGCGCCAAGCGTCGCCGCGTGGCAGCATCGTGACGGCCACGGCGCTCGACGACCGCGTGCCGGCGAGCGGCTTCTCCCTGCCGCTCGCGCTTTCCATCGCGCTGAAGGAGCTGCGCTCAGGCGTCGGCGGTCTCGCGGTGTTCGTGCTCTGCATCGCGCTCGGCGTCGCCGCGGTCGCGGCCATCGGCTCGCTGGCATCCTCCTTCGATGAGGCGCTGGCGCGGCAGGGCCGGCTCTTGATCGGTGGCGACCTCACCTTCGAATTGATCCACCGCCAGGCGACGCCTGACGAGCGCGCGCAGATCGCGGCGCTCGGCACGGTCAGCGAGTCCGCGGGCTTTCGCGCCATGGCGCGCACCGACGACGGCAAGAGCGCGCTGGTCGAGGTCAAGGCGGTCGATGCCCCCTACCCGCTCTACGGCGAGGTGTCGGTGCTGCGTCCCGCCGACGCCGGCACGCCGTGGCGCGAGAAGGGCGTGATCCTGGCCGAGCAGGCTTTGCTCGACCGGTTCGGCATCGATGTCGGCGAGACGATCTCGATCGGCGAGGCGAAAGTGGAGATCGGCGGCGTTCTCGGTGAGCAGCCCGACCGGCTTGCGGACCGCCTCCGCTACGGACCGAAGCTCATCATGTCCGACGAGACGCTGGCCCAGACGGGGCTCGTGCAACCCGGCAGCCTGATCCGCTGGACCTACCGCGTGAAGCTCCCCGAGGCGCGCGCGTCGGACCGCGTGGCTCTGGCCGCGGCGCGCGATAGCGTCGAGCCGAAGCTCAGGGAAGCGGGCTTCGCCGTGACCGACTGGACCAACCCCGCGCCGACGCTCCGCCGCGACGTGCACCGCTTCACGCAGTTCATCAACTTCGTCGGCCTGACCGCGCTCCTGCTGGGCGGCATCGGCGTCGGCAACGCGATCCAGAGCTACATGGCGAAGAAGCGCGAGACGATTGCCATCTTCAAGTCGCTCGGTGCGACCAGCCGCCTCGTGCTCGCGGTCTATTTCATCCAGGCGCTGCTGCTCGCCGGACTTGGCATCGCCCTCGGACTGCTGGTCGGCGCGCTGACGCCGGCGCTCCTCGCCGCGCTCTATGGAGAGGCGCTGCCCATCGCGCTCGCCGTCGAGCCGCATCCCATACCGCTGATCACCGCGGCGCTCGCCGGGCTGCTCACCATGGTCCTGTTCGTGCTCTGGCCGCTCGGCCGCGCCGCGCTGGTCTCGCCCGCCATGCTGCTCCGCGGCCACCTCACCGAGGAGAACGGCTGGCCGGCCTGGCCCTTCGCGCTCGGCGCCGGCGCCGCCGGTGCGGCGCTGTTCGCGCTCGCCATCGCGGCTTCCGAGGAGCGGCTCATCACCGCCGCGATCTCCGCCGGCATCGTTGCCGCCTTCGTGCTGCTGACTGGCTTCGGCCTCCTGCTGCAACGCCTCGCGCGGCGCATCCGCCGCCGCAAGCCGCCCGAGCTTTCGCTCGCGCTCGCCTCGATCGGCGGACCCGGCTCGCTCGCCCGCCCGCTTGCCGTGTCGCTGGGGCTCGGGCTCGGGCTACTCGTCGCGGTCTCGCTGATCCATCGCTCGCTGCTCACCGAGATCGCGAGCAACATCGAGGTCGATGCGCCGGCCTATTATTTCCTCGACGTCGAGGAAGGCGACCTGCCCGCTTTCTACACTACGGTGAAGGACATCGAGCCCAACGCCAAGATGGCCGACGCGCCGATGCTGCGCGGGCGCATCGTCGCGCTGAACGGCGTGCCCGCCGAGAAGGTCGAGGCCGAGCCCGACGCGCGCTGGGTGCTCTCCGGCGACCGCGGACTCACCTATACCGACACGGTGCCGCCATCCTCGACCGTCGAGGAGGGCGAATGGTGGCCGAAGGACTATACCGGTCCGCCGGTCGTCTCGTTCGACGGCGAGCTCGCCAAGGGGCTGGGCCTCAAGCTCGGTGACACCATCACCGTCAACGTGCTCGGCCGCAACATCGAGGCCAAGATCACGAGCCTACGCAAGATCGACTGGGAGTCGCTCGCCATCAATTTCGTCATGGTGTTCCCGCCGAACGCGCTCGAAGGCGCGCCGCACCGCGTGATCACCACGCTGGAATTCCCCAAGGGCACCGGCGAGGCGCAGGAAGGCAAAGTCGTCCAGGCGCTCTCTGCCCGCTTCCCGCTCGTCACCGCCATCAATGTCGGCGACATCGTCGATGCGGCGAAGGAGCTGCTCGCCAAGGTCATGGCCGCGATCAGGGCGACGGCCGGCGTGACGCTGCTGATCGGCGCCGCGGTGCTGGCGGGCGCGGTCGCCGCCGGCCAGGAACGGCGTAAATATGTCTCGGTGCTCTACAAGACGCTCGGCGCCACGCGCGGGCGCATCCTGCGGTCGCAGCTTTTGGAGTTCGGGCTGCTCGGCATCGCGACCGCAGCACTTGCCGTGATTATCGCCACCATCACCGCCTGGGCGCTCTGCCGCTTCGCCTTCGACGTGACGTTCGTGCTCTCTCCGCGCGCGGCGGCCGAGACCGTGCTGCTGGCGCTGATCCTGGTGCTTGCGGTCGGCCTGCTCACCACCTGGCGGGTGCTGTCTGCCAAGGCCGCGCCTTACCTGCGCGCCGAATGAGAGCTTTTGACGGCTCGTCCGCAACCGTACGCGCGCCGCGCCGGCGTCATCTTGCGCGAGCCCGCCAATCCCCCCATATTCGCGGGCAGAGTGCCTGTTAGCACCTCATAAGCAGCTAGGGGAAAGGACCCTAAACACAATGGCGGAACTCGACAGACGCTACGCGCAGGACACGACGGTCGGACGTGCCGACACGACGATCGATCAGGGTCTCCGCGCCTACATGATCCGCGTCTACAATTACATGGCGTCTGGCGTCGCGATCACCGGCGTCGTCGCCTATCTGGTCTATTCGCTCTCCTTCGTGGAGACGGCGGCGGGCCTGCAGCCCACGGCGACCGGACAGTTCCTGTTCGGCAGCTGGTTCATGTGGGTCGTGATCTTCGCGCCGCTTGCGCTGGTGTTCTACATCTCGGCGCGCATCAACTCGATGAGCGTCGGCACGGCGCAGACCCTCTTCTGGGTGTTCTCGGCGCTGATGGGCGCCTCGCTCGCCTCGATCTTCGTGGTCTATGCGGGCGAGAGCATCGCGCGGGTGTTCTTCATCACGGCTGCCGCGTTCGGCGCGCTGAGCCTGTGGGGCTACACCACGACCAAGGACATCTCAGGCTGGGGCTCGTTCCTGTTCATGGGCCTGATCGGCATCATCATCGCCATGCTGGTGAACCTGTTCATCGGCTCGACCGCGCTGCAATTCGCCATCTCGGTGATCGGCGTGCTGGTGTTCGCGGGGCTGACCGCCTACGACACCCAGCAGATCAAGGAGATGTACTACGCGGGCGATGATACCGCGGTCGCAGGCCGCAAAGCCGTGATGGGCGCGCTCAGGCTCTATCTCGACTTCATCAACCTGTTCCTGCTTCTGCTGCAGCTCTTCGGCAACCGCCGCTAGCGCCAAGCAAGCGGACGAAACAACGAGGCCCCGGCGTCACCCGCCGGGGCCTTTCGTTTTGGATTCTATCCTACAGTTCCGCGTCATGCCCGCGAAGGCGGGCACCCAGTAATCGCTGACCCCGATCGATTTGGCGAGGACGCTGCTTACTGGGTTGCCCGGTCAAGCCGGGCAATGACAAAAACGGGCTAGCTCTTCTTAGCCTTCTTGGCAGGCTTGGCCTTGGCGGCTTTCTCGTCTTCCGCCTCTTCGACCTTGTGCTCGACCGCGCCCTCTTCCTCGGCGGGGACCTCGTCGGCAGTGGTCTCGGCCATCAGCTCGACCGCCTTGGCGACCCAATCGTCTTGCTCGATGGCGCCGTTGAGCTTGAGCTCCTCGTCCACCCGCGCGATGTCGTCGTCGGAGAGGTTGGCGATCTGCTCGAACTTGATCAGGCCGAGCTTGTTGAGCTTCTTCTCGAGCTCGGCCGTCACGCCCGGGATGAGCTTGAGATCGTCCGCGGCGCCCTTGGGCTTGGTGAAGCCCTTGAAGGCTTCCTTCTTCTTGCCGCGCTGATCCTGGCGCTCGGGGATACGGGCCGCCTTGCCGCGCCGTCCGCGCAGATAATAGAGCTTGGCGCGGCGCACGCGGCCGCGGCGCACCACCTCGATCGAGTCGATCAGCGGCGAATGCACCGGGAAGACGCGCTCGACGCCCTCGCCATAGGAGATCTTGCGGACCGTGAAATTCTCGTTGATGCCGCCGCCCGCGCGCCCGATGCACACGCCCTCATAGGCCTGCACGCGGGTCCGTTCGCCTTCGACAACCTTGACGTTGACGCGCACCGTGTCGCCGGGCGCGAATTCCGGCACGCCGCGCTTCTTGGCGAGCGCCGCGGCCTGCTCCTTGTCGAGCTGCTCGATGATGTTCATGGCAATACCTTTCGGTGGACGCCGGTCTTGGCCTAGAAGCCAATGGACGAACGTCATTCTTTTTGATTGATCGTGGGTCCTGAATGCTGGGCGCCGAAGCGCTTCGCGGGGCCGTTCCTAACCCAGTCCGCGGGGCTTGTCGATGGATTTACGGGCCTAGCGGCGCTTCAATTTCTCCCACAAATCCGGGCGGCGGGCGCGGGTGAGCGCTTCGGCCTGCGCGCGGCGCCATTCGGCGATTTTCTTGTGATCGCCGGAGAGCAGGACGTCGGGGATGGCACGGCCCTCCCACTCGCGCGGCCGCGTGTAATGCGGATATTCCAGCAGACCCTCGGCGAAGCTCTCCTCGGCGAGCGAGCCTTCATTGCCGGCGACGCCCGGAAGCAGCCGCACCGCCGCATCGATCAGCACCATCGCGGCAAGCTCGCCGCCCGAGAGCACATAGTCGCCGATCGAGACTTCCTCGACCTCGCGCGCTTCAAGCACGCGCTGGTCGAGCCCCTCGAAGCGCCCGCAAAGCAATATCGCGCCAGGGCCTTGCGCCAGCGACCGCATGCGGGCTTGCGTGAGCGGCGCGCCGCGCGGCGAGAGGTAGAGCAGTGGCGTGCCGGCTTCGGCCTTGGCGCTTGCCGCGTCGATGGCGGCGGCGGCGATATCCGCGCGCATCACCATGCCTGCGCCCCCGCCGGCCGGCGTGTCGTCGACCGAGCGGTGCTTATCAGTTGCGAAATCGCGGATGTCGGTAACCTCGAGCGCCCATCTGCCCTCGGCGTGCGCCTTACCCGCGAGGCTCAAGCCAAGCGGCCCCGGAAACATCTCCGGAAAGATGGTCAGCACCGACGCGCGCCAAGTCATGAGAAACTCTCAACCATTGTCATCGCCCGGCTTGACCGGGCAGTAATCGGTGGGCTATGGCGCATATGCAATGAATTTCAGCGCTTACTGGGTTTCCGCCTTCGCGGGAATGACAGAGGGAGGTTACTCCTCAAACTCTTCCGGCAGCACGACCGTAAGCCGCCCGCCCTCGACATCGACCTCGGGCACGGCCTCGTTGGTGAACGGCACGAGCACCGTCGGCCCGTCCGGCGGCGCGATCTCGATCAGGTCGCCCGCGCCGAAATTATGCACGGCGGCGACCTTGCCGAGCGCGCTGCCGTCCGGCGCGAACGCCGCAAGCCCGAGCAGGTCGGCGTGATACCACTCCTCCTCGCCGCGCGCGGGCAGAAGCGCGCGCGCGATGTAGAGCTTGGTCCGGGTGAGGGCTTCGGCCCCCTCACGCGTGGTCACGCCCCTGATACGTGCGACCAACCCCTTCGGCGTCGCGCGCACGCTCTCGATCTCGACCGCGTGCCCGCTTTCGTCCTCAAGCGCCCCATAGCCGGCGATGGCTGAGGGCTCCTGGGTATAGGAGTGCAGCCTGACCTCGCCCTTCAGGCCTTGCGCCGCGCCGATCTCGCCGAGCAGCAACCGGTCGTCTGTCGCGGTCAAGGCTACTCGGCCGGCTGCTCGGCCTCGGCGGCGGGCGCCTCGGCTTCGGCGGCCGGCTCGGCTTCCGGCTCAGGCTCTGGCGCGGGCGGCGGCGCGGCAGCAGCCTCGGCGGCGGCCTTGGCCTTCTCCTCCTCGGCGGTGCGCTTGGCCTCCTCGCGCTCGAGCCGCTTCTTGCCGGGCTTGCCCTTTTCCGGGTTCACGCGCGCTTCGCGCTTCTGAAGGCCTGCCGTATCTAGGAAGCGCAGCACGCGGTCGGTCGGCTGCGCGCCATGCGACAGCCAATGCTTGGCGCGGTCTGTGTCGAGCCGCACGCGCTCGGGCGAGCCCTTGGGCAGGAGCGGGTCGTAGGTGCCGATCTTCTCGATATAGCGGCCGTCGCGCGGGCTCTTCGAGTCGGCGACGACGATGCGGTAATAGGGCCGCTTCTTCGCGCCGGCCCGCGCCAGTCTGATTTTCAATGCCATCGTGTGTTTCTCCTAAACATCCAAACTAAACCACGTCATGCCCGGGCTTGACCCGTGCATCCAGGGGCAACCGGCACGGAGTGAGTGGCCCTGGATCACCGGGTCACGCGGCGCCAACCGGCGTTTCACGCCGGGGCGCCACGGCCCGGTGATGACGAAGAAAAGGGGAGTGCTCATCAGCGTTTCTTCGTTTTCGGCAGGCCCGGAAGGCCTCGCGGCATGCCGGGAAGGCCAGGCAGTCCGCCCATGCCGGGAAAGGCGCCAGGGGGCAGCGGCGGCAAGCCGCCGGGCGGAAGGCTCGCGCCCGCGGGCAGATCGGCCGGCATTTCAGGCGGCGGACCGCCGCCGAACAGCGACCCGAGCAGGCCGCGCTTCTTGCCCATCGACTTCATCATGTCGGCCATCTGCCGGTGCATCTTCACGAGGCGATTGATCTCCTGCACCGAGGTGCCGGAGCCCGCCGCGACGCGCTTCTTGCGCGAGGCGTTGAGCAGCTTCGGATTGCGCCGCTCCGACTTCGTCATCGAGCCGATCATCGCCTGCTGGCGCTTGAGCAGGCTGTCGTCGAGGTTGGCGGCGTCGAGCTGCTTCTTCACCTTGCCGATACCGGGCAGCATGGAAAGGACGCCGCCCATACCGCCGAGCTTTTGCATCTGCTTGAGCTGCTCGGCGAGGTCGTCGAGATCGAAGGCGCCCTTCTTGACCTTGGCGGCGATCTTCTGCGCCTTGTCGAGCTCGACGGTCTCCATGGCCTTCTCGACCAGGCCGACCACGTCGCCCATGCCGAGAATGCGGCCGGCGATGCGCTCGGGGTGGAACTCCTCGAGCGCGTCGAGCTTCTCGCCGACGCCGATCAGCTTGATGGGCTTGCCGGTGATGGCGCGCATGGAGAGCGCGGCGCCGCCACGGCCGTCGCCATCGACGCGGGTCAGTACGATACCGGTCAGATCGACGCGCGCACCGAAGCTGTTGGCGACGTTGACGGCATCCTGGCCGGTCAGCGCATCGGCGACGAGCAGGGTCTCATGCGGCTGCGCGATCTGATCGATCGCATAGATCTCGGCCATTAGCTCGTCGTCGACATGCGTGCGGCCGGCCGTATCGAGCAACAGCACGTCGTAGCCGCCGAGCTTCGCAGCCTTCAGCGCGCGTTCGGTGATTTGCGTCGGGGTCTCACCTGTGACGATAGGCAGCGTGGCAACATCCGTCTGCTCGCCGAGCACACGGAGCTGCTCCTGTGCCGCGGGCCGACGCGTATCGAGCGAGGCCATCAGCACTTTCTGCTTGTCGCGGGTCTGGAGGCGCCGCGCGAGCTTTGCGGTCGTCGTGGTCTTGCCCGAGCCTTGCAGGCCGACCAGCATCATCACCACGGGCGGCTGGGCGGCGAGGTCGATGCCTTGCGCGTCGGAGCCGAGCATGCGCACCAGCTCGTCATGAACGATCTTGACGACCATCTGGCCGGGCGTCACGGAACGCACGACCTCCTGGCCGACCGCCTTCGCCTTCACCGCGTCGGTGAAATCGCGCGTGACATCGAGCGCGACGTCGGCCTCGAGCAGCGCGCGGCGCACCTCGCGCATCGCCTCGCCGACATCGGCCTCGGTCAGCGCGCCGCGCCGCGTGAGCTTGTCGAGGATGCCCGACAGGCGTTCTGAAAGCGTCTCGAACATTTACCTTGCTTCTCCGGCGTCATTGCCCGCGAAGGCGGGCAACCCAGTAACCGACACGATCCGTTCGTGCTTACTGGGTGCCCCGGTCAAGCCGGGGCATGACAAGAGGATGGGATCGCAATTCGTCACTTCAACCATCACACCAACACCCACGCGCTCAACTAGGCCAGAGGCCGATAGCGCAAACAAAGCGCGCTCAAGTAGCGCGGAGCGCGATAGCGCAACGACAAACCCACCCGAGGGCGCATCGCGCTGTCGGGTGTTGACCCCCCAGCCCCCCGGCGCTCTAAGCCATGTGCTGGGCGGCGGCTCTGATACGGAGCTGCCTTGAATTTCGGCCGGAATGTCGGGGAGCGAGGCCTCCAAGTCAAGGTTCTTGGAGATTTCTTTCAGTATCGGCATAGGCTGGCTCCCGCTCGATCTTATTTCACGTTGGGCTGAGGGCGCATGACGAAGGCCAGGATTGCCGTTCTCGCGCTGCTGCTCGCCGCCTTGCCGCAGGAGGCCTCGGCGAACGTCATCTGGCCCGCCGCCATCCTCACCGGGCGCATGCTCACTTGGTGGGTGATCGCCGCCTCGCTGCTGATCGAGTTCCTGTTCGTTCGGCGGGCCTTCGGACTGCCGCCGCTCAAAGCCTTGCTCGCGACGCTCGCCGCCAACGCAGCCTCGGCGGTGGTCGGGCTGTTCGCGCTGCCTTATGGCGGCATGTTCTTAGAGCTCGGCATCTTTCACGCGGGCGGCGAAGCGATCGGCTGGGACACGTTCGGCGTCGCGGCCTGGCTCCTGACCTTCGCGCTCGCGGTCGCCATCAATCTCGCGGTCGAGATTCCGGTCTACCGGTTCGGCTATGGGCTGAAGGTCGGCCGTCGTGCCTTCTGGCTGATCGCCCTTGCCAATATCCTCACCGTCGGCCTCGCCTTCGCCAGCCTGGACCTGGTCAAGGACCCGACCTACGGCAATGTCTCGCCGGGACTGCTGCCGAACTAGGCCTGAGCGCGCAGGAGCGGCTCGAGGCGGACGGCGAGATCGAGCAGCGCCTCGTCGCCGCCGCGCCAGCCAATAAAGGACAGGCCCACGGGGCAGCCGGCCGCCTCACCCGCGGGCAGCGAGATCTGCGGCAGGCCCGCATGGCCCGCGAAGCAGGTGCTGCCAAGCGTCAAGGTACGGAACTCGGCGAAGGAGGCGCCGTCGGGGATGTCGCGCTCGGGCGGAAGGGTCGGCGTGGTCGGAAGCACGATCACCGTGCCGGCCGGCACGAAAGCGATGAGCCGCTTCACGATCTCGGTGCGATAGGCCCGCGCGCTCTCCGCCTCGGCTTCGGTGATCGCGGCCGCCGCTTCGAAGCGCTCCTTGATGCCTGGCCCGAGCCCGACCTCGTCCTTGTGCGCCCGGATGAACGGCAGCAAGGTCGATTGGATCTCGAAGCCCTGGATGATGCGGAAGGCGTCGCGCCACTCCGCGCTCTCACCGCCGGCGATCTCGCGCTGCTCATAGGCCGGCAGCGTGTCCGAGAGCTTGGCGAGCACGCGCCAGATCGTCTGGTCGGCGCTCGCCTCGGAATGCACGATGATGTCCTGCGCCAGCAGCACGCGCTCGATCTCGGCGTCGATGCGGTCGCCTTCCAGCAGCAGATGGCCGATCTTACGGAACAACTCGGCATCGCGCGCGAAGAACCCGACCGTGTCGAAGCTCGGCGACATGGGCGTGACGCCGTCTAGCGCAATACGCCCATGCGTGGGGCGCAAGCCGTAGAGCCCGCAGAACGACGCCGGCACGCGGACCGAGCCGCCGGTATCCGAGCCCAGCGCGAAGTCGCAGAGACCGGCCGCCACCGCGGCAGCCGAGCCGCAGGACGATCCGCCCGTCACATGCCCATGCGCGCGGACATTACGCGGGCTGCCGTAATGCACATTAGTGCCGAGCACGCTGTAGAAGAACTCGTCGCAGATGGTGATGCCGGTGCAACTCGCGCCCGCGTCCAGCAGGCGGCGGATCGCCGACGCGGTCTCGCGCGCGGGTTCGGCGTGGCGGTAGAAGCAGGGATTGCCGTTCGAGACCTTGCGCCCCTCTATGGCGAACAGGTCCTTCACCATGAAGGTGAGGCCGGCGAGCGGCCCCTCCTTGCGCCCGGCGAGCGGTGCGGTCAGCGTATGAGGCACGAGCGCCTGCGCGATATCGAGCGGAATCGAGGCCATGTTGATATGCCCGCTGGTTCAATCTCAACCTAAAGTCCATATAACAGCCCGGACATAGGATCGGCAAAGCGCAATGACCGGTGGCATCCCCTTCCGCAAGATGAACGGGCTCGGCAACGACTTCGTCGTGCTCGACGCGCGCCCGCGCGCGCTGCCGCTCGGCCCCGATGCGGTGCGCGCCATCGCCGACCGAAAGGAGGGCATCGGCTGCGACCAGCTCATCGTGCTCGAGCCGTCGCGCCGGGCGCAGGTGTTCATGCGTATCTTCAATGCCGATGGCGGCGAGGTCGGCGCCTGCGGCAATGCCGCGCGCTGCGTGGCGGCGCTCGTCGCGGAAGAGCAGGCGCGCGGCGACATCGACATCGAGACCGAGAGCGGCGTGCTTAGCGCGGTGGTCAACGGCGACGGCAGCGTCACCATCGACATGGGCGCGCCGCGCCTTGCCTGGGACGAGATCCCGCTCTCCGAGCCGTTTCACGATACACGGGCGATCGAGCTACAGATCGGGCCGATCAACGCCCCGGTGCTGCATTCGCCCGCGGTCGTCAATGTCGGCAACCCGCATTGCCTTTTCTTCGTGGACGACGTCGATGGCTACGACCTTGCCCGCTTCGGGCCGATGCTCGAGCATCATCCGCTGTTTCCCGAGCGCGCCAATATCTCGCTGGTGCAGATCGTCTCGCCCGAGGCGCTGAAAGTGCGCACCTGGGAGCGCGGCGCTGGGCTCACGCGTGCCTGCGGCACAGCGGCCTGCGCTTCAGCCGTCGCTGCGGTGCGGCGCGGGCTGACCGGGCGCAAGGTGAAGGTCGCGCTTCCCGGCGGCGACCTCCTGATCGAGTGGCGCGAGAGCGATGGCCACGTACTGATGACCGGCCCCTACGCGCTCGACTACGAGGGCACGCTGCCGGCGGAGCTGTTGGAACCTGCCCGCACTTGACCGTTCACCGCCGCGCGTCATGGTGAGGTGCAAGCGCCGTCCTTCGAGGCTCGGGCTTCGCCCTCGCACCTCAGCATGACGGCGCTTGCCTCGAACCACGCACGAGGGTTGGTGCTGCACCGCAGCAAGTTTCGTGTTAGAAGCCGCTCAATGTCCGATATCGAGATCATCACTTTCGGCTGCAGGCTGAACGCCTACGAATCCGAGGTCATGCGCGAGCATGCGGCGTCCGCCGGCCTGTCCGACGCGGTGATTGTCAACACCTGCGCGGTGACGGCCGAGGCCGTGCGCCAGGCGCGCCAGGCGATCCGGCGCGCCCGCCGCGAGCGGCCGCAAGCCAAAATCGTGGTGACCGGCTGCGCGGCGCAGATCGATCCGGCGCGCTTCGCACGTATGGACGAGGTCGACCACGTCATCGGCAATCAGGAGAAGCTCGAAGCGCGCACCTTCGCCGGGCTCGGCACCGAGGCATCTGAGCGCGTCGTGGTCAACGACATCATGTCGGTGCGCGAGACCGCCGGGCACCTGATCGAAGGCTTCGGCAACCGCGCGCGCGCCTATGTGCAGATCCAGAACGGCTGCGACCATCGCTGCACCTTCTGTATCATTCCGTTCGGGCGCGGGCCGTCGCGCTCGGTTCCCGCGGGCGAGGTGGTGGCGCAGGTTCGGCACCTGGTCGAGAAGGGCTTCGCCGAAATCGTGCTGACCGGCGTCGATATCACCGCCTACGGCAAGGACCTACCCGGCGCCATGACGCTCGGCAAGCTGGTGCGCAGCGTGCTCAAGCTGGTACCCGAGCTGCCAAGGCTGCGGCTATCCTCCATCGACTCGGTCGAGGCGGACCCCGCGCTGATCGCGGCGATCGCCGAGGAGGAGCGGCTGATGCCGCATCTGCATCTTTCGCTCCAGTCGGGCGACGATCTCACCCTGAAGCGCATGAAGCGCCGCCATGCGCGCGAAGACTCGGTGCGCTTCTGCGAGGAAGCACGGCGCGCGCGGCCGGACATGGTGTTCGGCGCCGACCTGATCGCAGGCTTCCCGACCGAGACCGAGGCGATGTTCAGGAACTCCTTGTCGCTGGTGGACGATTGCGGGCTGACGTTCCTGCATGTCTTCCCCTTCTCCGCCCGCGAAGGCACGCCCGCCGCGCGCATGCCGCAGGTCAATGGCACGGTGATCCAGCGCCGCGCGGCCGAGCTGCGCGCTAAGGGCGTCACCGCGCTGCAGGCGCATCTCACGCGCGCCAAGGGCCGCCGCATAGAAGTGCTGATGGAGAACCGCGACCAGGGGCGCGCGGCGGATTTCACGCCGGTCAAGATCGAGACGGCGGGATCTCTGCATCCGGGCGCCCTGCTCGATGCCACGGTCGAAGGCCATGACGGCGCGGCCCTGCTCGCGGTGGCCGCGCCACGGGCGGTGGCGGCATGAGCGAGGCCCAGCCGAAACGGGGCTGGTTTGCGCAGCTCCGCCAGGGGCTTTCCCGCAGCTCCAATGCGCTCAGCGACGGGCTCGCCGGCGTGCTCACCAAGCGCAAGCTTGACGACGATACGCTCGACCAGCTCGAGGAGATCCTGATCAAGTCCGATCTCGGCGTGGCGACCGCCGAGCGCATCCGCGAACGCCTTGCGCAAGGGCGCCACGATCGCGGCCTGACGCACGAAGCCGTGCGCGAAGCGCTTGCCGCCGAGGTTGCGAGCCTGCTCAAGCCGCTCGAGCAACCCTTCGCCATTAGCGAAGACGCGCGCCCGCACGTGTTCCTCGTGGTCGGCGTGAACGGCACCGGCAAGACCACGACCATCGGCAAGCTGGCGCATCGCTTCCGGCAGCAAGGCCTGAGCGTGATGCTCGCCGCGGCCGACACGTTCCGCGCCGCGGCGATCGATCAGCTCAAAATCTGGGGCGAGCGGACCGGCGCCGAAGTCATCGCGAAGGACGTCGGCGCCGACCCCGCGGGCGTCGCTTACGAGGCGCTCGAACGCGCGCGCGAGGCGGGCAGCGATGTGCTCCTGATCGACACCGCGGGCCGCCTGCACAACAAGTCCGACCTCATGGCCGAGCTCGCCAAGATCGTGCGCGTGCTGCAGAAGCTCGATGCAACCGCGCCGCACGGCGTGGTGCTCGTGCTCGACGCGACCACCGGCCAGAACGCGCTCGCCCAGGTGAAGACCTTCCAGGAAATTGCCGGCGTGACGAGCCTCGTCGTGACCAAGCTTGACGGCACGGCGCGCGGCGGCATTCTTGTGGCGATTGCCGAGCGCTTCGGCATTCCTATCAGCGCGATCGGCATCGGTGAGGGAATAGACGATCTCAAGCCGTTCGACGCCGACGATTTCGCCCGCGCCATCGCCGGGCTCGGATATGCCAATGAAGCAGCAGCCTAAGGCGAAGACGATCACGGCCGAGACCGCCGCGGCCGAAGCCGCCGACGCCGAGTCGGGCGCGGTCGCAACGTCGGAAGAGTCGCTGCCGCTCAAGCTCGCGATCGAGCTCGGGCCGCTGCTCGTGTTCTTCGCCGCCAACGCCGTCTACGATATCTATGTCGGCACGGCGGCCTTCATGGCGGCGACCGTGCTGTCGCTCGGCATTGCCTGGCTGCGCTATCGCAAGGTTCCGATCATGCCGCTGGTCAGCGGCGTCATCGTGATGGCGTTCGGCGCGCTCACGCTCTATCTGCAGGACGACACCTTCATCAAGCTCAAGCCGACCATCGTCTATACGATGTTCGCGGTGCTGCTCGCGGCGGGGTTAGTGTTCAAGCGCCACGTGCTCGAGCTCTTGTTCGGTCCGGTGTTCAACCTCACCGAAGAAGGCTGGCGCAAGCTCACCGTGCGCTGGGCGCTGTTCTTCGTCGCCATGGCGCTGCTCAACGAAGTGGTCTGGCGGAATTTCTCGACGGACTTCTGGGTGAACTTCAAGGTGTTCGGTTTTCTGCCGCTGACCTTCTTGTTCGCCATGGCGCAAGTGCCGCTGATGCAGCGCTACACCCTTCCCGAGGCCAAGGCCGGGCCGCAGGGCGGCGGCGCCGAGCGCGCCTAACTTCCAGAACTTATTGCCGAACTTGCCCGTGCCCTTGCACGCAAATGACGCCGTACCGATATGCATGCCGGGCCTACGGAGGGGGTCGGCTCATGGGCAAGGCAGGGACCCAATTGGATCGATCGGCGACGCATCTGCTCCATCGTGCGGGGCAATGCGCGGCAGACATTTTCGCGGCGGAAGCGCGCATCAGCGGGCTCACGCCGCGCCAATTCGCCGTGCTGCTCGCGGTCGCGGAGGAAGAGGGCCTCACCCAGACGGGGCTCGTCGACCGCACCGGCATCGATCGCTCGACGCTTGCGGACATCGTTGCGCGCCTGCTTGGCCGCGGGCTGATCCAGCGCCGCCGCGCCAAGGAAGACGGCCGCGCCTACGCCATCAAGCTCACGCCGCAGGGCGCCAAGGCGCTGCGCGACACCGAGCCGGCGGCGCAAGCCGCCGATGCGCAACTCCTCGCGCATCTCCCGTCGGCCAAGCGCCAGGACTTTCTCGATCTGCTCAACCGCATCGTGAGCAACACCAGGAAATAGCCTGGGAAATGGCCGGGAGATTTTCCTCTTACCCTTCAACCTGTCATCGCCCGGCTTGACCCGGCTGCGCCGGCCGAAGCTTTTGGCACCTCATTGTGATGGTAATTCCATGCTTCGCCGGGCCACCCAAAGCACCGCCGAGTGAAAGTTTAGCGAGGGCAGTGAATACTGGGTGCCCGCCTACGCGGGCATGACAAGCGGAGGGGTCAATTCACAAGCGGAGGGGTCTACTCCCAAACGGGAGAGTCAGCTTCCAGGCGCCGGCTTCTGCAGCAGCGGCAGGACCTTGTCGCGGATCGCATGCTCGGTGAGCGGGCCGACATGACGGTAGACGACCTTGCCGTCGCCGCCGATCACGTAAGTTTCAGGCACGCCATAGACTCCGAAATCGATCGCCGTGCGTCCCGAGCGGTCGGCGCCGACGCGGCTGTAGGGATTGCCGTAGCGCCCGAGAAATCGCCGCGCGGAGGCCGGGTCGTCCTTGTAGTCGATGCCGAACAGCCTGATGCCCGGCTCCTTGGCGAGCGCCATCAGAAGCGGATGCTCGACCTGGCACTCGGCGCACCAGGAGGCGAACACGTTGACCAGTGTCGGCTCGCCTTGCGCGAGGTCCGACGAGGCGAAGCCCGGAATGTCCTTGCCGTCCTGTGTCAGGCCTTCGAGCGCGGGCAAGTCGAATTCCGGCACGGGCTTGCCGATCAGCGCCGACGGCAGCCGCGAAGGATCCCCGCCCTGCAGCGCGTACCAGAAGAGCCCCGCGAGCGCTGCGAACAGCAGCAATGGCAAGGCCCAACCGAAGCGGCGGATCGGCTTCTGCTGCGCGGCGTCGGTCATGATTTGCGCTTCCGTTTCGGCTTGGCGGCCGGCACCGAGCCTTCCGCCGAGCGCCGCCTGATACCAGCGCGCTCCAGCGCCTCTAACGCGCGGCGCTGCCTGCGGTCATCGTCGAAGATGAAGATGGCAAGCGTGCCTAGCGCCGCGAAGGCCACACCATAGGCGGCGACGATGAAGGCTGCGTGCGGGCCGAGGTCTGGCATCGTGACGGCTATGCCTCGACCAATGCGGCGCGCGCGACTTGGCTCTGCTGCAGCGCGCGCACGCGGCGGCGCAAGATTTCCGCGCGCATGGCGACGAGATGCAGCAGCATGAACAGCGCCGTGAAGGCGAGCGCCATGACGAAGAGCGGCGTGAGCAGCGACGGGTCGATGGTCGGACCGTCGGTGCGGAACACGCTCGCGGGCTGATGCAGCGTGTTCCACCAATCGACCGAGAACTTGATGATCGGCAGGTTGACGGCCCCAACCAGCGCCAGGATCGCCGCCGCGCGCCCCGCCCGCCCCGGCTCCTCGATCGCCTGCCAGAGCGCAATCAGACCGAGATAGAGCAGGAACAGCACGAGCACCGAGGTGAGCCGCGCGTCCCACACCCAGTAGGTGCCCCACATCGGCTTGCCCCAGAGCGAGCCGGTGACGAGCGCGACGAAGGTGAAGGTCGCGCCGATGGGTGCCGCCGCCTTCGCCGAGACATCGGCCAGCGGATGCCGCCAGATCAACGTGCCGAGCGCCGAGAGCGCGATCAGCGCGTAGCCGAACATGGCGAGCCAGGCCGCCGGCACATGGATGAACATGATCCGCACGGTCTCGCCCTGCTGGTAATCGGGCGGCGCCACGAAGAAGGCGAGATAGAGGCCGATGCCGAGCAAGATGAACGTCGCGGCCGCGAGCCACGGCACGGCGCGGGCGACAAGGTTCAGGAACCGCGTCGGATTTGCGAGGCTGGGCATGGGGTTGATCTAGTGGGTTTGGCCCTGATGCGCAATTGGACCTGTTCTATGCGGCCCCAGTCAAATTGGCTTGAGCCGTGCCTCTCGCGCGACGGGTGGGGTGAGTATCCCTGCGCAAGAACACTATCCTGATCGTGAGCCCCCCACCCGACCGACTACGTCGGTCGACCTCCCCACGAGGGGGAGGTATGCGACCGTGCCACTTTCACCGCAGCGCGGTCCTAAGTGCCGCGGCGGCGGCGAGCGGGGCGAGCACGAGGCTCGCCAGGCTCAGCGCAGCCAGCATCAAGAGTGCAGGCCACAGGGCGTGCGGCCCGGACACATAGGGCGTGACGGCAGCCACGCCGAAAATCAACACCGGCACGTAGAGCGGCAGCACGATCAGCGCGAGCAGCAGACCGCCGCGGCGAAGGCCCAACGTCAAGCTCGCGCCGATGCCGGCTATGAAGCTCACGGCAGGCGTGCCGACCAGCATGGCAAGAACCAGTGACGGCATTGTTCCGAGCGGAAGGTTGAGCAGCAGGCCGAGGAATGGCGCAAGCAGCACGAGCGGCACTGACGTGGTGAGCCAATGCGCGAGGCACTTCACGCCGGCGACGACAGGCAGCGGCAGCGTCCCCGTGGTCAGCACGTCGAGCGTGCCGTCCTCGTAGTCGTTATGGAAGATGCGGTCGGCGGAGAGGAGCGCCGCGAGCAGCAGCGCGACCCACAGAATGCCGGGCGCGATGCGGGCGAGCAGGTCGAGGTTGGGGCCGAGACCGAGCGGCGTGATCGCCACCACCACCAGAAAGAAACCGAGCGCCACGCCGACCGCGCCGCCTTCGCGCCAGGCGAGCGCGATGTCGCGCTTGAGCAGCGCCAGCGCCGCCTTCATGCCGCCTGCTCCTGCACACCGCCGAGCACGAGCTTCCGCACGAACTTGGTCTTGAGCGGCGCGTGGCTTGCAACCACCGCGACGCCGCCGGTCTTCAGGTGCTTCGCGATCAGCGCATCGAGCCGGCGTACCGACACCGCATCGAGCGAGGTCTGCGGCTCGTCGAGCAGCCAGATGGGACGCGGCGCGGCAAACAGCCGCGACAGAGCGAGCTTCCGCTTCTGCCCCGCCGAGAGAATGCCGGCGGGCAGGTCGGCGAGCGCGGCAAGCCCGAACGCGTCGAGGGCCTCATCGAGATGCGCGGCATCGCCGGAGAGGAAATCCGCGTAGAAGGCGAGGTTCTCGCGCGCGCTCAAACTCGCCTTGATGCCGTTCGCGTGCCCGACATAGTGGCAGAGCTCAGGGAGCGCGGCGTCCAGCTCGGGCTTCGCGTCCTGCAGGTAGAGCCGTCCTGACTCAAGCGGTAGCAACCCCGCGATCTGCCGGAGCAGGCTGGTCTTGCCCGTGCCGTTAGGCCCCGTGACCAGCAGCCCCTCGCCCGGCGAAAGCGCGAAGCTCACATCCGCGAACAGCAACCGTCCGCCGCGCCGGCAGGCGATCTCGTGAGCAGCAAGGCCGACAGGATCAGGCATTTGCTTAGGATTTGCGCAGGTTGCAGCAGCAAAACGCACATCGGATACGCAAGATTCGCATTTTCCGCTGTCTTCGCGTCATTGTTTCGCTACGGCAAGGGCTTTTATATAAGCGCGAGCACGCAAGCCTTAAGCCAAGGATCGCGTCACGGCGCGGGCATGAGCCGGCCCGTAGCCGATTGGCCGCGCCTTTGCATGCCTTCGCCAGGATTGGCACGCGCTGGGAGATTTTCTTGACCTCGCTTCACGACACCTCGCTCGACAGTTTCAAATGCCGCCGCACGCTCGACGTTGACGGGCGCGCTTACGACTATTTCGACCTGAAGGAGGCGGAAGCGAACGGCCTCGACGGAATCGCGAGCCTGCCCTTCTCGCTGAAGGTGCTGCTTGAGAACCTGCTCCGCCACGAGGACGGCCGCACCGTCACCGCCGACGATATCCGCGCCGTCGCCGAATGGCTTGCCGAGCGGAAGAGCGAGCGCGAGATCGCCTTCAGCCCGGCGCGCGTCTTGATGCAGGACTTCACCGGCGTCCCGGCCGTGGTGGATCTCGCCGCGATGCGCGACGCGATGGCTAAGCTCGGCGGCGATCCGCAGAAGATCAATCCGCTCGCGCCGGTCGATCTCGTCATCGACCATTCGGTGATGGTGGATGCCTTCGGCAATGACCGCGCCTTCCAGTTCAACGTCGGCAAGGAATATGGGCGGAACCGTGAGCGCTATGCCTTCCTGCGCTGGGGCGCGAGCGCCTTCGACAATTTCCGCGTGGTGCCGCCGGGCACCGGCATCTGCCACCAGGTCAATCTCGAATATCTCGCGCAGACGGTGTGGACCAAGAAGGCGAATGGCGGCGCGCCCGTAGCCTTCCCCGACACGCTGGTCGGCACGGACAGCCACACCACCATGGTCAATGGCCTCTCGGTGCTCGGCTGGGGCGTCGGCGGCATCGAGGCCGAGGCCGCCATGCTCGGCCAGCCGATCTCCATGCTGATCCCGGAGGTGGTGGGCTTTAGGCTCACCGGCGAGCTCAACGAGGGCGTCACCGCGACCGACCTCGTGCTGACCGTCACCGAGATGCTCCGCCGCAAGGGCGTGGTCGGCAAGTTTGTGGAGTTCTACGGTCCGGGCCTTGCCAACCTGCCGCTCGAGGACCGCGCCACCATCGCCAACATGGCGCCGGAATATGGCGCGACCTGCGGCTTCTTCCCGGTCGACCAGGAAACGCTTGCCTATCTCGACGCCACGGGCCGCAAGGAAAAGCGCATCGCGCTGGTCGAGGCTTATGCGCGCGCGCAAGGCCTCTATCGCGAGAAGGATACGCCGGACCCCAAATTCACCGATACGCTCGCGCTGAACTTGAGCGACGTCGAGCCGTCGCTTGCCGGGCCGAAGCGTCCGCAGGACCGCGTGCCGTTACGTGAGGCTGCGACTGCGTTCGGTGAAGTGCTCGACAAGGAATACGGCAAGGGCGCCGAGGCCGGCTTGCGCGTTCCGGTGAAGGGCAAGAATTTCGATCTCGGCCACGGCGACGTGGTGATCGCCGCCATCACCTCCTGCACCAACACCTCGAACCCTTCGGTGATGATCGGTGCAGGGCTGCTGGCACGCAACGCGGTGAAGAAGGGCCTCGCCGTCAAGCCGTGGGTCAAGACCTCGCTCGCGCCCGGGTCGCAAGTGGTCACCGATTATCTCGCCAAGGCCGACCTGCAGGACGACCTCGACAGGCTCGGCTTCAACCTGGTCGGCTATGGCTGCACCACCTGCATCGGCAATTCAGGTCCGCTGCCGGAAGAGATCTCGCAGACCATCCACGAGCATGGCCTTGCGGTCGCCTCCGTGCTCTCGGGCAACCGCAATTTCGAGGGCCGCGTGAACCACGACGTGCGCGCGAACTACCTCGCCTCGCCACCGCTCGTGGTGGCCTATGCGCTGGCCGGCTCGGTCACGCTCGACCTCGCCACCGAACCGCTTGGCATCGACCGCGATGGCGTGCCGGTCTACCTCAAGGACATCTGGCCGTCGTCCAAGGAGATCGCCAAGACCGTGCGCAAGGCGGTGAAGCGCTCGATGTTCAAGGCGCGCTACGGCGACGTGTTCCGCGGCGATCCGGAATGGCGCGAGATCGAGGTCGAGGGCGGCCTGACCTATGCCTGGGACGCGGGCTCGACCTATGTGCAGAACCCGCCCTATTTCGAGGACATGCAGCCCGCGCCGGCGCCCGTCGCGGATGTCGAGCAGGCGCGCATCCTGGGCCTGTTCCTGGATTCCATCACCACCGACCACATCTCGCCGGCGGGCGGCATCAGGAAGGACAGCCCGGCGGGCCGCTACCTCACCGAGCACGGCGTCGAGCCGCAGGACTTCAACTCATACGGCTCGCGGCGCGGCAATCACGAGGTGATGATGCGCGGCACCTTCGCCAACACGCGCATCAAGAACCAGATGGTGCCGGGCGTCGAAGGCGGCGTCACGGTGCACTATCCGTCAGGCGAGCGGCTGCCGATCTACGACGCTGCGATGCGCTATCAGACCGAGGGCGTGCCGCTCGTCATCTTCGCCGGCAAGGAATACGGCACGGGCTCCTCGCGCGACTGGGCCGCCAAGGGCACACGCCTGCTTGGCGTCCGCGCCGTGATCACCGAGAGCTTCGAGCGCATCCACCGCTCGAACCTGATCGGCATGGGCGTCCTGCCGCTGCTGTTCGCCGAGGGGATGTCCTGGCAGTCGCTCGAGCTCAAGGGCGACGAGACGGTCAGCTTGCACGGCCTCGCCGAGATCAAGCCGAAGCAATGGCTCGAGGCGGAGATCACCTACGCGAATGGCGAGACGCGCGCGGTGCCGCTGCGTGCGGCGATCGATACGTTCGACGAGCTCGACTATTTTCGGAACGGCGGCATCCTGCATTACGTGCTGCGCGGGCTCGCCCGCGGCGCGGCGTAGCACCTTATTGTCATTGCCCGGCTTGACCCGGCTGCGCCGGCCGAAGCCTTGGCGGCGTCACACTGACTCTGTGCTTCGCCGGGCGAAGGCCGGGCAACCCAGTAGTCGAGGCGCTTAGTTGTTCCGACAGGCCAGCGCCTACTAGGTTCCCGCTTTCGCAGGAATGACAGTGGTGCTGCGGAGCTCCGCGAGCGAATGCCTGAGCACGAGCCAGGCGCCTTGCAGCGCGAGCGTCGCCATGATCGCGGCCACGATGATGTCGGGCCAGCCCGTGCCGGTGCCGAACACGCCGGCCGCGGCGAGCAGCACGGCGAGATTGCCGAACACGTCGTTCCGCGTGCAGATCCAGGCCGAGCGCATGTTCGAGTCGCCGGCCCGATAAGCCCAGAGCAGTGCGAACGACACGGCGTTGGCGATCAGCGCGGCCGTTCCCACCGCGCCCATGGTGAAGGCCTCGGGCAGCGTGCCGTGCCAGGCGTGCCAGATGGTGACGCCGATCACCCACAGGCCGAACACGCCCATGGTTGCGCCCTTGGCGAACGCCGCCATGGCGCGGTATTGCAGCGCCATCCCGACCACGAACAGGCTGATCGCGTAGTTCGCACTGTCGCCGAGGAAGTCGAGCGCATCGGCTTGCAGCGAGGCCGAGCCTGCCGCCAGCCCTGCGCCGATCTCGACCGCGAACATCGCCGCGTTGATCAAGAGCACGACCCAGAGCACGCGGCGATAGCCTTGGTCGCCGCGATGGATGTCCGTGGGCTGATTGCAGCAGGAAGCGCTCATGCTCGCCGTCGTCGATTTCCAATCCGTAATCTAAGTGGAGGTGTGGGGCGGGGCGCAAGCCTTCAAGGGAAAAAGGCCCGTGCGAAGTCACTCAGTTGTGACCCGCCTTACGAATATTTTGCCGGAAATTTCGCGCACGTTCCGGCATTCTACCCCGCCATGAGGCTCTACTACCCGTTAGGTGCCGGCGCGCTCGCCGCGACGGCCTTCGTCCTGTTCGCGATGCCCTGCGCGGGCGAGCCGCCGAAAGGCGCGGCTCAAGCGAGCACCGTGCTCGAGCTGTTCACGAGCCAGGGTTGCTCCTCATGCCCGCCAGCCGACGCGCTGCTCGCCAAGCTCCAGAAAAAGCCCGGCGTGGTCACGCTCTCCTACTCCGTCGATTACTGGAACTATCTCGGCTGGCGCGACACGCTGTCGAGCCCGGCCAACAGCGAGCGCCAGCGCGACTACGCGCGCGTGCGCGGCGACGGCAAGGTCTACACGCCGCAAATGGTGGTCGACGGGCTCGCGCATGTGAACGGCAGCGACGAGAAGGCGATCACGGCCGCCGTGCAAAAGGCGGCGGAGAAGCTCGCGGGTGCCAAGGTGCCGGTCGCCATGCATGCCGAGGCCGACACGCTGGTCGTCGATATCGGCGCAGCGCCCGAGGGCTCCGACAAGCGCGCCGCCACCGTCTGGCTCGCGCTCGCCAAGGACAAGCAGACCGTGGCGATCACCCGCGGCGAGAATCGCGGCAAGCACATCACCTATCACCACCCGGTGCGCGAATTGTCGCCGGTCGGCATGTGGAAGGGCGAGGCGATGACCTTGCGCCTACCCCTCAAGGACCTCAAGGCGAAGGACGGCGATCACCTGTTCGCGCTGCTGCAGGTCGAGAATGGCGGGCCGATCCTCGGCGTCGCCGCCTACGCGCGGCACTAGCCGCCTCCCGCCAAAACGAAACGGGCCGGCAAGCCGACCCGTTCGCAGGTAGAAATGGAAGTGGCCCGGTCCGAGAGAAGACCCCGGGGGGGCTGGGGGGCTGAGATCCGAAGCCTCTCTTGTTGGACCGGGCCGAGAGGCAACGATGCGCATGATACGGCTCTTTGGGGCGCGGCAAAGGCTCATTTTAGGCGGAACTGTGATGAATGTTTCAATCTGTTACACGCGCGTTAACCGCGTGCCTGCGGCCGCACGGCTTGCGCCTCCGGCTTGAATTTCGGGGACGCTCCGGTCATCATGAAGCGTCCGTTACAGGAGGCGCGCTTTGAGCGAAACGGAACCCATAGTCTTGCCGCTGGCTCGCAAGGCTGGCGGCGATACGAACCAGACTGACACCTCTTCCCGGCGCTGCGGCATCGCTTTCGACCGCGGCGAACTCAGCCAAATCCTCGATGTTTACGGACGCAAGGTCGCGAGCGGCGAATGGCGCGACTACGCCATCGATTCGCTCCGCGAGAAGGCGGTGTTCTCGGTGTTCCGCCGGAGCTCCGAGTGCCCGCTCTACCGAATCGAGAAATCGCCCAAGCTCGCGCGGCGCCAGGGCGCTTACAGCGTGATCGCGGCGACCGGGCTCATCCTGAAGCGCGGCCATGACCTCGCCCGCGTGCTCCGCGCGCTGGACAAGGGGCTACGGCTGGTCGAGGCGTAGAGCAGACCGCGCACGCGGCACGATAACCTCCCCTTGATGGGGAGGTCGGCCTGCGACGCAGGCCGGGTGGGGTGAATACCCCAGCGCCAGCAGAACGTCGTGATAGTGAGCCCCCCACCCGGCGCGCCATGCGCGCCGGCCTCCCCACGAGGGGGAGGCTTGAGTCAGTGCAGACTTTGGAAGTGGTTCGCGTCTAGGCGGCGCGCTCGTCGGCTTTGGCGCCGAATTGCTCGAACGCGTCGAGCGCGTGGCTCGCATACATCACCGACGGCCCAGCGCCCATATAGATCGCCATGCCGAGCGCTTCGGTGACCTCCGCGCGCGTTGCGCCATGCTGGAGCGCGGCCTTGACGTGGAAGGCGATGCAATCGTCGCAGCGCAAGGCCACGGCGATGGCGAGCGCGATCAGCTCCTTAGTCTTGGTGTCGAGCGCCTGCGGCACGAGCGCCCCCTGCGCGATCGCCGTGAACGCCTTCATCACGTCAGGCAACGCCTGACGCAGGTCCCGCAGGCGTGGTGACAGCGCCTTGGTCATTTCGGGCCAATCCGTTTCCGTGCAGCTCACGCCGGCCTCCGATCTCTATCCGTTGCTTGGCCCGCGAACCTAAGGCCGCCGGGGCGGTCGGCCTTGACCCGGATCAAAGGAGCATCTCGTCTGAGTGCGAGAACCTTGATGCCGAGCCATGCATCTCGCTCCATCCCTCCCCTTGATGGGGAGGGAGTCGCGTCTTTTGGCGCGGCGGGTGGGGTGAGTATCCCTGGTTTCAGAGATTATTCTGAGAGTGAGCCCCCCACCCGATCGGCTATGCCGGTCGACCTCCCCACAAGGGGGAGGTTTAGGCCGAGCCGCTTTAGAGGGTTTGTAAACTCGAGGCGGAGACGCTATCTGAGGGGAAATTTTTCACCCATTCGGCCGACAAGCACCTGCGATGGACAAGCCCCGCAGCCTTTACGACAAGATCTGGGACGCGCATCTCGTTGACGAGGCGCCGGACGGCACCTGCCTGCTCTATATTGACCGGCATCTGGTGCACGAGGTGACGAGCCCGCAGGCCTTCGAGGGCCTGCGCATGGCCGGCCGCAAGGTGCGCGCGCCTGAGAAGACGCTGGCCGTGGTCGATCACAACGTGCCGACCACCGACCGCTCGAAAGGGATCGACGATCCCGAATCGAAGATCCAGATCGAGGCTCTCGCCCAGAACGCGCGCGATTTCGGCATCGAGTATTACAACGAGCTCGATCGCCGCCAGGGCATCGTGCACGTGGTGGGTCCCGAGCAGGGCTTCACCCTTCCGGGCACCACCATCGTCTGCGGCGACAGCCACACCTCGACCCACGGCGCGTTCGGCGCGCTGGCGCACGGCATCGGCACGAGCGAGGTCGAGCACGTGCTCGCCACCCAGACGCTGATCCAGAAGAAGGCCAAGAACATGCGCGTGCGCGTGGATGGCCAACTGCCGGAAGGCGTCACCGCCAAGGACATCATCCTCGCCATCATCGGCGAGATCGGCACCGCGGGCGGCAACGGCCATGTGCTGGAATATGCCGGCGACGCGATCCGCGCGCTCTCGATGGAAGGACGCATGACCATTTGCAACATGTCGATCGAGGGCGGCGCCCGCGCCGGCCTGATCGCGCCCGACGCGAAGACCTTCGACTACATCAAGGGCCGCCCGCGCGCGCCCAAGGCCGGCGCCTTCGAGCTCGCGAGAGCGTACTGGGAGACGCTCTATTCCGACGACGATGCGGCGTTCGACCGCGAGGTTGTGCTGCATGCCGAGAAGCTGCCGCCGATCGTCTCCTGGGGCACGAGCCCCGAGCAGGTGGTGTCGGTGTCGGGGCGCGTGCCGGTGCCGTCAGAGATCGCCGACGAGACCAAGCGCAAAGCCGCCGAGCGCGCGCTCGACTACATGGGCCTGCAGGGCGGCGAGAAGATCACCGACATCACGCTCGACCGCATCTTCATCGGCTCCTGCACCAACGGGCGCATCGAGGATCTGCGCGCGGTCGCCAAGATCGTCGAGGGCCGCAAGATCAACGAGAATTTGCGCGCGATGATCGTGCCCGGCTCAGGCCTGGTGAAGGCGCAGGCCGAGGCCGAAGGGCTCGATCAGATCTTCAAGGACGCGGGCTTCGAATGGCGCGAGCCCGGCTGCTCGATGTGCCTCGGCATGAACCCCGATCAGCTCAGCCCGCGTGAGCGCTGCGCCTCGACCTCGAACCGCAATTTCGAGGGCCGCCAGGGCCGGCTCGGGCGCACGCATCTCGTCTCGCCGCAAATGGCAGCGGCGGCGGCGATCGCCGGCCGCTTCGTCGACATCCGCGAGTTTCATTAGCGGCTCACACTAAACACAACGTCCGTCATGGCCGGGCTTGTCCCGGCCATCCACGATTTATGATCATGCCGCTTGCCCAATCGTGGATGCCCGGCACAAGGCCGGGCATGACGAACGACTGGAAGGGTCGAGAAAAGAGAACCGGCGCGCCCGGACGGCGGAGCTGCAAGGAGGGCGAGCGAAGCCGCGCGTGACGCGCCGGTGCGTGGGAGCGAAGTCCCGACTACCAGTAGTTACGTTTGTTGTACTTCCGGTAGGCGTGGTGCTTCTTCTTGCCTTTCTTGAAGGCCTTCTTGCCGTGGTGGTGGTGGCCGGAATAGCCGTAGCGAGAGCCGCCCCAGGGCGAGCCCCAATAGCGGTAATTGGGCGAGCCCCAATAACCGTGACGCTTATGGCCGTAGCCCTTCCAGCTATGGCCGCCATACCAGGAACACCAGCCGTTCCACGGGCCGCAGGAATAGCCCGCAGAAGCCGGCGCCGTGCCCGCCATGGTTCCCACCGCGACGAGACCAAGGAAGGCAAGGCCTGCAATCAAACTCTTTCTAATCATGCGTACACCTCGTTAGCTTCATTCCGCCCGCAGGGATGCGGTTCAGCAAAGGTGACGCGCGTGGCCTGAACGCGAACTGATCGCTACATTCAGCCTAGGTTCAGATTGGCGCGCATGCGCCGGCGCGGAAACGGAACGAGCATGAACGACTGGATCAAGCGCGAGGCGCCGACCCTCGCCGAGTTCGAGCAGATCGCCGAGCACGCCTATGAGCGCCTGCCCGGCCGTTTCCGCGCGCTCACCGGCGACCTCCTGATCCGTATTGAGGACTTCCCCACCGACGAGGTGCTCGACAGTTTCGGGCTCAAATCAGAGTTCGACCTGCTCGGGCTCTATTCAGGTGTCGACCTCGCGCGGAAGAGCGTGATGGACGTGAGCCCGGTTCCCGACATGGTGTTCCTCTACCGCCGGCCGATCCTCGACTACTGGGCCGAGCACGAGGAGACGCTCGGCGCCATCATCACCCATGTGCTGATCCACGAGATCGGCCATCATTTCGGCCTGTCCGACGACGATATGGAGAAGATCGAGGCGGAAGCCGGCGCTTGACGCCTCCGCACGCCGCCCACAGACTGCGCGGGCGCCGGAGCGGGGCCGCGCGGCAGAGGGAAATTCGCATGCGACTGGCTGCCCGGATCCTGGTGGCGCTTGCACTATGTGTCGCGCTCGGCGGCCCTGAAGGCCAGCCGCCCGCCCAAGCCGCGGCTGCGGAGAACGGCAGGGTGGTGCAGCCGGGACGGCTCGTGCTTGCCGGCCGCAGGCTCACTTGCGGCTCGACCGCCACCCTGATCCGCGACTTCCAGGGCTTCGCCGTGTCCTCGACGGTCATCATGCTGAACACGCAGGCGCTGAAGGACCTGCCGCGCCGCGTGCAATGGCTGATCTACTACCACGAGTGCGGGCATATCCGGTTCGGCCCGAGCGAGACCACGGCCGACTGCTATGCCGTGCGCCGCGCGCGCCGCGAAGGCTGGCTCGACGCGCAGACGCTCGACGATATCTGCGCCCTGTTCACGGTCTCGGGCCACGGTCCGGTTCATGCGGGCCCGGAAGATCGCTGCAACCAGCTCCGTCAATGCTTCGGCAAGAAAGGCGTAACGGCAAGTGGCGGAAATTAGGCGTTTCGCGGCAATTGCGCGCGCGTATGGGGAGCCTTAGAGTGCGACTCGCTATGCGGCTCAGACGGGCGAATTCCGGATCGGCGCTTGCCGGCGCGCTGCTTCTTGCGGCTTGCGCGGGGCTTTCCGTTTCGGCGCAGGCCCAGGAATGGGTCTTCAGGCCCTCCAACACGGCGCCCTCGGTCGACGCCTATCTCAAGGAAGCCGGCCCCGACTCGAGCGTCGTCGACCACGGCGCGCTGACGATCGACGGCAGGCGCGTGAATTGCGGCAAGCGCCCCACCGTGCTCAACCCCAATTTCGATAGCTGGGGCGGGGCCTTCCCCGGCTTCCTGATCCTCAATACCAAGAAGATCAACGGGCTGACCACGCAGGTGAAGCTCTACATCTACAGCCACGAATGCGGTCACCAGTTCGAGGGCGCCGACGAGATCAAGGCCGACCTGTTCGCCATCAGGCGCGGCGTGAAATGGGGCTGGCTCGATGCGCAGGGCATGGAGGAGATCTGTGCCTTCATCTCCCAGCTCAAAGGCGATTCCGTGCATCCGCCAGGGCCCAAGCGCTGCGAGATCATGCGCAAGCACTACCGCTCGCTGATCGAGAACGAAGGCCGCCCGGCCACGGCGCGCTCCACGTCGACGACGCGCGCGCAGACCTTGGGACCCGCGCAGTAACGGGCTTCCTCAAAGCGTGCCACGTGTCGTTCCCGCGAAGGCGGGAACCCAGTAAGCACGCGCCTCGATTACGGGGTCGCCCGGACAAGCCGGGCGATGACACCGCTTCTTGGCCTTAAAAAATCCAGGCTGTCATCAGCCAGAAGATCACGAAGAACAGCAGGAAGCCGATGATGGTGAAGGGCAGCTCGCCGAATATGGCGTCGCCGCCCGAGACGATGGTCATCACCAGGATCACCGCGAGCGACACGCCGAAGCTGAGCAGCGCCGCGCCCTTGAGGCCGAGCCCGCCGGAGAACGGATTTCCCGGGCCCACGAACCAATCCGCGAATAGATGCAGCGCGCCGCCGAGGAGCAGGGCAAGCAGGACGATCGCGACGCCCACGGCAAGCATCAGCTGCCTTGCCTCTTTCCGGTCGCGCCGGTCCGCTTCTCCTGCCATCGCGTTCTACTCGAGCGGCGGGACAGGCTCGCCGCGCGCCTCCGACCGTTGCGCGCTTCTGATGGCATCGCGGATGGCGTGCGGGTCCGGCATGTCGGTGACCGTGAATTCCGGCCGATCGCCCGTGCTGGAGATTTCGATCTTGCCGACACCGAGCACGCGGTTCACCGGGCCTTGCGCCACGCGCACCGAGCGCACCTGCCTGAGCGCCACCGAGGTGCGGTCCTTGCTGAGGATGCCGCGCTCATAGGTGATGTCGTGGTCGGTGACGGTAAGCCGCGTCGCCCGGGTCTGGATGTACCAATAGAGCAGCAATAGGAGGCCGACGCCGAACAAGGCGATCAGCAGGACGAAAAAAACGAACAGAAAAGGCCGCGCCCGGAACATGGCGGGATGCGCTTCATAGATGACCTGGCCCGGCATGACGGCGTTCCCTCACCTTGCGATCGCGAGCGACATTAATGCCCGCCTTTGCGGCTGGAAAGCGGAAGATTGGGCGCGCGGTGCGGCATACGCGAGGCTGGAAAGCAGGGTCGCGCGGCGCTAAATAGCTTGTGTTCGAAGCGAGGACGGCAATGGAGAAATTCATCACGCTAACCGGGATCGCGGCGCATCTGCCGATGATCAATGTCGACACCGACATGATTATTCCGAAGCAATATCTCAAGACCATCAAGCGCACCGGGCTGGGCTCGGGCCTGTTCGCTGAGCTCCGCTACGACGAGGCGGGCAATGCGCTGCCCGACTTCGTGCTGCACAAGCCGCCTTACACCGAGGCGAAGATCCTCATCACCGGCGAGAATTTCGGCTGCGGCTCGAGCCGCGAGCACGCGCCCTGGGCGCTGCTCGATTTCGGCATACGCTGCATCATCGCGCCGTCCTTCGCCGACATCTTCTACAACAACTGCTTCAAGAACGGCATTCTGCCGATCACCCTGCCGCAACCCGAGATCGACAAGCTGATCGACGACGCGTCTCGCGGCGCGAACGCGGTGTTGACCATCGACCTCGAGGCGCAGGAGATCAGGGGGCCCGACGGCGGGGCGATCAAGTTCGAGATCGATCCGTTCCGCAAGCGCTGCCTGATGGAAGGCCTCGACGATATCGGGCTGACGCTGGAGAAGGCCGACGCCATTGCGGCCTTCGAGCGTGGCTCATCCCTCGAGCACCCCTGGCTGTAAGGATGTCTCCTGCGGGCGCAACCGGCACCATCCCTCCCCTTGATGGGGAGGGAGTCGCGCCATTTCGGCGCGACGGGTGGGGTGAATATCCCTGCGCTGGAACACTATCCTGAGAGTGAGCCCCCCACCCGGAGTCCACCAAGAGCGAACTCCGACCTCCCCACGAGGGGGAGGTCTGGGCCGCAGCCTAAGCTTCCGCAGGCTGTAGCTTCTTTTGCTCGGCGAGATAGCCGGGATAGGGGCTGTCGGCGAGCAGCCGTGCGATATGCACGACGTTGCTCGCGAGCATCGCGGTTGCGGTCGCGACCTCTGACGGCGTTTCATCCAGGTCGATATAGTCCGTCTTCTGCATCGCGCGGCCGACCCAGTAGCTCACGGCGTTGGCGGGGATGGTGAAGCCGACATCGGCCAACGCCTGGTAAAGCTCCGCCGTGACGTGATGGGCGCCGTCCTCGTTGCCGACCACGGCGACACAGGCGACATGCCCGTAAGAGACCATGCGTCCCGCATCGTCCGTCTCGCCAAGAAAAGCATCCATGCGTTCGAGCACTCGCTTGCAGACGCTCGACGGCTGGCCGAGCCAGATCGGCGTGCCGAGGATGAAGATCTGCGCGTCGAGCACCAGCCGGCGCAAGGCGGGCCAGGCATCGCCCGGCCCTTCATCTGAGCTCACGCCCGGCTTGATGTTGTGATCGACCACGCGCACCAACTCGTTCGCGACGCCGTAGGGCGCGAGCGCATCCATGACCTGCTTGAGCAGCAGCTCGGTCGATGACGGCGCATCCCCGGGTTTCAGGGTGCAATTGAACGCGACGGCTTTGAGCGCCATGCAGCATCAACGCGCGACACTGCCCCCGCGTTCGCGGTTCAGATGCTTCCGGGCCCAATCCGCGCGTACCATCCCTCCCCTTGATGGGGAGGGAGTCGCGCCATTTCGGCGCGATGGGTGGGGTGAAGATTCCAGAGCACCGGTAGCGCGATGAAGGCACCCCCCACCCGGAGTTCGCCAAGGCGAACTCCGACCTCCCCACGAGGGGGAGGTTTGCTTCCGTGCTACTTGAACTCGGCGGGCTCGCTCGCTTGCTCGATCACGGGCTTGCCGTCGCGCGTGACCTTCACGGCGGCGGTGTAGGTGCCCTCGGGCCAGCCGCCGGTCGGCACGCCGCCTTTGCCCGCCAGCAGCAGGAACCGCGCCTTGTCGGCGTCGAGCGTCTCGATATTGTGCATCAGCGAGGCATCGCCGTGTTTGAGGTCGAGCCGCACCTCGTCGCCCTTCTTGGCGTTGGCGATCAGCACATAGGCGACGCCTGGCGTGTTGAAGCGCGGGGTCGCGATCTCGGCGCCATCGGCAAGCTCGGCCTCGGTGACCACGCGGTCGGATAGGCCGAGCGCAACCACCTTGGTGTCCTCGGCCGACGCGGGCCAGACCGCGCAAGAAATCACCAGCAAAGCCAAGAGCGCTCTTGTCAGCATTTCCTACTCCCTTTAGGCAAGCGGGCCAGCCTTAGCGCAAGGAACGGCGGAAGTCACATGACAACCTTCAAGCTTCTTCTGCTTCCCGGCGACGGGATCGGGCCCGAGGTGATGGCCGAGGTCGAGCGCCTGATCGCCTGGGTCAACGCGCGCGGCCTCGCGCAGATCGAGACCGAGACGGACCTGGTCGGTGGCTGCGCCTACGATGCGCATGGCGAGGCGATCTCCGACGCCACCATGGCGCGCGCGCTCGAAGCCGACGCGGTGATGCTCGGCGCGGTGGGCGGGCCCAAATGGGACGGCGTGGCCTACGAACAGCGGCCGGAGGCTGGGCTGTTGCGCCTACGCAAGGACCTCGAGCTGTTCGCTAACTTGCGTCCCGCGATCTGCTATCCGGCGCTGGCCGATGCGTCCTCGCTCAAGCGCGAGCTGGTCGACGGGCTCGACATCATGATCGTGCGCGAGCTGACCGGCGGCGTCTACTTCGGCGAACCTAAGACCATCACCGATCTCGGCAACGGGCAGAAGCGCGCCATCGACACACAGGTCTACGACACTTACGAGATCGAGCGCATCGCCGCGGTCGCCTTCGAGCTGGCGCGGAAGCGGCGGAACCTCGTGCACTCCGCCGAGAAGCGCAACGTGATGAAGACCGGCGTGTTGTGGAACGAGGTGGTCACGCGCCTGCACAAGGACCGCTACGCCGACGTGAAGCTCGAGCACATCCTCGCCGACAATTGCGCCATGCAGCTTGTGCGCGCGCCGAAGCAGTTCGATGTGATCGTCACCGACAATCTGTTCGGCGATGTGCTCTCGGACGAGGCGGCGATGGCGACCGGCTCGCTCGGCATGCTGCCCTCCGCCTCGCTCGGCGGCGCTGACGCGAACGGGCGCGCTCAAGTAGGCCGAAGGCCGGTAGCGCAACACGAAATGCGCCGCCGCGCGCTTTACGAGCCGGTGCACGGCTCGGCGCCCGACATCGCCGGCAAGGGCGCGGCCAATCCGATCGCCACCATCGCGAGCTTCGCCATGTGCCTGCGCTATTCCTTCGATCTCGGCGAGACGGCCGACCGCATCGAGGCGGCGATCGCCCGCGTGCTCGACGATGGGCTCCGCACCGCCGACATCCGCCAAGATAGCTGCCGCACCGTCGGCACGCGCGAGATGGGCGACGCCATCATCGCCGCCCTTGACTAAAAGCGGATGGTTGTGATCGCGTTCACCAATTATCCTCGTCATGCTCGGCCTTGTGCCGGGCATCCACGATTGGGATAGCGGCACGGCCAAAATCGTGGATGGCCGGGACAAGCCCGGCCATGACGAATTGAGGGTTTTGGAGAGTTGATCTGATGGTCCGACCGCATCTCCTTCTAGCGTGTCTCGTTCTCCTCACGCCGAGCCTTGCGGCCCTCGCCGCGGAGGAAAGCGCGCCGGCCGCATCCCCCGCACCGAAGGTCGAACTGACACCCGAGGAGCAGGCCGAGAAGGAGATGCGCAAGGCCTGCAAGATCAAGGTCTGCGCGGTGATCGCCTCCAGGGAGCCGCAGGGCGAGGACATCTCTTGCGACATCGTCAAGACCTGGCGCGAGGTGGATATCACCAAGATGCTCGGCGGCCGCATCAACTGGCCCTGGGGCAACGCGGTCTGCGACTTCAAGCTTCAACTGAAGCGCGACCCGCTGGCGCGCGCCATGAGCGAACCGGCCTACGAGGTCTCGCTGCCGTCGCAGAAGGTGCGCTGCGCGCTCGCGCAGAAAAGCAGCTCGGAGCCCTATGCCATCGAGATGTCGGTCGCACCGAAGGTGAAGTTCGAGAGCGGCAAGGCAACCGAGGCGGCGGTGAACTGGGGCGAGGCATCAGCGCCGATGCTGATCTATCCCCTGATCTACGCCGGCACCGGCTTCGACAATTCGAACAACGTGCTCGGCCCCGAGGTGGTGCGCATGGTCAACGAGTTCACCACCAAGAAATGCGCCGAGGTGAAATCCGAGCTGCCGGCGGCCCCCTAGGCGCGCGCGCCACGCCCCTTTGCCCGCGCGCTCCCTGCGCGTTGAGTGAAATTTCACATTGGGGCCCCATAAATCGTTCATGGAACGGTAACTGGCCGAATCGCGGCGGGCAGCGCTATGAACGACATGATGCCGGCGATGGAACAATCCGAATTGCCCGCCCGGCCCGCTTCGGGCGGCCTTCCCGCGCCGACGCGACAGCCGCGCCCCGCCCACCGGCGCACCTCGGTGCTGCTGCGCGATTTCCTCGAAGCGCATACCGGGCCTCGCATCTCGCTCGGCGCCCTGGTCGATGCCTTGCAGGATCGCGGATTCGGCGTGCTGCTGTTCATCTTCGCCTTTCCCAATCTCATCCCGCTCAACATCCCGTTCGTCTCCTCGGTGCTTGGCTTCCCGCTGGTGCTGCTCGCCGCGCAGCTCACCTACGGACGGCACAAGCCCTGGTTCCCGGACTGGCTGACCGAGCAATCCTTTCCGCGCGAGGGCTTCACCAAGGTCGCGCTGCGCGCCCTGCCCTATCTCGAGCGCGCCGAGCGGCTGCTGCAGCCGCGCCTGCCCGCCTTTGTCTCCTGGACCGCTGAGCGCTTTGTCGGCGCCTTCGTGCTCATCCTCGCCATCGTGCTGACCCTGCCGATCCTGTTCGGCAATTGGCTACCGGCCTGCGCCATCTCGATCATCGGGCTCGCCATCGTCGAGAAGGATGGGCTCGCGGTGCTGGTCGGGGTCGGCGTCGGCATCGCCAGCCTGATCGTCGTCTGGGCGGTGATCTACGCCTTCATCAAGGCGGCCCTGCTTCTGATCGGCCTCGCCATCTGACCTTGCCGCGGGCAGCGCCTTTACAAGCGCCGGGCCTTCCCATACATCGGCGGCAAGGCTGCGCGGGCCCCTGCCCTTGCGCAAAATTCGGAGATTACCCATGGGCTACAAGGTCGCCGTGATCGGCGCCACCGGCAATGTCGGGCGCGAGATGCTCAACATCCTCGCCGAGCGCGAATTCCCCGCCGACGAGGTCTTCGCCATCGCCTCGCGCAAATCGATGGGCGTCGAGGTCTCCTTCGGCGACCATAGGCTCACCTGCCGCGATCTCGAGCAGTTCGATTTCAGGGACGTCGATTTCGCGCTGATGTCGGCGGGCTCGGCCGTGTCCAAGGAATGGTCGCCCAAGATCGGCGCGCAAGGCGCGGTCGTGATCGATAACTCCTCGTGCTGGCGCTACGACCCCGACGTGCCGCTCATCGTGCCCGAGGTCAACGCCGACGCGGTCGCGGGCTTCACCAAGAAGCACATCATCGCCAACCCAAACTGCTCGACCGCCCAGCTCGTGGTCGTGCTGAAGCCGCTGCACGACGTTGCCAAGATCAAGCGCGTGGTGGTCTCGACCTATCAGTCGGTGTCCGGCGCAGGCAAAGAGGCGATGGACGAATTGTGGGACCAGACGCGCGGCATCTTCGTCACCGATCCGCCCGAGCCCAAGACCTTCACCAAGCAGATCGCCTTCAACGTCATCCCCCATATCGACGTCTTCCTCGATGACGGCTCGACCAAGGAAGAATGGAAGATGGCGGCCGAGACCAAGAAGATCCTCGACCCTAAGATCAAGGTGACCGCGACCTGCGTGCGCGTGCCGGTGTTCGTCGGCCACTCCGAGGCGGTCAATGTCGAGTTCGAGGACCCGATCACCGCGGAAGAGGCGCGCAAGATCCTGCGCGAGGCGCCCGGCGTGCTGGTGGTCGACAAGCGCGAGCCTGGCGGCTACGTGACGCCGATCGAGTGCGTCGGCGATTACGCGACGTTCGTCAGCCGCATCCGCGAAGACCAGACGCTCGACAACGGCCTGTCGTTCTGGGTGGTCTCCGACAACCTGCGCAAAGGCGCCGCCCTCAACACGGTGCAGATCGCCGAGACGATCATCAACCGCAACCTGCTCGACCGCGCCGCCTGATCGTCCGCGCGGCCTGACAAATCTTCGCCACCCACTTGCTAAATGGGCATGGCGGGCTTGCCGATATTGCCCGGCCCATCCAAGGGCGCGGAGTTTGTACGCTGGCGTTCCCGCGCATCTCCCCATCCGCCAATAGCTTGGCTATAGAAAGTGCCGCGTGAAGGCGGACATCGCTGACGCGCTGCGGACACATTCACCCTGCGAGCGGATCTGGATGCTGCTGCTCTTCGGTAAGCTCTTTGCGATCGCCGGCATGTTCGCCGTCTTGCTTTCGTCCACGGTTCTCGCCGAGCCCGAGCTCGTCGAGACCAGGGAGTCGCAATACAACTCAATCTTCGTGCATCGCTACGGGCCTTATCTCTCCCTGTCCTTCGGGCTCAACGACCGCCTCTACGTCGAGTCGAAAGCCAACTCCGAGGACCCGTTGGAGCTGGCGTCGGTCTACACCCGCTACATGGTCACGCCGATGGTCTACCAGGATCGGACGGCCAGCCTGCTCGAGATCGGCCTCGGCGGCGGCACGACGACGACCTATCTCAACAAGACCTTCCCGGACTTGAAGATCCACGCCGTCGAGATCGATCCCGTCGTGACCGAGATGGCCGAGAAGTATTTCTTCGCGAAGCCGGGCCCCAATCTCAACATTACGAGCCGGGACGGCCGCATGTTCCTCATGCGCCCCGAGGACAGCTACGACGTGATCCTCGTCGATGCCTATCGCGGCCCGTACATCCCCTTCCACCTTATGACTCAGGAATTTTTCCAGCTCGCGAAGCAGCGCCTCAATCCCGGCGGCGTGTTCGCCTACAACGTCTACTCCGGCACGAAGCTCTACGATGCGGCGCTCGCGACCATCGGCACCGTGTTCGACAATGTCGATATCTATAGTGCCGACAAGAACTACGTGATCGTGGCCTATGACGGTCCGAAGCAGTCCGACGAAACCTTGAGGCAGCGCGCTGCCGCGATCGATCGCGACTTCGGTCCGCGCTATCCGCTCAGCAGGCTCGTTGCGGACCGCAAGCCGGCCAAGGATTTCGACGGCCAAGTCCTCACCGATGATTTCGCACCGGTCGACTACCTCCACGCCACCGAGCGGCCGGCCGACACCAACGGCTGACGCACACCTCCGCCCGGAGAACCCCTTGGTCCGCTTCCTGGTCTATCTATGCGCCTTCACACTCGGTGCCGTGCTGATGGGCTTCGAGATCATCGCGAGCCGCTATCTCGCCCCCTATTTCGGTACCGGGGTAAATACTTGGGCGGCGCTGATCTCGGTCGTCCTGCTCGCCCTGACCGTCGGCTATTTCATCGGCGGGTATGCCGTGGACCGGCGTCCGACCTTGCGTCTTGCCGCCATCAGCGCGGGCATCGCGGCACTTTGGCTCGCCGTCATACCCTCCACCGCGCACGCAATCCTCAGGCCTATCATGCTCGCAATCGAGAGCGAGGTGATAGGCGTACTGATCGCCTCTTGCGCGCTTCTGCTTGTTCCGATCACAGCGCTCGGCACCATCTCGCCGATCGCTGTCCGCCTCATGATCCACGATATCGCCAAGACGGGCCGGACGGCCGGGACGATCTACGGCATCTCGACCTTCGGGAACATCGTCGGCACGCTTGGCGCCGCGCTCTTCATCATCCCCAATATCGGCTCATCCACCGGCACCTATCTGTTCGCGGCTGTCAGCTTCGCATGTGCCGCGGTCTTGTGGCTGATTGCCCCGCGGCTTGCCGTAGAAAAAGCGTGACGCCGGACGGCGTGCCGCAAGGAACCGCGCTTCATCGCCCATCGTTCTCCTTCTGACAAAGGAGGATCCGCCATGGCGACCATGCAGGACTGCATCAAGGACTGCCTCGACTGCCACGCCGTTTGCCTCGCCACCATCGCGCATTGCCTGCGGCGGGGCGGCGAACACGCCGCGCCTGATCACATCCGTCTGCTTCAGGATTGCGCGCAGATTTGCAGCACGAGCGCCGACTTCATGCTGCGTGCTTCTCCGCTGCACCAGATGACCTGCCGCATCTGCGCCGGTATCTGCGAGATGTGCGCCGACGCTTGCACGCACCTCGCCGACGACGAGGCTATGGTGCTGTGCGTCGAGGCATGTCGACGCTGCGCCAAGAGCTGCAGCGAGATGGCCGGCCCCGCCCGCAAAGCCGCTTAGGTGCTGCTCTCCTTCTGAGCGAGGCCCACCAACGACCAACGCTTTACCTTGCGATGACTCCCAGTTTATAGTAGTTTTGCTATGGGGAGCGCGCGAGGATGGTCGAAGACCCGCCGGCTGTGAAGCCGGTAGAGTTCGTTGGATCGTCGCGCGGCGATGTCCGCAAGTTTCCCGAAGATGTGCGGGATGCGATGGGGTTACGCGCTCTATCTCGCGCAGCTTGGCGAAAAGCATCCACGGGCAAAGCCGCTAAAGGGATTTGGCGGAGCGGGCGTATTGGAAATTGTGGATGATCACGACGGCGACACGTACCGGGCGGTCTATGCGGTGAGGTTCGCTGGCGTGATCTATGTCCTTCATGCGTTCCAGAAAAAGTCGAAGAAAGGTAGGGCAATGCCGCAGCCTGACATGGCAGTCATCAAGACACGGCTAAAAGCGGCTATGGATCACTATGCACAAACCTACGCGAAACAAACCGACTGAGAGCGGCGCAGACCCAGGATCAAAGTGACCCGATCTGGCGGCAACATCTTTGCCGACCTCGGGTTGCCCGATGCAGAGGAGCGCCTGGTCAAGGCGAACCTCGCCGTCATCATCGGGAACAGCATTGAGCGCCAAGGACTGAGTCAGTCGGCGGCGGCGGCTCGCATGGGCATTGCGCAGCCCGACGTCTCCAAGCTGCTCAACGGTCGGCTGAGCGGCTTCTCGTTGGAGAGATTGCTCTCATTCGTGCGCACACTTGGCCTTGATGTGGAGATCAAGGTGAGGCCGGCGAAATCCAAGGACGTCGGCCGATTGGTGCTGGCCGGATAGGGCCCCGGCCTCCCTAACTCTCCTCCAGCGCGCCGAAGCGGCCGCTCTCCTGGTCGAGGGCGAGCAGCTGCCCGCTGCCGAGGTCGAAATGCAGCCCATGCAGGGTGAGCATGCCCTCGTCCTCCTGCTTCTTGACGAAGGGGAAGGTGCGGAGATTCTCGAGCGATGAGCGGATGGCGGCAAGCTCGAAGGCCATCTCGTCGCCATAGGTGAAGATATCGCTCTCCACCACATCGAGATTGTCGAGCAGGGTCAGCCAGCTGCCGATGAAGCCCTGCTTGTGGACATGGTCCCTGACGCTTTGCCGGTAGGCATTCACGCCGCCGCAATGCGAATGTCCGAGCACGATGATGTTGGGCACTTTGAGGCCCATGGCGGCGAACTCGATCGCGGCGCTCGTGCCGTGATATTTGCCGCCGGCCTCGAAAGGCGGCACGAGATTGGCGACGTTGCGCATGATGAACAGCGCGCCCGGCTCGGCATCGAAGATCGCCGACACGTCGACCCGTGCGTCGCAGCAGGCAAGCACCATGGCGATCGGCGTCTGGCCGAGCTCGGCGAGCTGGCGATAGCGGCCGCGGTCGGCCGCGTGGACGTCGCGACGGAAGCGCCAATGTCCGTCGTTGAGCGGTTTCGGTAAACGCAAAGTGAAGTCCCCTTTGTTATTGCGCCGCAACGATTCCAGCAGGCCCGGCGTTTGTCCAGTAGAGCGGAGTCGATAGGGGCCGCCTATCGCCCGTTTGTATACGTCTACTTGATCAAGCGCGCGGAATGGTTTGATGGTCCACCCGCCGGCCACCCCTCCAAAGAGCGCCTCCCAATAGCGCCATGGCCGGCGCGAGGAAAGCCAAGGATGAGGCTGATGCGTTTCGACGCCCTAGCCTTATCCCAACTGAAACAGCGACATGGCGACAGGTCGTTGCTGGGCTGCTCGCGCTCATCGCGCGGGCAAATGATCTCGCGCGGCCATGTCGGAGCACGACATGAAGGAGCCGTGTTATGGCCAAGGTAGTCTGTGTGCTTTATGACGATCCCGTCACCGGGTATCCGAAGAAATACGCCCGCGACGACATCCCCAAGATCACCAAATATCCGGATGGTCAGACCGCGCCCACCCCGAGCGCGATCGACTTCAAGCCGGGCGAATTGCTCGGCAGCGTCTCGGGCGAGCTGGGCCTGCGCAAGTTCCTGGAGAAGGCCGGCCATACCCTGGTTGTGACCTCCAGCAAGGACGGCAAGGATTCGGTGCTCGACAAAGAGCTTGCCGACGCCGAGATCGTGATCTCACAGCCCTTCTGGCCCGCTTACATGACGCGCGAGCGGATCGAGAAGGCGAAGAAGCTCAAGCTCATCATCACCGCGGGCATCGGCTCTGACCATACCGACCTGCAGGCGGCGATGGACAAGGGTATCACCGTCGCCGAGGTGACCTACTGCAACTCGATCAGCGTCGCCGAGCACATCGTCATGATGATCCTCTCGCTGGTGCGGAATTACATCCCGTCCTACCAGTGGGTGGTCAAAGGCGGCTGGAACATCGCCGATTGCGTGGAGCGGTCTTACGACCTCGAAGGCATGAACGTCGGCACCGTCGCCGCTGGCCGCATCGGCCTAGCGGTGCTGCGCCGGCTCAAACCCTTCGACGTGAAGCTCCATTATTACGACAAGCACCGGCTGCCGAAGGAGGTCGAGGAGGAGCTCAACCTCACCTTCCATCCGAATGTCGAGTCGCTGGTGAAGGTCTGCGACGTGGTGACCATCAACGCGCCGCTGCATCCTGAGACCGAGCACATGTTCAACGACGAGCTGATCTCCAAGATGAAGCGGGGCAGCTACATCGTGAACACCGCGCGCGGCAAGATCGCCGACCGTGACGCCATCGTGCGGGCGCTCGAGAGTGGTCAGCTCGCGGGCTATGCGGGCGATGTGTGGTTCCCGCAGCCGGCGCCGAAGGATCACCCGTGGCGGACTATGCCGCATCATGGCATGACCCCGCACATCTCCGGCAGTTCCCTCTCGGCGCAGACGCGCTATGCTGCCGGCACGCGCGAGATCCTGGAAGACTACTTCGCGAAGAAGCCGATCCGCACCGAGTACCTCGTCGTCGACAAGGGCAAGCTCGCGGGCGTCGGCGCGCATTCCTATACGGCTGGCGACGCGACCAAAGGCTCGGAAGAAGCAGCCAAGTACAAGAAGGAGCCGGTCAAAGCCTGACACGGCCAAGCATAGCCGCCTAAAAACCAGCATGCGCCGCCGTCTTCCGCCGATTTTCGGCCGAGGCGGCGGCGTTTTCGTGCCGGCAGGGGCAAATTCATTCCCGCCACAGGGGCGCTAAACCCTTGCGATGGCGGCAAGGGGCAGCCTACTGTGCCCTCAATCAATCAAGGACATGCCTGGGGGGAGCTGGAGCAAATGGCAGGCACCGGAGGGAGTTTGGCCGCGAGCGACCATGTCGGCTTGCTCGACAAAGCGCGCATCATCGCACCGCCCGGCTACAATCGCTGGCTCCTGCCGCCGGCCGCGCTCGCCATCCATCTCTGCATCGGAATGGCCTATGGATTCAGCGTGTTCTGGCTCCCGTTGAGCCAGGCGATCGGCATCGACCACTCGGTCTCCTGCCCCGACATGACGCTGATCAAGGCGCTGTTCACGCGCGAATGCGACTGGCGCATCGCCGATCTTGGCTGGATGTACACGCTCTTCTTCGTCTTTCTCGGCGGATCGGCGGCCGTCTGGGGCGGATGGCTGGAGAATGTCGGCCCGAGGCGGGCGGGCGTGGTCGCGGCGCTGTGCTGGTGCGGCGGCCTCCTGATCTCGGCGCTCGGCATCTATCTCCACCAACTCTGGATGATGTGGCTCGGCTCCGGCGTGATCGGCGGCATCGGCCTCGGGCTCGGCTACATCTCTCCCGTCTCGACCCTGATCAAATGGTTCCCGGACCGGCGCGGCATGGCGACCGGCATGGCCATCATGGGCTTCGGCGGCGGCGCCATGATCGGCAGCCCGCTCGCAACCATCCTGATGAACCACTATCACTCGGCGACCGGCGTCGGCGTGTGGCAGACCTTCGTCACCCTGGCAGCGGGCTACATCGTGTTCATGCTGGCCGGCGCCTTCGGCTATCGCCTGCCGCCGCCGGGTTGGAAGCCTGAAGGCTGGACGCCGCCCGTCAACAACAAGGCCATGATCGCCGACGGCCACGTGCATCTGCGCGACGCGCACAAGACCCCGCAATTCTGGCTGATTTGGGCGGTGCTCTGCCTCAACGTCTCAGCCGGCATCGGCATTATCGGCATCGCCTCGCCGATGCTGCAGGAGATCTTCGGCGGCTCGCTGGTCGGACAGCCCGAGCTTGGCTTCGATCAGGTCCAGCAGAGCGAGGGTCTGGCGTCGCGGGCAGCACTGGTCGCGGCGGGCTTTGTCGGGCTGATCTCACTGTTCAACATCTTCGGCCGCTTCTTCTGGGCCTCGTCCTCCGACGCGCTCGGGCGGAAGATGACCTATTACACGTTCTTCGTGCTCGGCACGCTCTGCTACCTCGCGGCGCCCTTCGCCGCCGAGTGGAAGAACTTGGCGCTGTTCGCCGGCGCCATCTGCCTGATCGCCTCGATGTATGGCGGCGGCTTCGCCACCGTGCCTGCCTATCTCGCCGACGTGTTCGGCACGCAGTTCGTGGGCGCGATCCACGGACGCCTGCTGACCGCCTGGTCGACCGCCGGCATCGTCGGCCCGGTGATCGTGAACTATATGCGCGAGGCGCGGCTGGCCGCCGGCGTCCCGCGCGACCAGCTTTACGATCCGATCTTCTACGTGATGATCGGGCTCATGGTGGCTGGCTTCATCGCCAACCTGCTGATCAGGCCGGTGCACAAGCAGTGGTTCATGACCAAGGAAGAGGTCGCCGAGCTTCAGGCGGCCGACCGCAAGGCTGCCGAGCGCGCCAAGGCGAAGGCCGTGGTCGGCAGCGCCGGCAAATTCGACATCAAGGCACTGCTGGCGTGGGCCGCGGTCGGCATACCGCTCGCCTGGGGCGTCTGGATCACCCTCGAAAAGGCGCTCGTGTTGTTCCGCTAGCCGCCCGCTGGTGCTGCTCAGGTAGAGCTACCAATCCCTCCCGCTCGTCATGCCCGGCCTTGTGCCGGGCATCCACGATTTCGGCCGTGCCGCTGATGAATCGTGGATGGCCGGGTCAAGCCCGGCCATGACGAAGATACTAGGTATGGGAGTTACTGCGACGGCTCCATACAACAGGTCGATGGGGGCAGCCGATTTTGTCATGATCTGTTAATGTTCGTTTCAGACCGTGTTCATGGACAAGTCATGCGGCTCTCATCGCCAAGCCCCATTATCTAGCCTTGAAGTTCACCGAAGGAGACGACCATGAAAGAGTGGCTGAAACCCGAGATCACCGAGTCCGAGGCTGGCATGGAAGTGACGAGCTACCTCCCGGCCGAGCTCGACCGCGCTTAATCAACGCGTCGATCTAAGCAAGTTTTCGCTTTTGAAAGTGGCGGTCCTCGCGAATGCGGGATCGCCATTTTCTTTGCCCGCAGGTCTGCAACGGCCCTGCCCCGGCAGCGCATGTGGCGGTCCTCACGAAACCGGGGATCGCCATTTTGCTTTCGGGCCCATCTGTGAGCTTGCGCACAGTACGCGCCGCCTACGCCCCCCAACTTCCCCTCGCGCCCGCACCTGGGCTAGATAAGCGTCCCTGTAACGGGCCGGACATCGATGGGGCTCTTCCGCAGCAAGACCGAAAGCCACGCCCAGCCCGCGCTCAGCGCCGACATCGAGCGGGGCCTTGTCGCGCGCTATCTCGCGCGCATCCTGGAGCGCGGCGACCTTCCCTTGCGCGGCCTGCTTACGGTGCTGCGCTGGCTGAATGAGCGCCGCGACATTCTGAGCATCGAGATCTCCAGCGAGCTCTCGCATGTCGTCAGCGAGTTCTATGCGGGCGGCATCACTTTCGCCGATCTAGACCGCATCTACTCCGGCAATCGGGACAGGCTGATCGGCAATCTCCGCGAAGCGGCGGAAGCCACCCCGCGCCCCGAGCCGCTCGCCACCAATATCGAGCGCCTGACCGAGGAGCTTCAGCTGCCCGAGGCCGCGCTCAAGGTTGTCGGCCTCATTGCCTGCGCCACCCGCTACGAGCAGGTGCGCTATCTCTGCGAGACGCTTGCCAGCGTGTCCGGCCCGTTCAGCCGGATCATCGCCATGCTGGTCGGCGAACCCACGCGCACGGTCGAGCGTCTTGTGTCGCCGGCCGGCGATCTCGCTTCTTGCGGCCTGATCCGGATCGATCCCGACAGCGACTATATCGCCGGGTCCTACAGCCGGTTCCAGATCCCGAACCGCGTCGACGTCTGCCTCGATCACGAATATCCGGATTACGCCGCACTCCGAGCCGCGCTGCTCGGACCACCGCTAGAAGCCTCGCTCAACATCTCCGACTATGACCACGTCGCCGAGGATTGCGACCTTATCAAGCGGCTGATCGAAGGCGCGAGCATCGAAGGCGCCCGCGGCATCAACATCCTGCTGTTCGGCCCGCCCGGCTCGGGCAAGACCGAGCTTGCCAAGCTCGCCGCGGCGGCCGCCGGCGTCTCGCTCTATGCCGCGGGCGAGGAGCAGGTCGCTGGCCGCGAAGTGAGCCGCGTCGAGCGCTTGAGCGATCTTGCCTTCTTCCAGCGCCTGCTCGCGGGCGCGCCCGGCACCGCCATCCTGTTCGACGAGTTCGAGGACGTGGCCTGGCAGCTCATCAATCGCGGCGGCTCGAAGCTCTATCTCAACCGCTTGCTCGAATCGAACCCCGTGCCGGTGATCTGGACCTCGAACAATATCTACGAGATCGACGCCGCCGTGCTGCGGCGCATGTCGCTGATCGTCGAGCTTCGCGCGCCGCCCGCGGGCCAGCGCGAACGAATCTTGCGGCGCCTTGCGCACCGCTACGAGGTCGATCTCGACGAGAAGGACGTGCACGACCTCGCCCGCCGTCTCCCGGCGACGCCGGCGGTGCTGGAGAATGCGCTGCGTGCCGCGCGGCTCGCCGGCGGCGGCAAGGACGCGGTCGAGCGCGCGGCGTCCGGCATCATGCGTGCCCTTTCCGGCGGCGGGGCGCGGCCGCTCCCCTCCGTCGCCGAGTTCGACCCGACGCTCGCTTGCGCCAGCATGGACCTGCTCGCGCTGACCAAGCGGCTGGTGGCGAGCCAGAACCTCGCCTTCTCGCTCTGCCTGTCGGGCCCGCCAGGCACCGGCAAGTCGGCCTTCGCACGCTATCTCGCCAAGCGCCTCGGGCTCGAGATCATGCAGAAGCGCGCCTCCGATCTGCTCGGCATGTTCATCGGCCAGTCCGAGCGCAACATCGCCGACGCCTTCGAGAGCGCGCGCGAGGCGCAAGCCATGCTGATCTTCGACGAGGCCGACTCTTTCCTGTTCGACCGGCGCGAGGCGGTGCGCTCCTGGGAGGTGACGCAGGTCAACGAGATGCTGACCTGGATGGAGCAGCATCCGCTGCCCTTCTGCTGCACCACCAACATGATGGAGCGGTTCGACAGCGCCTCGCTGCGGCGCTTCACCTTCCACATCCTCTTCCAGTTCCTCGACGTGAAGGCGCTCGCCCGCGCCTACGCGCTCTTCTTCCAGATGGACGAGGTGCCGGCGCAGGCGCTCGGCTTCTCGAACCTGACGCCCGGCGATTTCGCGCAGGCCCGCCGCCAGGCCGACATGCTCGGCATCGCCGAGGACCCCGTGCGCGTGGTGGGGCTGCTCACCGAGATCAGCCGCATGAAGCCCGGCGCGTCGGGCGCCATCGGCTTCGTCAGACCGCCGAGCTAGCGCCATGCTCGCTGTCATCCTCGCCGTGGTTATCGGCGTTCCCATCGTCGCCATCGCCGCCTTCGTCATGGCGCTCAATACCGGCGCCCGCATGCGCCGTCTCGAAACGCGCTTCGCCGCGCTCGAGGCGCGTCTTGGCGGCGAGACGGCGGGACTTGCGCCGCTCGTGCCGGAGGCGCCCACAACCAAGCCGCAAACGGCAGCGCCACAAATGGCCGAGCCGCCTGCGCGCAAGGAGGAAACGGCCCCCGCTGCGCCCGCGCCCGGGTCTGTGCCGCCTGTACCACCGCCCACTCCACCAGCCGCGCACAAGCTGAAGCCGAGCCTCGAAGAGCGCTTCGGCACGCAATGGGTGGTCTGGGCCGGCGGCATTGCGCTGGCGCTCGGCGGCTTCTTCCTGGTGCGCTACTCGATCGAGCAAGGCTGGTTCGGACCGGCGGCGCGCGTGGCCTTGGGCGGCGCGATCGCGCTCGCACTGATCGGCGCCGGCGAATGGACGCGGCGGAACGAGCTGAAGAGCGGGCTCGCGGGGCTCAAGAGCGCCGACATTCCGAGCGTGCTGACCGCCGCGGGCACGACCATCGCCTATGCCACGATCTACGCGGCCTATGCGCTTTACGGCTTCCTCGGCCCGGTCGCGGCTTTCGTGCTGCTCGGCGCGGTGGCGCTGGGCACGCTCGCGGCGTCGCTGTTGCATGGGCCGGCGCTCGCGGGGCTCGGCCTGGTCGGCGCCTATCTCGCGCCGGCCATGGTCTCGACCGAGGAGCCGAACTACTGGGCGCTCTATCTCTATCTGGCCGTGGTGACCGCCGCGTCCTTCGCGCTCGCCCGCGCGCGGCTCTGGCGCTGGCTTGCGGTCACGGCGGTCGCGGCGAGCGTGCTGTGGGTGCTTCCGGGGATCGGCGACCTGCAGCAAGTCGCTCCGCATGGCTTCCATGTTGCGGTGAGCTTTGCGCTCGCGGCGCTCCTGATCGTCTCGGGGTTGATCTTCGGGCCCGAGACGAAGCACGGCGAGCTCGATCTCGTCTCGTCTGGCGCGCTCGCGGCCTTCCTGTTCGCGTCGATGCTGCTCGTGCTCGCCACCGGCCACGACAATTTCGCACTGCTCGTGTTCGTCGGCCTGGTGGCGGCGACCGTGGCGATCGCCTGGCGCACCGACGCGGCAGCCGCAGCGGTGCCGGCCGCCGCCATCTTCGTAGCGCTGATCTTCGCGCAATGGTCCTTCGGCTTCGACCCGGTGGAGATCGGCCTGCGCGAGCCGGACATGCCGTGGCAGCCCGAGCGCTTCCTGTTCGGCGCGCCGCTGACTCTCGGTGCGGTGCTCGCCGCGCTGTTTGGCATTTCCGGGTTCATGGCGCAACGTCGCGAGACGAGCCCGCTCGTGTCGCTACTGTGGAGCGCATCGGCCGTCGCGGCACCCATCGCCATCCTCATCGCGCTTTACTGGCGGATCGCGGGCTTCGACCGCTCCATCCCGTTCGCGGCCGCGGCGCTCGTGCTTGCCGGCTTCTATGCCTACGCCACCGAGGCCTTAAGCCGTTGGACCGCAGGGTCGGAAAGCGCCGCGGCGCGCAACGAGCAGGCCGGCGCCATCTTCGCCACCGGCGCCATCGCCTCGCTCGCGCTCGCGCTGTCGCTTGCATTGGAAAAAGGCTGGCTCACCGTCGCGCTCGGCCTGATGGTCTTAGGCATCGCCTGGATCGCCGAGAAGCGTCCCTGGCCCGTGCTCCGCTGGCTCGCTGCCGCGGTGACGGTGGCGCTGCTCGGCCGCATCTATTGGGATCCGCGCATCGTCGGCGGTGAGCTCGGCACGACGCCGATCTTCAACTGGCTGCTCTACGGCTACGGCGTACCGGCGCTTTCGCTATGGTTCGCGGGCCGCATGCTCAGGCGCCAGGCCGACGACGTGCCGGCGCGCATCGTCGATGCCGCCGCGCTCCTCTTCACCGTGCTGCTGATCGTGTTCCAGGTCCGCCATTACATAACGGGCGGCGACCCTTACGCGAGCACCATGGGCCTCGCCGAATTCGGCTTGCAGATTTCGCTCCTGCTCGCCGTGCTGATCGGGCTCGAGCGCCTGCGCGTCAAGAGCGGCAGCGTCATCCACGATAAGGCTGCGCTCCTGCTTGCCGGCGCCTTGCTGGCCGCCGCGGTCGTCGGGCTTGGCTTCTACGTCGAGCCGTTCCGCACCGGCGAGCCGGTCGGCCCGCGCTTCGTCAATCTGATCCTGCTCGGCTACGGCATTCCCGCCGTGCTGACCGGCGTTCTCGCCTATGTCACGCGCGACACGCGGCCGGCCTGGTATAGCCGGACCGCCGCCGCGGTCGCACTCGCGCTCGCGCTCGCTTATCTCACGCTGCAGATCCGCCGCTTCTATCACGGCCCGCAGCTCTTTCTCGGCGAGACCTCGAACGCCGAGCAGTACACTTATTCAGCCGCCTGGCTCCTCTTCGGCGTGGCGCTGCTCGCCGCAGGCATCTGGTTTCGCTCGCTTCCGCTCCGCATCGGCTCCGCGGCGGTGGTCGTACTGACCGTGCTCAAGGTCTTTCTCATCGACATGGGCGACCTGACCGGGATCTGGCGCGCGCTCTCCTTCCTCGGGCTCGGCGCAGTGCTGATCGGCATCGGCTGGTTCTATCAGCGCCTGCTGTTCCCGCGACCTACGGCCGCTGGCGCCCCCGAGCAGGGGTGACAGGCGAGACGCCTGAAACTATGGTCGCCCGCGAGCGCCCGTGAGGCGGCGGAAACGAAGGGTCTCTCCATGGCATGGACGTATCTCGTGCTTGCGGGCCTGTTCGAGGTCGGCTTCGCCTCGACGCTCAAGCTGACCGACGGCTTCACGAAGCTCTGGCCCACGCTCGTCTTTCTGTTCTGCGCCATCACCAGCTTCGTGCTGCTGGCCAAGGCTGCACAGACGCTTCCCATCGGCACGGCCTATGCGGTCTGGACCGGCATCGGCGCCGCCGGCACCGTCATCGTTGGCATCCTTGTCTTCAAGGAACCGGCGGCAGCCCTTCGCCTGTTCTTCCTCGCTACGCTCATCGCCTCCATCATCGGGCTCAAATACGCGACACCCTCATGAACGACATGACCGCAAAGCCAATCGACAAGACCGTTACCGGCAACTATTTCGAGGACTTCAAGCTCGGCCAGGAGATCGTGCACGCGACGCCGCGCACCGTCACGGTCGGCGATACGAGCCTGTTCACCGCGCTCTACGGCTCGCGCTTCGCCGTGCAGTCGTCCGACGCCTTCGCCCAGAAGATCGGCTATCTGCGCTCGCCGATCGACGACCTGCTCGTGTTCCACATAGTGATCGGCAAGACCGTGCCCGACATCTCGCGGAACGCCATCGCCAATCTCGGCTATGCCGAGTTCCGCTTCCTCGCGCCGGTCTATCCCGGCGACACGCTCGCCTCGACCTCCGAGGTGATCGGCGTCAAGGAGAACTCGAACGGCAAGAGCGGTACGGTCTATGTGCGCTCGACAGGCCGCAATCATCTCGGCGTGCCGGTGCTCTCTTATGCGCGCTGGGTGATGGTCAATAAGCGCGACGTCGATGCGCCCGCGCCGACAACCGTCGTGCCGGAGCTTGCCGCAAGCGTCGATCCGGTGAGCCTCGGTGCAGCGCTCCCGCCGCTCGATCTGCGCGGCTATGACTACGCGCTCGCGGGCTCGCCCAAGCGCTGGGGCGACTACGAGGTCGGCGAGAAGATCGACCACATCGACGGCCAGACCATAGAGGAGGCCGAGCACCAACTCGCCACCCGCCTCTTCCAGAACACCGCACGCGTGCATTTCAACCAGCATGTCGAGGGCAAGGGCCGCTTCGGCCGGAGGCTCGTCTATGGCGGCCACATCATCTCGATCGCGCGGAGCTTGAGCTTCAACGGCCTTGCCAACGCCTTCCACATTCTCGGGCTTAACGGCGCGCGGCACGTCGCGCCCTCCTTCGCCGGGGATACGATCTATGCCTGGAGCCAGGTGCTCGACCGCGCGGACCTGCCGAACCGCGACGACATCGGCGCGCTGCGCTTGCGAACTTTCGCGGTGAAGGACCGCGACTGCGCCGGCTTCCCCGGCCTCAAGCCCGACGGAAGTTGCGAGGACGGCGTCGTGCTCGACATGGATTATTGGGTCGCCGTCCCGCGTTAAAGAGAGGCGAACGCTCTTCCGAGCCCGGCAACTGGCACCCTAACCTCCCCCTCGTGGGGAGGTCGGCGCGCAAAGCGCGCCGGGTGGGGGGAACTTTGAGGCACAGGGATACTCACCCCACCCGTCGCGCCAAAAGGGCGCGACTCCCTCCCCATCAAGGGGAGGGATGGAGCGAGGTGCTAGGTTGGAGCAACCTCGTGTATGGTCTTCGCGTTGGTGACCTGCAGGGGCCGACCTTAGGAGAAGCATTGATGCAACGGAAAAGTTATTGGCTCGGAGCCATGATCGTCGCGGCCGCGCTGTTCGCAACGCCTGGACTCGCGGCTGACAAGGCGCAAGCGACCCTCAAGGACGCAGACGGCAAGGAGGTCGGCCACGCCACGCTGTTCGCGACCCAAGGCGGCGTGCTGATCAGCCTCGACCTCACCGCGGTCCCGCCCGGCGAGCGCGCGTTTCATATTCACGCGGTCGGCAAATGCGAGCCGCCGAAATTCGAGTCGGCCGGGCCGCATTTCAATCCCGAGAAGCATGAGCATGGCGTGATGAACCCGAAAGGCGCGCATGCCGGCGACATGCCGAACCTGCATGTCCCCGAAAGCGGCAAGCTGCAGATCGAGATCCTGAACGCGGCAGTTTCGCTGACGGAGTCCTCTCTGCTCGACGACGACGGCTCAGCTCTCGTGATCCATGCCGGTCCCGACGACTACAAGACCGACCCGGCCGGTGATGCCGGCGGCCGCATCGCCTGCGGCGTCATCAAGCCTTAGTGGGCCGTAGGGTGGGCAACGGGTTTTGCCGTTGCCCACGCGGAAATTGGTGGGCACGCTTCGCTTTGCCCACCCTACGCTTCCTCCACCCGGCGAATTGGCCGCAAAGCGGCTCGATTGCCCCCGGCGGATTGGTGCGTTATGAAAAAGCTCGTCTGGGCAACTTTAGCATCGCAATCAAATGGCCAATGGCAAGCTAGAGCCGGCGCGGCCGCTTTCGCCGCATCTGCAGATTTACCGGCCGATGCTCACCATGATGATGTCGATCGCCCACCGCGTCTCGGGTGCGGCGACGGCTGTCGGTTTCCTCCTGCTCGCCTGCTGGCTGGTAGCCATCGCGAGCGGCCCTGAGGCCTATGCCACCGTCAGCGGCGCGTTTACCAGCCTGGCCGGCCAGGTGGTGCTGTTCCTGTTCAGCTGGGCGCTGATCCACCACATGCTCGGCGGCATCCGCCACCTGATCTGGGACACGGGCCGGGCGCTCGACAAGACCAGCATCGAGGTGCTCGCCTGGGCGACCATCATCGGCTCGACAGCGCTCACCGTGCTGCTGTGGGTCGTCGCCTATTCGCTCCGGGGAGGCGCTTAAGCCATGGCAACGCCGCTCGCACGCGTCCGCGGCCTGGGCTCGGCCCATAAGGGCACCGAGACTTTCTGGCGCCAGCGCTTGACGGCGATCGCCAACATACCGCTGACGCTGTTCCTCCTCTACACGATCGTGACGCATATCGGCGCGGACTACGCGACGGTTAAGGCTTATCTCGCGCGGCCGCTGGTCGCCGCGGCCATGCTTGCGCTGGTCATCTCCGCGGCGATCCATATGCGCATCGGGCTGAAGGAGATCATCGAGGATTACGTGCACGGCGACGGTGCCAAGGTCGTGGCGATCGTGCTCGCGACCTTCTTCGCGGTCGGCGTCGGTCTCGTCTCCGCGCTCGCTATCATCAAGATCAGTCTCGGAGCCTGAGTTAGACATGCCGCAAGACGCCACACCGAAGGACCCCCCGCCCCACAACGCGGTGCAGGTGAACGGGCGCGCTTATCCCATCACCGACCATGCCTATGACGTGATCGTGGTGGGCGCGGGCGGCTCGGGGCTCCGCGCGGTGGTCGGCTGCAGCGAGGCTGGCCTGCGCACGGCTTGCATCAGCAAGGTGTTCCCCACCCGCTCGCACACCGTGTCGGCGCAAGGCGGCATCGCCGCGGCGCTCGGCAATATGGGCCCCGACGACTGGCGCTGGCACATGTACGACACGGTGAAGGGTTCGGACTGGCTCGGCGACCAGGACGCCATCGAATATCTCTGCCGGAACGCGCCCGAAGCGGTCTACGAGCTTGAGCATTGGGGCGTGCCCTTCTCGCGCACCGAGGACGGCAAGATCCTGCAGCGCGCCTTCGGCGGCATGACCATGGATTTCGGCAAGGGGCCGGCCAAGCGCACCTGCGCCGCCGCCGACCGCACCGGCCATGCCATGCTGCACACGATGTACGGCCAGGCGCTGCGCCACTCCGCCGAGTTCTTCATCGAATATTTCGCCATCGACCTGATCATGGACGACGAGGGCCGCTGCCGCGGCGTCCTCGCGCTGTCGATGGCGGACGGCACGCTGCACCGGTTCCGCGCGCATCAGACGATCCTCGCGACCGGCGGCTATGGCCGCGCCTATTTCTCCTGCACCTCCGCGCATATCTGCACCGGCGACGGCAACGGCATGGTGCTTCGTGCCGGGCTCCCGCTGCAAGATATGGAGTTCGTGCAGTTCCACCCGACCGGCGTCTATGGCGCGGGCGTCCTGATAACCGAGGGCGCGCGCGGCGAAGGCGGCTTCCTGAAGAACTCCGAGGGCGAGAAATTCATGGAGCGCTATGCGCCCTCCGCGAAGGACCTCGCCTCGCGCGACGTCGTCTCGCGCGCCATCACCATCGAGATCCGCGAAGGCCGCGGGCATGGGCCCGACAAGGACTACATGCATCTCCATCTCGACCATCTGCCGCCCGAGATGCTGCATGAGCGGCTGCCCGGCATCGCCGAGCTCGCCCGCATCTTCGGCGGCGTCGACATCACCGAGAAGCCGATCCCGATCATCCCGACCTGCCACTACAATATGGGTGGCATCCCGACCAACATGCATGGCGAGGTGATCTCGCCGAAGGACGGCGATGCCGACGCCATCGTGCCCGGGCTGATGGCGCTAGGTGAAGCGGCTTGCGTCTCGGTGCATGGCGCGAACCGGCTCGGCTCGAATTCGCTGATCGATCTCGTCGTGTTCGGCCGCGCGGCGGCGCGGCGCTGTGCCGAGATCGTTCGGAAGGACAGCGCCATCCCCGAGCTGCCGAAGGGCGCGGGCGAACGGGCGATCGAGCGGCTCGACCGCTTCCGCTACGCTGACGGCGGCACGCCGACCGCCGAGCTTCGTCTGCGCATGCAGAAGACCATGCAGCGCGACTGCGCGGTGTTCCGCACCAAGGAGGTGATGCAGGAAGGCGTCAAGGCGATCCGCGCCGTGTGGGACGACGTCGCCGACATCAAGGTCACCGACCGCTCGCTGATCTGGAACACTGACCTGATCGAGACCTTCGAGTTCGACAATCTCATCTCGCAGGCGGCGGTGACGGTGGCCGGTGCCTTGGCGCGCGAGGAATCGCGCGGCGCACATGCCCGCGAGGACTTCCCCAAGCGCGACGACAAGAACTGGATGAGGCACACGCTCTCTTACGCCGATTACGGCACGCACGAGGTGCGGCTCGACTACCGCCCGGTGCACACCTTCACGCTCTCCAACGAGATCGCCTACATCCAGCCCAAGGAGCGGGTGTATTAGCCCGGCTAGGCTGCGGCCGATGGCTTGAGCAGCTTGCTCACCACGTCCTTCACCGCCTCGAAATCGAACGGCTTGTGCAGGAGGAGCGGGTCCTTGAAGCCGCAAGCTGCATCGACGCCGGAGTCGCCCGTGGCGAAGGCGAACGGTACGCCCTTTGCCTTGAGCGCGTCGGCCACCGAGTAGGGGTTCTCGCCGGCCAAGTTTATGTCGAGGATGGCGCCGTCCAGCGGATTGCTGGCAACCAGCGCGAGCCCGCTTTCGACCGATCCGGCAGGCCCGACCACCTCGCAGCCGAGCTCCTCGAGCCAGCTCTCCACCAGCATCGAGATCAGCGGCTCGTCGTCGACGACCAGAATACGCGCCACGCACGGAACTCCACGAACGGCCGGGGGCTGTACGGCAGTCTATCTGTGCCCCGAGAACTCCGCTAGTGTCTGGATTTGTTAGGCTTTCCCAAGGGCTCCAGGCCGTGCCGATCAGATTGCTCAAGGCAGACCGGCTCCTCCGCAATTCGCGCTACATCATCCCGATCGGCTTCGGGCTGGTGCTCGGCGCAGCCATCGCCGTCGCCACCCTGCTCATGCGCGCGGGCGAGGCCGATAGGGAAGTGACCAAGGCCTTCGAGGTGCAGCGCGCCGCGCGCAGCGTGCTGATCAGCGTGGTCGGCGCCGAGACCGGCCAGCGCGGCTTTCTGCTCACCTCAAACCCCGCCTATCTCCAGCCCTTCGAGCAAGCCAGGGTCGCGGTGCCCCGGCAGTTCGAGGCATTGGACCGGTTGACCGCGGATGACCCCGTGCAGGCCGCGCGCACGGCGAACCTCAAGCCGTTGATCGCGCGGAAATTCGAGGAGATGGACCAGACCATCGCCTATACGCGCGCCGGGCGTCAGGAGGAAGCGCTCGCCATCATCAATTCCGACGCGGGCTTTCAATTGATGAAGAGCATCCGCGACGAGCTGACGGCGATCCTCGATACCGAGCGCGAGCAGCTCGTCGAGCGCCAGGCGCGCGCCGGCTGGACGCGCAACGCGCTCGCCGGCCTGATCGGTCTCTCGCTTCTCCTCGCCACCGCTCTCGCCGCGATCCTCGCCATTTCGGCGCGCCATGCCGTCAAGGGCCTCGTCGAGCGCACGCGCGAGCTCGAGGAGGAATCGCGGCTGCGCCTCGATGCCGAAGCGACGCTGCGTCAGGCGGTGAAGATGGAGGCGGTCGGCCAGTTGACCGGCGGCGTCGCGCACGACTTCAACAACCTGCTCACCATCATCGTCGGCAATCTCGACACGATGAAACGCCGGCTTGCCGATCTCGCCGGCTTCAAGACGGTCGCCGATCTTGCCGAGACGCTCGAGAAGCCGGTCGACTCCGCGCTGCAGGGCGCAAAGAGCGCCGCCACGCTGACCCAGCGCCTGCTCGCCTTCTCGCGGCGCCAGGCGCTTGATCCGGTCCGGCTCGATCTCAACAAGCACGTTGCCGGCATGCTCGACCTCCTGCGTCGCAGCCTCGGCGAGCAGGTCAATGTCGAGACGGTGCTCGCCGCCGGGCTTTGGCCCGCTCATGCCGACGCGCATCAGCTCGAGAGCGTGCTGCTCAACCTTGCGCTCAACGCGAAGGCGGCGATGCCCGAAGGCGGCTGCCTCACCATCGAGACGGCCAACACCTATCTCGACGAAGCCTATGCCCGCCGCTTCGGCGACGTCGAGGCCGGGCAATATGTCGTGCTCTGCGTGACCGATACGGGCTCCGGCATCCCTGAGGACATCCTCGACCGCGTGTTCGAGCCCTTCTTCACCACCAAGGGACACGGCGAAGGTTCGGGGCTCGGGCTCGCCATGGTGCACGGCTTCGTCAAGCAGTCAGGCGGCCATGTGCGCATCTATAGCGAAGAGGGCCAGGGAACGACGGTGAAGATCTATCTGCCGCGGCTGACCGGCGCCGAGGAGATGCGCTCCGTCCCCGCCGCCAAGCCTGACGACGCGGCGCCAGCGCCCGGAGCCGGTCCGCGCGAGACGATCCTGCTGGTCGAGGACAATGAGGGCGTGCGCGCCTACGCCAAGGGCGCGCTTGAAGGTCTCGGCTACACGGTGATCGAAGCCGGCAACGCCGACGAGGCGCTGCGGCTCATCAAGCGGCGGCCGGACATCACCCTCTTGTTCACCGACGTGGTGCTGCCCGGCGGAACCTCGGGCCGCGAGCTCGCCGACAAGGTGCGGCGGCGATATCCCCGCCTGCCCGTGCTCTTCACCACGGGCTATACCCGCAACGCCATCGTGCATCAGGGCCGGCTCGACCCCGACGTGCATCTCCTCAACAAGCCCTACACGCAGCAGGAGCTGGGCCGAAAGCTGCGCGAGCTGATCGACGCGGGCAAATGACGCGCGGGGCAGCAATCGCGGCAATTCGCGCATGTGTTGCGGGTGGGCGGTCCGTTATGCAAGGCTAGCAAAGGGCAGAAACGCGGCTGGGCAAACCGATGGTTCAATTCACCCTTCCCAAGAACTCCAAGGTCAAAAAGGGCAAAGCGTGGAACCCGCCTCCCGCCGACGCGGAGAAGGGCCGCTGGCGCGAATACCGCATCTACCGCTTCGATCCCGACACCGGCGAGAACCCTCGGGTCGACACCTATTGGGTTGACATGAACGATTGCGGGCCGATGGTGCTCGACGCGCTCATCTGGATCAAAAACAAGATCGACCCGACCCTCACCTTCCGGCGCTCCTGCCGCGAGGGCGTGTGCGGCTCATGCTCCATGAACATCGCCGGCACCAACACGCTTGCCTGCACCATGCATGCCGAGGACGCCAAGGGCGCGATCGCGATCTATCCGCTGCCGCATATGCCGGTGGTCAAGGACCTGGTGCCCGACCTCACCATGTTCTACGCGCAGCTTCGCTCGATCGAGCCGTGGCTGCAGACGGACTCGCCGACGCCGCAAAAGGAATGGCGCCAGGCCAAGGAAGACCGCGACAAGCTCGACGGGCTTTACGAGTGCATCCTCTGCGCCTGCTGTTCAACGGCGTGTCCGTCTTATTGGTGGAACGGCGACCGCTATCTTGGCCCCGCGATCCTGCTCCAGGCCAATCGCTGGGTCGAGGACAGCCGCGACGAGCGGACCGGCGACCGGCTCGACGAGCTGGAAGACCCGTTCAAGCTCTATCGCTGCCACACCATCCTGAACTGCACCAAGGCCTGCCCCAAGGGGCTGAACCCGGCCGCGGCCATCGCCTCGCTCAAGCGCAAGCTCGTCGAGCGCGCCGAGTAGCGCGGGAGAATCGTCATTCCGGCGCAAGCCGGAATCCAGGAGCAATCGGCACTCAGCACGCAATTTTGGATACCGGCTTTCGCCGGTATGACGGGACACGCGGCGCGGCTTACAGGACGAGCCAACTCCAATAGCTGCGCGGCCGCGTGGACGGTTCCGATACTGGCTCCTGCGGCAGCGCGAAGCTGGTCTCTTCTTCAGGCTCCTGCGGTTCTTCTACCGGTACCGGCTCTTCCGGTTGCGCGGCGACCCGCTCGCCGAACGCTCTCAAGGCCGCGGCGATATGGGTGTCGGCAATCTCCCGAACCTGCCGGCCGATCTCCTCCATGAACGCCTTCTGCCGCAGCTCCGCCTCCTCGAGGTACCGCGCGCTCAGGTCTCGCAGCATCGCTTGCGCGTTCTGCTGGCCCTGCACCGCCTCGCGCACCAGCGTCTCGATCCTCGTCATCGCTTCGGCGACGCGCGGCACCAGGCCCTGCTCGATCTTGCCCATCAGCGCGAGCGCTTGCGAGTTGTCACCCACGCCATAGGTCAGACGTCCATTCGCCTTGCTGAAGGCGTTGATTAGGTCGCTGATCGCCACGAGCTGCTCGCGCTCGGCGGCTGCCTGCCGCGCCGCAGTGCGGATGTCCTTGAGGTCCGCGGACTGCGACGGGAAGGATTCTCCCGTCGAGAACCGGCTATGCATCTTGCCGAGCCGCTGCATCGCGGCCTCGCGAAGCTGTGTGACGTCGCCTACGCGCTCGAGCTGCCGGCGCGCGCTCGGATCCATGGTAAGAGCGATCATCAGGTGGTCCGAGCTCAGCACCACATGATTGAGGCTGCGCGCAATGGCGAGCGCACGGTTCAGGCAATCCGAAGCCGCCGCCTCGAAGCCGGGCACCGCCTCGTCATAGTCGAAATCGAGCGGCGTCTCGTCGTCCAGCGGATCGGCGCCGTTCGGCCGCGCAGCCACATCCTGCCCACTGGCGTCAGGATGAAGCGCTGTCGCCGGCGCCGCTGGCGCGATCACGACGGTCGTATCGCTAAAGGCGGCGCCGGCACTCGGCAGCCCGCCGACCGGCACCTCCCCAGGTCCGTCGACGCCATTGCCGCTTTGCGGCTCGGCGGAACGTTGCAATCCATGTCCGACCGTCTCTCGCCCTGTAAGCCAAGGTGTTGGCTGTTCCCGATCCTCGTCCATGATGTCCCTCCCCTAATAGTTACATAAAACACTGACTACAACTATAGAGGGCATAGCGCGGAACCTGCAAGGACGTTGATTTTCGCGGCATTAGGTAGCAAAGGCACCAAGTCTCTTACACATTGAAGCTGAACTGGTCATTCTCATCGGTAGACACGTTCAGCTTGTCGGAGTTCATGTGCTGGCGGGCGATTGCCAATTGTGCCTCTTTGTCTCCTTGGCAAGCGCGTGGCAAGAATTGAAGAATGATCTCCTTTTTCGCCCGGTATCCGTTCTCGTCCCTAGCTATGAGATCATGCGCCTCAAGGGCGTTCAGGTCTCTCGTTATCGTCTTCTCACCCTTCCCCGCATATTCTTCAGCAATTTCTGCGGTGATCCGCCGAATGTCCCTACGGCTGATAGGTCCAGAAACCTCACTCAATGCTAGGGCTAAATTCCGCTGCCTCTTCTGTGTCGCGGTTTGAGCGTCCGCAAAAATTTCATGGACATAATTGGTCCAGCTTACGTCCCATTGCTGCATTTTGACTGCAGTAATCTGTTCTCTTATTTCGTCAACGAACCCTTGTACCGCATACTCTATAAAGGCAGTTAGGTCCCCGCCATTTTTCGACGCTCTATCTAACTGTTTGTAATATTCTGATCGCGTTTGATTGTAATGATTACTCAATAGATGACCTGCCGCTGACGGAACACCAGATTCGAGAAGGAACCGTAGTTCCATTAGCCTTGCGGTTCTTCCATTTCCGTCACCAAACGGATGTATCCATACAAGATACACATGCGCTACAATAGCCTTTATCAGACCATAAACAACCGTGAAGTCCTTATTGCTCGTTTCAAAGTCTCTGCTATTAAGCCAGTCAACTAGCAGCCGCAGCAGTTCGTCGCATAGGTGTATTGGAGCGCCACGATACCCTGGAACTCCAACTTGCGCGCGTGAAATTTCACCCGGGATGACGTGCTCTTCTACTTCCAACCCACGCAACACGAGTGAATTGTATTTTTTTATGTCATTTATTGTAATCGCTAAGCGACCCTTCCTTTCTGCGGTGTCTATAATCCCATTCGCCGCGTCTACAATATTTTGAATTTCTCGCCTTAAGTAGTCTTGCGAAGGTGGAGTATTAGCTGTTTTTCGTATTATTCCCAAAACTTCTTGTTCTTTGAGAGTGTTCCCCTCAATAGCAGTAGTCGCATGCACCCCTTTTGCGAGGTAAATCTCATGGAGTTCACGAGCGACCTCTGGCATCAACGGCGTGCCAGCCAAATGCTCGCACTTGGACCGAGCTTCGCCAAGCAATAACCACAGCCTAGCGGGAGCGTCATTCAGCCTTAGGCTGAAAGTGATCCAGGGGTGTGTCTGCTCGATTTCATGCATTTACGTCCACTGACCGTATTCCCTTACACCATGAATTGCAAGGACAAATTGGATTTACGGTCACAATTTGTCCCTAAAAATGTCCAAGGCTTTGTCCCCGTTTATGGTTTGTTAATAGTCCAAATCCTTATCCCGCCGCGCTTCCCAAGGCTTTCGATCTTGCCTCGCTTCCATTGCAGCCGAAGCGCTTGGACGATCCGATAGGTGATCGACACGCGCAGTACCTTGTCACCTTCGTCCAGCCCCTTGGCCCGGATCACAAGCTCCGGTGTCGTGAGGGGGCCTTCCTCGGTCAGCGCAGCTTTGCAAAGCGCAGCAAGCGGTATCCACATAGACGGGGAACTCGGTCCGCTCTGCAGGCGCTTCAAAACATTCTCAGCGTAGCATTGACGTGAGCGAGATCACGGCGGGCCTGAGCAAGTTCCTTTTCGTAAGCGACTATCGCGCGTTCGATTTCATCGCGCTTGTTCCTCAGCACAACGAGGGTTTGCGACTCGGCCATCACTTGACCCTCTGCCAATAGCCGCACCAGTTCTTTGACTTGGGCTGCGCCATCGCAAGCGTAAGGGCGAGGCTCGCAAGAGCGCCATTATCGAGGCGACGGTTATCTTCCTTCCAAGCCGCCTCGTTAGCCTACTGGTGAAGGTATTGCGGGCTGACGTGATGGTGCTGGCCTTGCACCATGCGGCGCAGCCGAGAGAAGAACGACTCCACTTGGTTCGTGCAAACGCCGTCCAACGAATAGGCCTCGCTGTGATTGATACGGAGCGTTTGGAACCGCTGATGAAGCACGTCCCAATGGCTCGCTTCGTCGGCGTGGATGACGGCGCATGGCGTGGCATACTGGTTCGCATAAAACACGCCGTCAGCCTCGTTACGAACGACGAAGGTCAGCGTGCGGCCCTTGCGCTGGCGCATGGCGACGACCACGCGGCGCGTGCCGGTCTGATGCTTCGCTAGGCAGCGGTCAACACGATCCTCAACTTTGTTGGCCGGCCGAACATGGCCGCCGTGATACTGGCCATCAATCTCGACCTCGCCAGAGAGCTTGAGGCCGGCAGTCTCGGAAGCCATCGCCTCGCGAATTTTGTGCGCGAGCACGAACGCCGTCTTGTGCTGCACGTCCAGATCGCGAGCGAGTTGAAGCGCGCTGATGCCCTTCACGGCGTTCGTGAAGATCACGATAGCCGCGAGCAAGTCAGTGAAGCTCAGTTTGCGCGAGCCGAAGATGGTCCCGCTCGTGACGCTGTACTGATGATAGCTGCCGGCGCACTTGAACTTGCGGCGCGTCGGGATGCGATAGGCGTCCACACAGCCGCAGCGCGGGCAGACAGGCTCGCCATCGGTTTCAGCCCAACGGAGCTTGCAAAACGTCTCGTATGCCTTCTCTTCGCCCATGGCATACACCGCCCTAAGAGACAGGGTTCGGGCGGCGGCGCTGAGAAGGAAATGCTGAGACATGTAACCATATCCGGTGATGTTCTTAACCGAATATGGATGTATACATACCCAATGTCAAGGGTATATATCATCATATGCGATGATATTTTGAGGCACCCTTGGTTACGCGGAAAACCAACCCGGTCAACGTCGAATACGAGACGAAGGCCAAGAACCTCCTGAAAGCGGAGCTAAAGCGGAAGGGCATCACCTATGCCCAACTGGCGGAACGGCTAGGCGAGCTAGATGTGCAGGAGACAGAACGCAACCTGAATAATAAGATCAGCCGTGGGGGATTCACGGCAGCGTTTCTGATCCAATGTCTCGACGCTATTGGGGTTCAAAGCTTGCGGCTGGACTGATCGTAGTGGGGGTTGCCGCTGCCTTCGCAGTGAGCCATGGGGTGGCAGTTGCTCAACTGGAACCCTGCCCAAACGCCGATGCCGTAAACCCCTACGCCTGCTACAGTCAGCAAGAGCTTTGGGATGCGTTGTTGGCGCGGCCCCCAAGTGCAAGTGATCCCGAGCCATACGAACCAAACTGCGATAGCCCCAAGGGGCGCGACGAGGCCGATCTGTGCGCCCAGCGGCGCATGGCCAAGGCGGCGGAAGAACTTACGGCACTTACAAGAGCGCAGATAATCATAGGCGCCCTGACGCTCTTGGGCTTGATAGCTACGATTTTTATTACACTCAAAGCTACTAGAGCTGCTGAGAATTCTGTCGAGGTTGCTCGGGACACCGCTATGCGCGAACTGCGAGCCTACCTTGCTATCGCACCAGAGTTCATGTCCAGCTTCCATGCAACTAATAGGGCATGGTGCCGCTATAGAATTGCAAACGTTGGGGCAACACCTGCTAATGATGTTCAGAACACTGCCCGCATAGAGGTTTTTCCTAATCCGCTCCCAGTGGGATTTGAGTTCCCGGCTTTGCCGCCACCCGAAATAGGAAGACAAACGACGTGCTTTCCGCATCAACCTTTGTCCGGGAGAGTGACCGCCGCGCGCTCTTTCACGGCTGAAGAAATCGCCGGGATAAGGGAGGGGAGCGCGAGAATTTATGTATATGGGGAGACGACTTACCGTGATGTTTTTGGTGGCCCTGGCATTACCAAGTTTGGGGCGTTTGTTGATGCCGATAGTGACACACTCGACAGGCTTAGCCGGAACTATGAGGGTACGGACCTGAAGCTTGATTTCATCAACGTGGGCGAACTGAATTATTCCGAGTAATACAACAAAGAATGTCATGCTTGGCCTCGACTGGTCGAGGCATCGGGCAGCGTAGGAACCTATTGGTGCCTTTGCTACCTAATGCCGGATTTTCGGGCTAGTGTCGGGGCCTGAAAGCAAGGGAAGCGTGCCGATGATCGACCATCTTGGCGTGAGCGTCGCCGACCTCGCCCGCTCGACCGAGTTCTACCTGAAGGCGCTTGCGCCGCTCGGCTACGGCCTCGTCATGGAGGTTTCCGCCGAGCAGACCGGCAAGAGCGCGGCGCTCGGCTTCGGCGTGCCGGGCGGCAACCCGGAAGACTTCCAGAGCGGCAAGCCTTCGTTCTGGATCGGCGAGGAAGGCGGCGTCAGCCCGCCGGTCCATGTCGCCTTCGTGGCGCGCACGCGGGAGGCGGTCGATGCCTTCTATCGTGCGGCACTCGCGGCGGGCGGCAAGGACAACGGCGCGCCCGGGCTCAGGCCGCATTACCACGCGAACTATTACGGCGCCTTCGTGCGCGATCCCGACGGCAACAATATCGAAGCGGTGTGCCACGCCCCGTCCTAAATGTCGCGGGGAACCGGGAAACCATCCAACATCGATAAAGTTGATTCAGCGGAGGCAAGACACCGCTAGCGGTCGGCCCGCTAGCCTGGGGGTTTGCGGGGGCCACACGTAAGGAGGCTTCGAATGACCCTGTCACTTCGCAAAGCCACGCTCACGCTGCTTGGCGGCGCTGGGCTCGTCATAGCCGCGGCTGGAGCCGCGAGCGCCGGCACCCCCGATGGCTATTTTGCCCATGGCCGCTATTTCGGCCCTGGCGCCGGGCTTCCGCCGCCGGCCTATGTCGAGGTCGTTCCCGTCTATCCCGAGCGGATCTATCCGGCACCCCCGCCGGTCTATGCAGCGCCAGCGCCGGTCTACCAGTCGCCGGACTATCCGCCGGCATATGCGGCGCCGGATTACGATCCGGCCGCGTCCGCCTATTACGAGGACGGGTACAGCTACGGCTACGACCCCGGATACGATTACGTCGAACCTGACGACGGTGCGATCCCGGTCGGCGTCAAATAGCTGCTCCTCGCGTTCAACCCGAACGGAACAGCGCGAAATACACGACGTAGAACCAACTGAAGAAGCCGTGGATGATCGCCCATAGGATCGACTGGTTGTTGACGTAGGAAATGGCGATCGCGAGCGCGGTGCCGAAGCTCACGCCGTAGCGCACGGTCTCGGCCGGGTAGCTGTAAGGTTGCCCGTTCATGGTCTCCTCCTCGAAGGCTGCCGCCTCCCTGTCGCGGGAGGAACATGCTAGGCACTACAAGATCGCTCGACGGGGGTGAAGCCATGAGACCGACGACCGCACTGCTCGCCGCCATGCTGCTTGTCGCTGTGACCGTGACCGGCGCGAGCTATGCGCACGCACGCGAGCCGGGCCTTGCCGGAGGCGTGACAAGCGATGCGCTGCTCGCCGAAGCGCTTGCCGGCGAGCCGGGGAAAGAGGTCGTCACCCATCGCTACACCTTCCCGGCGGGCGCGGTGCTGCCTTGGCACATCCATACCGACGCGCACGAGGTGGCCTATGTGCTCGAAGGCGACCTCACGCTCGAGATCGCGGGCCAGGGCAAGCGTCAGCTCAAGCCGGGCGAGTCTTTCTATCTCGCGCCGAACCTCGTGCATCGCGGCATGAACGAGGGCGCCGTGCCGGTGAAGCTGTTCGTCGTGCGCATCAAGCCGGCTGCGCAGCCGCTCGCGACCGAGGTGCCGGCCCCGCAATGAGCCTCACTGGGCGATAAGCTCGACGCGGCGGTTCTTGGCCCTGCCCTCTTCGGTGTCGTTGGTGTCGACCGGCTGCGTGAGGCCCGCACCCTCGGACGACATCCGCTCTCCCGGCATCCCGTATTCATTGATCAGCGCCGTGACGACATTGGCGGCACGCCGCGCCGACAGGTCGAGATTATATTCTGGCGTGCCTTGATTGTCGGTATGGCCGACGAACTTGATCTTCAGATCGGGCCTGTCGTTCATCAGCCTGACGATCTCATCGAGCGTCGGCTTCGACTCAGGCTTGACGATATCCTTGTCGAAATCGAACAGGATGCCGTAGAGCGCGATCTTGCCGTCGGCATCGAGCGCCTGCGCCATCTCCGAGGCTTTGATGGTGACGATCTTGTCGGTCTCCATCTCCTTGGTCTCGGCGACCTTGACGACGGCGACATTGCCGCGATCGGCCTCGCCGAGATAGATCGCCGCATAGACGGCGCCCTCCGGCCGGTCGAGCTTGGCGAGCAGATAGCGGCCTTTGCCGAACCAGTTGTGCACGTAGTCGTCGACCATCTTGGGAATGCCGTTCAGATCGCCCACGGCCTGGCCGAGATAGACCCCGCCTTCGTCCTGGCCGCTCGTGAAACAGGTCCCCTTGTCGGTCGCGCAGGTGAAGACGATCGAGAAGCCCTTCGCCTTGAGGCTCGCTTCCCAATTGCGCAACACCTCGAGCGTCGAGCGCCCTTGCGGCAGCGTGTAGTAGATAAGGAAGGACTTGCCTTCGATCGTCTTGAAGCCGGTCCCGTTCGGGGCATTCGCGTAATCGAACGGCGCCTCGATGACGTTGACCTCGTCGAACTCAACGACCTTGTAGGCGACGATCTCCGAGCCTTCGTAGCGGCCGACCAGCGGGTGGTCGCTGCTGCTCTCGACATCCGCCGCGTGCGCGGCGGAGAGTGCCAGCCCCGCGATGGCTATCGTGCCCAGGAGGCCGAAAACGCTACGCCGTCCGCATATCGACATCATCATGGAACGTTCCTCGGGTTAAGAGCAGCGCGTTAATTCTGCAAAGTGCAGCTCGGAAAGGTTTCGAGCTTGATCGGCTCGCCGCCGTGCAGCGTGCTCGGCTCGACATAAGTGCGCGTGAAGACGACAAAGGCGTCGGGCGGCTCGAGCAGCGAGATCGAGGCCTCGGCATTGACGTCGACCGGCTCCGCGCCCTTCGGCACCGAACCGAGACAGCTCATCACCGACATAAAAATGACGTCCTTGTCCTCGGCGAGCTCGCCGGTCAGCTTGCCGCGCGCGCAGTCTTCGGCCGCCTTCTTATCGGGCATGATCGCCTTGGCGGGCCCGGAGCCGAGCACGTTGACCACGCTGCGCGTGCCGCCAGTTTCTTCGTCGGGCCCTTCGCGCGTAACTTTCCGCGCCGGCAGCTTGATCTCGCCGAACTCGCCCTTCACCGTCAGCGTGCCGCTGTCGCTGCCCTCATAGACCATGGTCATGGCAGGCGAATGCATGCCGAGATTGTGCCCTTCCTTGCAATCGACCGAGATGGTTTCGGCTTGCGCCGAGCCGCCGCACGCGGCGACCAGCGCCATCACCGGGAGCACCTTCAAAACCTGCGTCTTCATGCTGTGCTGTCCTTTGCTGGAATGGCGGCACACCGCGCGGCGCGCGCGAAGTCGCGCCGCGGCAGCGGAGTTTCGAAAGCTGGAAACGATGAAAAGCGATGAGAAAGCAGAAAGTCCGTTGCAGCGCTGCACTTGGACTCATGCGGGACCCTCCCAGGGCCCTTCCCGGCGGAGGGAAAACGTAATGAGACGCAAAGCCTCGGTCAATGCCGCTCTCCGTCAGAGTCTCTTCTGGCGAGGCGCGATTGGCTGTATCGTGCCGAACCGATGACGCTGATTCCGACACCCGAAGCCCGCGCCGCCCTGATCGAGCGCGCCAAGAACATCCTGCTCCAGCCCAAGGCCGAATGGCCGAAGATCGAGGCTGAGCCTGCAACCGTCGGCAGCATCTATTCGAACTACGTCATCTATATTGCCGCCATTCCGGTGCTTGCCACGCTGATCGGCAGCCTGGTGTTCGGCTATAGTGCCGCCGGGATCACCTTCCGGCCCTCGCTCGGCGCGGCGCTCACCACCGCCGTCCTGCAATACGCGCTCCAGCTCGGCGCGATCTATGTGCTGGCGCTGATCATCGATTGGCTCGCGCCGCGCTTCGGGGGCGAAAGCAACCGGGTCAACGCCTTCAAGCTCGCCGCCTATTCGGCGACCGCGAGCTGGCTCGCCGGCATCTTCACGCTGGTGCCGCTTCTCGCCTGGCTCTCGATCGTCGGCCTCTACAGCATCTATTTGCTCTATACCGGCGCGCCGGTGCTGATGCGGATCGCGCAGGACCGAGCCTTCACCTACACCGCCGCGGTCATCGTCGCCGGCATCGTCCTGAGCCTGCTGGTCGGAGCGATCGGCGCGGCCTTCATGCCGAGCCCGGTGCAGACCGCGCGGGAGATCGGCGGCACCGTCACCCTGCCTGGCGGCATCACCGTCGACATGGACAAGCTCGACGAAGCGACCAAGCATCTCGAGAAGGTCACGAAGCAGATGGAGCAAAGCATGCCCGCCGTGCCGAGCTCGCCCGACGCCAAGAGTTCAGCGGTTGCGCCTGACGATCTGAAGGCGCTGCTCCCGGCAGCGCTTCCCGGCGGCTTCACGCGGAGCGACATCTCGACCTCGACCGGCGGCGCGGCAGGCTTCAGCTTCGGCACGGCCAACGCCAATTACGCCAAGGGCGATGCACGCATCACCATCTCGCTGACGGACATGGGCGCGCTCGGCGCCTTCGCGGCGCTCGGCGGCATCTTCGGCGCGAGCGCCTCGGAAGAGACCGAGACCTCCTACACGCGGATCGGGGAGGTCGAAGGGCGCATGACGATCGAGGAGTTCAACCGCACGACCAATAGCGGGAAATACGCGACCATCGTCAATAACCGGATCATGATCGAGGCCGCGGGCACCGGCGCGACCATGAACGAGCTCAAGGCCGCGGTCGCGGCGGTAGACCTCAGCCGCATCGAGGCGCTCGCCAAGAAATAGTCTGCCGCGTATTGCGGTCCCCGGCCTCCCGCTTCGGTCCGGTCTTCGCCAACGACCTACCCCGCTTTGGCTCGGAATCGACGGCCCGCCCCGGGGTTGGGTTGCCTTGCGCCTTGCGCGCAGGGCCGATTGCATTTAACCAAATCTCGCGCCAGGGCCCCTCCCGGGCCTCAAGCAGGCGCTCATCCATCGAAGGGGGTTTTTCATGGCGCGTAATCGCATAGCGTTGATCGGCGCGGGCCAGATCGGCGGCACGCTCGCCCATCTTGCCGGCATCAGGGAGCTCGGTGAGGTCATCCTGTTCGACGTGGTCGACGGCGTGCCGCAGGGCAAGGCGCTCGACCTGTCGCAATCGGCCCCGGTCGAAGGCTATGTGCCGAAATTCAAGGGCGTCAACGAATATGCCGAGCTCAAGGACGCCGACGTGACCATCGTCACGGCCGGCGTGCCGCGCAAGCCCGGCATGAGCCGCGACGACCTGATCGAGATCAACATCAAGGTCATGGAGCAGGTGGGCGCGGGGCTTCGCAAATACGCGCCTGAGACCTTCGTCATCTGCGTGACCAACCCGCTCGACGCCATGGTGTGGGCGCTGCAGAAGACGAGCGGCCTGCCGCGCAACAAGGTGGTCGGCATGGCCGGCGTGCTCGACGCAGCGCGCTTCCGCTTCTTCCTCGCCGAGGAATTCGACATCAGCCCCGAGGACATCCAGACCATGGTGCTCGGCGGCCACGGCGACACCATGGTGCCGCTGATCCGCTATTCGTCCGTGGCGGGCATCCCGCTCGCCGACCTCGTCAAGATGCGTTGGATCACCCAGAAGCGGCTCGACGAGATCGTGCAGCGCACACGTGACGGCGGCGCCGAGATCGTCGGCCTGCTCAAGACCGGCTCCGCCTTCTATGCACCTGCGGCCGCCGCGCTGGAAATGGCCGAGGCGTATCTCAAGAACGAGAAGCGCGTGCTGCCCTGCGCCGCCTATCTCAACGGCGAATACGGCGTGAAGGGCATCTATGCCGGCGTGCCGGTGATCATCAGCGCCAAGGGCGTCGAGCGCGTGATCGAGCTCGATCTTTCGTCCGCCGAGAAGGACGCGTTCATGCACTCCGTCGACTCGGTCAAGGCTCTGGTCGAGCTCTGCCAGCGGATCGCACCGTCACTTGCCACGGCCTGACGCACGTCCATGAACATTCACGAATACCAGGCGAAGGAGCTGCTGCGTGCCTATGGCGCGCCGGTGGCGGCCGGTCGCGTCGCCGAGACCGCGGAGGAAGCGGCCAAGCTCGCCCGCGAGCTCAACGGCCAGACCTTCGTGGTCAAAGCGCAGATCCACGCAGGCGGGCGCGGCAAAGGCGGCGGCATCAAGCTGGTCGAGACGCTCGAGGAGCTGCACGCGCAGGCCGACCGCATGCTCGGCAAGCCGCTGATCACGCCGCAGACCGGACCTAAGGGCCGCGTCGTGCGGCGCGTCTATGTGGTCGAGGACACGACCATCGCGCGCGAGCTCTATCTCTCGCTGCTGGTTGATCGCGGCACCGGGCGCGTGGCCTTCGTCGCCTCGACCGAAGGCGGCGTCGACATCGAGGCCGTGGCGGCGAACACCCCGGAGAAGATCTTCACCCTCACCGTCGATCCGGCCTCCGGCATAAGCGATTTCCATGGGCGCGCGATCGCTTCCGCGCTCAAGCTCGAAGGCGCGCTCGCCAAGCAATGCGGCGCGCTCATCAAGGCGCTCTTCCGCCTGTTCGTCGAGAAGGATGCGGGCCTGATCGAGATCAACCCGCTAGTCGTCACCAAGGAAGGCAATCTCCTCTGCCTCGACGCCAAGATCGGCTTCGACGACAACGCGCTGTTCCGCCACAAGGACATCGAGGCGCTGCGCGACCTCAACGAGGAAGACCCCGCCGAAGTCGAGGCCACCGAGCTCGGCCTTTCCTACGTGAAGCTCGACGGCACGATCGGCTGCATGGTCAACGGCGCCGGGCTCGCCATGGCGACCATGGACATCATCAAGCTCTATGGCGGCGAGCCCGCGAACTTCCTCGACGTCGGCGGCGGCGCTTCAAAGGAGCGCGTGACCGAGGCCTTCAAGATCATCCTGTCCGACCCGCATGTGAAGGCGGTGCTGGTCAACATCTTCGGCGGCATCATGCGCTGCGACACCATTGCCGAAGGCGTCATCGCCGCCGCGCGCGAGATGCAGATCAAGGTGCCGCTGATCGTGCGGCTCGAAGGTACCAATGTCGAGCGCGGCAAGGCGCTGCTCCGCGACTCCGGCCTCGCCATCATCCCCGCCGACGACCTCGACGACGCCGCGAAAAAGGCTGTCGCCGCCGTCAAACAAGCGGCTTGAAACTTGCAGGGATAATCTTTCGCCATGTCGGTCCTCGTCGATAAGAACACGCGCGTCATTTGCCAGGGCTTCACCGGCGCGCAAGGTACCTTCCACTCGGAGCAGGCCATCGCCTACGGCACGAAGATGGTCGGCGGCGTGACGCCCGGTAAAGGCGGCACCACCCATCTCGGCTTGCCCGTGTTCAACACGGTGCGCGAGGCGCGCGAGGCAACCGGCGCCGACGCGAGCGCCGTCTACGTGCCGCCAGCCTTCGCCGGCGACGCCATCCTCGAAGCCATCGACGCCGAGGTCCCGCTGGTCGTCTGCATCACCGAGGGCGTGCCGGTGCTCGACATGGTCAAGGTGAAGCGTGCGCTGTGCGATTCGAACACGCGGCTGGTCGGCCCGAATTGCCCCGGCGTCATCACCCCGGGCCAGTGCAAGATCGGCATCATGCCCGGGCATATCCATCAGCCCGGCAAGGTCGGCATCGTCTCGCGCTCGGGCACCCTCACCTATGAGGCCGTTGCCCAGACCACGGCGACCGGCCTCGGTCAGACCACTTGCATCGGCATTGGCGGCGATCCGGTCAACGGCACGAACTTCGTCGATGCGCTCTCGCTGTTCCTCGAGGACGACGACACGCAAGCCATCATCATGATCGGCGAGATCGGCGGCTCGGCGGAAGAGGACGGCGCGCAGTTCCTGATCGATGCCGGCAACAAGAAGCCCGTGGTCGGCTTCGTGGCCGGCGCAACCGCCCCGCCAGGGCGCCGCATGGGCCATGCCGGTGCCGTCATTTCGGGCGGCAAGGGCGACGCCAAGCACAAAATAGAGGCAATGCGCGAGGCCGGCATCGTGGTTGCGGACTCGCCAGCAGCGCTTGGAACGACCCTTGCAGGAATACTACATCAGAAGTGAAGCGGGCGCCTAAAGCTCGCCTTCTTTGCCCTTCAGGCCGATAGCCAAAAGAACCGGCGGGGTCGATCCGATGACACGACACGAATTGAACGACGTGTTTCTCAGCACGTCGTTCCTGCAGGGCGCTAACGCCACCTATCTCGCGGACTTGCATGCCCGCTACGAGCGGGACCCCTCCTCGCTCGACCCGGAATGGCAAGCCTTCTTCGCGAGCCTGGGCGACGATGCGGTCGCCGTGCTGGCCGAAGCGCGCGGGCCGTCCTGGGCGCGCACCGACGGCGCAGCACCGTCTGTCCCGGCGCTCGCTCAGGAAGGCGGACTGACTCATCAGCAGACTGTCGCCGCGCAACGCGACGCGATCGGCCTCCGCATGCTGATCCGCGCCTTCCGCGCGCGCGGCCATCTCGTCGCCAAGCTCGATCCGCTCGAGCTCATTACGCGCCGTCAGCATCCCGAGCTGAAGCCCAAGACCTACGGCTTCACCAAGGCCGATCTCGACCGGCCGATCTATCTGGGCGGCGCGCTCGGCCTCGAATACGGCACGCTCCGCCAAGTGCTGCGCATCCTGAAGCGCACCTATTGCCGGCATATCGGCGCTGAGTACATGCACATCTCGGACCCGGAGCAGCGCGCCTGGATCCAGGACCGCATGGAGCTGCCCGAGCAGCAAATTGCCTTCACGCCCGAGGGCAAGAAGGCGATCCTCAACAAGCTGATCCAGGCCGCCACCTTCGAGCGCTTCCTCGACCTCAAATATACCGGCACCAAGCGCTTCGGCCTGGACGGCGGCGAGGCGCTGGTGCCGGCGCTCGAGCAGGTCATCAAGCGCGGCGGCCAGCTCGGCATCGAGGAGATCGTCATCGGCATGCCGCATCGCGGCCGGCTGAACGTGCTCGCCAATGTCATGGCCAAGCCCTACCGCGCGATCTTCAACGAGTTCAGGGGCGGCTCGGCCCATCCCGACGACGTCGAGGGCTCGGGCGACGTGAAATACCATCTCGGCGCCTCGTCCGACCGGGCCTTCGACGACAACCGCGTGCACCTGTCGCTCACCGCCAATCCGTCGCATCTCGAGATCGTCGATCCGGTGGTGCTCGGCAAGGTGCGCGCCAAGCAGGACCAGCGCCACGACGACGAGCGCAAGGAGGTGCTGCCGCTCCTGCTGCACGGCGACGCTGCCTTCGCCGGCCAGGGCGTGGTCGCCGAATGCCTCGGCTTGTCGGGCCTGCGCGGCCACCGCACCGGCGGCTCGCTGCATTTCATCGTCAATAACCAGATCGGCTTCACCACGGCGCCGCGTTTCTCGCGCTCCTCGCCCTACCCGTCCGACGTTGCCAAGATGATCGACGCGCCGATCTTCCATGTGAACGGCGACGACCCGGAAGCCGTGGTGCATGTCACCAAGCTTGCCGTCGAGTATCGGCAGCGCTTCCGGAAGCCCGTCGTCATCGACATGTTCTGCTACCGGCGCCACGGTCATAACGAGGCCGACGAGCCGGCTTTCACCCAGCCTCTGATGTATGCGCGCATCCGCGAGCATCCGCGGGTGGTCGAGCTCTACGGCAAGCGCCTGATCGACGAGGGCCTGATCACCGAGGTCGAGTTCGAGCGCATGCAGGCGGATTTCCGCGCCACGCTCGATGAGGAATTCGCCGCGGGCGAATCCTACCGCCCGAACCGCGCCGATTGGCTCGACGGCAAATGGTCCGGCATCGGCTTCGCCGAGGAAGGCGCCCGCCGCGGACTGACCGGGGTCGACCTCGACGTGCTGCGCGACGTGGGGCGCCGGCTCACGTCGTTTCCCAAGAGCTTCACCCCGCACAAGACCATCGCCCGCATCCTCGGCAGCCGCCGCAAGATGATCGAGGACGGCGTGGGCATCGACTGGGCGACGGCCGAGTCGCTCGCCTTCGGCACGCTGCTGGTCGAGGGCTACCGCGTAAGGCTGTCCGGCCAGGACTCCGAGCGCGGCACCTTCTCCCAGCGCCACGCGGTGCTGATGGACCAGGTGAACGAGAAGAAATACACGCCGCTCAAGCACATCTCGAAGGAGCAGGCGCGGTTCGAGGTGATCAACTCGATGCTTTCGGAAGAAGCGGTGCTCGGCTTCGAATATGGCTACAGCCTCGCCGAGCCGAATGCGCTCGTGCTGTGGGAAGCACAATTCGGCGATTTCGCCAACGGCGCGCAGGTCGTGGTGGACCAGTTCATCTCGTCCGGCGAACGTAAATGGCTGCGCATGTCCGGCCTCGTGCTGCTCCTGCCGCACGGCTATGAGGGCCAAGGGCCCGAGCACTCCTCCGCGCGGCTCGAGCGCTATCTGCAGCTCAGCGCCGAGGACAATTGGCAGATCGTCAATTGCACGACGCCCGCCAATTATTTCCATGTACTGCGGCGCCAGCTCCACCGCCAGTTCCGCAAGCCCTTGGTGATCATGACGCCGAAGTCGCTGCTCCGTCACAAGCGCGTGGTATCGAACATCTCACAGTTCGGCCCTGACTCGACCTTCCACCGCCTGCTCTGGGACGATGCGCAGTTCCTGCCCGACCAGGTGATCAAGCTCGTGCCTGACCAGCAGATCCGCCGCGTGGTGCTCTGCTCGGGCAAGGTCTATTACGATCTCTACGAGGAGCGCGAGAAGCGCGGGATCGATGACGTCTACCTGCTGCGCATGGAGCAGCTCTACCCCTTCCCCGCCCGCGCGCTGATCCAGGAGCTGTCGCGCTTCAAGGACGCCGAAATGATATGGTGCCAGGAGGAGCCTAAGAATATGGGCGCTTGGACCTTCATCGAGCCGAACCTCGCCTGGGTGCTCGACCATATCGAGGCGAAGCACAGGCGGCCGCGTTATGTTGGGCGCCCGTCTTCGGCGGCGACCGCGACCGGCTTGGCGAGCAAGCATCTGCGCGAGTTGCAGGCCCTCCTCGACGAGGCGTTGGGCTAGGACGGGAGCTGGCGACGAATGCCGAAAGAAATCCGGGTGCCTGCTCTGGGAGAGTCGGTGGTCGAGGCGACCGTCGGCCAATGGTTCAAGCAGGCGGGCGACAGCGTTTCCGCCGACGAGCCGCTGGTCGAGCTGGAAACCGACAAGGTGACAGTCGAGGTGCCGGCGCCGGCCTCGGGCGTGCTCTCCGAGATCGTGGTGAAACAGGGGGATACCGTCGCGGTCGGGGCCCTACTCGGTGCCATCAGCGAAGGCGACGGCAAGGGTAAGCCCGCCGCGAAGGCGAAGGCCAAGCCAGCCACCACCGCCGCGCCTGAGCCTGCCGTGGTCGAGGCCGTTGCCGCACTCGACCAGGCGCCGCCGCGCGGCGAGCCCGCGCCCCAGGTCGAGATCAAGGAGCTGGAACGCGAGCCGCAGCGCCGCGAGGAGGTCAGCGACGAGGACATGCCGCCCTCGCCCGCCGCCCGCAAGCTGCTGGCCGAGGCAGGCATTGAGCCTGCTAAGGTCAAAGGCTCGGGGCGCCGCGGCCAGGTCTTGAAGCAGGACGTGCTTGCCAAGGTAGCGACTCCTGCTGCGGCAGCTCCGGCACCGGCGCCGGCGCCGGCGCCGGCGCCGGCGGGAGCGCCTGGCAAGGCGGTGGAAGCGCTGCTTCAGCGCGAGCGGAGACCCAAGCTGCCAGCGACCTCCCGCGCGCCGGTCACCGCCGACGATGCTTCACGCGAGGAGCGCGTGCGCATGACGCGGCTCCGCCAGACCATCGCGCGGCGTCTCAAGGAGGCGCAGGACACTGCAGCCATGCTCACCACGTTCAACGACGTGGACATGAGCGGCGTGCTGCAGCTCCGCCGCGACTATCGCGACGCCTTCGAGCAGAAACACGGGGTGAAGCTCGGGCTGGTCGGATTTTTCGTGAAGGCCTGCGTGCAGGCGCTGAAGGACATCCCCGCGGTCAACGCCGAGATCGACGGCGAGGACATCGTCTACAAGAACTACTACCATATCGGCGTCGCCGTCGGCACCGAGCGCGGGCTGGTGGTGCCGGTGCTGCGCGACGCGGACCGCATGAGCCTCGCCGAGATCGAGACCGCGATCGCCGACTTCGGCGTGCGCGCCCGCGAAGGCAGGCTCGCGCTCGAAGAGATGCAGGGCGGCACCTTCACCATCTCAAACGGCGGCATCTACGGCTCACTGCTCTCCACCCCGATCCTCAACGCGCCGCAATCGGGCATCCTCGGCATGCACCGCATCGAGGAGCGCGCCGTGGTGCGCGACGGCGCCATCGTGGCGCGGCCGATGATGTATCTCGCATTGTCCTACGACCACCGGCTCGTCGACGGCAAAGAGGCGGTGACTTTCCTCGTCAACGTCAAAGAATCCATCGAGAACCCCGCCCGCCTCGTCCTCGATTTGTGAGGATGACTGTCATACACCGCTCCCCTTGTCATTGCCCGGCTTGACCGGGCAACCCAGTATTCAGGACCTGCACGGATGGGCGAGATCGCTGACTACTGGATTCCCGCCTTCGCGGGAATGACAACCGTTGAGGTTTCAATGCTGGACCCCGCGCGCCGTTTTGCGCCATGCTTGACAGCATGAGCTACGACCTGATCGTCATCGGCACGGGCCCCGGCGGCTATGTCTGCGCCATACGCGCGGCACAGCTCGGCATGAAGGTCGCCGTGGTGGAGAAGCGTTCCAAACACGGCGGCACCTGCCTCAATGTCGGCTGCATCCCGTCGAAGGCGCTGCTGCATGCGAGCGAGGCCTATGAAGAGGCCGGCCATGCCTTCGCCGAGATGGGCATCAAGGTGAAGCCGGAGCTCGACCTCGCCGCCATGCTTGCCTTCAAGGACGAAGGCGTGAGAGGTAATGTCGACGGCGTCGCCTTCCTGCTGCGCAAGCACAAGATCGACCATTTCCATGGCACCGGCCGCATCGCCGAAGCGGGCAAGGTCGAGGTCACCTTCATCAACGGCGAGAAACAGGTGGTCGATGCCGCCAACATCGTCATCGCCACCGGCTCCGAGGTCGCCAAGCTGCCCGGCGTCGAGATCGACGAGAAGCGCATCGTCTCCTCGACCGGCGCGCTGTCGCTGCCGAAAGTGCCGAAGCGCCTCGTGGTGATCGGCGCGGGCTATATCGGGCTCGAGCTCGGCTCCGTCTGGTCGCGGCTCGGGGCGCAGGTGACGGTGGTCGAGATGATCGACCGCATCACGCCCGGCCTCGACGCCGAGGTCGCACGCCAGCTCCAGCGCGTGCTCGAGAAGCAGGGGCTCAAATTCAAGCTCGGCACCAAGGTCGCAGGCGTGGAGACCAAGGGCAAGACGGTAAAGCTGACCCTGGAGCCCGCGAAGGGCGGCAAGTCCGAGACGCTAGAGACCGACATCGTGCTGGTGGCCATCGGTCGCGTACCGAACACCGAGGGGCTTGGCCTCGCCGAAGCCGGCATCAAGACCGACAATCGCGGCCGCATCCTTGTCGACAAGCGCTACGAGACGAGCCTGCCGGGCGTCTATGCCATCGGTGACGTGATCGCCGGGCCGATGCTCGCGCACAAGGCCGAGGAAGAAGGCGTCGCGGTCGCTGAGATCCTGGCGGGGCAAGCCGGGCACGTGAACTACGACGCGATCCCGAGCGTGGTCTACACCGCGCCCGAGGTGGCCTCGGTCGGCAAGACCGAGGAGGAGCTGAAGGAGGCGGGCGTCGCCTACAAGGCGGGCAAGTTCCCCTTCACCGCCAATGGCCGCGCCAAGGTCAATCGCACCACCGACGGCTTCGTGAAGGTGTTGGCCGATGCGGACACCGACCGCGTGCTCGGCGTGCATATCATCGGCGCGGATGCCGGCACCATGATCGCCGAGGCCGTCGTGCTGATGGAGTTCGGCGGCTCGGCCGAGGACCTCGCGCGCACCTGCCACGCCCATCCGACGCTCAACGAGGCGGTGAAGGAAGCGGCGCTCGCGGTCGACAAGCGCGCCATCCATATGTGAGGTAAGCGTCATCCTGAGGCGCCGGCCGCGGGCGGGCCTCGAAGGACGACGCGTCAGCGGAAGCCGCGCGGCGTATCGGCGAGCACCGACGCCGCGAGCGCGCCGAAGCCAACAAGCTCGACCAGCGAAATCACCGCGTGCCCCCATTCCCAGCGCGCGCGGTAGGACGCCCAGTCGGCGGGGACTGGGCCGTTTACCCATTTCGCCAGCTCGACATTGACGGGATAGATCACCACCCACCAGAGGACGACCGCGAGCCCGAACAGGATCGCGGCCGCGAGCACAAGTCTGTAGCCGGGGCGATTATGCTCGCGCACGAAATAGGCGACCAGCGCCAGCGCCACCACCGTGGCAAGCTCGATGAGCGCGCCCCAGGTACCGAAGGTCGCGTAGAGCCCGCCATGCACCGTCGAGCCGACCCAAAGATACTGGTCCCAAGCCATGCGCGCGGGAAGCTGCATGAGATGCGCGAAGCCCATGCCGAGCGTCAGCGCCGCCAAGACGAGCGCAACGAAGCGCGTGGTTTTGAGCGGCATGTTTCCCATCAGGCCCGCGGGTGCGCGTTCGTGTAGGTCTTGAGCAGATGCGCGCGGTCGACCTCGGTGTAGCCCTGCGTGGTCGAGAGGCTGGCGTGGCCGAGCAGCTCCTGGATCGCACGGAGATCCGCGCCGGCGCCGAGCAGATGCGTGGCGAAGGAATGTCGCAGCGCATGCGGCGTCGCTGTCTCGGGCAGGCCGAGCACGGCACGCGCCTTGGCAATGCGGAGCTGGATGATGCGCGGGCTGAGCTGCTTGCCGCGCGCGCCGACGAAGAGCGAATCGTCGGAGCCGGGCCGCATCGGGCAAAGCTTGAGGTAATGCTCGACCGCTTCGCTCGCGATCGGCAGCACCGGCACGACCCGCGTCTTGCCGCCTTTGCCGGTCACGCGCAGCATGTCGCGGCCGCGCACCGGCGCATCGCCGCGCTTCAGCGACAAGGCTTCTGAGATGCGCAAGCCGGAGCCGTAGAGCAGCGCGAGCACCGCCGTGTCACGCGCCGCGATCCACTCCGGCTCGTCGTCGCCGACGATGTCAGCGCCGTCGACCAGCGCCGTCGCCTTGTCGGCCGTGAGCGGCTTCGGCACGGAATGCGGCAGCTTGGGCAGCGACACGGCGCGGATCGCATCGTTCTTGCCGTAGCCGCGCCGCTCCAGGAATTTGTAGAACATGCGGAGCGCCGAGAGCGTACGCGCGAGCGTCCGGCTGCCCACGCCCGCCTCCCGCCGGCTTGCGAGGAAGCCCCGCACATCACGCGCCTTCAGCCCGATGAGATGGGTCATGTCTGGGAGGCGGTTGAGCGCCGCCGCGAGATAGGCGAGGAATTGCGCCAGGTCCCGGCCATAGCTCTCCAGGGTGTTGGCCGAAAGCCCGCGCTCCGTGCGGAGATAGGCGAGCCAATCCTCGACCGCCTCGCGGACGTACGGGGTCCCCATATATCCCGGTGCTTTGGTCTTTTCCGCCAAGCCTGAACCCCCATAAGCGAACCGCGCGCGCAAGGTTACTATGGGCGAGCGAGTCGTTAACCCCCTCTTAACCAGCGAGCGACCCCTGGCCAAGACCAAGACCAGCAGCAAGATCGCCGCAAAGGCGCTGGCCACCGTGCCGCCGACCGTGCCGGTGTTGCTGCCGCTCGCACTGCCTGCGCCATACGACTATCTCGTACCGAAGGGCATGACCGTCGCGCCGGGGACGTTCGTCGTCGTGCCGCTTGCGACGGTCGAATATCTCGGCGTGGTCTGGCATCGTCCCGAAGGCGAGACGCCGCCTAAGCTCGACCGCAAGAAGCTGCGCGAGATCGTCGAGGTGGTCGACGATGTGCCGCTGCTGCCGCCCGTCTCGCTCGAGTTCGCCGACTGGGTGGCGCGCTACACGCTGAGCTCGCCCGGCATGGTACTGCGCATGATGATGAGCGCGAGCGCGGCCTTCGCTCCGCCGGCCCCGCGCTACGGCGTGCGGCTTGCGGGCGCGGCACCCGACCGCATGACGCCCGCCCGCGCCCGCGTGCTGGACGCTGCAGCCAATGGCCTCACCTGGGTCAAGTCGAGCCTCGCCGAGGCCGCCGGCGTCAGTCCGGGCGTGATCGACGGGCTGGTCGATGCCGGCACGCTCAAGGCGGAACCGCTGCCCGATTGGCACGCGGGCCCGTTCGACCTCTCGCCGAACCGCGCCCGCTTGACCAAGGAACAGGCCGCAGCCGCGCGTGCGCTGCTTGAGAACACGCGCGACGGCTACGGCGTCACCCTGCTCGACGGCGTGACCGGCTCCGGCAAGACCGAGGTCTATTTCGAGGCGATCGCCGAGGCGCTACGGCAAGGCAAGCAGGCGCTGGTGCTGATGCCTGAGATCGCGCTGACCGGTCAGTTCCTCGCCCGCTGCGAGGAGCGCTTCGGCGCGCGCCCAGCCGAGTGGCATTCGGGCCTCACAGGCGCCACGCGCGGCCGCGTCTGGCGGGCGGTCGCCGAGAACAAGGCGAAGCTTGTGGTCGGCGCGCGCTCGGCGCTGTTCCTGCCCTTCCCCGAACTCGGCCTGATCGTCGTCGATGAGGAGCACGACCAGAGCTACAAGCAGGAGGAGCGCGTCGCCTATCAGGCGCGCGACATGGCCGTGCTGCGCGGACGCCTCGGCGACTGCCCGGTGGTGCTTAGCTCTGCCACGCCTTCGATCGAGAGCCTGGTCAATGCGCAACAGGGCCGCTACCGGCATATCCGGCTGCCGGAGCGCTACAAGGCTGCGCGCCTGCCGCAGCTTGCCGCCATCGACATGCGGGTGCATCCGCCCGCGCGCGGCAAATGGCTCTCGCCGGTGCTGGTCGAGGCGGTCGGCGAGACCTTGGCGCGCGGCGAGCAGGCGCTCCTGTTCCTAAACCGCCGCGGCTATGCCCCGATCACCGTCTGCCGCAAATGCGGCTACAAGTTCGAATGCCCGAACTGCTCGGCTTGGCTCGTCGAGCACCGCTTCCGCCGCCGCCTCGAATGCCATCATTGCGGCACGCATATCGCCGTGCCCGAGACCTGTCCCAATTGCGGCGCCGAACATTCGCTCGTGCCATGCGGCCCTGGCGTCGAGCGCATCGCCGAGGAGATCGCCGAGCGCTTTCCAGAGGCGCGCCGCGTGCTGCTGTCGAGCGACCTCACGCCGAGCATCGCCGACCTGCGCGAGACCTTGCGCGAGATCGAGGAGCGCGAGGTCGATGTGGTCATCGGCACGCAGCTCGTCGCCAAGGGTCATCACTTCCCGGGGCTCGCGCTGGTCGGCGTGGTCGACGCCGATCTCGGCCTGGCGCAGGCCGATCCGCGCGCGGCCGAGCGGAGCTTCCAGCTCCTGCACCAGGTGACGGGACGCGCGGGACGCGACGCCATCCCCGGACGCGGCCTGATCCAGACCTATATGCCTGAGCACCCGGTGATGCAGGCGCTCGTCTCGGGCGACCGCGACGCCTTCTATGCCCGCGAGATCGAGGAGCGGCGCGCGTCGGGCTTGCCGCCCTTCGGCAGGCTGGCCGCCCTGCTCGTCGCGGGCAGCGACCGCCACGCGACGGAAGGCTACGCCCGCGCCGTCGCGCGGGCCGCGCCGCCTGCCGCCAAGATCGAGGTGCTGGGTCCCGCCGAGGCGCCGCTCTCAGTGATCCGCGCCCGCCACCGCTACCGCCTCTTGGTCAAGGCCGCCCGCGAGGCGGACCTGCAGGCCTATCTACGGCTATGGCTCGCCGCGGTCCCCAAGCCCAAGGGCGACGTCCGTCTGACGGTCGACATCGACCCCTATAGCTTTCTCTAGACCCCGCTCTAGGCCTCGCCAAAGCCCGGATTTCCGGCCCTATTGCCCCGATCTGCGCCCACAGGCTCCCCGTTGTTGCGCGGCCTTGGTCCATATGTTAGAGCCTGCCCGGGCCTCCCGAGGGCCGGGCAATAGCCACTTCCTGGCTGTTGACGCGGAGGCTCCAATCCCAGGATTTCCAGGCTTGAGGCGGGGCGCAATAAGACGCTACCGTCGGGGAGGCAAGGGGCTTTTTTAGTGGCAGACGAGGTCGATACACCCTCCGGCGTTGCGGGCCGTTATGCGTTCGCGCTGTTCGAGCTCGCCAAGGAGAGCAACGCGCTTGACGCCGTCACCGCCGGGCTCGGCCGCTTCAACGAGGCGCTCGGCGCTTCCCCCGATCTGGCACGTCTCGTCAAGAGCCCGGTCTTCTCCGCCGAAGACCAGACCCGCGCGCTCGACGCCGTACTCGAGAAGCTCGACATCAAGGACCTGACCCGGAATTTCCTGCTTCTTGCCGCCAAGAACCGGCGCCTGTTCGCGGTTCCCGACATGGTCTCAGCCTTCCGTGCCATGCTCGCGCGTGAGCGCGGCGAGACGAGCGCCTCCGTGATCGCCGCGGAGAAGCTCACCGAGACGCAAGTCACCGCGCTGAAGCAGGCGCTGCAAGCCGCGCTCGGCAAGGAGGTCATGCTCGAAGAGCGTGTCGATCCTACGCTGCTCGGCGGGCTGATCGTCAAGGTCGGCAGCCGCATGATCGATTCTTCGCTGCGCACCAGGTTGAATTCACTCAAAGTCGCCATGAAAGAGGTTGGCTGATGGACATCAGGGCCGCTGAGATCTCCGCGATCCTCAAGGAGCAGATCAAGAATTTCGGACAGGAAGCCGAGGTCGCCGAGATCGGCCAGGTGCTGTCGGTCGGCGACGGCATCGCCCGCGTCTACGGCCTCGACAAGGTACAGGCCGGCGAGATGGTCGAGTTCGCCGACGGCACGCGCGGCATGGCGCTGAACCTCGAGGTCGACAATGTCGGCATCGTGATCTTCGGCGACGACCGCCACATCAAGGAAGGCGACACGGTCAAGCGCACCGGCGCCATCGTGGAGGTGCCGGTCGGCAAGGCGCTGCTCGGCCGCGTGGTCGACGCGCTCGGCAACCCGATCGATGGCAAGGGCCCGATCGAGGCGACCGAATATCGCCGCGTCGACGTGAAGGCGCCGGGCATCATCCCCCGCCAGTCGGTGCACGAGCCGATGCAGACGGGGCTAAAGGCCATCGACGCGCTGATCCCGATCGGCCGCGGCCAGCGCGAGTTGATCATCGGCGACCGCCAGACCGGCAAGACCGCCATCATCCTCGACTCAATCCTCAACCAGAAATCGGTCAACGCGCTCGGCGACGACAAGAAGAGCCTCTATTGCATCTACGTCGCCGTCGGTCAGAAGCGCTCGACCGTCGCGCAATTCGTGAAGGTGCTGGAGGATAACGGCGCGCTCCCCTACTCCATCGTCGTCGCCGCCACCGCGTCGGACCCCGCGCCGATGCAGTTCCTGGCGCCCTTCTCCGGCTGCGCCATGGGCGAATATTTCCGCGACAACGGCATGCATGCGCTGGTCGCCTATGACGACCTCTCCAAGCAGGCCGTGGCCTATCGCCAGATGTCGCTGCTGCTCCGCCGTCCGCCGGGACGCGAAGCCTATCCTGGCGACGTGTTCTATCTGCATTCGCGTCTGCTCGAGCGCGCCGCAAAGCTCAACAAGGACAACGGCTCGGGCTCGCTGACCGCGCTGCCGGTGATCGAGACGCAGGCCAACGACGTGTCGGCCTATATCCCGACCAACGTCATCTCCATCACCGACGGCCAGATCTTCCTCGAGACCGACTTGTTCTACCAAGGCATCCGGCCTGCCGTGAACGTGGGTCTCTCGGTGTCGCGCGTGGGCTCGGCCGCGCAGGTCAAGGCGATGAAGCAGGTCGCCGGCAAGATCAAGGGCGAGCTCGCGCAATATCGCGAGATGGCGGCCTTTGCGCAGTTCGGCTCCGACCTTGATGCCACCACGCAGCGCCTGCTCAACCGCGGCGCGCGACTGACCGAGCTGCTCAAGCAGCCGCAATTCTCGCCGCTCAAGGTCGAGGAGCAGGTGGTCGTGATCTACGCCGGCGTGAACGGCTATCTCGATCCGCTGCCTGTCTCCGACGTGCGCCGCTTCGAAGACGAGCTGCTTCGGTTCATCCGCGCCGAGCATCAGGATATCCTCGACGACATCCGCGACAAGCGGGAAATCTCCGAGGAGACCGGCAAGAAGCTGAAAGCCGCCGTCGACAAGTTCGCCAAGGCGTTTGCGTGAGTGATCCATGGCGTCGCTTAAGGAGCTTCGAAACCGCATCGCCTCGGTGAAGGCGACGCAGAAGATCACCAAGGCCATGCAGATGGTGGCCGCGGCGAAGCTTCGGCGCGCGCAGATGGCAGCCGAGGCGGCGCGGCCTTACGCCTCGCGCATGGAGATGGTGCTCGCCAATCTCGCCACGGCCTTGCAGGGGCGCGAGGGCGGACCGCCGCTGATGGTTGGCACCGGGCGCGACCAGGTGCATCTGCTCATCGTCTGCACCGCCGAGCGCGGGCTGTGCGGCGCCTTCAATTCCGCCATCGTCAGGCTCGCCCGCGAGCACATCAACCGCCTGCTCGCCGACGGCAAGGGCGTGAAGATCCTCTGCGTCGGCAAGAAGGGTTACGACCAGCTCAAGCGGCTTTATGCGCCGATGATCATCGAGACGATCGAGTTCCGCGGTGTGCGCCAGCTCTCCTTCGAGCACGCGCAGAAGGTCTCCGACCGTGTGCTCGAGCTGTTCGGCGAAGGGGCCTTCGACAAGGCGACGCTGTTCTTCTCGCGCTTCAAGTCGGTGATCAGCCAGATCCCGACCGCGCAGCAGGTCATCCCCGCCACGATCCCAGCCGATACGCCGTCGGCGGAAGCCGCGCTCGGCGGCGCGGTCTATGAATACGAGCCGGACGAGGCGGAAATCCTCACCGAGCTTCTGCCACTCAACATCACCGTGCAGATCTTCAAGGCGCTGCTCGAGAACGCGGCGTCGGAGCAGGGCGCGCGCATGAGCGCCATGGACAACGCCACCCGCAATGCCGGCGACATGATCGGCAGGCTGACCCTCAACTACAACCGTACCCGCCAGGCCATGATCACCAAGGAGCTGATCGAGATCATCTCCGGCGCCGAGGCGCTCTAGCTTACCCCGAAGGAATGGAACGATGGCACGCAAAGCACCCGTAGTCGCCGAGACCAAGAAGCAGCAGAAGCGCATCGCAGCGGACGATGGACCCAAGGGCCATGTCCGCCAGGTCATGGGCGCCGTGGTCGACGTGCAGTTCGACGGCCACCTGCCGGAGATCCTGAACGCGCTCGACACCGACAACCAGGGCAATCGCCTCGTGCTCGAGGTGGCGCAGCATCTCGGCGAGAACACGGTGCGCACCATTGCCATGGACTCGACCGAAGGTCTGGTGCGCGGCCAGGAGGTGGTGGATACCGGCCAGCCGATCGCCGTGCCGGTGGGCGACGAGACGCTTGGGCGCATCATGAACGTGGTCGGCGAGGCGGTTGACGAAGCCGGCCCGATCAAGACCGCCGAGACGCGCCCGATCCATGCACCCGCCCCGTCTTACGTCGACCAGTCCACCGAGGCCGAAATCCTCGTTACCGGCATCAAGGTCGTGGACCTGCTGGCGCCTTACGCCAAGGGCGGCAAGATCGGCCTGTTCGGCGGCGCGGGCGTGGGCAAGACCGTGCTGATCCAGGAGCTGATCAACAACATCGCCAAGGCGCATGGCGGCTATTCCGTGTTCGCCGGCGTCGGCGAGCGCACCCGCGAGGGCAACGACCTCTATCACGAGTTCATCGAGTCCGGCGTGAACAAGGACCCGAAGAAGAACAACGGCTCGACCGCGGGCTCGAAATGCGCGCTGGTGTACGGCCAGATGAACGAGCCGCCCGGCGCCCGCGCCCGCGTCGGCCTGTCCGGGCTGACGGTCGCCGAATATTTCCGCGACCAGGGCCAGGACGTGCTGTTCTTCGTGGACAACATCTTCCGCTTCACCCAAGCTGGTTCCGAGGTGTCGGCCTTGCTCGGCCGCATCCCGAGCGCGGTGGGCTACCAGCCGACGCTCGCCACCGACATGGGCGCGCTCCAGGAGCGCATCACCACCACGCAGAAGGGCTCGATCACCTCGGTGCAGGCGATCTACGTGCCGGCCGACGATCTGACCGACCCCGCGCCTGCCACCTCGTTCGCCCACTTGGATGCGACGACCGTGCTGTCGCGCGGCATCGCCGAGAAGGGCATCTATCCCGCCGTGGACCCGCTCGACTCGACCTCGCGCATGCTGACTCCGCTCGTCGTGGGCGAAGAGCATTACAAGGTCGCCCGCCGCGTGCAGGAGATCCTGCAACGCTACAAGGCGCTGCAGGACATCATCGCCATTCTCGGCATGGACGAGCTGTCGGAAGAGGACAAGATCACGGTGGCGCGCGCGCGCAAGATCGAGCGCTTCCTGTCGCAGCCCTTCCACGTGGCCGAGGTGTTCACAGGCTCGCCCGGCGTGTTCGTCGATCTCACCGACACCATCAAGGGCTTCAAGGGCCTGTGCGAGGGCGATTACGACCACCTGCCCGAAGCCGCGTTCTACATGGTCGGCACCATCGAGGATGCGGTGGCCAAGGCCGAGAAGCTTGCCGCCGAGGCCGCGTAGATGGCCGACCCGTTCAAGTTCGAGCTGGTGTCGCCCGAGCGGCTGCTCGTCTCCGGAGAGGTCGAGCAGGTGCTGGTGCCTGGTGCCGAAGGCGACATGACCATCCTCGCCCATCATGCGCCAGTGCTCACGACCCTCCGTCCCGGCGTGATCGAGATCGGACATGCGAACGGTGAGCAGCAGCGCTTCTTCCTGCGCGGCGGCTTCGCCGAGGTCAATCCGACCGGGCTCATCGTGCTGGCTCAGACGGCGATCGACCTCCGCGAGCTCGATGCCGGGCAACTCTCGCAGGAGATCCAGAACGCCGAGGAGGACGTCGCCGACGCAACGGTCGACGACGTCCGCGATCGCGCTCAGACGCGGCTCGATCAGCTCCGCCAGGTGCAGGCCGCGCTGAATTTGTAGGCTTCTCTGAGCCTCGCCTTTGTCATGCCCGCGTAGTCGGGAATGACGCCGCACGATAAGTCTAGCGAACCTTCACCAGCTCCGCGAACTCCCGCACCACATTCTCATAGACCGGCCGCTTGAAGGGCACGACAAGGCTTGGCAGCTCGGCAACGCTCGTCCAGCGCCAGGCGTCGAACTCGGCCTCGTACCCCGCGCGCGGGCCGATGTCGATCTCGCTCTCCTCCCCCTCGAAGCGCGCGGCAAACCATATCTGCTTCTGGCCGCGATAGCGCCCGTCCCAGGCGACACCGATCAGCTCCGGCGGCAGGTCATAGAGCAGCCAGTCGCGTGTGCGCGCGAGCATGACGACACTACGGACGCCGGTCTCTTCCATGAGCTCGCGCCGCGCCGCCGCCTCGGGAGCTTCGCCTTCGTCCATGCCGCCTTGCGGCATCTGCCACCAGGAGCCCGCGCCTTCAGGCTCGCCGCCATGGTCGGCACGCCGCCCGATCCAGGCGAGGCCGCTTGCGTTGAGCAGCATCACGCCGACGCAGGGACGATAGGGCAAGTCACGAGCCCTCTTGCCGCCGATCGTTGTCATGGAGGGAGGCTCAGCTCTGCCGCTGCGAGCGCACCGCGGCGCTGACCGGCACAAGCACCAGACCCTTGGCTTCGAGCTTGTCGGCCCAGTCGGCGATCTGCCGCACGGTCGCGGCCTTGGCCTTGGCGACGCCGATCGCCGCGCCGCGTTCGCGCGCGACGGTCTCGAGCTCGGCAAGGCCCTTGGCGATCCCACGCTCGTCGAGCCGCACATCTGCGACGGCGTATTCGAGCCCGATGGTGCTCGCGATCGGCTGGCCCGCCGAGTCCTTGGCCGTGCCATCGTCGAGATAGAGCAGACCGCGCCGCTTCACCTCTTCGAGCACGGGCAGGAAAGCTTCGCGCGCCGTCTCGAATCTGGCCCCCATCAGATTGGTGACGCCCACGTAGCCGGTATAGCGCGCCATCAGATATTGCAGCCGCCGCAGATTTTCTTCGGGCGGCAGTGTGGTGAGCAGCGTGTGGGGGCCGGGATCCTCGGCCGGGTAGTTCTCGGGCTCGAGCGGTATCTGCAGCAGCACCTCGTGGCCAGCCTCGCGCACCTTGGTCACGAGCTCCTGCAGCGACCGGTCGTAAACCCCGCAAGCGAGGCTGACCGGTGCAGGCAAGCCTTCCAGCACGTCGGCGCTCGGCCCATCCGGCAGGCCGAACCCGTTCAGCAATACGGCGATCCGCGCAGGGCCGCCCATCGCGGCCTTGGCGAAGGGCGACGGCCGGGCATAGGCCTCGGCCGGGCGCCTGCCGTCGAGCGCCACTTTCGGCAGCGGGCCGTAGGGCGACTCCTCGACGAGATCGGACACGGGTGCCGGCGTAAGCGCAGTGGATCCGCTCTCCGCCGTCTCGGACGAAGCCGGCAGCGCGGCCGCCTGCTCCGGCTCAGGCGAGGCCGCCGGCGCCACGGCCTGCTCCACGCCAGGCGCAAGAGCCGGCGCAGTCGTTTCGGGCGCGGCAGGGGGCTCCAAATGCGAAGAGGCTGCGGTTTGGACCGCAGCCTCTGGAATATCGGGCAGTGCGCCTTGCTGATCGAAGTCCGGCGTCGGCGGCGGCGCGGCTTCGTCCAAATCCGAGGGTGGAGCCGCGTCGTCAGGCTGCGGCAGCTCCGGCGGCGCGGCCGGCACCTCGGCAGGCGGCGGTGGCGGCATCGGCGCCTCAGCCGGCCCAGTCACGGCAAAGCCCGGCGGCAAATCGACATCGTCGTCCTGGCCAGGCGGCATTGCGCCGCCGAACGGATCGCCCCCCGCCGGCTCGGGTGCGCTCGTGACGCTTGCGGGATCGATCTGCAGCACCGCGACAGGCTCGCCGCTCTCGCTTCCGGGAAAGAAGACGAGCCACGCGGTGCCGAGCACCAGCGTCCAGAACACGATGCCGGTCGCGACCGCCAGCGCCTTCATCTCGCCTTCACCTCCCCGCTCGCCGGCATTGTTGCACCGGTCATAGGCTGGCGTTCACTACTGGGCCTGGTTGGCCTCGGCCTTCTTCTTGGCTTCCGTATCGACGGACTTGATGCCGCGCAGAAGGTCGAGCGCATAATTGAGCTGCGTGTCCTTCTCCTTGTCCTGCGGCACGTAGGAGGAGCTTCCGGACTCCTCTTCCTCCTCGGCGGACTTGCCCGCCTCGTCGCCTTCGCCGTCTTTCTCGTCCTCGCCCTTGAGGTGCCCGCGCAGAGTGGACTCGCCGCGACTTTCGGCGGCCTTCTTCTTCATGTCTTCCGGCAGCTCTTCCTCGATCACCACGGTCGGATCGATGCCCTTGGCCTGGATCGAGCGGCCCGACGGCGTGTAGTAGCGCGCCG
>CAZWIO010000004.1:0-257428 GCA_964634195.1 uncultured Methyloceanibacter sp. | reverse complement strand
AGAACAGATCGCGTCCGCGAGGAGCAAAACAAGTGTGCGAGAAATGGACGCTTACGATCTATGGGCTGATCTGCACGATGGGATCGCTGTTCTCGGGCCAAATTTCCCTGTTCCGAGATTAGGGAATCACTGCGCAGACCGTCTCATTTCTGCCAATATCTAGGCTGGCCTCGCGCGTAATTGCGCAAAATTCCCTGTATTTTCCCGGCTATCAGGGAACTTTGGTCTGGAGACGCGTTCGGCAAAGACTGCGAGCACAGCCACCTAGTCTCGGGATTTTCGCTCTCTCCCGCCTTTCACCGGACCGTGCCGGAAAAGCCTGGAATTGCGCCCGAATTCGCGGCCGTCTCCTTCATCCTGGACGCCAGAGAGCGCACTTTCGCGCACGAAAGCCGTGTCGCGCCCAGTTTATCTCTACTGGGCTATTTTGGGGTGGCACTTTGCTAGGAGCAGACGGTGCTACGATCAACGTAGCGTCATGATGCATCCCGAACTTCGAAGCCGGATATCAAGGTGAGCCAACCACCTCGATCTTGGGCGGTTGCCAGGATCCATCGAGGATCGCTTCCTTGCCCCAATAGGCGCGGATGTACAGTGAGAAGGTGCCATCCGGCGCCGGCAGCCAGTTGCTCTCCTTGTCGGCGCCAGGCGATTTCGCGCCGGCGTAGAGCGTCAGCGAGCCGTCGGCATTGCGCTTCAGGGTCTTGTTCTTGGTGCCGAGCGAGTAGCGCTTGAGGTCGTTCGGGTGGAACAGGTGCTTGTCGTTGTACATGGTCAACGACCAGAAGCCGTTGACCGGCGGTTCCTGTCCGGCAGGGAACGTGATCGAATACGTCTTGGATCCCTCGAGCTGCGCGCCAGTCCCGTCATAGTCGGTGTAGAAATATTGGGTCTCGTTCGGCCGGTTATCGAACATGTTCGACTTTGCGGTGCCGGTGCGATCGAAATAATCGACGCCCCATTGCGCGTTGTTGACCGAGCGATTCCAGCCGTTACCGGCAGGCTTGCCGTTGTGCTCCCAGCGGAAGAACGGCGCGATGACTTCCTTTTCCGTCGCGACCGCTTCCTCCGTGATCGTCTTCTTGATTTCGGGGTCCTTGGCGGCGAGATCGAGCAGCCAGCGATATTGCGCGTATTGCGCCTCCTCGCCGGGCAGCGGCGCAACAGTGTTGAGCACCTGACCGAACTGGTCGAAGAATTTCTCGGGCACGACCCACTTGGTTTCGCCGCCTTCGGCACCCCCGCTGCTCGATGCCGGCGGAGGAAGATTCGGCGCCTCGCTCCAGTCGATCGTTTTCATCTTTCCGTCGAACTGCGAGAGCGGGTAGAACACGACCTGGTCTATGACGGATTGGATTGCCGCTTTGTCCTGCTCGGTATCGTCCTGGAAGATGCGCGGGATCGCGTTGGCAAGCGAGGTCGAAGCGCGAACCACGCCGGCAATGCCGTCAGGCACTTCGCCGTTCCATTTTGGGCCGACGAGCAGATAGAAGCCGGGCTTGGTGCCGTAGGGCTTGCCAAGCTCGCCGAACTGATCGGTGCGTTGATCGTAGAGCGCGTAGACCCAGAAACGGTCGCCGAAGTCGGGCACCTGGGCGATCACCGGCTCCTTGTCGAGATCGAAGAAGCCGAGTCCATAGACCACATCCTGGTTCGGGCATGTGACGAAGGTTTCCTCGGGCACGATGTAGTCGTGCAGCATCCCGACCTGACCCTCCGGTGCGGCAGGCAAGATGCCGCCGAACAGGCCGGGCTCGGTGGCCTGCGTCGTCGAATTGTGCCGGTTGATCATGTTCACCATCGGCCAGCCCCAGAGATAGGCCTGGCGCGCCAGCGTTCGGACATACTCCGGATGCGGGTTGGCCTCGGTCGTCGGCTTCGTCAATTCGGCGAAGGTCGTCGGCGTGGTCGCCTGCTGCGCCTTGGCGATAGGCACAGTCGACAGCGCGCACGCCAGCATCGCGCATAATAGAATGGGCGTGTCGGTTTTCATCGTGCGGCTCCCTTAGTTCACCTTGACCACGTCATCCGGTTTCCAGGTCTGGTCGAAGAATTCGACTCCCGTCCCGTAGAGACGCAGCGCCACCAGGAAATCCCGCCCATCGACGGTCTGGATCCAGTTCGTCTCGGGCGCATCGGCGGGCCTCTGCGGGCCGAACCACAAATCGATCGAGCCGTCAGCGTTGGTCGCGACCTTGCCGAGCCCGTTGATCGAGGGCAGCAGCTGCGGCGTCTCGGGCATCGTCCCGTCGGTGATGTTGTAAGCGGTGACGGCCCAGAACAGCGCAGCCGGCGGATCGGGCGGCAGATGCAGTCTGTAGGCGTTCGAGCCGTTCAGGAAGTTGCCGTCGGCATCGCGCATCGCGACCGGGTATTTCGAGCCCGCGTCCAGGGTGCGCATCACCATGGCCGGCGCCGAGGAATAGGCGACCTGGAAATAGGTCGCCCGCTGGTTCACATCGAGATAGCTCTCCTGCAGCCACTCGGATGTCGCGCCGGCCCAGACGTTCTCGTATTGGCGGTCCTTGTAATAGAGGTTGCGCCCATCGGGCCGGCCGAGCTGGCGCAGCGCCAGGATCATCTTCGGCGCGGTCTCGACCGCCTTCTGCAGCAGCTCCTTCTGCTTTTCGGTCGGCTCGAAGGGCTGTCCCTTGATGATGCCGATTGAAGCGAGGACACCGCGCAGCTCCGGATCGATGGCGGAGGCCGGCTCGTAGTCGACGAACTCTTTCAGCTTGGTCCAGTAGCCATTGTCGACCGGGTACATCATGTTGACGCGCTTGCCGCTGCCGTTCGGAAATTCCATCGGCTTCACGTCTTTCTCCATGGCCCAGAGCGGATAGATGCGCGTCCGCTCGGCCAGCGCCACGGCGGGCGCGGGGTCGGCCCCGTCCGGACCCTTCTTCATGATGGTGCGGAAGAACAAGAAGACGTTGTAGGTCGGCGACTCGAAGGTGAAATATCCTTGCGGTCTTTCGCCGTCATAGTCGGGCGGCAGCAAGAGATAGAGTCCACCCCGCGCGCGGTCCGGCCCAATGGCGCCGACATCCGTGATCGTGCGCTGGAAGAAATCGGTGAACATGCCGATGACGTTGGGCGGCGCGGCGACCACGAGCGGACCGGTCTCCTTCAGATCGAGATAGCTCATCGAATAGATGACGTCGGCGTTGGGCGTAGGCACCCAGGCGCGGCTATCCATCCGATCCTTCCAGATCGGCAACACGTTGTAGCCGGCGCCAAACGTTCCCTCGGAACCGTCGCGCATGCCGATGACGTTCAGCGCCGGCAGCATGGTCATGTAGGCGTGCACGGCGCGCTGGTAGAAGAGTTCGTCACGGAGCGCTTCGGCTTCTCCTTGCGGAAGCCAGTTGCCGTCGTTCAGCTGCTCGACGAGCGGCGAAGCAGGCGCATCTTCCGCGGCGGCCTTGCCTCCCACGCCCAGCAATGCCGCGCAGCCAATCATCCAGACAAGGAAACGAAGGCGAGACATGTCATTCCTCCCGGCACGCATCGTGCCCAATTTTGGCGGCCAACCGCCGGCGGCCGCGGGATGGTGCTCGGAGATAGGCAGGCGTTGTGCGCGGAGAGCGGTTCGTCGTGTGAAAAAGCGTCCTTCGCCTTGCAACGATTATTGGCCGCGCCTCGTTGCAAAGACCTATGTCCGACAGCGCCAACGAAGGTTGTCAAAAAGGCTAGCTTTTCGGGCGCTATCGCTCAATTGACGATTCGTGCCACCATTGGGCGCTAGGGCTATCGACCCGAGAGGCTTTGCGATCATGGGCCAGGCCGTTCCCTTCACGCATTTCTCGACGCGCGATCTGCCCGCGCGCGATCGGTTCGATGCTTGGCGCGACAAGATCTCCGTGATCTTCGACGTCGCTCGCATCGGCAGACCGGGCGCGACGTCATTCGAAGCGCGCGTCGATGCGTACCAGGTCGGCAATCTCCTCATCACGAAGTCGGCGCAAGGCGAGCAGGCCTATTCGCTCACGCCGAAGTGGACGCGCGGCGCGGGGATCGACCTTTTCCAGATTGGGCTCTATCGCTCCGGCGGCTATCGAGGCGAGGCGAATGGGCAATCGATCGAGGGGAAGCCCGGCGACATACAGGTGCTCGATCTCGCGCGGCCGATGCATTCGGTCGAGCCGGCTTCAGAGATGGTCTGCGTGTTCGTGACGCGCGCTGCCTTGCAGGACAGCATAGGCGACCTCGACGGTTTGCACGGTGTGGCCCTTCGCCCGGACATGGGGCGCCTGCTCGCGGACTATCTCGAGCTTATCGCCGAACGGCTGCAGCAGATGGAGGAGGGTGACAGCGATGCTGCGGCGGGCGCGACGGTTCAGATGATTGCCGCTTGCCTCCGCCCGAGCGCCGCAAGGACCCGCGACGTTCAAGCACAGATGCGGCAGGTGGCTTTGCTGCGCGCCAAGAAGGCGATCGATGACGGCTTGAGGTCGCCGCGACTCACGCCCGAGCTCCTTTGCCGGACGCTGGGCATTTCGCGGCGCTCGCTGTATCGCCTGTTCGAGCCACTCGACGGCGTGCACCAATATATTCTGCAGCGGCGCCTGAGCCTCATCATGCGCGCGTTGAACAATCCGGATCATGACGCGGAGCGGATCGCGGACCTGGCCGCGCGGCACGGCTTCGCTTGCCAGGAAACGTTCTGGCGCGCCTTCAGGCGTCAATATGGGGCGACGCCTGGAGACGTGCGCTCGCTCAACTCATCACATCGGGAAAGCACGCTGCCGCACGCTGATGTCGGTTTCGACGAGTGGCTTAAACGACTGCACGCGTAAAGCGGGACTTGCCTGTCCGTCTAGGGCTTAAACGCCACGCTTACGCATTCGCTCCAGCGCCGATCCGTGCACTTTCTGAGCAGTCCCGTGATGGTTGGCAGGCGCTATCCGGCCGGCACACGCGGATTTTGTGGCGGGCGCGCCACAGCCAGCGGCTAGCTGCGCCGATCGCCTGCAGGCCAGTAGCAAGGCCAATTCGACAGAAGTACGGATTGGATGCGCGCTTGGGGCGATAGGGGCACAGCATGACCAAGGAGGATACGAGCTCCCGGGCATTCGGCCTGTCGTTCAACGCGCTACTAATCTTTCTGCCGATCGCGGTCTATCTCGAGCACTTCCGGCCCGAAGCGCACACGCTCATCTTCTTCGCGGCCTGCATCGCGATTATTCCGCTTGCGGGATTGATGGGCCGCGCCACCGAGCAGATCGCGAACCGCGCCGGCGAGGGGATCGGCGGCCTGCTCAACGCGACGTTCGGCAACGCCGCGGAGCTCATCATCGCCATCGTTGCGCTGCGCGCCGGTCAGCTCGAGATCGTCAAGGCGTCCCTGACCGGCTCGATCATCGGCAATGTCCTGCTCGTGCTCGGCGCATCGTTCCTCGCTGGCGGCCTGCGCTACAAGATTCAGGACTTCAACCCGATCACGGCGCGCGCCCAGGCGCAGATGCTCCTTGTCTCTGCGGTGGCGGTCATCATTCCGGGGCTGTTTCACGCCTTGCGCCCTGCCGATGCGGACGTGAACGAAGCAGCGATCAGCCTGGTCATCGCCTGCCTGCTCGTCACTCTCTACGTCTTGAGTCTCGTCTTCTCGCTGCGCACGCATAAGCATCTGTTCGAGGGCGCGCACGGAGCAGAGCCGCATCAGGCGCACGAAAAGCCCTGGTCGCTGCAGAGGGCGCTTGCGACGCTAGCGATTGCCACCGTGTTCATCGCTTGGCTGAGCGAGATCATGGTGGGTTCGGTCGAAGAAGCCGCGGCGCAGATCGGCATGTCCAAGGTGTTCGTCGGCGTTGTGGTCGTGGCGATCATCGGCAATGCCGCCGAGCACAGCACCGCGGTTCTAGCCGCCATCCGCAACCGGATGGATCTCAGTCTCGGGATCGCCATCGGCAGCAGCACGCAGATCGCGCTGTTCGTGGCACCGCTGCTCGTGTTCCTGAGCTATTTCGTCGGTCCGGGGCCGATGACCTTGGCTTTCACGATGGGCGAGACCTTCGCGATCCTGATTGCCGCGCTGATAACGGCGCATGTAACGAGCGACGGGCACTCCAACTGGTTCACCGGCGCATTGCTGCTGACGCTCTACTTGATCTTGGCCGTGGGTTTTTTCCATGCCCCGGCTTGATCGTATCGAGGCGCGGTCCGTTTGCGCCTCCGGCCGATGACCGTGAAGCGGCGTGCGTCAAATCTGCTGGAGGGCTATCGCCGCCGCCGTTTCGCCTGGCTGTTCGCCGTGCTCCTGCTCGCGCTGGGCGCGGCGCCACTCATTGAGGTGGCTCTGCCGGGTTTCCCGGCCCTGGAGATCATGCTGGCGCTGAGCTTGTTCGCTGCCATCGGCAGCGCCGAGCCCAAGAGCTGGCTCAAATGGCTGCTCGTGTTGGGCGCCGCATTCCTCGTCACGCGCCTCATTCAAGTCGTGACAGGGTCGGTGACCATGCTTTCCTTGAGCCAGGGCCTCTGGCTCCTCGCCGCGGCGGTGGCAACGATCGCGGCCTTGCGTCAAGCCTTTCGCCCCGGCCCGGTCACAAGTGAGCGGATCTTCGCGGCGCTCGGCGCCTATCTCATGATCGGGCTGATCTTTGCCGTCTGCTATTGGCTGATCGACCAAGCCTGGCCCGGTTCGTTTGGCGCGGGTTCGGAGGCGCCGATGTCGTTGCGGCAGTCGGTCTATTTCAGCTTCGTCACGTTCGCGACGCTCGGCTACGGCGATGTCGTGCCGCACAGCGAGCTCGCCAAGAGCCTCGCCGTCATGGAGGCTGTGAGCGGCCAGCTCTATCTCGCCGTCCTCGTGGCGAGACTGGTGAGCCTTTACGCGAGATCGCTGAACCAGTTTGTTGAGCGTTAGCGGCGCTTTGCGCGCTTGAGCGTGTCGGACGGGTGCTCGCCGAACCGCGTAAGATAGCTCTTGGCGAAATGGCCGAGATTGCCGAATCCGCATGAGGCCGCGACTGAGCTCACCGACGTTTCCGGATCGGCCTGCAAAAGCATATCGCGCGCCCGCGCCATCCGAACATGCCTGACGAAGGCCATGGGTGAGCAACCCCGACTTTTCCTGAAGCTCGCGAACAGCCCGCGCGCGCTGCTTCCCGTCGCCGAGGCCAGCGCCTCGATGGTTATCGGCTGGTCCCAATGCGCCTCGATGTACTCCAAGGCGCGGTGCACCTGCCAGGGCGCGGCCGCCGGGTGCCTCCTGTTCAAGAGGTCTGAGTAGTTGTTCAGATTGGCGTAGAGATAGGCGACGATCAAAGCTTGATCGAACTCGGCGGTGCAGAGCGGCGGCAATGGGTCCGTGGTCCGGTCGAGCTCGGAGATCACGAACGTGAGGAGCCGGTACTCCGCTGCGAGTGCCGACTGATCGTATTCGCCGCTCAGTTTGAGGGGCCGTCCGACGGGATTCCCGAGCAACGCGGCCAACTTCCGGTTGATCACCTCCGGCGGGATCTTGAGGAAGATGTGCTCGAAGCCGGCACGGTAGTCGAGCAAGGCCGTCGCGCCGGGCGCCGCAGCGCCTCCCTTGCCGCCGGCGATCTTGAACACCTTTCCGTCCGTGACGGCTTCGCCGTAACCGCGTATGCCGAACCCTTGCGTGAAGAAGTCGGTGTTCGTCATGGTTATGCGCGCAGGCGCTCCGTACCGGGCGAAGCTCAAGCCGATGCTTCCGAGCTTGTGGTGATTGAGCGTCGCGTCGAAACGCGCTTTGCTGCGCGGCAAGTCCAGCCGGCTCACGGCGTAAAGCGGGGCGAGACGCTCGCGCAATTCGTCGGGATCGCGGGTGCGAAGGACGTTGAAGCGTTCGAGCGGATCGCTGATCCGGTGGCCCATGTCGAGGGTGCCGCGCTGACGAATTGGACCGTCTATAGCATGGCCAAGGCTCCGTCAGGAGTCGGTTCAGCGCCTGGCCGTGCGGTTTTTGAGCAGTCCAGCGATGGCCCGCGCCCGCAAATCCGAGGGTTTCAGGACCGCTCGTGGCACCGGCGCCACAGGGGGCGGCAAGAGCGGCCGCGCGCCTGCGAAGCTGTAGCGGAGAGCCTTTGGCAGAAGTACGCATTGAAGCCATGCGTATCGCTCTCATGCTTCTCGCCTGCGCCTTGTCGCTCGGCGCAGGCGTGCCCGCGCGTTCGCAGGTGACACTCGACGTGTCGAAGATCACCTGCTGGCAGTACGTCGCCTACAAGGTGACCAACCCGAAATATCTCGCGGTCTGGCTCAGCGGCTTTCGCCACGGCAAGAACGGTGAGACGATTGTCGACATGCAGGCCGTCGTCGAGAACGCGGCGAAGCTTGAAAGGTACTGCGGCCAGAATCCCGACATTCCCATGATGCAGGCGGCCGAGACAGTGCTTGGCTCCCAGGATTGACGGCAGCCATGTTCCGCGACGCCATCGCGCGCCTCAGCGAACGACACTTCTGGACCAGCAAGTGGGTCGTAGCGACGGCCGTCCTCGCGCTGGTGCTCATCGCCGGCATCGTCGCTCTGCTGCGCCAGGGCATCGACTTCGGCACCTTCCTCAACTATTTCGCGCTCGGCCTCTTGGTCTTCGTGATCGTCACGCTGTTCTACGGGATCATCGCGATCCACGATGTCCCCTATGAGATTGCCCATAAGCGCAACCATCCGCACCAAGATGCGATCCACGCCGCCGGCTGGGTGAGCCTCTTCACGCTGCACGCCCTTTGGCCGTTCCTGTGGATCTGGGCGATGCTCTACCGGCCAGACCGCGGCTGGGGCTTCCAGCAAGACGAAGCTGGCGCGCAGAGTCCACAGCCAGACAAATTCGATGAGATGCTCCGTCGGCTCGAAGCGCTCGAAGCGCGCGTCGCGAAAGGGGAGGGCGCGCGCAAGCGCGGCGCGGCAATTGAGAAGCCGGCCGAACCTGCCGAGGCGATCGAACCCGCCAAAGGAGGCGGCCGCTAATGGAACTGCTCCTGATCCTCACCTACACCGCGATCTGCGTTGCGATCTTCAAGATCTTCAAGATCCCGGTCAACAAATGGACACTGCCGACAGCCGCGCTCGGTGGCATCTTCATGATCGGCATCATCATGCTGGTGATGAACTACAATCACCCCTTCACCAAGAATGCGCGCATCTATTTCGCGACCACCCCAATCCTGCCCGACGTCAAGGGCCGGGTGATCGACGTGCCGGTCGAATCCAACAAGGCGCTGAAGCAAGGCGATGTTCTCTTCCGCGTCGATCCAACTCAATATCAATATGTCGTCAATCAGAAGAAAGCGCTGCTTGCGGAGGCTGAGACCACGGTCAAGCAGCTCAAGAGCGCTCACGACCAGGCTCTCGCCAATGTCGAGAAGGTGAAAGTCCAGGTCACGCTCGCGCAGGAGAACTACGACCGGCAGGACTATCTGTTCAAGAAGGGCGTCATCCCCAAGGCCACACTCGACACTTACACGCGCAACATCGACGCGGCGAAGCAGCAGCTCGCCGAGTCGGAAGCGGCCGCCAACACCGCCAAGCTCGCTTATGAATCGGAGATCAGCGGCGTCAACACAGCAGTCGCGCGGCTCCAGGCCGAGCTAGGCGAGGCGGAATACAATCTCGAGCAGACGGTGGTCCGGGCGCCGGGCCCAGGCTACGTCACCCAGATGGCGCTACGGCCCGGCATGTATGTCGTCCCGGCGCCACTGCGCCCGGTGATGGTGTTCGTGCACAGCGACGATCAGGCGCTCGCCGCGGGATTCCAGCAGAACGCCTTGCAGCGCGTGCGGCCCGGTGACGAAGCCGAGGTGGCCTTCGACGCGATCCCGGGCCGGGTGTTCAAGGCCAAGGTGCGGAACGTGCTGGACTCGATTGCCCTCGGGCAATTGCAGGCGACCGGCGCCCTGCAAGACATGGGTGCGGCGCTCCCGGGCGGCCGGGCCGTCGCCCTCATCGACGTGACCGAGGATACGTCCGGCTACAACATTCCCGGCGGCGCCGCCGCGCAGGTCGCGGTCTACACGCCGTTCGCCCATCACTTCGCGCTCATCCGCAAGATTCTCCTGCGCATGAGGAGCTGGGAAAATTACGTCTTCCTGGAGGGTCACTAGCATGGCGGGAAGTGTGAAAGACATTCTGCCGTCCGCGCAGCAGATGATGGAGAAGCTGGTTCTCGCGGAAGCTGAGAAGGCGACCGAAGCCGCGCGCAAGAAGGCTGCGGCCGACGCCGAGAAAAAAGCGCTGCTCGACAAGCTCACCGCACCATCCGGCGTCGTCGAGGAAGAGCGCATGAAGCGCGCCGCGGCGATCATCGAGCGCGCGGTGTCCAACGGTCTTAGCGAAGTTCTGGTGATGCGCTTCCCCAACTCGCTTTGCACCGACAACGGACGCGCGATCAACCAGCAGGAACCAGGCTGGGAGCTGACACTGACCGGGCTGCCCAAGGAGCTGTTCGAGTTCTGGGAGCAGCAGCTCCGGCCCCTTGGCTACAAGATCAGGTTTCAGATTGTCGACTGGCCGGGCGGCGTGCCTGGCGATGTCGGCATCACGCTGAAATGGGGCTGAGCGGGGAGCGCGGCGAATGGAAGAACAAGCATCGGCCAAGACGGCATCGACCGCAAAAGACGCAGGCTTGCCTCCCAAGCTGAAACGCAAGGACTATGAAAAGGAACTGCGCAAGCTGCAGACCGAGCTCTGCCTGCTGCAGGACTGGGTCAAGGCGACCGGCGAACGGATCATCGTCGTCTTCGAAGGCCGCGACGCCGCCGGCAAGGGTGGAACCATCCGGGCGATGACCGAGCGTGTGAGTCCACGCACGTTCCGGGTTGTAGCGCTGCCAACGCCTTCCGATCGCGAAAAGTCGCAAATGTACGTACAGCGCTATTTGGCGCATTTTCCCGCTGCCGGCGAGATCGTGATTTTTGATCGCAGTTGGTACAACAGAGCCGGCGTCGAATATGTCATGGGCTTTTGCACCGAGGATCAGCACGATCGCTTCCTGCGCATCTGCCCGAAATTCGAGCAGCAAGTCGTCGACAACGGGATTCGCCTCGTCAAGTACTGGCTCGAAGTGAGCAACAAAGAGCAGAAGCGCCGCTTCGAAGCGCGCATCGACGATCCCCTCCGGCAATGGAAGCTGAGCCCGATGGACCTGCCATCGCGCGAGCGATGGTACGACTATTCGCGCGCGCGGGACATGATGCTCGAAGCGACGGACACCGAATATGCTCCGTGGCATATCGTTCGATCCGACGACAAGAAACGTGCACGGCTCAGCGTGCTGTCGCATTTCCTTAGCCAGCTTCCTTACGAAGCGCCGAAGCGGGACAAGGTCAAATTGCCGGGCCGCGACAAGTCAGTCGCCTATGACGACGAGGCGACCATGAACGATCGCCGTTGGATCGACGAGCGATTCTGAGGTCGTGACAAAAGCCATAAAGATGCACACGACCCATCAGCGCCGCTTGGGCCGGCCTCCACGGATTCGGAAGATGGGGTCGGCCTAGTCGGGGTCTGGATATCTATTGGTGGGCTTGCTGGCGATCCACCTCGTTAAGGCGAGCCTGGGCAACGTCTTCAGAGGCGAAGGCAGTTCGCGATCCCTGTCAGACGCGCTTGCGTTCACTGTCCGCTGCAAAGAAGTCCCTGTTCCGCGTGTAGGGAATTCGGCCAAGAAGCAGCGGCTCTCAATAGATTAGGGCTGCTGCGGGTCGGTGCGGCGGGAATTCCCTGCAGTTTCCCGGCCATCAGGGAAATTGCTGGCAGAGACGCGTTCGGCGCTGACTGCCAGCACAGCCAGCTAGTCGCGGACTTTCCGCGTCTCTCTTCGCCTTCACTGAGTGGTGGCGAACCTGCGTCAATCGGCCTCAAAATTGCGGCAGGCAATTTCACGCCTGTGGCCGCCGATACGCGTCAATTCCGTCGAACCGGCTGCGTCAAAAAAATCCAAAGAATATTAATGAGTTATGGGGCCGAGCCAGGAGGTAAAGGTCATCTCCAATTTCAGCTACATGCATCATGTCCAGTGAGAACCATTCATTTTGTGCATGGTTTTACGACGACTAGGCTCATTCGAGTTGCTCGGGTTGTGGCCCGTCGAATCGAATGATGCGGAAGGCGCAAACCCACACCCAGCGACCCAGAAGGGGATCGACAAAAATTCGTGGGGGACGTCATGCATTCGAAGGATTCAGATCGCTTGCTACCGTTGGGTAGCAGCCTAGCCGGTCATCGGCCTACGCCGGGAATTGGGGCATCACAGTCAAAGCTCAAGGCGGGCGTATCGTTCGGCGTCGCTTCCGCGTTCGTAGCCGGCAGCTTCGGCACAGCCGGCTACGCGCAGGACGCCACGGAGTTGCCGCCTCTGGAGGTGACGGCCAAGCCGGCTCAAAAGAAAAGGGCGTCGGCGCCTAAGCGGCCGGCCCCCGCAGTGTCGGCACCCGCGCCGCGCGCGGCGACAGTGCCGGCACCGGCGCCTGCACCCGTTGCTCCCGTCGCCGCGGAGTCCGGTTTCGGGGACGGTGCCGCGCTCACGCCGGCCAGCGGCAACACACTTCAGTCAGGCACAGGGCTCGGTCGCTTGCCCGGCACTCTGCAGGACACGCCGCAGACCATAAGTGTTGTCCCACAGCAGCAGATCCGGGAATAGAACATCACCACGCTCGATCAGGCACTGCGCAATGTGCCTGGCGTTACCGTGGCGATCGGCGAGGGCGGCGGCGGTATGAACGGCGACCAGTTCCGCATCCGCGGCTTTCAGGCCAAGGGCGACATCTATGTCGATGGCCTGCGCGATTTCGGCGCCTATGTCCGCGATAGCTTCGCCTATGAACAGGTCGAGGTGATCAAGGGGCCGACCTCCCAGAGCTTCGGCATGGGCACCACGGGTGGCGTGATCAACATCCAGCAAAAGACCGCCCATCTCGGTAACGCCGCCAGCGTCGAAGGCATCGGCGGCTCTGGTCCCTATTACCGAACGGTGGTCGATGTGAACCACCAGCTCAACGGCACCGCCGCGATCCGCGCCGTCGGCATGTTCCACGATCAGGACCTGGTCGATCGCAACCACATCTTCAGCGACCGCTGGGGCTTCCTCGGGTCGGTCGCCTTCGGTCTTGAGACGGATACGACCTGGATCGTCAACTATCTGCACCAGACCGGCGATCGGAAGCCCGACTTCGGTGTGCCGATCTTCGATCCGGATTCGATCAATATGGGAGGCGGGGTCACCGTCAACGGGCCCGCGCTCGGTCAGCCGGTCACCGAGTTTGGCGTCAGCCGGAGGAATTTCTACGGCAAGGTGACGGACCGCGACGAAAGCGACGTCGATATGGTGACGTCGCGGTTCAGCTCCCACGTCAATCCGTGGCTGACCTTCTACAACGACACTCGGCTTGCCTTCTACGACCGCGACTTTGCACAGACGGTTCCAAACTGTCCTGCGCCCACGTCCGATCCGACGCAGAACACCTGCGGGCGGAGCATTCTCAACCGTACCTTCACGGGACCGTACGGACTGGGCGGTCCGGCCGGCTTCGTCCAAGATTCGTGGGGCGCGCAGAACGTCACGACGGCCGTTGCCGAGTTCAACACAGGCAGCTTCAGGCACGAATTGGTGGCCGGCGTCGACGTGTTCTATCAGAACGACAAGCGTAACCAGCTTGGCATCTACGATGCCAATGGTGATCTGCAGCCGGGCACGGGTGCGGCCGTCAAAGATCCGCGGACGATCGGCTGGCCCAATTTCTGGAAGACGATCCCCTACAACGTTCGCGAGAACCCGCTCGCGTTGAAGAAGGCCGAGGCGGACGATTTCGCGCTGTTCGCCAGCGATCGAGTCTGGCTGACCGATACGTTCTCGCTTTTGGGAGGCGTCCGGTGGGACGACTACCATGCCGAATATCAGGCCACGGACACCGCGACCGGAAATTGGAGCGGCGGCAACGCCATCGACACCAAGACCGACTCGCAGTTCACCAGCCCGAAAGCGAGCGCCATCTGGGAGCCGGCGCAAAACCAGACCTATTACGTTTCCTGGGCGCGCTCATATACGCCGCAAGGCATGTTCATCGCCAACGACAACAATTCGGTCAATCCGACGCCTGGCCAGAACCTGGCCGATCCCGAGGAGAACGAGCTGTGGGAAGCCGGCGCAAAGATCAGCACGCGCGACGGCAGGCTCGGCTTTACCGCCGCCATATTCCAGGTCGAGAAGGGCAATGCGAGCTTCATCGATCCCATAACCGGCGACACGGTGTTGGCGGGAGAGGAGCAGCGCGTCCGCGGCTTCGAGCTGGGCGTCACCGGCAGCGTGACGGAGGCCTGGACCGTGCAGGCGGCTTACGCCTATCTCGACAGCGAGATCCTATCCAATCCGGAAACCGCTACCGTTGCACGGAACCAATATAGGGGGAACGAGGTCCCGTTCGTGTCGAGGAACGCCGTAAGTCTCTGGACGACTTACGAGCTCTCCAAGCACATGCCGCAGATGACCGGGCAACTGCTCATCGGTGGCGGCATCACCTATGCGGATCGCTATTTCGTGAATTCGGCGAATCTCGCGATCATCCCGGACACGTTCCAGCTCGATGGGCTGATCTCGTACGAAACGCTCGATGGATGGCGGTTCGCGGTGAACGCGTACAACATCACGGACGAGCTGAACTACGACGCCGGATTCGGCAATCGTGCCACGCCGGCGCCGGGGCCAACCGTGCTCGGGACGATCGGTAAGCGCTTCTAGAGGACGCTTCCAGCGTGCGGAGGGAGGGGCGCAAAGACAGCGCCCCTCCTGCATTTGAAGGTGCCACCGCGTAATGAATGTCCAATTGCGTTCCAAAGCCGCGACGGCAAACAGCAACCGCCGCGCCTATTGGCTTAGGCAGTTGCGGCAATGGCACTGGGTCAGCGCAGCGATCAGCCTGCTCGGAACGCTCATGTTCGCCGTTACGGGAATAACGCTGAACCACGCCTCGCAGATCGAAGCAAAACCGCAAGTGGCGCTCGTCGAGTTGCAATTGCCGCCGCAACTGCTCGAGGCGATCCAGCCGGCCGAGAACGAAGATCGCGACAGGCTGCCGCCCGCTCTCGCCGCGTGGCTGGAACAGGAGCTCGCGGTCGCCACGGCGCCGGCGAGGGCCGAGTGGTCCGACGACGAGATCTATCTCTCGCTCCCGCGCCCAGGTGGCGATGGTTGGATCAGCATCGATCGCGAGACGGGCGCCGTTCGCCACGAGGTCACCGACCGCGGCTGGATTTCTTATCTCAACGATCTGCACAAAGGCCGCAACACGGGGCCGGCCTGGAGCTTGTTCATCGACCTGTTCGCGGTCGCCTGCATCGTATTCTGCCTGACCGGTCTTGCGCTGCTGCAACTCTATGGCAGCAACCGTCCCATGACTTGGCCCCTGGTCGGTTTTGGCTGCGCGCTCCCCATACTGATTGCCGTTCTGCTGATCCATTAGAGGTGAAGATGCGCCTGTTGCTACCCCTTGGTCTGACCACCGCGCTCTCGAGTCCAGCCTTCGCTGCCGAGGTCAAGCTAAAGCTCGACGTGCCGAGACTCGAGGTCGCCGAATATCATCGGCCTTACATCGCGGTGTGGGTCGAGCGGCCGGACAAGAGCGTCGTCGGCAATCTCGCCATTTGGTACGACATCAACAATCAGAAGAACGAAGGCGACAAATGGCTCAAGGATCTTCGCCAATGGTGGCGGCGGGTCGGGCGCGAGCTCACCGTGCCTGTCGACGGCATTACCGGTGCCACCCGCGCTCCCGGCACGCATGCGGTGGATATCGATGCGGCCAAGCCGCCGTTCGCCGAGCTCGCGCCGGGTGAATACCGGCTCGTGGTCGAGGCAGCGCGCGAGGTCGGTGGCCGCGAGGTCGTGCAGATCCCCTTTGCCTGGCCCCCGCAGGACGCTGCGGAGCTCGAAGCCGAAGGCAAGAGCGAGCTCGGAAGCGTCATCCTGGAATTGAACCCGTAAGCCGAGGAGGATTTCCGATGAAGATCGCGCGCGGCGCACTCCTGCTTCTTGCCTTGGCGTTGCCTGGCGATGCCTACGCCCACCGAGCCTGGCTTCTGCCATCCGCGACCGTGCTGTCGGGCGACGAGGCATGGGTCACGGTCGACGCCGCTGTATCCAACGACCTCTTTTTCTTCGAGCACAATCCGTTGCGGCTCGACGGCCTCGTCATCACCGCTCCCGACGGCTCGACGCTCGACGCCCAGAACGCGTCCACGGGCAAATATCGAAGCACGTTTGATGTGGAGCTCAAAACGCCCGGCACCTACCGGCTGGCGATCGCCAGCAGCGGCGTGTTCGCCCAGTACGAGCAAGGCGGAGAAACAAAACGCTGGCGCGGGAAGCCCGAAGACATCGCCAAGGAAATCCCTGAGGACGCCAAGGATTTGAAGGTGACGGAGTCGCAGCGGCGGTTTGAGACCTATGCGACGCTTGGCAAGCCGAGCACCGAGGCATTCAAGCCGGTTGGGAAGGGTTTGGAGCTTGTGCCGATCACGCACCCCAATGACCTTGTCACGGGAGAAGAAGCGCGGTTCGGCCTGCTGCTCGACGGAAAGCCTGCGCCGGACCTCGAAGTCACAATCGTCCGCGGCGGCATTCGTTATCGCGACGACCTCGGAGAGGTAAAGCTCACCACGGACGAGAAGGGAGAGGTTGCGGTCACTTGGCCTGAACCCGGCATGTATTGGCTCGAAGCCTCGGTCAATGACGACAAGACGACCGTCAAGGAAGCCACCCAGCGTCGCGCCGGCTATGCCGTGACACTCGAGGTGTTACCGGAGTGACCGCCGCGTGGCCTGTCCCTCCGAACCGGCGTGTCGTGGTGCCGTCGGAGCTCTCCGCACGCCCCAAAGCGCCGCGGGACAGGATTGTCCAGTCGCTCGAGGGCGAGACCATGGGGACGACCTGGTCGGTGAAGCTCGCTGTGCCGCCGGTCCTGTCGCTTGCCGAAATCCGTCGGGACATCGAGCGTGAGCTTGGGGCGATCGTTGCCGAGATGAGCCCATGGGAGCCGGACTCCCACATCAGCCGCTTCAACCGTTCACCGGCTGATTCTTGGCATCGGCTGCCGGACTCGTTCTTCGCAGTGCTCGATTGCGCGCTCTCGATCGCTGAGGATAGCGGCGGCGCCTACGACCCGACGGTCGGGTCGCTGGTCGATCTTTGGGGCTTCGGCCCTGCCGGGCCGCGAACTGAGAACCCGGGCGGGCCTGCACAGGACGTAGCAAGAAGTTGTGGCTGGCATCGCATCGAAATTTTGCGCGAGCAACGAAACGTGCGTCAGCCGGGTGGCGTGTCGCTCGATCTCTGCGGCGTTGCCAAGGGCTTCGCGGTGGATCGCGTCGCCGACACATTGTGCGCAAGCGGATGCACGGATTTTCTCGTTGAGATCGGCGGCGAGCTGCGCGGCGAAGGTGTGAAGCCTGACGGCAGTCCCTGGTGGGTCGCCTTGGAGCCGCCGCGTCCCCGCGCCGCATCGGTGATCGGCGAGACGATCATCGCTTTGCACGGGTTATCGGTCGCCACCTCAGGCGACTATCGTCGCTATTTCGAGCGCAACGGCAAACGCTACGCCCACACGATGGACCCGCGCACGGGCGAGCCCGTTTCGAATGGAGTGATCTCGGCGACTGTGATTCACCGAAGCTGCATGTACGCAGACGCCCTCTCCACGGCGCTTATGGTGCTAGGCGAGGGTGCCGGTATGGCATGGGCCGCCGAGCGCAACCTACCGGCCCTGTTGGTCTTCGAGCACGGCGCCGGGTTGCGCCAAGTAAGTTCACCGGCCTTCGCCGCCATGGCGGCCCGTTGATGTTGAAGGTACGCTAGAACATTAGGGGTCGGGTGCATCCATTTGATTCTGGTGATGATCCCCACGCTGTTTGCGGTGTAGCCCACGGGAACGGTCCCGGTCCATTCGGGAAAGCGGAGCTCGTTGTACGGATTGACAATCACCTAAGGCTTGCCTGACGGCTACGAGCATTCAGACAAGGACACTCTGCTAAACAGAAAAAAGGGCGCCCGCCGAAGCCGACGCCCCTGCACGCCGTGGCAAGTGTCGTAGCGCTTAGCAGTTGCCGCTTGCCGCATCCACGGCCTTCCTCGGATTGGGGATTACAAAATCAATGATGCCCACGTTGCAATTGCCTTTGTTCTTCTTCGCGGCAGCGGCGGCCTCCGCCTCGGCCCTAGCACCTCGGCAGCCGCGGTCGTCTTGCCTTTCTGATCCATCGCCTTTTGCTTCGCGATAGTCTTCTCCTGCTGCTGGATGGCCTCCTGCTGCTGTTGCTGCTTGCTCGCGTCTTTGGCCTTGGCGTTCTTCTGCGCTTCGATCCCTGTGACCGGGTTGTCGGGATCATCGGCCTTGTAGCGTTTAAACTGTTTGGTCTTGCTGTTCTTTAGGGCCCCAGCATTGCCCATCGGCTGCGGTGGATTCTGCGCGCCGGCACCGCCTGCCGAGACAGGCTCCTGACCGAGAAGCAATAAGACCAGAGCTGCAAAACCTATTACCGCAAAACCAATTTTGGTGGGCTTTCGCATGATCATGAACTCCAAGTCTCTGCCTGCGCGACGGCAATGACGACTTCGCCCTGCTCATCGCGGTATCCGGCGCCATGACGCGCTCGCAACGCGGCCATGAAATTCGCGTCGGTAAAGGCGCGGCGGTGGCGATCCTCCAGACAGCACCGGCGAGCCTCGAATTCGATCGCCTGAGCCATATCGGTGTGATGGTGCCGCGGGCGTCGCTCTCGCGTTTCGTGCGCGATCTTGAGGATGCGGCGATGCGCCCGATCCCCGAAGGCAACGAGGCGGTGCGCCTGCTGCGCACCTATCTCGCGCCGCTGCGCGGCACGGCTACGATCGCCAACGCTTCTCTGCCTCCGCTCGTGGCCGCGCATGTCTGCGATCTGGTCTCGCTCGCCATCGGCGCCACGCGAGAGGGTCAGGAAGTGGCGATGTCGCGAGGCCTGCGCGCGGCCCGGCTGAAGGCTATCAAGGAAGATCTCGTTTCCAATCCGCTTCTCACGCTCCACGCGCTCGCGACCCGGCAAGGGGTTACGACGCGTTATGTGCAACGGCTCTTCGAGTTCGAGGGTACGTCCCTGACCGAATATGCGTTGGGCCTGCGCCTTCATGCAGCGCATCGCATGCTTACCCATCCGAGCTATGCGAGCTGGACGATCGGCAGCAGCGTTGCGTTCGAAGCCGGCTTCGGCGACCTCTCGCATTTCTACCGGAGCTTCAAGCGGCGCTACGGCGCATCGCCGTCTGATATCCGCGCCGGACGGATGCCCCCCAACATTCAAGACGCCAAGGATCGAATGCGCAAGAGCCTGGATGGTACGGCCGAGTAGGGGAAAGCGCGCCTAAGCCGGGGCCTTGAGGCGGTAGCCGATGCCTGTCTCGGTGAGGATATATTGAGGGCGTGCCGGATCGGGCTCGATCTTATGCCTGAGCTGGCGCACATAGACGCGCAGATATTGCGGGTCGATTGGGCTAGCCCAGAGCTCCTTGAGCAGGAATTGGTGCGTCAACACCTTACCTGCGTGCTGCACCAGGATGCGCAAGAGGTCGTATTCCTTGGGCGAGAGTTTCACCTCGTTCTCTTCTGTCGCGCCGGCCATCCAGAGAGTCGTTCGGTGCAGACTGCCGGCACAGCCACCTCACTGGTGACTAACACCGATGCTTCCCACGCTTGATCGTCGCTAGGACGGGACATCCTTAGTGGACGGGACCACGACGGCGAACATGTCGTTGAGGGCCGACAGACTTGCATCCTGAAGCTGATCGGCAGGCATGTCTTTACCTGTAGCCGGGTTGGGAATCGCCCGCGTGGCGGTAGCGCTGGCAACGACTGTATTGGCGTAGCCGCGATTGAACGATGCGCGTGTCGTAGAATTCACGCACATATGCGTCATGAAGCCCACATATGTGACGTTCTTGACCCCGAGCTGCTTGAGCGTCGCGTCAAGCTCGGTCTGCTCGAAGGCCGATGGGAATTTCTTGACGATGACTTTTTCCCCCTGGATTGGCGCTACGGCTTCGGCGATCTGGCCGATGGGTGCGGTCACATCGTATGGGGTACCGGGACCTGCATCATGCATGATGTGAATCACCGGCCTTCTCGCATCGCGGAACCGCTTTAGCAGCGTGGCGACCTCTTCCAGCGCTTCCTCTACGCCAGCGAGTTGCATGACGCCCTCGCGATAGGTCTGCTGGCAGTCGATAAGCACGAGCGCGCTATCCGAGATCGGGGCCGGGTTAGGGTCCATGCCAGTGAGCTTACGCAGTGTGGGGCCGGCCATGCGCATTCCTTCCCTCGTGAAACGAGCAGTGTGCCGAAGCTTAGCAGAGCGATCGTTCTTTGGTCTTCGTTCATCTCCACCAGGCCGGGAAAACTTCATGATAGACTACAGACTGGCCGGGTTTGGTTCGGCGACGCTTTGACGACCCCGACATTCAGATCGGCAGAGCGGACGTAGCCGAAGTACTAGTGGCCAGCCACCCAGTCGCGGGTTTGTCGTATCCCTCCCGGAATTATCTCTCCTGCGCATTTCCGCGAGAGCGTGGATGGTGCGACGAGCGACGTGGCATCAATTTGCCGGCCGAAATCGTCCGGCGACCGCCGTCTACTTTGGGCGCGGCCACACCAGCCTCATCGAATGGGAAGGATTAAACGGAGGACCATCGCAAACCGACGCTTGCTGCGTCGTCGGTAGGCCGATTAACATCGGCAGCCAGACGAGCCAGAGCCTTCCTAGTTATCCCCCCTCGCTGTTGCAAAAAGCTCCGACGACGGACCATCCCTATCCGGAGAAGGACCTGTGCGGGACGACACGCAGGCACGCATCGAGAAAATCGAGCGCGATCCCGAGTTCCACGCGCTCGTGCGCGAGCGGTCTCGCTTCGCCTGGGGCCTCTCCGCACTCATCGTGACCCTCTACTTCGGGTTTATCCTGTTGGTCGCCTTTGCACCCGAGGTGCTTGGCCAGCCGATCGGGTCGAGGGTCATGACCATCGGCATTCCACTTGGCATTGGCGTCATCGTTGCCGCATTCGCGATCACCGGTTTGTACGTCTGGCGCGCGAATGACGTCTTCGATGCGATGACCCGCACCATATTGGATAGGGCCCGTTGAACCTCGAAGCGACCCTGATTTTCCTCGTTTTCGTGGCGGTTACGCTTGCGATCACGAGATGGGCGGCGCGCCGCGCGGGAACCGCCTCCGACTTCTATGCGGCCGGTGGCGGCATCACCGGCGCTCAGAACGGACTCGCCATCGCCGGTGACTACATGTCAGCGGCATCGTTCCTCGGCATCTCGGGGCTCGTGTTCGCGTCGGGTTTCGACGGCCTCATTTACTCGGTCGGCTGGCTCGTAGGCTGGCCAATCGTGCTCTTCCTCATAGCCGAGCGGCTGCGCAATCTTGGGCGCTATACCTTCGCCGACGTGACGGCGTTCCGACTCGCAGCACGCCCCATACGCACGTTATCGGCTACGGGTACGCTGACCGTCGTCGCCTTCTACCTCATCGCCCAGATGGTCGGCGCCGGACAGCTCGTCGAGCTCTTGTTCGGAATGCCCTATGTTTATGCCCTCATTGTCGTCGGCATGCTCATGGTTACCTATGTGGCTTTCGGCGGCATGGTAGCGACGACCTGGGTTCAAATCATCAAAGCGTGCCTGCTCCTGGGCGGAGCCACCATGCTTGCGCTCCTGGTGCTCGGCCGCTTCGGGTTCTCTCTCGACGCCATGCTGCGCGCAGCCACCGAGGTGCATCCGGCGGGCGTCTCGATCATGGCGCCCGGCAAGCTGGTCACCGACCCTATCTCGGCGATCTCGCTCGGCCTCGCACTCATGTTCGGGACGGCCGGCCTGCCTCACATTCTCATGCGCTTCTTCACAGTTCGCGATGCCAAGGCGGCGCGTAAATCGGTGTTCTACGCCACGGGCTTCATCGGCTACTTCTATATCCTCACTTTCATCATCGGCTTTGGCGCCATCACCGTCCTCATGGGCGACCCCAACTATTTCAAGGCCGGGGACGGCGGGACCTACGACAAGATCGGCGGGCTCATCGGCGGCACCAACATGGCGGCCGTGCACCTCTCCAATGCCGTCGGAGGATCGCTGTTCTTGGGCTTTATGTCGGCTGTGGCGTTCGCGACCATCCTCGCCGTCGTCGCCGGGCTTACGCTGGCTGGTGCGTCGGCCGTCAGCCACGATCTCTATGCGAACGTGTTCGTCAGGGACCGCTTGTCGGAACGGGCCGAGGTGCGGATCTCGAAGATCACGGCGGTGCTCATCGGCGTCGTTGCCATTATCCTCGGATATGTGTTCGAGAAGCAGAATGTTGCATTCCTGGTCGGCCTTGCCTTCGCGGTAGCGGCAAGCTGCAATTTTCCCGTTCTCCTCATGAGCATGTTTTGGGGCGGGACGACCACGCGTGGCGCGGTCGCCGGCGGCTTTCTCGGCCTCTTCGTTGCGGTCGGGATGGTGCTTCTCAGCCCGGCGGTGTGGGTGAAAACCTTTGGCTTCTCGGCGCCGATCTTTCCCTACGACAATCCCGCGCTCTTCTCGATGCCTCTCGCATTCCTCGGCATCTACGTCGTATCGAAACTCGACCGAAGCCCCCGAGCCCAAGCCGAACGGACGGCCTTCGATGCCCAGTTCGTGCGGTCGGAGACCGGCCTCGGGGCGGCCGGCGCCGCGAGCCACTGACGGGGGTTCGCCGACAAGGATCGCATGTGACTAATGGATTTGTCACGTTGTCGGCACCCACGAGTTTTTCGGCTCTCTTCCGACGTTCGCCGCACCGTGTCGGAAGATCCGGGAATTGGGCACCAAGGCGATCACTTAGCCGAGCCGCAAACCCCAAAGCTGCACTAAAATTCCGATCACAATGATTCGCTCACAGAGCGCTTGGCCACGGATAGTCGCGCATGCCGACATGGATGCGTTCTACGCGGCTATCGAACAACTCGATGATCCCACGCTGCGCGGGAAACCTGTATTGGTAGGGCACCCTAGCGCTCGCGGAGTGGTTTTGACGGCCAGCTATGAAGCGCGGCCTTACGGCGTGGGCAGCGCAATGCCGATGGCCCAGGCGCGACGCAGATGTCCAGGCGCGCTGATCGTGTCACCCCGTTTCGATCGCTATCAAGAAGTCTCCGCAGCCATCATGCACGTGTTCGGTGACTTTTCACCGGACGTTGAGGCCCTCAGCCTCGACGAAGCCTTCCTCGATATGACCGGTTCGGAGGGGCTATTCGGAGAGCCCGAATCTATGGGACGCCGGCTTAAGGCTGCAATTCGCGAGACGACCGGCGGTCTGACGGTATCTGTCGGCATCTCATCCACCAAGTATGTCGCGAAAGTCGCGAGTGGTTGCCGAAAGCCGGACGGCCTGACGGTCGTTGTGCCTGAGGACGCGAAGGCCTGGCTTGCGCCCCTTTCAGTATCGAAACTTTGGGGTGCGGGCCCGAAAACCCAAGCGCGGCTTCACAGCCTGCGTCTTTATACGATGGGTGATGTAGCCGCGGCCGATCCGAAATTTCTCGTGGCGCAGCTCGGCAGCGCCGGGCTTCATTTCCACGAATTGGCGCAAGCGAAAGATCCCAGACCGGTACTGGGGCGAAGAACATCGAAGAGCATCGGATCGGAGCACACGCTCGAGAGGGATGTGCGCGCAAAGTCAGACATCAGGCTGCATTTGCGTCAATCGGCCGATACGATCGCGCGACGCTTGAGGAAGAAAGGCTACGTGGCTTTCGGCGTCGGAATAAAGCTGAAGACGGCAACTTTCCAGATCGTGACGCGTCAGCACCGTATCAATGACCCCACCGACGTTGCCGACACACTGTATTCTGTGGGCATTGATCTCCTCGACAGGGTCGATCATCCGGGACCGTTCCGCCTGGTTGGCATGGCCGCCTACGACCTTATCGGTGCTACGGATCGCGCCTCGCGCGACCTATTTTGCACCCACGCCCGCTCACGCAGTCTCGAAGTTGCGATCGATCAACTCACGGAGCGTTTTGGACCGGACGTGGTCCATCGTGCCGACGCCCTCGCCAAATCTCCGACAATTGGCTCGTCGCATGACTTGGATTTCTTGGACGGTCACGACCCAAACTAGACAGACGATCCTCGGCGGGTTGCTTCCGATAGTTGCGTTTCCCAGAACGATTCTCAGCGCATCCGACACGCGCTCAAGACGAGCGAGCCTCAGCCCGGTTCGCTCAGCCTCGGTGGCGCAGCGCATCGACCAGCAGGGTGAAGGCCGGTGTTGGATTGCGGCGGCTCGGATAGTAGAGGTGATAGCCTGAATAAGGCGGGCACCAATCCTCGAGCACGCGTTTGAGGCGACCTTTGGCGATGTGCGGTTTCGCCAGATCCTCCGGCACATAGGCCAAGCCGAACCCGGCCAGCGCCGCATCGAGCAATTGAAAGGCGTTGTCGAACACGAGTTGCCCTTCGACCCGCACCTTTAGCTCACGGCCATTCTTCTCGAAATCCCAGGCGTACAGATTGTCGTGCGTGGGGAGGCGAAGGTTGATGCAGGTGTGCCCGATCAGGTCCTGCGGCTTCTTCGGCGGTGATCGCTTCGCGAAGTACGACTTCAGGCCGACGACGGCAAAGCGGAAGTCGGGCCCAATCCGCACGGCAATCATGTCTTTCGCGACCTGCTCGCCGAAACGAACGCCCGCGTCGTAGCGCTCGGCAACGATGTCGGTCAGGGTATTGTCGACCCTGAGCTCGACTTTGATGTCCGGGTAGTTGCGCAAGAATTTTGCGAGCTTCGGCCAGAGCACCGAGTGAACCGCATGCTCTCCGGCTGTGATGCGAATGGAGCCAGAGGGCTTTTCCCGGAGCTCGCTCAAGCCCTCAAGCTCGGCCTCGATCTCCTCGATCCACGGGCCCACGGTTTGCAGCAAGCGTTCGCCCGCCTCCGTGGGCGAGACGCTGCGCGTCGTCCGCGTGAGCAGCCGAAGCCCGAGCCGAGACTCGAGCCCGCGAATAGTGTGGCTAACCGCAGACGGCGAAACGCCGAGCTTCGCCGCGGCTTTGGTGAAGCTCCGGTCCTTCGCTACGGCCAGGAAGGCCAGCAGGTCGTTGATGTTCTGGCGGCGCATTGCTGAACTGAATTCACAAGTTCATGCGGTTTCTAGCACCTAATCAAGGGAGCCCGCGCCCCTAAATTCACCTGCAAGCACCTCCGCTTCAGACGAGGAGATTTCAGAGATGCACCAGCTAAGAGCCGGCTTTGGTGTCCGCAGAGGCGCCCTGTTCAACCTGGTCGGCGCCGGCCTCGCGGCGCTCGGCCTGATGTCAGTTGTCGCCACGCAATTCGCAAAGGCTCAGGACATGTCCAACGGCGCCGACAATTTCTACACCAGCGGCAAGGTGACGGTGCAGAAGGTCGCCTTCAAGAACCAATATCAAATGAACGTCGCGGGAAATCTTTTCATTCCCAAAGACCTCGACCGGAACGTGAAGCACCCGGCGATCGTCGTCGGGCATCCGATGGGCGCGGTGAAGGAGCAGAGCGCGAATCTATATGCGACGAAGATGGCCGAGCGCGGCTTCGTGGCCTTGTCTATCGACCTGCCGTTTTGGGGCGAGAGCGAAGGGCTGGCCCGTCAGATCGTCTCGCCGGACGTCTATGCCGAAGCCTTCAGTGCCGCGGTGGATTATCTCGGCACCCAGCCGTTCGTGGACAGGGAGCGGATCGGGGCGATCGGGATTTGCGGCAGCGGCAGCTTTGTCATCAGCGCGGCGAAGATCGACCCGCGCATGAAAGCCATCGCGACGGTCAGCATGTACGACATGGGCGCGGCCAACCGGAATGCGCTCAATCATTCGCAGACTGTCGAGCAGCGGAAGCAGATCATCGCAGCAGCAGCCGAACAGCGCTGGGTGGAGTTCGCGGGCGGTGAAACTCAATACACCAGCGGCACGGTCCACGAGCTGACGGCAGACACGCCCGAGATTCAGCGTGAGTTCTACGACTTCTACCGTACGCCGCGCGGTGAATACACGCCTAAGGATAGCTCGCCACAGCTCACAACACATCCGACGCTGACCAGCAATGTCAAGTTCATGAACTTCTACCCGTTCAATGACATCGAGACGATCTCGCCGCGTCCGATGCTGTTCATCACGGGCGACCAGGCGCATTCGCGCGAGTTCAGCGAAGAGGCCTACAAGCTCGCCTCCGAGCCGAAAGAGCTTCTGCGGGTTCCGGGTGCCGGTCACGTCGATCTGTACGATCGGGTGGACCTGATCCCGTTCGACAAGCTCGAGTCCTTCTTCAATCAGCACCTCGCGCAAGCAGGGGATACCGCACCGGCATCCGCAAAACCCGAGGACGCCCGCGCGTACACGATGAACGTCGGCGAGCATCGCTTCGCCATCACCCTGGCCGACAACGCCACCGCCCGCGCGTTCGCTGCGCTGCTCCCGCTGACGCTGGACATGGCCGAACTCAACGGCAACGAAAAGCACGCCAGCCTGCCGAAGGCGCTGCCCACCAGTGCAAGCCGGCCGGGAACGATCCGCAATGGCGATCTCATGCTGTACGGCACGGAGACGCTCGTCGTGTTTTACTCGACGTTCGACTCGTCATACGCCTACACGCGCGTCGGCCGCGTGGACGACCCCGCTGCCCTTGCCCAGGCGCTAGGAGCACGCGGTGTGCAGGTGACGTTCTCGAAGGACCAGCCATCCAATTGAACAGGACCCAGCGATCCGGTGCGCGCGGCGCCACGCCGGGTGCGTGCGCAAAGCAGACGTGACGGCGACGGAAAGGAAATCTCACCGTGAACAACTCTTTGGACTTTAGCGGCAAAGTGGCGCTCGTCACCGGCGCCGCGGCAGGGATGGGACTGGCAACGGCGCAGGCGTTCGCGGAAGCCGGCGCGGCTGTCGTCCTAGCGGACTATAAGCAAGACGCGGTGGCGGCGGCGGGGCGGAAGCTCGTCGCCGCCGGCCACCAGGCGCTCGCCGTAGCTTGCGACGTGAGCGACGACGCCCAAGTCGCCGCGATGATCGACCGCACGGTTGCCGAGTTCGGCCGGCTTGATGCCGCGTTCAACAACGCAGGCGTCATGGCCCAAATCGCGCCGGTCGCGGACAGCACACGGGAAGATTGGGACCGGGTGATCGACATCAACTTGCGCGGCGTGTGGAGCTGCATGAAGCACGAGCTGCGGCAGATGCAACGTCAAGGCAGCGGCGCGATCGTCAACAATGCCTCGGTCGGCGCGCTGACCGGCAATCCGGGCATCGCTTCCTACATCGCCTCCAAGCACGGCGTGGTCGGCCTGACGCGGACGGCGGCGCTCGAATACGTGAAGCAGGGCATCCGCGTGAATGCAGTGAATCCCGGCCTGATCGACACCCAGATTGCACGCGATGTCGTTGCCGGCGACGAGCAGGCCTATGCTACATTGGAAGCGAATGTTCCCATCGGGCGCGCTGGACGGCCGGAGGAGATCGCCTCAGCCGTGCTGTGGCTTTGCAGTCCGGGGGCGAGCTACGTGATCGGCCAGGCGATCACCGTGGACGGCGGGCTGACGGTGCCGTGATGCGTCCACAGTCCTCGTGGTGAACACGAAAGGCTCATGGCTTCAAATCCCACGCCTTGAGCTCCTTCCGCGCCGTCCCGTAATTACCGAGCTGGTAGACCGAAGCGGATGCCGGCGAGAAGGTGAACACGTCAAACGGTTCGGCGAGCATCTCATTGAGATAGTCCTGTGGTCCGATGCCGATCGTGACGTGCGGGTTGAACTTCGCGCCTGTTTGCTCTGGGACAAACGACGCGACGTAGTCGATGGTCGGCTGATTGATCTCAGGGTCCTCCGGCGTGGTCACGAACGCCGCCGCGGTCCCGGTTTTCTCAGTGAAAGGCGCAACCGCCTCGATCAACTTTTGCTGCAAACGCAAAAGGTCGTCCGTCGGCTCGACAACGATGCCCCCCAGGCCGATGTCCTTCCAGGGAATGTAATAATACTTGAACGCCTTTAGATCCCAGCTGGTGATCTTCTCGTCGGCCAGAACCTTTCCTGCCGCAGCGTAAACTTTGTCGAGGTCCGCCGTGCGGACGTATCGCTGCAGAATGGAGATGTGAGGATGGTGCGTGGCATCCAATGCGAAGCCTTTCGGGAAAACCTTGAGCAAACGAGCGTTCGCAGCCTTCGCATGCTGGATCATAGTCGCGTCCGGCTCCAACGCGATGTCGATTGCCGTGACGGCGTTTTCCTGCGCGGCGCCAGACACGCGTGTATTGGCGAACAGCGCTCCGAACCCGATGAAAAGTGCCACCGAAACGATCAGATATCTTTCCATGGAAATCTCCTAATTCGCGGCGCGGGGGGGGGAATTGCCCTACCAGTCGAACCGCACACCTACGACAGGACCGTGCTGCACGACATCGAGCGCGTTTTCGCCGAACTTTCCGTTCTCGCTGAAATCGACGGCGAGGGCGCGGTAGCCGATCACTGTGTGGAGCGGCGCGCCCATGCAAGTGACATCGAAGCCGTAGGTGGCGGCCGCTTGCCACGAGAATTCGCTACCGGCGCCGAAGCCACCGACATCGCCCAAGAGCCTGAGCTCTCTACCGGGAGCGATTTGATGCCTGATGCGCGCCCCTACGACCGGATCGACCCATTCAAGCTCGCCAGAGCGGGCAATCGCCAGGCGGCGTGAGCGCTGCAACTGCAGCCCGAGTTCGCGCAAATCGACAGTAAGCGTGCCGGTCAGGCGTAGCGACAGATCGACGGTTTGGTTCCAATACCGTGCGCTACCCATCAAATCCAAGGCGGTGAAGTTTCCCGGCGCGCTCTGCCACCGAGCCACCTCATAGGCAATGCCCGACTGGATGATGGTTTCCTTGTAGTCGATCTGGGCCCGACCCACGACGTTCAAGGTTGCCCGATCGAACCGTCCAAGCGGGCTTTTGGTGATATTAAAGTTCCCAGAGAATCCGAGATCGGCCCAAACCAAATCAGTGAAGACAGCGAAGCGACCCTTGCGGGCCTCGAAATAGCTCATCCAGGCGAGCAGCGAGTCGCTCTTCTCGACGATCTCGATGAAGTCCTCATTGACATCTGCCGTGTGCCCGAGTGCCGTGACGCCGCCATTCATGCTGGTCGCCCAGCCATAGGGGGTTAGGCTGAATTCCCACTTGCCGGTCGCGGGCTCCGCATAGGCCGGAGCAAGATCAGCGCTTGCGGCTGCATTGCCTGTGCAAAGGATCAGCGCCAGGCCGAGCCCGATGCTTCTGTTGAACGACACCGTCGTTCCCTCCCTCGTTGCCGGCTCCCGGCGGCCGCGCCCAGCCCGTCGCCGTGAGCAGGACCGAAAATCCTCGTAAAATCCGAAGGCTTCGTTCGCTGGTATGCGGCCCTTGTGGGAGCTCGAGCCCTAGTAGCAAGGCGGATACGGGTAATAACCGCATGCGGGGGGCCCATAATAATTCCCATAATAATAGGGACGCGCCACTGCCGCTCCGACCGCACCCACTGCGACCCCGGCGCCAAATGCAGCGCCTGGATGAACGCCGTACCAGGCTCCGTGCCAAGCGGGGCGTCCTCCGATCACGACGTGGCCGCCGAACCCGTGGCCGCCGAACCCGCGCGCCGCGAACCAGTCGATGAAAAGAGCAGCGGCACCGGTGGCGTCCTTCAGGTCGCCTTCGAGGACGGAGACATCGAACGTCAGATTGTCTCCTTCGAGCTTCGGCGTCTTGAGCACGACCACGGCATCCTTGACGGTCGTGCCGTCATTACTCAGCACCGAGATGGTGGCGTTGGGCGGATCCTTGGCGAAGCTGTCAATTCCCTCGTCCCATTCCTTGATGAAGTGAGACGTCAGGACATGACCCGCCGCGCGCACCGGGCGATCGGCGAAGACGATGGAATTGGGCGAGACCCCATGCAAGACGAGCTTGTTGTCCTGCAACGTCGCGGTCTTGGCGTTGAGCACCGCGAGCGAGGCAATCATCTCATTCGTCGTCGGACCGATGGGCTTCTTCGCCGGATGGCTTATCGCATCCTCTGCCAGTGCCGCAGACGATACGAAACACACTCCGACAAAAAACAGCGCCGCGTGCAGCGATGTTAACGAGGATCGTTTCATGAGCTGAGCCGCCTCCTTTGCAATGCAAAACCGCTCACAAAGGTGATACTCAGTCCGGCTCGAACCCCATTATCATTTTGCGCCACCAGGACACGATTTTACGATTCGGGGAGATACGCGCGCGGTGTGGGATCTGCCGCGGCGCATCCCTCTTGCAGCGCCATCATTGCTTTTCGAGGTCGCCGGGCTTCCAACTGAAATTGATGGCCGCCTCCTCCGGACCGTAGAGACGGAGGATTGCGAAAAAGCCGTGACCGGGTGCGGTTGGCAGCCAGTTCGCCTCGTGCCCCTGCGGCGCTTTCGGGCCGATGTAGAGATCAGTGCTTCCGTCGGCGTTCGCGATCGGTTTGTCGCGCGACCCGAGCGATGGGAAGCGCCGCTCCGTCGTTGCGAGCCCAGAGGCATTTGCCGCGTCGTAGAGCGTCACTGACCAGAAGAGCTTGGCCGGGATGTCCGCCGGCAATGTCAGCTTATAGGAGCTGTCGCCGGAGAGCGGTTCGCCATCGGCGTCGTTGAAGGCGATCTCATAGGCGGCACCCCGGCCCGGACTCTGCGAAACCATGCCCGGGCTGATCGAGTAGTAGTCGGTAAAGAACCAGACGCGCGGCTCAATCGCGGTGTAGCCGTGCGCCTTGTCGCGGAAGTCGAGGGTGATCGGCTTTTGCGGGCCGGGATAGGCGGCGTTGTTGATCGGATTGACCCACTGGCGGTCCGGCCAGACGAGATAGGAATTGTCGCCGATCCCGTTAGCGAGGCCGATCACGCGGCTCATCTTGTAGCCCGTGCGCGCCGCCGCTTCGAGGAGCTCGCGCTTCTGCTCATCCGGCTCGAAAGGCTGTCCGGCGACAAGGCCGATGCTCGCGAGGATGCCGAGCCCGTCAGGACCGGCGAGATGCTCTCCTTCCTTGTCGACGAGCCACTTCAGCTGGTCGAAGGCTTCCGCCGTCGAGCGCGGCAGCATGTTCACGGGCACGCCCGAGGCGTCCGGGAATACCATTGCTTTGCGCTCGGCTTCGGGCAGGTTCAGCGGGTAGATCTTGGCCTTCTCGAGATGCTCGACCGCCGGGGTGAGGTTGTTGGGATCCTCGTAGAAGCCGCGCAGGAAAATGAAAATGTTGCTCGTGCCCGAACGGTAGACATAGTAGCCCTCAGGCACCTCGCCCTTATAGCCCGGCGGCAGAATCAGAAACTTGCCGCCCTTACCCTGGTCAGGTCCCGGCAAGCCGACATCGCCGAAATATTTGCCGCCATCGACCGGGATCGGTCGTTGCCAGAAGTCGAGCAGGATGCCCTGCAGATCGGTCGGTGCATCCAGCACGATCGGACCGGTCTCGTTCATGTCGACATAGGTCATCGCATAGAGCAGGTCGGAGTTAGGCGTCGTGACCAGGGTCTTCGGGTCGAGCCGTTGCTTCCAGATCGGCAGAACGTTGTAGCCGGCGCCGAAGGTGGCCTCGGAGCCGTATTTCATGCCGAGCGTGTTGATCAGCGGCATGGCCCAGAGATAGGCCTGTACCGCTTGCTGGAAGGCGAGCTCCTGCCGCAGCTCGGCGGCCGTCTGCGCCGTGGGCCGGCCCTCTTTGAAGGGCAGATTCGCCAGCGCCTCGATCCGGCTCATATCCGCCATGGCCGTGCCGCTCGTGGCCGCGGCCAAGCACAAGGCAGCAGCCGCTAGCAAAGCTTTGCGTGTCATTTCTGGTCGCCTTTCGTCCTGGTGTTTTCAACTTTACGGGGGGTGTTTTCAGCTTGCCGGGCCAGCCGGCACGGAGCTCGCCTTGCTTCGGCGGTCCTCAAAACTGGAAGTTCAGTCCGCCATAGATATTCCATTCCGGCTGGCCGTCGCCGCCGGTAACGACGGAATATTGTGGCTCGACGAATATATTCGCGACGACATCGTGCGTCTTGATAACGCGACCTGCACCGAGCCCCACCGGTATCGCATAGCCGTCGCTCTCGAAATCGTAAGTCCAGATTCCCGTCGACCGCAGATACCAGCCTTGTCCGAGCTGATAGAAGAGGAAGGGTTGAAAGGCTCCGGCATTGACGTCGGGCGCATTGCCGTCACCGGCCACGCTCGCCTGCCAGGTCAGCAGATAACCCCACTGAAATTTGTGGCTGGTCGCGTTGAAGAGGACATTGGCGAAGCCGACGGACAATTTCTCGCTCCCCGTCTCATGCGAGCTCGCGGTCGGGACCGTAACCTGCGGCCCGAATCCGAAGCTCACGGCCGGGCTGCCCGTGTCGAACAGATAGGCGGCCAATACGTTGAGATCGCCAAGCCCTGTCTCATGGCCGTCGATGGTCGGGACCGTATTGAGAGGAGCGGTGGCGCGCATCAGCCACTGACCGCCAAAGAGTTTGACGGGCTGGGCGTAGCGCAGCATGAACTGGTTGGCATCCTGATCCAGTCCAGACACCTCGCCGGTGTACATGTTCTGGAAGTTCACCGCCTTCATGTTGGCCAGCGGGTTGTTGGCCTGAGCCGCGGCGTCATGCCCGGCGTCCTTCTGCTGCGCTTGCACCGAGGTCGCAGCAATTGCACTCGCGGCCACAGCCAGCAGCGCTAGAGCGTATCTCACAAATTGATCCCGGTTTTCACGAACATGCCCGTCTTTGACCATTGAGATTGGATGAGTTATCCCCCCACCTTAATTTTGATTCAGGTCAATCAACCCAGATCGCGAACCGGATACGGGACGCACCCTCGGCTGTGGTCGGGTTGCCCAGAAACAGAGACGAAAGACAGAGCTAGCCCGCTGCGACATTAGACTTTCCGACACAGAAGCCCTTATCATTTTGTGTCAGAAGGCCGAGATTTCGCCGGGGAGGGGGTCCGGTCGTCGACACATCACGTTGCCGGACGGGCAGAGTGTTTGTGCGCGATTGCCGACCGCGGCACCGGAAAGCGCACAGAGTCGCGACGTTGAAGCCATGCGCGTGGGTCCCATGAAGAAGATTGGACTGGTTCCGCTCGTACGTGCCCGTGGCCTCGGCTCGCTGCCTCAGCTTCTGGAGGAAGGCGCCGGGGAGCGTGCATTCTTGAAAGCTCTCGACGGCGAGGGGTTGCCTATTGCGATACGCAAGCTCGGCAGCATGCCTGTCCCGGCGACAGCCCTGATCGGCCTGTTCAGGCGGGCAGGATGGATGCTGGGGGACCGAACGCTTGGCCTCAATGTCGGGAAGCGCATGTCGTATGCGGGATACGGCCCGTGGGCCGCGTATAGCGCGATGGCTCCGAACCTATACGAGGGGATCAGAACCGCAAATTCCTCCAGCCATGCGCATGGCGCCTCGAACTCCAGAATGGAGCTAAAAAAGCAAAATGCCCACTGGGTCTGGAGGGTCATTCGTCTTCGCGCCTTAAGCGCAGATATCCACCACAGCGATCATCAGATCTTTCCGATGATCCACTTCGCTCGGCTTTTCCTTGGTCCCGATTGGCTGCCGGATTGGATAGAAGTGGATTATGAGAAAGACCCGGAAGCGGCACAGCTAGAACTCGGAGCGGGAGCTCCTGTCCGGTTCAGTTGTCCAGGAGTAGGCGTCGCGTTCTCTCGCGAGCAACTATTCCGAGAAAGGCGTGACAAGCCCGATCTCGTCCTGAAGGCAACAGTTCCGCCAAGAGCCATCCATGACGACTTGGTCTTGCCTGACGCGCCCGAGCCTGTCCGTTCCTTCTCCGCGATTGTTTCGCTTCGTTTGGTCGAAGGGCGCAGTGACATCGATGGCGCGGCCCGGCTTGCCGGCGTTGGTGTACGGGAGCTGCAGAGGCGATTGCGCGAGGCCGGCTATTATTACAGAGAGGTGCTGGAACTCGCGCGCCGCAAGCAGGCCATTCAGCTCCTTACCGAGACGAACCTGACCGTTGCCGATGTCGCCGCCTCCCTCGGCTATGAAGAACATGCCAACTTCACCCGCGCATTTGGCCGGTGGCTGCAATGTCCTCCGTCTGAATTCCGACGATTGAACAGTAAAGAGCTGCCACTACAAGGCAGGACCACGCCCAGATCGCCCTATGAGTAGCTACGGGGCTTCAGTCTGGCGCCGCAGCGCCTCCACCAAGCTCTTGAGCTCGGTGTTTGCCGGCTCCATCAGGGCGAGCTGCTCGGCATAGCGGAGCGTGGCGGCAGCATCACCCGCCTCGCGGCTAAAGCCGATGAGCGCCGCCAGCGTGTCGCGATCGTCTGGGTGACGTGCGAGATTGTCCTCGAGAGCTTGGATAGCTTCGCCACGGCGTCCGCTTGAATCGAGCCCAACCGCATAGACGTAAGCATATCGGGCCTGGGCGGGGTCCAGCTCCGCGGCGCGTCGCAGTTCGGTGAGAGCCTCATCCTGACGCTTGAGGCGCACGAGGGCCAGTCCGAGCGCGTAGTGCAGGCCGGCATCCTGAGGCGACATTTCGATCGCCCCGCGTAGGACATTTTCCGCATCGGAGTCGCGGCCAAGTTGCCGGTAGAGGTCAGCGAGGTTGACCGCGGACGGCGCATGGTGGGGGCTTAGGCGCAGCGCCGCTTTGTACTCCGCTTCAGCCTCCGCCATGCGACCGCTGCGTGCGTGGAAGCTGCCCAGCGTCGCGCGCGATTCGGGCCGGTCCGCATTCAGGCGCTGGGCCGCAATGAACTCCTTTTCAGCCTGCTCGAGCCGTTCGCGGTCGCTCGCCGAGAGACCCTCGCGTGGGGCGCCGGCAAGCAGGAACGCAACCCTTATGCGTATGCTGCGGACAGGATCCGACAACAGCGGCGAGATTAGCGGCCAGAGCTGATCCGGCGGCAGGGCTTCGACCATGTCGAGCGCACCCAAGCGCACCATGGGATCGGTATCAGCAAGACCTTTCTGCGCCAGTCCGATAGTGGATGCCGATACGCGGCGAGAGAGCTCGGTCAGCGCACTTGCCCTGACGAAGCTCGGGTCGCTTGGGTCCGCAGCGACAGCGGCAAGGAGGTTTGCCGCATCGGGCTGGCTGGTCCATGCCGCGTGGAACGCCTCCGCATAGCTCTGCGAGCCCTTCCGGTTCGGGCCAAACCACCTCTCAACGGCCCCGGCAGCCCATGCGGCCGGCTTGTCAGTGTGGCAATCGTTGCACGCATTCGTGGTTCCGAGCTTCGCCGCGAGGTCCGGGCGCGGCACACGGAAGCCGTGGTCATGCCGGCGATCCACCACCATGTAGCTTCGCGCGGGCATATGGCAGGAGACGCAGCCCACCTCGGGACTTACTCCTGCGTGGTGGTGATGCGCTTCCTTCGCATAGGTGCCGGCGTGGCATTGCAAACAGACCTGGTCGCCGGATAGCCGGAGTTTGGCGCTGTGCGGGTCGTGGCAATCGCTGCAAGTGACTCCCGCGGCGTACATTCGGCTCTGCTTGAACGAGCCGTAATTGTAGACTTCATCGAGCATCTGCCCGTCGGCCTGGTAGAGCCCTTGCGAAAGCATCGCCACGATGTGGGTGTCGGACAGGGGCCGTCCCGGCACCCAATCTTCCGAGATTTGGCCCCGCCGTGCATGGCATAGCCCGCAGGTCTCGACCTCCTTGCGCAGGGCCGCAGGAGCAGTGCTCCGCTGCGGCTGAAGGCTGTACGGATGGCGCCCCCACGTCGCGTCGTTGCGCTCGTCGAATTGCACCAGAAGTCCCTTGGTCGGATCGCTTTCTTTAAAGGGCCGCCAGCTTTGCTTGTCTTTGGCCCAGGCGACGTGGTTCGAGCCTTGTCCGTGGCATGATTCACAGCCGACGCTGATCTCCGCCCAGGCCGTGTCGAAGCGATCGGCGTCTGCGTCATAGTTCTTGCGCACACCGGTCGAGTGGCACTCGGCGCACATGAAGTTCCAGTTTTGGTTCAGTTTGGTCCAGTGCAGGACGTCGTCGTGGCGAATCTCCTCACCGGGATAGAGGTGGAACCAGCGTTGTCCCCCCTTTTCCTTCGGCCGGCTGTCCCAAGCGAGCGAAAGCGCCTGCAACCGCCCATCGGGAAACTCGACGAGATATTGTTGCAGCGGATCGAGCCCGAATGTGTACTTCACTTCAAAGGTGGCGAGTTCGCCATCAGGGCCGTCGGTCTCGACAAAATACTTGTCGTTCTTCATGAAGAAGCGGGACCGCACGCCGTGATAATCGAAGACTGCATCGTTGAAATCGCCGAGCACCGAGGCTTTGGTGGCGTGATCCATGGCATGCCGGTGCTGCGATCCATGCCACAGTTCCGCTTCGGCTCGGTGGCACCCAGCGCAGGTCTCGCTGCCGACGAACTCGGCCTTTGCAGCAATCTTCGGGGACTCATGGTTTCGGTCGCTCGGCATCTGATAGGCGAGCGCGATCGCGAGCATGAGCGCCGCCGTGGCCAGCGCCGCAATCCACGGTCTAGACTTTGCGGCGCGGCCCGGGCTGGTCTGTGCGTCAGTCGGCGTTTGGCGTCTCGTCTTCGCGGGAGACCTACGGCTGCGGCTCATTCTTCAAACGCAAAAATGCGGTTCCAGTCGCTCTTCATGCTGATGACGAACCAGCCGTTCTTCGTCGCCTCGTCGTAGAGTTCCTGGGTAAAGGTCCCGAACTTCGTGTCGGGTAGTCCCAGCGCGGGGCCATAGGCGTATTCGCGCGTCGCATCGTCATGCAGCACGAGCAGCGCCGCCCGCGCGCCATCGCCAGCTTTGGTGTATTCCAGCATCTGGCGGTCGCCGGTCGAATTGCCGAAGGCGATCATCGGCCGGCGGCCGATTTCGAGGTGAATGTTCTCGGGCTTGCCGGCAAAATTGTCGTTCACCAGCAGTTTCGGATCCTTGGTCAGGATCGGCCGTTGGTCCTTGTCATAGCCATAGGTCACGCCCGACGCCGAGCCGATCACCTGTTCGGGCGGGATGCCGTAGACGCGCTCGGAATAGGCGCGCACAAAATCCTGCCCGCCGCCGGTGACGATGTAGGTCTTGTAGTCATTGGCGCGCAGATATCGCATCACCTCGAGCATCGGCTGGTAGGTCAGCTCCGTGTAGAGCCGGTCCCAGCGCGGATGCTTCGCCGTAGCGATCCACTTGGTCGCTTCGGCCGCAAATTCATCCACCGTCATGCCGGTCAAAGTCGCGGCCGCGATTTGTTCCAGATCCTTGACGCTGAGACTGGCGATCGCCGCGTAATCGCCGGAGAGCACTGTCTTGAACGGCTCGACGTCCTTGAGCTCAGGCTTCGCCTCGACCACCGCCGGAACCCGGTCAAGACAGTAGAGGACTTGCGTATAGACCGGATGGGAGACCCATGTCGTGCCGTCCTGATCGAAGGTCGCGATACGCGCCTCCGGCGGGACGAAATGTGGACTCGCCGGATCGGTGGTCGCCGCTACGAGATCGAGGATGGCCTTTTTTGCGGGACCCTCGTTCCACGACGGCAAAGGATCTTCGGGCGCAGCACCGCCGGCCGCCAACGGCTGCACGCCTGGGCCGATCGCGCACAGGAAGAGCAGGGCCGCAAGACCTCCGAGTACTGCGCGCCGGTTGGGCCTGGATGAACATGGCATGGTCGCCTCCTTTTTTCGTTGGCTTGTCGCTTCCGTCAGCGGCAATCAGTCGGAACGACGATCGAGCGGCTGGCCGGGGCTGATGGCATTTCGGTTCGCGCACGGGACAATCGCGAACTTGGTCGGATCGGGGAGCGGTACGGCGTTACAAAACTGCTTGCCGCGATACGTGCCGTCTGCAGGCGCGATTGGCGATAAGCGTGCTTCCGGATTCAGCGGAAGCTAAAGGTGGAAGCACGCCTATCAAGGTTTTCCATATCGCTATGCTTGCAGCCGATCAGGTGGGCAGCGGGAGCCGTTCACCGGCCCCCGCGCCCCACTGACCGACTAGTCGAACGCGCCGATGGTCTTCACGGCCTTATGAACATCCATCAAAGGCACGGGATTTCCCGGATCCTGAAGATTGGGAACCAGGTCGTTCGATGCCCCGCCGGGGAAGCGCTTGATGCTCGGAAAATCGACGAGGGATTTGTCGAACTCGATGATCACAGGCTGGATCAACGAAAGAGCCCAGCCGTTGTCCCAGCCGGCATAGCGTCCGGGCGAGGTGGTCGGCATCCGTGTGCTCACGGCGCCGTTGAACGTCATGTCGTATTTCTCGTAGGGGTCCATGGTGAGGTTGTAGGTCGCGCCGATGGCGCCGAGATCCTGTGTTGGACCAAGCCAGGTGTCCTTGGCGGTATAGATGTATTTCCAGGCGATGCGCAGGTCCGGGTTCTCGGGATCGCCGCCGATGTCGGCGCGAGCGCCTGCGAAGGATTCACCGTCGGTATAGATCCACGAGGTGCGCGCTGAATGCCGCGCCTTGCCCGTGATGTAAGCGGTGTTGTCGATGCTGTCGAAATAGATCGGCTTGCCGTTGTCGTCGGTCCATGCGCCATGGGGCGGAGGTGTCAGGCCGACCATCGTCGCCAGGGTCGACCAAAGGTCGATGTGCGACATCATCTCACCATAGCGCGCGCCTGACGGAATCGTGCCGGGCGCCCACATGATGGCGGGCACACGGAAGCCGCCTTCGAAGGCCGTGCCCTTTTCACCGCGGAACGGAACGGTGCCGGCGTCCGGCCACGCATCCTGCCAAGCGCCATTGTCGGCGGTTATGATGACGATGGTGTTGGGCGCCTCGGTCCGGATGGCGTCAATGATCTTGCCGATGTTGGAATCCAGTTCCAGCATGGCATCGGAGTAATTGCCGAGGCGTGATTTCCCAGCAAATTCCTTGGCCGGAATGTTTGGATTGTGCATCTTCATAAAATTCACATTCATGAAGAACGGCTTCGAATCCTTGGCGTGCTGCTTGATATAGCCGATAGCCGAGTCGGCCTGCCGAACGTCGAACTCACGAAGATAGTCGTAGTCGATGCGGGCGACCTTGCTCGCGGGCTTGCCGGCAACGCCTTCCCACTCGTACAGATTGACGGTCTTTTGGAATTCCTCCCAGAAGGCGGCGTTGAATTTCGGAAACCAGGGATGCGCATACCAACTGGTGTCGTCATAGGTGTAGACGCCCGGATAATAGGCGGCGAAGTGCTTCATCTCATCGAACCCGTGTTCGATCGGATAGAACTTGGGCTGATCGCCCATATGCCACTTGCCCGAGAAATAAGTGCGGTAGCCGTTTTTCTGGAAGAACTCGGCGATCGTCGGCGTTTCCTGCCTCAGGCCGTTCTCATCGCCCGGCACAACGACGATCGACAGCGCCGAGCGGATCGGAACGCGTCCGGTCATGAACGCCGCCCGCCCTGCAGTGCAGCTTGCCTGGCCGTACCAACTGGTGAAGACGGCGCCTTCCTGGGCGACGCGATCGATATTCGGGGTCGGATGGCCGAGATTCGCACCCCCACCATAAGCGCCGAAGTCATTCCAGCCGGTGTCGTCAGTCATCAACATGACGATATTCGGCCGCTTGGCATCTTGCGCCAGGACCGGCGCCGCGGGCGCAAGGGACGCGAGCATCCCCAATGCGCACACCGATGTTAACGAGAGTCGTTTCATGCACTGAGCCTCCTTTGCGTGCAAAGCTGTTTCAGGAGAACGTACTCAGTCCACCGGCAGACTCTGTTATCATTTTGCGCCACAAGGACCCGGATTTTGCTCCTCAGACTGTGCTGCGCGACCTGAGGCCTGCCGCGGGTGAATTCCCTGTTCCAGCGCAGGGAGATCACGCGTCGATGCGTTTGATTTCAGGCCGCGGTACGTGGGACGACGGCGCTACCTACACAGCCGCCTCCGCCGATCTCTCCGCGAAGAAGCGCGGTTGCGGGAGTTCCGAGGGCATTGCGAGTAAAGTTGCGGCATGCCGGCACTTGGCGCTGCCACGCCCCAAGACCGCGGCCTACCACCGGAGCTTCACGCCCATCACGGGGCCGTGCTGGATGAAGTCCAGGGCATTGTCGCCGTAAGGGCTGCGCTCGCTATAGTCGACGGCCAGAGCGCGATAGCCGACGACCGTGTGGATCGGCGTGCCGAAGCAGTTGACGTCGAAGCCGTAGGTCGCGACCACCTGCCAGGAGAAGTCGCTGCCGACGCCGAACCCGCCAACGTCGCCTTCCACCGTCAACTCCTTATCTCCACCGAAGCTATGGCGGAGGCGACCACCGATGAACGGATCGACCCATTCGAGGTCGCCGCTCTTCGCGCGCGCCACCACACCTTCCAGGTTGATCTGTTCGCTTCGGCTCACGGTGATGGTCTTGCCCGGCCCGAAACGCTTCTGGATCGCCCGCTCGAGCAGTCGGGCGCCCTTGCGGTCGAGCGTGAACCCGCGCTGCTGAAGGGCAGCGCGCGCCACAGCGCGCGGATCGAACGTCGCGCTCGCCGTGGCGTTGATCGTGAGGTTGCCCGTCAGATTGACGGCGGCGTCGACGTTCTGGTTCCAGTAGCGGGCGCCACCGAGAAGGTCGAACGCGGTCTGCGAGGACGCGTTGGTCCACTTGGCGATCTCGAAGGCCGCGCCGGACTGAATGATGGTCGATTCATAATCGAGCTGGGCGCGCGACGTGGTGCGCAGATTGGAGTCGGCCGTGAAATTGAGATTCGGAAATCGCGCGAGGGGATCGCCGGAGCGGCCCCGCTGAAAATCGTTCTGCCCGCGACCGGGAAAACCGAGATCCTCCCAGACGATGTCGGTGAAAATCCCGAGGCGGCCTTTCCTCGCTTCGAAGTAACCCATCAGTGCCATGAGCGAGTCGCTCTTGTCGACGATGGCGAAAAAGCCCTCGTCGACGCTTACGCGATGCCCGCGCGCGGTGAAGTCGCCATTGACGCTGGTCATCCAGCCATACGGCGTGAAGCTGAATTCCCATGTGTTCGGCTCGGGTGTGCCTGGCTGGTCTCCCAAGCCGCCGCCCAAGGCGAGCGCCGTTTGAGCGAGCAATATCGCGAGACCCGCCGAGCCTGCTAGAAGACGCCCCCAATACATGACCGCCCCACTTCCCTAGCGGTAGACTATCCCAGTGCCGTTGCGGAGCACAGTCTCCGGTGGGGTGTCATCGCTCTGCGCGCGTCGCATCAGCTTCATTGCTTCGTCACGGGCGGTGGAGTCCAGGTGCCGTCGATGATCGACGGAGGTGTCTCGTCCGGCCAATACATGCGCAGCATCAGCACGAACTTGTCGGCGGGGGCGGGGAGCCAATTGGACTCTTTATCGGCGCCCGGCGATTCGTGCTGGATGTAGAGGTCGACCGAGCCGTCGGGATTTGCCTTGAGGTCCTGCCGCGGGCTGATCGAGTAGCGGTCGATCGGATTCTCGACGAAGAAATATTGGCTGTTGTACATGGTCACCGACCAGAAGCCCTGCACCGGCGGCAGTTGACCCTTCTCGAAGCGCATGACGTATTTGTTCGCGCCGTCATAGTCGCCTCCCTCGGCATCCTTGAGCGAGGTCGGATAGACGGCATCCTGCGGACGGTTGGCGCCGAGGCCGATCGCGGTTATGAGCGCGCGCATCAGATAGTCGGTGCCGTAAAGGCCGGTCTTGGTGGTGAAGCCCCAGCCATTGAGGTGCTTGACCGCGTCGTTGATCTTGAACTGCAGCATGATGCGGTCGACCCCGACCACGGGAATGCGGCTCGCGGCGTCCGCCTTCAGCTTGCTCGCATCGAAGTCCTTGCCGGCGACAAGGCCGATCCGCTCGAAACGGGCAAGCGCTGGAGCATCCTCGGGCGCGGGCGGGTTGGTCTTCATGAGCTCAGCGAGCAACGTGAAATAGTCGACCGTGCTCAGCCGTTCCACCTGGTCGCGCACCGCCGTCTTCATGTCGATGGCCGGATCGACCTTGCCTTCCGGGGGCGTGTAAGGCTTGCCGTAGGCGCTGAGCGGAACCAGCCCGACCTTGTCCTGGAGCGCATGCACGGCCTTGTAGTCCTCAGGTGTGCCGGTGCAGTAGATGCGCCCGAGCAGCCAGACGATATTGGTGGGCGACTTGTACTCCTTCACGCCCTCGGGCAGCGTACCGCTCCAGCCTGGGCCGGTGATCGCATAGGTCTGCGCCTCGGTGCCGGTCGTGCGCTTGCCGGGGACCTCGAACACGTTTGTCCAGCCGTCGAGCAGCGGGAACAGTGCATAGCGCCCGTCCATGTCCGGCAGGCTCAGGACCCACGGCTCCTTGCCCACATCGAAGAACGCCGTCGTATAGAGCGTATCGGCGTTCGGCGCCGTCACGTCGTGGAAGGCGGCGGTGGGATATTCACGCAGCTTGATAAGCTGCCCCATGGGCGCGCGCGTCCCTTCCGGCTTGGCGACGTTGGTGAGGACTCGCCGCGTCATCTCCATGGTCACGAGCGGATAGCCGTAGATATAGGCGTCGGTCGCCAGCCAGAACTCTTCGAGCCCTTCGCCGAGATTGAGTCCGTCCCAGTTCGCCTTGGCCAAGGTCGCCAAGGACGCTCCGGCCAACAGGCTCAAGGTGCCGGTCATTGCGGTGCGGCGGGTGATCTTCATGATGTGCTCTCCGAGTGGCGGTGGCCGTGCGCGCCCTCTGGTCCGGAAAGCCGGCACGGGCGGCAAGTTCAGACTCGCCATGGATGCGGCCTGGGCGGCTACTCAAATCGCGCAGGTTTTGATCGGGAAGCGCAGGCTTCGCTTGTCGCGCTCCGCAGCCGAGCCGAACTAGGAGCCGTTCGAGTGCTTGCTCGCCTTGAGGGTCGCGGAGGGGAGTTCCCCGAAGCTGAACAGGTAATCCCTGGCGAAATGCCCGAGATTGGAGAACCCGCAAGCGTAGGCGACCGAGGTGACCGACGCGGCTTCATCCGGTCGCTCGAGCAGGGTCCTTGCGCGCTGCAGGCGTACGCGCTTGACGAAATTCATCGGCGAATAGCCGCGATGTTTCTTGAAAGTATCGAACAGGCTGCGCGCGCTGGTGTTGGTAGCGCGCGCCAGCGCCTCGATCGTGATCGGCTGGTCCCAATTCGCCGCGATGTATTCCTCGGCCCGACGCACCTGCCAGGGCGCGGCGCCGGGCAGGTGCCCGTTAAGCTGCGGACTGTAGTTGCTCTCATTGGCGCAGAGATAGGCAACGATGAGTGCCTGCTCGAGCTCGGCCAGCAGGAGCGGCGGGAGCATCCCTTTGCTTCTGTCAAGTTCCGAGATCGCAAATCTAAGCAGATAACGCTGCGCCGCCAGGCCTTGCTCGCCGAACCCGCCGCTCAGTTTCAAGGGTGGAACAACCGGAGCGCCGAGCAGCGCGCTTAGCTTCTGGACGAGGGCGTCCGGCCTTATTTTCATGATCAGGTGCTCGAAGCCGGCACCATAGTGGAGCCTTGCCGTTTCTCCCGGTCCTCCAGCGCCGCCTCTCCCTCCAGCGACCGTGAAGGTCTGTCCCTTCAGCACGACCTCGCCGCTGCCGCGCAAGCCGAAGCCCTGCGCATAGAAGTTCGTGTTCGACATGACCGCCTCGAGCGGGCAGCCATACCGGGCATAGCTCAACCCGATGCTTCGGAATTCGACATGGTTGACCTGCGCGTCGAATTTGGCTTCGGCGCGCGGCACCTCGAGGGCGCTCACCGCATAGAGCGGCGCCATGCGCTCCCGCAATTCATCGGGATCCCGCGTGCGAAGGGCTGGGAAGCTCTGCAAGGGCGCTTTGCGGGTCATGTTGCTACCGGCGCCGCATACGATCCGGTGACGCCTCGTTTCGCAGAGACGCGCGCTCTCGGCGCATGGATGCTTCGTTGCGGCCGACTATAGGGGTTTCGGTCGGCCAAACGTAAGTCCCCTAATCGGCGCGATGTGAGAACGGCGCACGCCGTCCTTGCCGGCTTCCGAGACGAGCGGGGGCCACGCCAGTCAGCTGACGCAGACATGCTTGAGGCCGAACAGATCGGGCTTCGGAGCGAGTGTCTTCCAGGCGCTCCCGGAGAAGCCCGGAATCGCGTCGCTCGGCGGCGGCTCTCTCAGCATACCGTTTGCGTGAACCTTTCCCATTGCCGTCGCGACTAACCCCGCGAAACGCCGTCCCTGTGCGGCAAGTTCAGGCGATGGAGGTCTATAATGACCAGTCTGCTCCTTAATATTGGCGCGGTGTATTACGCGCTTTATGCGCCCTCGATAGCGCACAGCCCGGCCATGCAGCGCCTCGCGCGGCAGATACCGCAGCGATCGCATGTTGCGCTCATTTCGGTCGTTCTTCTCTCATTCGCCTTCACTTTATTTCCCGCCAGCGCCCAGGACACGCGGGTTCTCGACCGGGGCATGGCGGTGGTCACAGGCTTCGCCGGGACCACGCAATCCGATGGCCACGCGGGAAATCCGCTCGACGAGACATTTATCGATCTTGATGGTGCGTCGGCCGAAATCATCAAACTTGAACCGGGTGCTCCCCCGACCGGCCAGATCGTTTCTGCGCCGCCTGTCCTTGCGGTCAACGCGCGTGACGTCGGCCAGGTGTTCGCCGTGGGGCTCGATGCAGTTCCGGGCTCGCCGGGCGAGGCACCCAACATCTATCTCGGCGCGACCTCGGCTTTCGGCCTTCAGCTCGTCGTTCCCGACTCAGACGGCGATGGACGCGCGGAGCGCTCGAAGACCGGTCATGCGAACGCGGAATGGATGGCCGGCCAGTTTGGCGAAGGAGGCGGCCCGGGCAGCATCTGGAAAGTCGACGGCAAGACCGGCGCAGTGTCACTCTTCGCGACGATCCCCGACAATAGCGGCCCCGGACTCGGCGACATCGTTTTCGATCCCGCCACGCGACAGTTCTTCGTCTCCGACCTCGACACCGGCCTGATTCACCGCCTCGATGCGTCCGGCGCACCGGTCGACACGTTCGACCACGGCCAAGCCGGGCGTGCCGCCGCGGGGCTCGCACCCATCGGCGATGACGGGACGGCGACAGATATAAAGAGTCCCGCCTTCGACAGCCAAAATCCGGCGACCTGGGGCTTCACGCAAGCCGAGCGGCGCGTGTGGGGCTTAGGCCTGCGGGCAGGGCGGCTCTATTACGCGGTCGCGGAGGGGCCTGCGATCTGGTCCGTGTCGATCGGACTCGATGGCGCGTTCGGCAACGACCCGCGTCTGGAGATTGAGGTCTCAGGCACGCCTGCCAATCACCCGATCTCCGACATTGCCTTCGACAATGTAGATTATATGTATGTCGCCCAGCGCGGCGGGATCAAAGGCAGCTACGACTACACCGCTTTCACCGACGCGCAGCAATCGGTGGTGTTCCGCTTCAAGCGCGAGATCCCGGACGACCCCGCGACGCCCGGCATTTGGGTTCCAATCCCTGACGAATACGCGGTCGGCTTCCCGCCCGACCATCGCAACATTTCGGGTGGGGTCGCGCTTGGCTACGGCTACGACAAGGCTGGCGCTATGCAGCTCGGCGCTTGCGATGCGTTCGTCTGGTCGACGGGCGATGCGTTGCGCGATGGCGGAAGCGGCTCTGGCGTGGTGCACGGCTTGCAGGGCAATGCGCGCTCTCTGATCCGCCCGGACAACGAGCCACCATCCATCTCTTATTTCGTCGACTATGACGGGACGTTCGATGGCGCAGAAAAGCTGGGTCACGTCGGCGATATCGAGATCTGGCAGCCCTGCGACCCTAAGGCCGAGTTCGGCTTCTACGCGCCGGCGCCTTACGTGCCGGGCTATCCCGTCCCCGGCTCCTTTATGCCGCCGCCCGGCACGCCTCCTGGCGAGCTCCCGCCCGGCTATCCGCCACCTCCGCCCGGGTTGCCCGAAGGCAGCTTCAATCTCCGCCTCGACAAGGAAGCCATTCCCGGTACGTGCGTGGCCGGCGGACTCGGGTTCATCTGCGACTACGTGGTGCGCGTGACGAACACGGGGCCCGATCCCTACATCGGCCAGGTCGTGATCAACGACAAGCTGCCGGCTGCTCCGGCCGGCGCGGTCATGACCTTCGCCGGCGTGCCGCCCTGGCTGTGCTTCGCGATCACGCCTACCGAGCATCAGTGCATGTTCGGCCCAACGGCGCTGCTGCCCGGCGACAGTGTCGATCTCTATGTCAGCGTTGACCTTCCTGTCGCCGCGCCCGTCTGCCACCTCGATAACCTGGCGCAATTGGTCTGGCCGTTCGGCTTCGGCGATGCCAATCCGCTCGACGATTTCGACCTGGCATCCGCCACGATCCCGGCCGCCCATTGTCCGCCGCCGCCGCCGGATGGCGAGAAGACCAATCTGCGCATCTGGAAGCACGAATTCGCCGACGTCTGCACCGACAAATTCGGCTTCTTCGAGTGCGAATATCTTGTCGTCGTCCGCAATATCGGCACGGCCGATTATGACGGCGAGGTCAAGATCGGCGAGAGCATCCCAGCCGGCGCAACCGCGTCCTTCCCGCAACCCTCATGGACCTGCTCGGGTGCCGCGCCGGACTATGTCTGCGCCTCGGGACCCGTGACGCTTCCGCCTGGGCAAGCCGTACAGCTCTACGCCGTCGTCAACGTCCCGAAAGGCGCGGCGCCCGACCTCGGCTGCGAGGCGACCAACAAGGCCAAGATCGTCGAAGCCGCCGGCGGCACGGATCTGAACACCGATCCGACCGACGACGAGGCCGAAGCGACCATGATCCTGCCCGGCGCGGTGTCGGACTGCCCCGAGCTCGGTCCCTTGAGCAACCTGAAGCTCTTCAAGACCGGGCCTGACGAGAAGTGCCCCGTCGCCGGGAGCGACTGGGTGTGCGAGTTCAAGATCAGGCTGCAGAATTTCGGCGACGCTTACACGAGCGCGGTGCAGATCATCGACGCGCTGCCGCTCGGATCGCCTCCCGGTGCCTCGGTGTCGTTCACGGCGCCTGCCGGTTGGACCTGCGGCGGTCCGCTGCTGTTCCCGACGCTCTATCAGTGCAGCAGCAACAATCCCAACCTGGCCCACATGGAAAGCGTCGAGATCGTTGCGACCGTGAAGGTGCCCGTCGCGCCCACGCCGAGCTGCGCCGTGACCAACAACGCGCAGATCGTCAAGGCGCCGGGCGGCACGCTGCTCAACTCGTTCGCGGGCGACGATTTCAGCTCTGCGACCACGCAGTTCTCGCCCGTTCTGCCGCTGGACGGCAGCCCGGCGATCTGCGCCTCGCCGGCCATCGGCGAGCCCATGCCGCCGCTTACGACGCCTCCGGGCAAGGAGACCAATCTCACCATCGAGAAATCCGCCGGCCCGAGCCAAGCGACGGCGACCGGTCAGAACACCGTGTTCACCATCACGGTCACCAACCAAGGGCCCGGCGCGTATAACGGTCCGATCGAAGTCCGCGACACGTTGTTCGACGGCACGACCGTCGAGCCGTCGAACGGAAGCTGGTCGGCGCCGTGGGTCTGCGAGGGCCAAGGGGCGAGCGGCCATCCCGAGCAGGGCATCTGCACGCATCCCGCCGTCGCGCTCGATGCCGGCAAGAGCATCGTGCTCACGCTCGAGATCGAGGCGCCGAACAGCTTCGTCGCGCCGACGGGCTCGCAGGCGACGTGCGGCTACGAGAACAAGGTCGAGATCCTCAAACCGGCCGGCGGCACGCCGCAAAACACCAACGCCGGCGACGATACGGCGACGGCCAAGGTCAAGTTCGCGCCGTTCGAGAAGCACGGGCAGAAATTCTGCGAGCCTGGTCTGACCACGACGCCGCCGTCCTGCCCGCAAGGCTGGTCGAGCACGCCGGTCGCCGGAAAATGCTGCCCGCCGCGCAGCGCCTGGGACGGCGAGAGCTGCAAGCGCGATGTCCAGCCGCCCGAGACTTGCCCCAAGGGTTTCAAGGGCACGCCGCCGAACTGCGTGCGCATCGTCGATCCGCCGAAGGTCTGCCCGAAAGGCTTCAGAGGCTCGCCGCCCAACTGCATACGCATCGTCGAGCCGCCGAAGGTCTGCCCGAAGGGCTTCAAAGGCACGCCGCCGAACTGCGTGCGCATCGTCGAGCCGCCGAAGGTCTGCCCGAAAGGCTTCAGAGGCACGCCGCCCGACTGCGTGCGCATCGTCGAGCCGCCGAAGGTCTGTCCGAAGGGCTTCAGAGGCACGCCGCCGAATTGCGTACGCATCGTCGATCCGCCGAAGGTCTGCCCAAAAGGCTTCAGAGGCACGCCGCCCAACTGCGTGCGCATCGTGGACCCACCGAGGGTCTGCCCGAAGGGCTTCAGAGGCACACCGCCCAACTGCGTGCGCATCGTGGACCCACCGCAGGCCTGTCCGAAGGGCTTCAAAGGCACGCCACCGAATTGCAAGCGTATCGTCGAGCCGCCGAAGGTCTGCCCCAAAGGCTTCAGAGGCACGCCACCGAACTGCAAGCGTATCGTGATCGACCCGCCGAAGGTCTGCCCGAAGGGCTTCAGAGGCACGCCGCCGAACTGCAAGCGTATCGTCGTTGTCGATCCGCCGAAGGTCGCTACGCCGAAAGTCTGCCCCAAGGGGTTCAGGGGTACGCCACCCAACTGCAAGAAGATCGGCGATCCGCCCAGCACAGTCCCTGGAACTGCGAGGTAGTGTTGATGACAGCCCATCACGGAGGCACAGCCGTCATCGGCGGCCTCGCGCCGAACTCAAGGAGGACCAAGAGGTGGCGGGCATTGCCTATTCTTTTGCCGGCCGATCTGGCAAAATTCGCAAGTGCCGGCTGGCTTCGCACGCTTCCGCCGGGCACGGCGTCCAAGGCTTTGCCAGCGGCGGTGACGCCAATGCATGCGCATGCCGAAGAGCGAGCCCTGCTCGAAGCCGTCGCGGCCGGCGACGCCAAGGCGTTGGAGCGCCTGTTCCTGCGCGCGCAGGCCCGCGTGTTCCGCTTCCTGCTCCGCATGGTGAAGAGCCAGGCGATCGCGGAGGAACTTCTGAACGAGGTGTTCGTGAGTGTGTGGCAGAACGCGCGCCGCTACGAGGGACGGTCTGAGCCGATGACCTGGATGCTGTCCATCGCCCACAACAAGGCGGTCAGCGCCTTGCGCAAGCGGACCGAGGTGCTTGGCATCGTGGACGAAGCCGCGCGCGATCTCGCCGCCGAGGGAGACACGCCGGAGGTGGCCGCGCAGAAGCAGGACAAGAGCGCGAAGATCAAAGCCTGCATCGCCGAATTGTCTCCCGATCATCGCGCGATCCTCGATCTCGTCTATTACCAGGATCAGTCGGTGGCCGAGGTCGCCGAGATCCTCGGCATTCCCGAGGCGACGGTGAAGACCCGCATGTTCTACGCCAGGAAGAAATTGTCGGAGCGCCTGCGCGCGCGGGGCATCGACAGAGGATGGCCGTGATGAGCGATGCTTCCCACAAGCTCGCCGAGCGCGACGAGATCGAGGCGCTGTTGCCTTGGTACGTTTCCGGCAAGCTCGACGTTCAGTCGCGCGCGCGCGTGGAGCGCTATCTGAAAGCGCATCCGGAGATGCAGGAGCATCTCGCCTTCGCCCAGGAAGAGGCCGATGCGACGGTTGCGGGCAATGAAGCCATTGCCGCGCCCGGGCCCGACGCGCTTCAGCGCTTGCGGACGAGCATCGGCGCCGCGCCGCGGCGGCAGTCCGTCTTCACTCGATTTTCGGAGCGGTTTGCCGATTGGATCGGCGGGCTCGCTCCACCGCAGCTCGGCCTCGCCGCCGCGCTTGCCGCGCTCCTGATCGTGGCGCAGGCCGCGGCCATCAGCGGTCTGATGTTGGAGCGCGCCTCGGCCCCGACCTATCAAACGGCGGGTGGCGGAGACGAAGCCGGGCAGGGCATAGAGCTCCTGGTGGCGTTCTCCGAAACGGCGTCGATGGGAGAAATCTCCGATCTGTTGAAACGGATCGACGCCGTAGTCGTTGATGGGCCGAAGGCCGGGCTCTATCGCCTGCGCTTCCCCGGCACAGGCGATGAGGGGCGGCAGGCAGCGATCGAAAAGCTTGAACGATCGGGGGTCGTGAAGAGCGTGCTGTCTGGACAGTGAGGTCCGCGATGCGCTTCCTCTGCGTGCTGCTGATCGGCCTTTTCGCGCTGTCGTCGGCGAGCGAAGCACAGCGCCTTCAAAAAAACCCTGGCTTCAAAACCCTGAGCAAGCCTGGCGGTCCGAGCATCGCACCGGGAGGGGGCCTGTCCGTCAAGCCGGGCGGCAAAGGTCCAAGCGTCAATCCAGGAGGCAGGCAGGGCGGGCCAAAGGACCCCGGCATCAAGCCGGGCGGACCAAGCATCTTCGTTGCGCCAACGAAGAGATGCCCGAAAGGCACGACCGGCAAGTGGCCCAATTGCCGCGACATCGTGCGGAGCTGTCCGAAGGGGACGACCGGCAAGTGGCCCAACTGTATCAACATCGCCAAGCCGGATGGCGGCGGGAAGACCTGTCCCGCGGGCCTGGTGCGCAAGGGCAAACGCTGCATCGACATCGCGAAGCCGGACGGCGGCAAGACCTGTCCCGCAGGTCAGGTGCGCAAGGGCAAGGTTTGCGTCAACGTCGCCACGGATGATCCGGGAAAGGGTGGCTCCGGCAAGGGCAGCTCCGGCAAGTCCGATACGGCGAAGGCGGACTCTGGAAAGTCGGACTCCGGAAAGAACGCCCCCGGAAAGAGCCCGCCTCCGCCGAAAGCGGCGGTCAGGGCGCAAGATGCCATTCCGCCGACCATAGCCGCGCTCGTTGCCGGCCGGCCGCATCGCCCGCGCGAGATCCTCGTATTGGTTGATGCGGCGCGCGCCGACGAGATCGCGGCACGTCTCGCGCGAGAGCACAATGTCACCGCCGAGCCGCAGGTGCCTGTCGCGCTGCTCGACGGCGTGATCGTGCAGCTCCGGCTCAGACGCGGCCAATCCTTGCAGAACCTTCTCGCCGCGATCGATGCCGACCCCGACGTCGAAGCCGCGCAGCCGAATTATGACTACCGTGCGAGTAAAGCCCCGACGCCTCGGGAGAATACGGAGCACTACGCGGGCAAGAAGATCAGGCTCGAGGAAGCGCACCGGATCGCGCGGGGGGAGGGCGTGGTGATCGCCGTCATCGACACGGCGATCGATGCCGACCATCCCGAGCTTGCCGGCGCGCTAGCCGACACGTTCGATGCCGTTGGCGGCACTGCGCATCCCGATGCGCACGGCACGCAGATCGCCGGCATCCTTGCCGCGCGCGACAAGCTAAAAGGCGTCGCGCCCGAAGCGAGGCTGCTCAGCGTGCGCGCCTTCAGCGGCGGGGGGAAGCGCGCGCCTGCGCAGTCGACCACGCTGCAAGTGCTGAAAGGTATCGATTGGGCCTTCGCGTCGAACGCCAAGATCATGAATATGAGCTTTGCCGGGCCGATGGATCCGCTGCTCGAGCGCGCGATCAAGACGGCGGCGGGGAAGGGCGCGATCTTCGTCGCCGCCGCCGGCAATAACGGCCCGAAGGCTGCGCCCGCTTTTCCCGCGGCCTACGCTGACGTGATCGCCGTGACGGCCATCGACGAGGACGACAAGCTCTACACCAAGGCCAATCGCGGCGCGTACATCCTGGTCGCAGCGCCCGGCGTCGACATCGTGGTGCCCGCGCCGAAGCGCAAATACGACATCGCCTCGGGGACCTCGATGGCCGCGGCCCACGTCTCGGGTGTGATCGCGCTGCTGATGCAGCGCAACGCGTCCCTTAGCGCTGCCGAAATCCGCGCGATCCTAGCGTCGAGCGCGCGCAAGCCCGATGCGGGCCTCACCAAGGAAGCGGTTGGGGCGGGTGTCCTCGATGCCGCCGGCGCGCTCGCCCAGGACAATGGTGCGCGCCAGGGTGAGACCCAGCCGTCGGGAACCCTCGTATCGAGCCCCTAAGAGTTTGGCTGGCCGGATGCTATGTCCTTCATCAGTAAGAGCCAGCTCTGCCCCTCGTTTTGCCAAGTCTCCTTGACCATTGGCCTCGTGGCCTTCTCGAGGTAGCCCCACCGCTTATAGAACCGCCGCGCTCCGGTGTTGGCGTCAGAGACGATGACACTCAACGTTCGCTTGCCACACGCCCGTCCCATCTCACTGGCCAAAGCCAGTAGCCGTGTACCAAGCCCTCGCATGCGAAATTCGGGACGTAGGGCTAACACATTTATGTACCATGTCCCCGTTGCGAGGTTTTCCAATTCCTGCAGAGGCACGAACATTGCCGGCATATCGTCGGGAATCGGCTGTGGGGTGTCGGGGATCTCGTATCCGATGAGACAGCCAGCAGGTTGACCATCATGCTCAATGATCGTCGCGTTCCGGTACGAGAAACTTCCATCCTCCCGCGCTGCGCGGCGGTGCCCGACCTCCCAAGCGGCTTCGCCGGGCTCCGCAATCTTGGTCCAGAGATAATAAGGCATCCCTTCCCCAGCATAATTGACGAGCTCAGCAAGCACACGGGCATCGTCAATCGTCGCCGGCCGGAACTTGTGATCGCGCGACATGAGCCTTAGCGTCCTTTCCCCTGCGGGTTCAGACATCAGGTTGTCCGATGCCCGCGTTGCCGTGTCCGCCCAGTCCATGAGCGGGCTTTCGTCACGCCAGGAATGGCGGCACCTGGCTTTTCTTTTACCTAGACACTAGGTCGCACCGCGTTGGGCAGAGCACTATTGGTATAAGTGCGCGCTTGGCTCTTAGAGCCGAACTTGGGAGGAGAAGATGAAAGCATTCGCGATTTTGCTTAGCTTCGCTGCCGTGCTCGTAGCCGGCTATGCCTCAGCAGCAACGATGACTTCAGGCCGTCCTTCAGCCGTTTTGAACAAGAAGGATTGCAGGGCCGTCTGGAAAGTCGCCTCAGGGGGTGAGCATTATCTCACGCGTCAGAACGCTGCGCCATACATCGTCAACTTTAAGCTCGCCGACGGTCCTGATCAGGATGGAAAAATCTCCAAACGTGAGTTCATGAAAGCCTGCTCCAAAGGCCTTGTTAAAGGCACCGTCCTTTGGAACTAGGGCGGTAGCTCTTTCCCGCAGCAGAAATCGTGGCGTCGGCCGCGAAGGCCGGCGCCCCTTCATCTCCTGGTAGAGACTTGAGCTATCTCCGCGGATCATCGTAACGAGCGCACTGGGATCGTCTCCTGCCGGCGGAGGTTCAAAATCCCTGCGGTCGGCACCTTGGCAATTCTGGTGCGCGCGGACGCATAGCGCCACCGCGCAAGTGCGACGACTGGGTGGCCGTCCGCACCGGATTCTAGGTCCGAGATGAAGGCCGGGCGGACCAATCTGGGCCCGGGGACGCTCGCGCTGCCGGGCCGCCGTAGTAGGTCTAGACCTTCCCTTTCAACGAGATAATATGGCCTGCCGAACAATGCTTTGATACAGTTTCCATTCGGGGCGCGGACGGGTCGAGTCAAAGGCAGATGACGGAGGGGGGCAGCTCGGTTGTCGCAGTTGAAAATCCGGAAGGTTCCGGATCTTTCGTGATCCTTTGCGATCACGCCTCGAACCGTATCCCGCCAGAGTTCGGATCCTTCGCTTTCGATCCCGCGCTGCTCGCCACACACATCGCCTGGGATCCAGGCGCGCTTGGCGTGGCGCGTCGCTTGGCGGCGGCGCTCGATGCCCCGCTCATCTGGCCTGACGCCTCGCGCATCCTGATCGACTGCAATCGCGCCCACGACGCGGCGAGCCTCATCGTCGTCGACACCGAGAGGGGCACAGTCGCCGCCAATCGTGGCTTGAGTGGGCGGGAGCGGGCGCAGCGCATCGATCGCATCCACGTTCCGTTTCACGACGCCATCGATGCCTGCCTCGCGCGCCGCGCTGCCGCCGGATTGGGCACCGCGCTCGTCGCCGTCCATTCCTTCACGCCGGTGTTTTTCGGCCGCCAGCGTCCTTGGGAGGTGGGCATCGTGTTCGGCGAAGATCGCCGCCTCGCCGATCTGCTGATCCGCGGGCTTAAGACCGATCCCGGACTGAGCGTGGGCGTCAACGAGCCCTATTCGCCCGCCGACGATGTCTATTACACGGTGGAGCGCCATTCGCGCCCTGGTCGTCTACCGGCCGCCATGATCGAGATTCGCAACGACGAGATCGGCGACGAAGCCGGCCAGCACCGCTGGGCGGACCGCTTGGCCTGTATCCTCATCGCTGCGGAGCGGCAACTGGCCGGAGCGCGCCATGAAGCGGTGTGAAACTTGCACCGTGAAGCTCACAGGATGGTTGCGGCCATGACTGGTCGGAGCGACGGCAAGCCTCAGGCGGCAGGAGACCGATGCCCAAGGCGATAAGGCTCTTCGTCCGTTACGTCGACGCGTTGAATTACGTCGTCGGCCGCTTTGCCATGTATTTGTTCCTCCCGCTCGGCGCCATCCTGATCTACGCGACGATATCGCGCGTGTTCGCCGGAGTTCCCGTCAACTGGTACATCGAGATGTGTCAGTTCGTGCTGTCGGCTTACTACCTGCTCGGCGGCCCTTACTCGATGCAGCTCGGCGGCCACGTACGGATGGATCTGCTCTACAATCGCCTTCCGCCGCGAAAGCGCGCGGTGACCGATGCGATCACCATCCTGCTGGTCATCTTCTACCTCGCCGTCCTGTTCCTCGGCGGCGTCTCGGCCACCGATTACGCCATCACCTACAATCAGAAGAACTACTCGTCCTGGTCGCCATTGCTGTGGCCGATCAAGCTCATCATGACGATTGCGATCTTCCTGATGCTGCTTCAGGCGATCGCTACCTTCTTCAAGGACGTGGCAGAGGCACGGGGTAAGCCCATCGTATGAGCTCAGAACTTATTTCTCTGTTCATGTTTGCCTCGATGATGCTGCTGCTCCTTACAGGGCAGCGTGTATTCGGCGTCATCGGCTTCGTGGGCACGGCCGCTGCGTTGCTGCTGTGGGGCGAAGGCTCTTTCGAGATGCCGTTCAATGCCGCCTTTCAGGTGTTGAACTGGTATCCGCTGATCACCGTGCCGTTCTTCATCTTCATGGGCTACGTGATGTCGGAGACCGGCGTCGCCAGCAATCTCTACCGGATGTTCCACGTCTGGTTCGGATCGATCAGCGGCGGTCTCGCGCTCGGCACGCTCGGGCTGATGGTGCTCATCTCGTGCATCAACGGCCTGTCGGTGGCCGGCATGGCCATAGGCGCCACCATTGCCCTGCCGGAACTGCTGCGGCGTGGCTACGACAAGCCGATGGTGACTGGCGTGATCCAGGCCGGCAGCTCGCTCGGCATTCTCATCCCACCGAGCGTGGTGCTGGTGCTCTACGCGATGATTGCGCGCCAGCCGGTGCTGCCACTTTGGCTCGCCGGTATCGTGCCGGGACTGATGATGGCCGTCATATTCGGCATCTACATCTATATCCGCTGCCGCCTCAACCCGACACTCGGACCGGTACTTTCGGAGGAAGAACGGGCCAAGATCACTTGGGGCGAGAGATTGTCGCTGCTCCGGGAAGGCGTCATGCCGCTCCTGGTCTTTGGCCTCATGATGGGCTTTTTTCTGACCGGCGTGACCAGCCTCGTCGAGAGTTCCGCGGTTGGTGCGCTCCTCACCGTGATTGCCGCTCTGATCGAACGCAAGCTCACATGGGAAGCGTTCGAAAACTCTCTCCGCAACACGCTGACAGTGACCTGCATGTTCATGTGGATCATCCTGGCGGCGCTCTGCTTCAGCGCGGTCTATGATGGTCTTGGTGCAGTGAGGGCCATCGAGAATTTGCTGGTCCATACCTGGGACTTCAGCCCCTGGACGATCCTCATCCTGATGATCCTCTCGTTCGTCGTCTTGGGAATGTTCCTGGACGACACGGCCATGCTGGTGATCGTCGCGCCGCTTTACATCCCTTTGGTCGGCAAGCTCGGCTTCGACCTGATCTGGTTCGGCGTGCTCTACACCGTCACCTGCCAGATCGCGTACATCACCCCGCCTTTCGGCTACAATCTGTTCTTGATGCGGGCGATGGCGCCCCCCGAAATCACCTTGATGGACATTTACCGCTCCATCGTTCCGTTCTTCTTCTTGATGGTGCTTTCGTTGATCATCCTGATGATCTTTCCGCAGATCACCTTGTGGCTGCCGAACTACTATGCGGGCAAGTAAGAGCCGCGATCGAAGAGCGTAAAGGAGGAAGCAGACCGGCGGGTATTGGCAGGACGAAAGGGCCGGCATTTCGCGGGCGCTTCGACGAGTGGTGGTTTTCAACAGGAGTGGGCGAAAATGACCAAAAGTATCAAAGTCAGCAAACGTGAATTCATCAAGAAGGCGGGACTCCTTACCGCCGGCGCCGCGGCAACGACAATTGCGGCGCCTTATGTCAAGGCGCAGAACGCGCCGATCAAGTGGCGACTTCAAACCTATGCGGGACCTGCGCTTGCCGAACATGTGATCAAGAATTCGATCGACATGTTCAACAAGGCGGCTAACGGCGAGATGGTGATCGAGCTCTACACGGCCGACCAGCTCGTGCCGCAGGGCGAACTGTTCCGTGCGGTGCAGGCCGGCACCATCGACGCCGCTCAAAGCGATGACGACTCGGCGGCGGCGCCGGTCGACGTCAAAGTGTTTGGTGCCTATTTCCCGTTCGCCTCGCGCGTTTCGCTCGACGTTCCGGCGCTCTGGGAATGGTGGGGCCTCAAGCAGATTTGGGAAGAGGCCTATGCCGAGATCCCCAATGTCACCTGGCTCAGCACCGGCGCTTGGGATCCCTGCAATCTTTGCAGCACCAAGCCGATCAAATCCGTCGCCGACCTGAAGGGCCTCAGGGTCTACATGTTCCCGACCGGCGGCCAGTTCATGCAGCAATTCGGGGTCGTGCCGGTGTCGCTGCCTTACGAAGACGTGCAGCCGGCGATCCAGACCGGAGAGCTGGACGGCGTGTGGTGGTGCGGCATCACCGAGGCCTATACGGTCGGCTGGGCCGACGTGACCAAATACTACCTCACCAACAACCTGTCCGGCGCCTGGGCCGGCTCCTACTTCGTCAACACCGAGAAGTGGAAGGCCGTGCCGGAGCATCTGCAGACGCTCTTCAAGATGTGCATCGACTGGTCGCACTATTACCGGCAGCACTGGTATTGGTGGGGCGAGGCGCATTACCGCACGACCGGCGGCAAGCTGCAGCTGACCACGATTCCCGAGAACGACTGGAAAACGGTCACGGATGCGGCGCCGGCGTTCTGGGACGAGATCGCCAAGACCAGCCCCCGCTGCGCCAAGGTCGTGGAGATCCTCAAGAAGTACAATGACTCCATGCCTAAGGCCGGTCCTCCCTACCGTTGCGCCTAGGCAAGTTCAGGCGATATCGGGACCCGCGCGAGCCTTTGCCCGCGCGGGTCCTGGCGTAACCCGCGGAAAGTTTAGACACCCCTCATGTCCGGTATCCTGACATTGCAAGAGCTACGCGGTGCGGCCGATCGCGGCGAGATCGACACCGTCGTTGCGTGCATGCCCGATATGCAGGGGCGGCTCGTCGGCAAGCGCTTCCACGCGGAATTTTTCTTGGACGGGGCGTATGAAGAGACGCATGGCTGCGACTACCTGCTCGCCAACGATATCGATATGGAGCCCGTACCGGGCTATGAGGTCGCGAACTGGGAGCGTGGCTACGGCGATTTCGTGATGAAGCCGGACCTCGCCACGCTCAGGCGCATTCCCTGGCTGCCAGCCACCGCGCTCGTGCTGTGCGACGTGCTCGACCATCACACCCATGAGGAATTGGCGCATAGCCCGCGCGCGATCCTGAAAAAGCAAATCGCACGCCTTGCCGACATGGGTATGTCGTCGAGCTTCGCCTCGGAGCTCGAATTTTATCTCTTCGACGAGACCTACGAGTCGGCGGAGGCCAAGGACTTCCGCAACCTCAAGACCACCGGGAGTTACATCCAGGACTATCACGTCTTCCAGACCACCAAGGAGGAAGAGGTGATGCGGGCGATCCGCAACGGCCTGCAAGGCGCGGGCATTCCGGTGGAGAACTCAAAGGGGGAGTGGGGTCCCGGCCAGGAGGAGGTCAATGTCCGCTACGCCGACCCCCTGGCCATGGCCGACTGGCACGTTGTCCTCAAGAACGGCTGCAAGGAGATCGCGCATGCGCTTGGCAAGGCGATCACCTTCATGGCGAAGTGGCGCTACGACCTCGCCGGCTCCTCGAGCCACATCCATATCTCGCTGTGGGACAAAGCCGGCAAGACGCCGCTCTTTCTCGATAAGAAGAGCGATCACGGCATGTCGCCCTTGATGCGCCAGTTCATGGCGGGACAGCTTACCTATGCACGCGAGATCACCTGGTTTCTCGCCCCCTATATCAATTCCTACAAGCGCTTCCAGTCCGGGACCTTCGCTCCCACCAAGGCCATCTGGTCCTTCGACAACCGCACGGCCGGCTTTCGTCTCTGCGGTGCCGATAGCAAGGGCATCCGCAGCGAATGCCGCATAGGCGGCGCCGATCTCAATCCCTATCTCGCCTTCGCTGCGTTGCTCGCCGCCGGGCTCGCCGGCGTCGAGGAGAAATTGGAACTCGAGGCGCCTTATGTCGGCGACGCCTATCAAGGACAGGCGCTACGCGAGGTGCCCAAGACCTTACGCGAGGCGACAGAACTGATGCGAAACTCGAAAATGCTGCGTGCGGCTTTCGGTGACGACGTCGTAGATCACTACGTGCACACCGCCGAGTGGGAGCAATTCGAATATGACCGCCGCGTCACCGATTGGGAGTTGCGGCGCGGCTTCGAGCGATATTGACCGAGGAACCATGTCCGAAACGGTAAAGATCATCACCCCCATCGACGGCTCGGTCTATGCCGAGCGCGCAATCGCCCGCGATGCGGACATCGAGTCCGCCGTCACAGCGGCGCGCGCAGCTTTGCCGACCTGGCGCGGCGTTCCGATCGCCGAACGCGCACGTTACGTGCTCGCCTTCCTCGACGCGCTCGTCGCCATGAATGACGATATCGCCGTCGAGCTTGCTTGGCAGATGGGCCGTCCCGTGCGCTATGGCGGCGAGAAGGGCAGCGTCGAGGACCGCGTCCGCGGCATGGTCGCGCTCGCCGAGGAGGCGCTCAAGCCCTATTACCCGCCGGAGAAGCCGGGCTTCCTCCGCTATGTCGCCCGCGAGCCGCTCGGTGTCGTGCTGGTCATCGCGCCGTGGAACTATCCTTACCTGACCTCGATCAACACCATCGTGCCGGGGCTGCTCGCCGGCAACGCCATCATCCTGAAGCATGCAGGGCAGACCTTGCTGGTCGGCGAGCGCATCGCCGAGGCGTTCGAGCGCGCAGGCCTGCCCAAGGGCCTGTTCAGCAATCTCGTCCTGTCGCATCAGCAGACCGAAAAGCTGATCGGCTCGGGCATGGTCGACCATGTTGCCTTCACCGGATCGGTAGGCGGCGGCCGTGCCATCGAGCGGGCGGTGGCCGGCACCTTCGCCTCGAGCGGGCTCGAGCTCGGCGGCAAGGACCCCGCCTATGTGCGCGCCGACGCGAAGCTCGATCACGCCATCGAGAATCTGGTCGATGGCTCGTTCTTCAACTCCGGACAATCCTGCTGCGGCATCGAGCGCATCTATGTCGACACCAGCGTGTTCGACGACTTCGTCGACGGCTTCGCCGCGCTCACCAGGCAATATGTGGTCGGCAACCCGCTGGATCAGGCGACGACGCTCGGTCCCTTGGTGCGCGGCGCCGCGGCCGACGCCGTGCGGGCGCAGATCGATGAGGCCAAGCGTAAGGGCGCCAAGGCGCTCATCAACATGAAGGTGGAGGGCGACCGGCCCGGCTCGCCCTATCTCGCGCCCGAAGTCCTGGTGAACGTCAATCACCAGATGGAGGTGATGCGCGAGGAAAGCTTCGGCCCCGTGGTCGGCATCATGAAAGTGGCCGACGACGAGGAGGCGATTACCCTGATGAACGACAGTCCCTACGGGCTTACCGCCTCGATCTGGACGCGCGACATCGAGCGCGCCGCCGAACTCGGCAGCCGGGTCGAGACCGGCACCGTCTTTATGAATCGCTGCGACTATCTCGACCCGCAGCTCGCCTGGACCGGGGTCAAGGATACCGGCCGCGGCGTGTCGCTGTCGAAATACGGCTTCGACTCGCTCACCCAGCCAAAGAGCTTCCATCTCCGCGAAGTCTGATTTTTCCCTCTATTCGGGCAACACAACATGACCGCACCGACCGCAAATTGGAGCTATCCCACCGCTGTTCGCTTCGGCCCCGGCCGCATCAAGGAACTGGCCGAAGCCTGCAAGAGCGCGGGCATCGAGCGCCCGCTGCTGGTCACCGACGCCGGTCTCGCCAAGCTGCCCATCACGCAGATGACGCTCGGCCTGCTGAAGGACGCGGGGCTGCAAGTGGCCATGTTCGCCGACGTCCAACCCAATCCGGTGGACGCCAATGTCGATGCCGGCATTGCCGTGTTCCGCGACGGAAAGCATGACGGCGTGATCGCTTTCGGCGGCGGCTCGGGCCTCGACACCGGCAAGGTCATCGCCTTCATGGCCGGGCAGACGCGCCCGCTTTGGGACTTCGAGGATATCGGCGATTGGTGGACGCGCGCCGATCCCGACAAGATCGCGCCGGTGATCGCCGTGCCGACGACCGCCGGCACCGGTTCAGAGGTCGGCCGCGCCGGCGTCATCACCCAGGAGGCGACCCACACCAAGAAGGTGATCTTCCATCCCAAGATGATGCCTAAGGTGGTGATCTGCGATCCCGAGCTGACCGTCGGCATGCCGTCCGCTATCACCGCCGGCACCGGCATGGACGCTCTCGCGCATTGCCTCGAAGCCTATTGTGCGCCGAGCTATCACCCAATCGCCGAGGGCATCGCGGTGGAAGGCATGCGTCTCGTGTTCGAGAACCTGCCCAAGGCCGTGGCCGACGGCAACGACCTGGAGGCCCGCGCGCATATGATGAGCGCCGCGGCGATGGGAGCGGCCGCCTTCCAGAAAGGGCTCGGCGCAATTCACGCGTTGTCGCATCCGGTCGGCGCGCTCTATCACACCCATCACGGCATGACGAATGGCGTGTTCATGCCCTATGTCCTGGTGTTCAACCGCAAGGCGATCGAGCCGAAGATCGAGCGGCTCGCCGGCTTCCTCGGGATTCCCGGCGGATTCGACGGCTTCCTTCAGGCCGTGCTCGATCTGCGCAAAGAGATCGGCGTGCCGCACGATCTCACCGGGCTCAAGGTTGACGGCGGCAAGGTTGAGACCATCGCCGAGATGGCGGTGGTCGATCCGACCGCGGGCGGCAATCCGGTGCATTTGACCAAGGAAGGCGCGCGCAAGCTGTTCGAGGCAGCGTTGAAAGGCGACGTGGCCGCGGCGGCGTGACCCGGCCTAGCCGCCGACGGGCGCCGGTCTCCCGCCGGTCTCGTCGCTCCAGCGCTCAGAAAGCGTAAGCGACCCAGACGTTTGGCTCTTCGTAAGTGCCGATCCGGCGGTCGAGGTCGATATCGATCGGTGTGAGAGCGCCATCCAGCGTGTATGGACCCGAACGCTCGAACGTCCGTTTCGACCAGTTCTCCCAGAACGCCACGTCCTCCCGCACGACCATGGAGCGCTCGCACGGACGGACGATCTTGCCGCCGACCGACATGTGGCTGCGGAGCCAGGGATCGTAAGGGCGCCCGGTTTGATCTTTCCAGGTGAGATAGTCGGCGATCGGCACCCATGGATGCGACGCCTTGGCGGTCGGTCGCACCGGCACGACAACGCCGCGCAACCCTTTGCGCTCGGCAAGAGCCAAAAGGGCGCGGATCATCAGCCGGGCAAATCCTTTCGAACGGTGCACGGGCGGAACCGAAACGGCCAGCGCGCCTAGCATGTTAGGGGAGGCGTTCTTGCCACAGGCGGCGGTCTCGACCAGCCAGTCCCATCCTTCCGGGGGCAGGTCGTCGACGCTCGAACAGGCGAAGGGCACGCTGCTGCCGACCGCTACGGGGTAGTCGGTCTCTTCGTCCACGAGGCAGAGCTGATATTCCGGGTAGGCCTGAACAAGCTCGGCGTAGAAGTCGTAATGGGCCCGCGTGTAATTAAGGTAACCCAACTGACTCCATGCGGCCTGCTCGATCGCCTGCACGGCCCGCTCGAGACGCGGCGTTTCTGCACGCGACCGTACGGCCAGCCGCACCGGCTTCTCTGAGGGCAGTTCTGGGTCGGCGCATCGGGCCGCATCGGCCGTCATGGCGAACTCGATACAAAAGGGCGTGGCCTGTCCCGCGCCCGCCGCGGGCGCTTAACGTTAATAGACCGTAAAGGAGAGGGTCGCAACCAAGCGCGGAATTAACCTTAACGCCGCGCCGGCGACCGCGGGAAGAAGTGGGGGATGTGTCGAATTTTAGTGGAAACGTCAAAGGCACCTTAGGTCGCTCTGATACAAAACATTTTCCGAGCCGCAGTCCTGCCCAGTATCACGCCCGCGCCGGCGACGAGGGATCCATTGGCCTCTAGCGACCGCATCGTTCACTTTGGAGGCGACTTGTATCGTCTCACGGTCACGATCGCCGTGGCGATCGGCTTTTTCGGCATCGCGCTCCTCGCCGTCATTGCCTATGCGGGCTGGTCAGCTAACGAGACCTCGACCGGGCGAGAGCGCACGCTCGTCGACAATGCCCTGAACGAAAGCATCGCGCGCGCTCTGAACGAGCAGAAGAGCGTAGCCTGGTGGGACGATCCCATCCTCAAGATCACCGATGCAGCCATCGATATCGAGTTCACGGATGCAAATTTCGGGGCCTTTCTGACCGAGACCTATGCCCACGACGAGGTCTACATCCTCAACGCCAAGGATCGCCCCCTATACGGCTTCGCGAACGAAGAGCGGCTCGATCCGTCGGCCTTTGAGCGACTCAGGGCTGAGGTCAGCTCGGTCATCTCCGAAGTGAGAAACGGCAAGGCCACTCTCAATTCCCGGCCCAATACGTTCAACGACTCGCAGGTCAATTATCGCTTTCTGAACGGCGTACATGTCGCGCGCTGGGCGGGGCATATCCAGAATGTTGACGGAAAGCCGGCCGTCGTCGCGGGGATGACGATCGTGCCAAACATCGACCGGACGCTGCTGACGAGCACGCCCAATCTGCTCCTGACCATCACCTATATCGACGAGGAGTTCATCTCGCAGATCGGCCATTCCCTGCTGTTGCATGATCTGAAGCTGACGCCCGAGCCGGCCAGCGCGGATGGCCTCGTGTCGCAGGCCTTCGTCGGCGACGACGGGTTGCTGCTGGGCTATCTGAACTGGACAAGCAAGCGGCCCGGCCGGGTTCTCCTCACGATCATCTTGCCGCTTGTGGCGTTCGGCGTGCTGGCGGTCGGTCTTCTTTCGAATGCGATGCTGGGGCGCCTTCGCCGGACGTCGGACGAGCTGGCGCGGCGCGAGGCCGAGGCGCGGCATGAGGCCAAGCACGACGCCCTGTCCGGCCTGCCAAACCGCGTTCATATGGTCGAGCGGATCGACCGGTTCCTGGAAAGCTGTTTCCACTGTCCGCACGAGATTCGGGCCGTCGCCGCCTATCTCGACATCGATCGCTTCAAGGACATCAACGATACGCTGGGCCACGATGCAGGCGACAGGTTGATCAAGCTCGTGGCGCTGCGCCTGAGCGCCAAGTTGCGACCGACCGATTTTCTCGCGCGATTTGGCGGCGATGAGTTCGTCATCCTCTGCGCGCCGGCGGAGGCCGATGCCTGCGGGACACTGGCCGAGCGCATCGCCGACGCTTTTGCGCAGCCGTTTTCCATCAAGGGCCAGAAGATTCGCGTCTCGGCGTCGGTCGGGGTCGCCGTTGCGCCGGACAACGGCACGACCGCCGATGAATTGATGCGCCATGCCGACATCGCTCTCTATGAAGCCAAGGATCAGGGCCGCGCGCGAGCCGTGGTTTTCTGCGAGGACATGGCGCGCCAGGTCGAAAGGCGCCGGGAGATCGAACTCGATCTCCAGGCGGCGATCGACGCCGACAGGCTTCGGCTCGAGTATCAGCCGATCATTTCCGCGACTTCCGGCGAGGTGCTCGGGCTGGAAGCGCTCTTGCGGTGGAGCCATTCGCGCCATGGCGAAATGTCGCCCGCGGATTTCATACCGATTGCCGAGAATGCGGGGCTGCTTCCCGCGCTTGGCGAATGGGTCTTGAACCGCGCGATGGAAGATTGGAAACGCTGGCCGGAGCTCGAAATCTCGGTGAACCTGTCGCCGGTCCAGTTCCGCCACGTCGATCTCGAAATGACGCTTCGGACGCTCATCGCGAAACACGACGTCGATCCCACACGGTTTGCGCTCGAGATCACCGAAGGCGTGCTGCTGGAGGCGACCGACCATACGAACTCAATTCTGGATGCGCTGCGCTCGATCGGCTTCAAGACCGCGCTCGACGATTTCGGGACGGGCTATTCGAGCCTCGCCTATCTTTGCGATTTCAAGTTCGACAAGATCAAGATCGATCGGTCTTTCGTGCGCCGGATTTCGAGGATCGATATTTCGCGGACAATCGTCCAATCGGTGGTGCGGATCGGTCGTGGCCTGGGGATGGAGATCGTGGCTGAAGGGGTCGAGACCGAATTCGAGGCGCTGATGATGGCGAAGCTCGGCTGCACGCAGTTGCAGGGCTTCTACTTCTCCAAGCCGGCGGGCGCCGATCAGATCGCCGAGTTTCTGCGCGCCTACAAGCCAAAGGGTCCCGTCCGCCCGACGCCCATCAGGGCAGTTTCGTCGCGCGCTGGGTCTTAGTTGCGGCCCCGCGCTTTTCGCTTTTGTCGGACGGACTCGCGCTCTAGGAACTTGTCCAGGAAACCGACGTCCTGGAGCAGACCTTGGCCGAGAGCGACCGCCCCGAACCTCCGCTGCAGTCCGTTCGCAACGCCGATTACGATTGGTCGCGTTTCGACTCGGAGGCCTATTTCAACCACTATTACGGCGAGCCTCACCCGGACGACGATCGCGTGATCCAGTGCGCGGTCGAGGCTCTGAAGCGCGCGGTTCCGCATGGCGCGCTGCTCGACATGGTCGATGTCGGCACGGGGCCCAATCTCATTCCGCTTTTCTGCGCGCTTCCGATGGCGCGGAGCCTGACCGTCTGGGAATATTCCTCGAGCAACCTCGCGTGGCTCGCGGCGGAGCTAGAGAAGCCGGAGATGCGTCCGCAATGGCAGCATTTTTGGGGCGTCACGCGCGAAGCCTACGGATCCGACTGGGAATTGCCGGACGATCCCGTTCAAGCGCTTCGCCGCAAGGTCGTCCTCGAGCAGGGTTCCGTGTTCGAGATGCCGGAGCGCAGATGGGACGCCGCGACGATGTTCTTCTGTGCGGAATCGATCACCGCGCAGCCGGAGGAATTCGAGACGGCCTGCCGATCCTATGCGCGCTGCGTGAAGCAGGGCGGGGCGTTGATCGCCGCGTTTCTGGTCCGGTCGGGCGGCTATATCGTCGGCGATCGGCCGTTCCCGTCGCTCGACCTATCGCCGGAATCGATCCAGCGCACATTTTCCCGGTATGCGACCGGCATAGAGGCCACAGCGATCGGCATCGTCGAGCGTCATATTCGCAGCGGCTATTGCGGCTTCATCTTCATGAGCGGAACCGCGCTTTAATCTGCTTAGGATGATCAAGCGCGGACGGCGGGACCTCAGTCCGACAATAGTGTCCGGGCGTGGCCGGGTTGTGCCGCGCTCGGCCCGGACGGCTTCAGAACGGGCTGGCCAGGCCTGGCGCCGCGCATGGAAGGGGACGATAGGGCCTCGCGCCGCTCGCGCTTGAGCCGGACCTGGATCATGTGCGGGCAGCGATGGTCGTCCCAGTAGAGCTCCTGGCAGTGCATGCAGTAGATGCATTCGTTGACGTTGATGTGTCCTTCCGGATGGATCGATTGGACGGGACATTCATGGGCGCAGCGCTGGCAGGGCGAGCCGCATTCCGGCCAGCGTCTCAGCCATTGGAACATCCTGATGCGCCCGGGGATTGCGAGCGCTGCGCCGAGCGGACAGAGATAGCGGCAGAAGAACCGCTCGATGAAGAAGCCCGCCACAAGCAGCGCCACCGCGTAGAGCACGAACGGCCACTCGCGCACAAACTTGAGAACGATCGCCGTCTTGAACGGCTCGATCTCGGCGAGTTGCTCGGCATAGGTGAGCGAATAGAGCGAGAGTCCGAACAGAGCGAGAAAGATGATGTACTTGATCGGCCAAAGCCGCTCGTGCAGCTCCCACGGTACTCTGAACTGCGGAACGCGCAGCGCCTTCGCCGCGCTGTTGGTCAGCTCCTGCAACGCACCGAACGGACAGAGCCAGCCGCAATAGGGGCCGCGCCCCCAGAAGAGCAGCGCCGCCGCAACCGAGGTCCAGAGGATAAAGACGAGCGGCGCCGTCAGGAAGTATTCCCAGCTGAATCCCGTGATCAGGGAGTTGAAGAAGGTCAGCACGTTGACGACGGAGAGCTGGGCGTTCGCGTACCAGCCGAGCCAGACCAGCGTGAACAGGAGAAAGCCGCGCCGGATCCAGGCGAAGAGGCGAGGGCGGCGCACCAGCGCGTTCTGGAAAAAGAAAATGCCCGTCAGACAGACGATGGCAAATGCGGTGAGCGCGACGGTCGCTGGGCTTCGCCGCCACATCTGCTTCCACACCGGCTCTTCGTCCAGGCCGAGCGCCGGCCCCGTCTCGGCCGGCTGCGCCGCTTCTTCCGATGCCGGAGCCGCAGGCGGCGGTGCTTCGATCTTGGCCAGGTAGCGCTCGGGCAGCGTGTAGGGGAGGTCGAAGGTCAGGAAGGCCTTGTCACGCGCGCCGATCGCCCGCTGGACCAGCAATTGAAGCTCCCACGGCTCCGCTGCAGCGAAATCGAAATCGTCCGGCACGACGAACAGGCTGATTTCTTTGAAGGACGGCGCGCCAGCCGCTTCGATCGCCGCGATACGTTCGTGGTCGCGGTCGCGAAAGCGCGTGCCTGAGCCGTCCTGCAACAGCTCGATCCGATCGAATATGCCGCCGCGGACATAGGCCGAGCCCTTGAAGGAATAGCGTCCATTGGCGGCGACGATGATCGCGGATCGCTTGTGATCATCGCCGCCGTCTGCTTTGAGCCGGTCGCGCAGCCGGTCATAGGTGCCGTCGCCGAGCAGGCTGCGGCCGATCGAGGGCACGCTCGCGAGAGCCACGTAAAGATCGATGAAGGTGTCGTCCGGCGCGCCAGGCTCCGGATGCGCGGCAGCCTCCGGATTTCCCGCCTTCTCGAAGGCCTGGTTGATGTCGGCGACGCTCAGATGCAGCCGGCGCACCGAGCCGTCGCCGAGCAGAGCGTTCCAGTCGCGAACCTCCGACAGGTTCTGGTCGACGGTCCTGTCGGGCAGCGGCGCGCCCGCGACGCTCTGGCCCGGTGCGGCGATGCGGCCGCTTCGCAGCACGCGAACCGCCGAGCGGATGACGCTGTCGGCCATCACGAGAATGGTCGTGGTCGCGCCGCTCACGATGGTGGGTTGCGGCGGGCGCTCCTTCTTGTCGGCAATCGGCCCGATGCGCGCGCCGACCAGCTTGTTGATGGCCTCGACCACGCGGGCCTCCGGGACACCGATCAGCACGATCGGCTCCTTGTGCTCGACGAGCTTGATGCCGGTGACGACGCCGTCCATGTCGATGCCGACGAGCATGTGGATCGGCTTCCCCGAATAGCCGATGGCGCTCGTGAAATCGGTGTTCAGATAGACGTGACCGAGCAGGCGATCGCCCGCATAGACCGGAAGAAGCGGCGGGTCGCCAAGCGGCGCGCCGAAACTGGTTGCGCTAGAGAAGAACTCTTGCGGCGTCGCCTGCTCGGCGAACTCGGCGAGCCGCGACGCGGCACTCGCTATGCCGCAACTCAGCAGCAGCGCGACCAGCGCGACGAGTATCGCTGAGCTGCGCGCGCTTGCCATGGCCGAGTTGGCGCGGCTGGGAACCTTCCGGCGGCCCACCATAATAAGCCTTCGTGACATGCGAGCGCTTCCCATGTTGCATGACGCCAGTACGCGGCGCAAGATGAGTCCGGATCGGCGGAGGCCGTTGTGCCCTCTTTGCGAACGGAACCTGCGGGACGCGTCGACACGCTCGACGAGCTTTTTGCGCTTGCCTATGCCATCGAGGCTAGTGCCGCGTCCCGTTACGACGAGGCCGCCAAGCTGCTCGACGCGCGGGGCGCATCGCATCTTGCGGACATCTTCGCGCGGCTGGCGGCGCTCGAACGCGGCCATATGGATGAGGTGCGGGCGTGGGCGGCTAGCCACGGCCAGCGCGACCCATCGGCTGCGCGCCTGCCGTGGCCGATCCCGGACGCGTTCGACGCATCCGCCGATGAGTTTGCGCGCTCGAAGCTGCTGACCCCCTATCTTGCGCTCGCCGCGGCAGTTCGTCAGGGACAGCGCATCTTCTCCTTCTGGTCCTACGTCGCGGCGCACGCTACGCGCGCCGACGTGCAGCGTCTCGCCGAGCGGATAGCGCACGAGGAGCTCGAGCGCGTGTCGCTGTTGCGCCGCGAGCGCCGCGAAGCGTTCCATGCCCAACGCGATCATCCCGATTGGTTCGTCGTCGCGGCCGATGCGGCGGCGCTCGCCGGCATGGAGCGTCATCTCGCCGGCCTCGTCGAAGCGGATCAGCGGCTCGAAAACAGCGCGGCCGCGCGAGACATCGCGCGCGGCGCGGCGAAGGCCGCGGCAAAGCTCGAGGCGCTGGCGGTGACCCACGATGCGACCGTCTCGCTGCCGAAGCTGCCGGCCGGGGCGAATGACGATCTGCTGGCTGTCGCAGAGGTGCTGGTCGAAGCCTATCTGGCCCTCGGCGACACCTCCAAGGAGGCCGCCGTGGTCAGGGCCGCGCAGGATCTCGCGGGCCAGGCGATCCGCAGATTGGCGGCGCTCAGGGCGGAATTGGGGGCAGGGGCCGATACCCCCTCCGGGCCGCTTCCGGCAAGGCCGCGCCGGGCCTGAGCCGCGCCCCGGAACGCATCGGAAATCCGGGCAGGTTTGATGCGCGTCAACGACGCTGCGCGGGATTTCGCCAACGGTGGAAAGCGTCAGGGGATGGACGCATGCCGAAGGAGACCCGAAATGACCGCTGAGACGGAAAAAGGCAAAAAAGGCGTAACCCGGCGCAACATGCTGGGCACCACCGCGGCCGCCGTCGCGGCCGGCGTGTCGGGCGCGGTCGTCGGGCTAGGTCTCCGGCCTGAAAGCGTGACGCAGGCAGAGGCCGCTCCGGCGGCGTCCGGCCACGGGAACGCTTTCGTCGCGCCGGGCGATCTCGACGAATATTACGTCTTTTCGTCGAGTGGCCAGAGCGGCGAGGTCCGCATCCTCGGGCTGCCGTCTATGCGCGAGCTCATGCGCATCCCGGTCTTCAACCGCTGTAGCGCCACGGGCTGGGGACAAACCAATGAGAGCCTCAAGATCCTGACCGAGGGTCTCACGCCGGAAGCGCGCGAGTTCGTCAAGAACCGCGGCGGCACCTACATGAACGGCGACCTGCATCACCCGCACCCGTCCTTCACCGACGGCACGTATGACGGCCGCTACCTCTTCGCCAACGACAAGGCGAACACCCGTCTCTGCCGCATCCGGCTCGACATCATGAAGTGCGATAAGATCCTGCAGCTTCCTAATCAGTCGACCGTGCACGGATTGCGCGTGCAGAAATATCCGCGCACCGGCTATGTCTTCTGCAACGGCGAGGATCGGGTGCCGATTCCGAACGACGGCAAGATCCTCGACGATCCCAAGCAGTACACCGCTCTGTTCACCGCGGTCGACGGCGATGAGATGAAGGTCGCCTGGCAAATCCGCGTCGACGGCAATCTCGACAACGTGGATGCCGACTATCAGGGCAAGTATGCCTGGTCGACCTGCTACAACTCGGAAGAGGGCGTCACGCTCCCCGAGATGATGTCGAAGGAGCAGGACTGGGTCGTCATCTTCAACATCAAGCGCATCGAGGAAGCGGTCAAGGCGGGCAAGTTCGAGACGGTTAGCGGCGTTCCGCTGCTGGATGGGCGCCACGGTTCGCCCTATACGCGCTACATACCCGTCGCCAACGGGCCGCATGGCATGAACACGGCGCCCGACGGCATCCATTTCGTTGCCGCCGGTAAATTGTCGCCGACCGTGACGGTGTTCGACGCGCGGAAGCTGGACGATCTGTTCGACGACAAGATCAAGCCGCGCGATGTGGTCGTCGCCGAGCCCGAGCTCGGTCTCGGTCCGTTGCACACGGCCTTCGACGGCAAAGGCAACGCCTACACGACGCTCTTCATCGACAGCCAGGTCTGCAAATGGAGCATGGACCTGGCGAAGCGTGCTTATCAGGGCGAGAAGGTCAACCCGATCCTGCACAAGATCGATGTGCATTATCAGCCCGGCCACAATCACACCTCCATGGGGCAGACCAAGGAGGCCGACGGCAAATGGCTCATCTCGCTCAACAAGTTCTCCAAGGACCGCTTCCTGAATGTCGGTCCGCTCAAGCCGGAGAACGACCAGCTCATCGATATTTCCGGTGACGAGATGGTGCTCGTGCATGACGGGCCGAGCTTCGCGGAGCCGCACGACGCGACGATCGTGCACCGGTCGAAGATCAATCCGCTGCATGTCTGGAAGCGGGACGATCCCTTCTTCGCCGACGCGGTGAAGCAGGCGGCCGCGGACGGCGTTAAGCTCGAAGCGGATTCCAAGGTCATTCGCGACGGCAACAAGGTGCGGGTCTACATGACCTCTGCGGCGCCCGTCTTCGGCCTGCCGAGCTTCACGGTCAATCAGGGCGACGAGGTCACGGTCTGCGTGACCAATATCGACAGCATCGAAGATCTCACCCATGGGTTCTGCATCGTGAATTACGGGGTGAACATGGAGATCGGACCGCAGCAGACCTCCTCGGTCACGTTCACGGCCGATCGCCCCGGCGTCTATTGGTATTACTGCTCCTGGTTTTGCCACGCGATGCATATGGAGATGCAAGGCCGCATGCTCGTCGAGCCGCGGAGCGCTTAAGCCCATGCGGGCGCACCGCCCTGCCATATGGCTTGCCGTAGCGTTCGCCGCCTGTTGCGCTTGCGCCTCGGCGCGCGCCGCGGAGATTGTCGTGCCTGAAGGGGCCGACCTTCAAGCGGCGATCGACGGTGCGGCCGAAGGCGACACGGTGGTCGTGCGCGGCAAGCATGCTGGCCCGATCACGATCGCGCGCCGTCTGACACTTCAGGGCGAGCAAGGCGCGGCAATCGCGGGCACGGGCGAGGGCAGCGTGATCAGGGTGACGGCGCCTGGTGCCGTAGTCCGGGGGTTCGCCATCAGCGGATCGGGCCGTGATCTCGAAGCGATGGACGCCGGCGTGTTTGTCGAGCAGAGCGCAGCCGGCGCGGTTGTCGAGGGCAACCGGATTGAGGGCAACCTCTACGGCATCTATCTGCACGGCGCGCCGGACTCGCTCGCGCGCGGCAACACCATCGTCGGCATCAATGAAGGGCCGACCAACGAAGCCGGTAACGGCGTTTCGGTCTGGAACGCGCCCGGCGCCAAGGTGCTGGACAACGACATAAGCTTCGGCCGGGACGGCATTTTCGTCACCGCAAGCCAGCGGAACGAGTTTGCCGGCAACCGCTTTCGCGACCTGCGCTTCGCCGTGCACTACATGTACACCAACGACAGCAAGGTCAGCGGCAACGTCTCGCTCGGAAACGTCGTTGGCTACGCGCTGATGTATTCGCAGCAGCTCATCGTGCAGGGAAACGTCTCGGACGGAGACCGCGACCACGGCTTGCTGCTGAACTTCGTCAACCGCTCGGAGATCGCCGGCAACAAGGTGAAAGGCAGGCTCCAGCCGGCGGAGCGCTGGACGAGCGGCGGTCAGCGGAGCGCCGACGGCCATGTTCCGTCGCTGGAGCCCGGCGAGGCCGCGCTCCTCGCCGGTGCGCGCACCGCGCCCGAGAAGTGCGTCTTTATATATAACGCGAACCAGAACGTGTTCCGCGACAATCGGTTCGAGGGCTGCGAGATCGGGGTTCACTTCACCGCCGGCTCCGAAAGCAATACGATCCAGAACAACGCCTTCGTGGACAATCGGAACCAGGTGAAATATGTCGGCACGCGCCATCTCGATTGGTCGAAAGAGGGGCGCGGCAATTATTGGAGTGACAACCCCGCGTTCGATCTCGACGGCGACGGGATCGCCGATACGGCCTACCGCCCGAACGACGTCATCGACAAAGTGTTGTGGACCGCGCCGCAGGCGAAGGTCCTGCTCAACAGCCCGGCCGTGCAGGTCATCCGCTGGGCGCAGGCCCAATTCCCCGCGTTGCTGCCCGGCGGCGTGGTCGACAGCCACCCGCTGATGGCGCCACCGGCCCCGCCCACCGCGGACAATCCGTCGTGACGACGACCGTCGAGATCGAGGGCGTCGGCAAACGCTACGGCAAGATCGAAGCCGTGCGCGACGTGAGCCTCGCTTTCGCGCCGGGCCAGACGGTCGCGCTCGTCGGCCATAACGGTGCAGGCAAGACGACGCTGCTCAAGCTGATGCTCGGCCATATTCGGCCGACCGCCGGAACGATCCGCGTTCTCGGCGAGGATCCGGCGGCAGGCGAGTTCGCGGCCCGCAGCAAGGTTGGCTTTCTGCCGGAGAACGTCTCCTTCAACCCGGCGCTCACTGGGCGCGAGATCCTGTCATTCTATATGCGTCTCAAGCGCGCCCCGGCGGCGATGGCAGGCGAGCTGCTCGACCGGGTGGGGCTCGCTGCCGCGTCGGCGCGCCGGGTCGGGACCTATTCCAAGGGCATGCGCCAGCGGCTCGGTCTGGCCCAGGCCTTGATCGGCGAGCCGCGTCTCCTGTTGCTGGACGAGCCCACCACCGGGCTCGATCCCGCCCTCAGGCAAAGCTTCTACGAGATTGTGCAGACATTGCGCGACCACGGCGCGACGGTGGTGCTGTGCTCGCACGCGCTTGCCGAGCTCGGCGAGCGCGCCGACCGCGTCGTTATCATGAGCGCGGGCACGATGCTGGCGCATGGCTCGATCGAGGAGCTGCGCCGCATGGCGCGCCTGCCGGCAAAGATCAGGCTGACAATGTCCGGCAAGCCTGAAGCCATCCGCAGCCGGCTCGGACCTGACGAGACCTGGCGGCAGGTGAATGGCCATATCGTCGAGATCGAAGCCGCACCCGAGCGCAAGATCGAATTGCTCCGGCGCGCGATGGAGATCGGCGCCCCCGTGGAGGACGTCGATGTCACGCCGCCGACGCTCGACGATATCTACGCGCATTTCTTGCGCGTGCAGGGGCCGGCACAATGAGGAATGTCCTGTTGATCGCCGGCAAGGAAATCCAGGAGAGCTTGCGCAATTGGTGGGTTCTCTCCACCACGCTCCTGCTTGCGGCGCTCGCCTTGACGCTGACCTTCCTCGGCAGCGCGCCGACCGGCAGCGTCGGCGTGCGCGCGCTCGACGTGGTGATCGTCAGCCTGTCGAGCCTGACCATCTTTCTCCTGCCGCTCATCGCGCTCTTGATCTCGCATGACGCCATTGTCGGCGAGATCGAGCGCGGCACCATGCTGCTTCTGTTGAGCTATCCCGTGGCGCGCTGGCAGGTCCTGCTCGGGAAGTTCGTCGGCCATCTCGCGATCCTCGCCTTCGCCATCGTGCTCGGCTATGGCAGCGCCGCTCTCGCGCTCGCCCTCACGGGCACGGCCATCGATCAAGAGAGCTGGCTCGCCTTCGCCAAGATGATCGCGTCCTCGATCCTGCTCGGCGCTTCGTTCGTCGCGCTCGGCTATCTCGTGAGCGCGCTGGTGCGCGCGCGGGCGACGGCGGCGGGCGTCGCCATCGGCATCTGGCTCGCGCTGGTGCTGGTCTACGACATGCTGCTGCTCGGGCTTCTGGTGATGGACCAGGGCCGCTACGTTTCCGGCGGCGTGCTGAACGCGCTACTGCTGTTCAATCCCACCGACGTCTACCGCCTGTTCAATCTCGCGGGCTCCGCCAATGTCAGTGTCTTCTCGGGCATGGCCGGTCTGGCTGATATGATCACGCTCGGTACCGGCGTGCTGCTTGCGGTCCTCGCCGCCTGGGTCGCGGTCCCGTTGACGCTTGCGGCGTTTGCCTTCTCACGGAGAGAGCTATGAAGCGGCTGGCGATCATGTTGGGCGCGCTCCTCGCCGTGACAGCGCTTGCAGGTTGCGAGCCGGACGCGCCCGAAGCGCCGCCCGCGCCGCGCGCGCTCAGCGGGGACGCGATCGGCCACTATTGCGGCATGACGGTGCGCGAGCATGCTGGGCCGAAGGGTCAGATCGTCCTCGCGAGCCGGCCCGATCCGGTGTGGTTCACGTCGGTCCGCGACGCCATTTCCTTCACCATGCTGCCGGAGGAACCCAAGGACATTCGCGCGATTTATGTCTCGGACATGGCGAACGCGCCAAGCTGGGACGACCCCGGACCGGACAATTGGACCGAAGCGCGCGAGGCGTTTTTCGTGATCGGCAGCAAAGCCAAAGGCGGCATGGGCGCGGCTGAGGCCGTTCCCTTTTCGCAGCGATCCGCCGCCGAGAAATTTGCCGGAGAGCAGGGAGGGCGTATCGTCACGTTCGACGAAATCCCGCGCGACTATGTTCTCGGTTCCGACACCGACACGAGCGAGCCGCACGGCGCCGGTTCGCATTAGAGGTTCCGTGAAGACCAATGCCGAGCCGAATTGACAGGCGCCAGTTCATAACGATCAGCGCCGCTTCCGCGGGCCTCGCGCTGATCCCCGACTGTGTCCTCTCCAAACCGGTTGCGCCGTTGGTCGAGTGGCGCGGCACGTCGCTGGGCGCGCTCGCCACCATTCGCATCCATCATGAGGACCGCGCCGCCGCCGAAGGTCTGACGCGGCGCGTCGTAGCGGAGGCCAAGCGGCTCGAGGCGGTGTTCAGCCTCTACCAGCAGGAGTCGAGCCTCTGCGCCTTGAATCGGGCGGGCCTGCTGGTCGCGCCGCCGTCAGAGCTCGCCGACCTTTTGAGCCAGTGCGACGAGCTCTGGCGCCTTACGGACGGCAAATTCGATCCCACGGTTCAGGCGCTGTGGCGCTGCTACGCGGATTACTTTGCGGCGCCGCAAGGGGTTTCTGCCGGCCCGCCGGACTCGACGATCAAGCGTGCTCTGGACATCGTCGGATGGGACCATCTGCGCTTCGACCGCGACAGGATCGTGTTCGCCCGGCCAGGCATGGGGCTCACATTGAATGGTGTCGCCCAGGGCTACATCACCGATCGCGTGGTCGATCTGCTACAAGATGCCGGCATCGAAAACTGCCTGGTCGACATGGGCGAGATCCGGGGGCGGGGTCTCGATGGCCAGGAGCCTTGGCGGGCCGCGATTGAGGCGTCCGGCGAGATCGTCAGCGGCAGTTCGATTCCGCTGCTCAACAGGGCGATCGCGACCTCGGGCGCGTCGGGATTCCGGTTCGACGAGCAGGGCCGCTGCAATCATCTGTTCGATCCCGTCACCGGCACATGCGCTTCGCCGGCGCGGACCGTCACCGTGGTCGCCGACACGGCAACCACGGTCGACGCGCTCTCGACCGCATTCACGCTGATGGACGAAATGCACATCGAGGCCGTTGCCGCCCGCTTTCCCGGCGCGCAGGTCTATGTCATGACGACAGACGGCACACGCATGCTTGGCGGCAAGAGCTAGCTTTTCGCTTCCCTATGGCCCTGGCGCGCCGGTCGCCGAGAGACCGCTATTCGCAAGCTCCAGGGGTAGCCGAGCAGCCACACGGTCGTCCCCTGGCGTGAACTTTTTCACCGACGTAGGCATTGCAGGCTTAGGCGCCGAACAGAGGCGAAAAACTGCCCGCAGGAGTCCAGTTTGGTTGAACTGGGCTTGCTCGGGCCTCTGGCGTAAGATTGGCACGCCATGGATCGCGGTCTGCATCTCAGCAATGAACAGCTCTTCCGGGCGGGACCGCCGCGGGCTTCGGTCGTGTTGCGGCCGGGCGCGCCGCTCTCACCTGGCGAGGAGCGCTACACCGTGCCGGGCGGCGGCGTCATTGCCGTGCCGATCAGGGCCGGCGACCGCCTCCGTGTCGTCGATCTCGAGGGCATGCAGGCCTGCGAGTTGATCGCCGCCGACACGGCCGGCACGATCGACGCCGCCATTCTTGGTGCGCGTGCCACCGGCGATGCGCGCGGCCTGAAGCAGGCTCTGGCCGCCGATACCGAGAGCGCGCGAAGAGTGCGCACCGGACTCGAGCGTCGCGGCATCGATCTTGCCCGCGCGCGCGCCGTCACTCTGTTCGGCGGCGACTCCCAGCCTGGCGCCTCCGCCGAGCTCACCGTCACGCGCGACGGGCTCTTGATCGCAGCCGCGCCGGGCGGCGTCATGGCGGTCGACGCGCAAGACACGGCAACGCCGATCCGCGTGTTCGTTCAGCGGAGCCGCATCGCGCGTCCGAACGACATAGCTCTGCCTGAGCCGCTCGCCGATCCGCTGCAGGACATCAGGGTCGATAAGGCAAGCGCCGAAGCCTATTTCGTGCGCGCGGGCGAATACATCCAGATCATCGACGTGGCCGGTCGGCAATGCACGGACTTCCAGTGCTTCGCCGCGCGCAAGGTGGACAAGGGCAAAGAGCACCCGCTCGACGTCACCACGACGCGCACGCTCATGGGGCAGAGCTATCCGCTCCCTGGCCTCTTCGCCAAATGTTTCGATCAGGACATGGAGCCGCTGGTCGAGGTGGTGCAGGACACGGTCGGGCGTCACGACGCTTTCGCGCTGGCCTGCAACGCGCGCTACTACGACGACCAGGGCTATCCCGGCCATGTCAACTGCACGGACAATTTCAATGCGCAGCTCGCGCCCTACGGCATCGCGCCGCGCAAAGGCTGGATGGCGCTCAACTTCTTCTACAACACCGCGATCGACGCCAATAACGTGCTCTATCTCGACGAGCCGTGGTCGCGGCCGGGCGACTACGTTCTCCTGCGCGCGCTCACCGATATTGTGTGCGTGTCCTCGGCCTGCCCGGACGACATCGATCCCGCCAATGGCTGGGACCCGACCGACATTCACGTGCGCACCTATTCCGACAAGCAAAGCTTCTCAAGAGCGGTGGCCTATCGCATGACACCCGATGCCGAGCCCCAACTCACGCAAGAGACCGCGTTTCATCCGCGCTTCTCGGCGCAGACGCGCAACTTCAGCGAATATCGCGGCTATTGGCTGCCGACCCGGTTCGCCAGCGAAGGGCCGGTCGCCGAATATTGGGCCTGCCGCGAGCGCGCGGTGATCATGGATCTTTCGCCCTTGCGGAAATTCGAGATCACCGGCCCCGACGCGCTGGCGCTTCTGCAATATGCGCTCACGCGCAACGTCCGGAAGCTCGCGGTAGGGCAGGTGGTCTATACCGCGATGTGCTACGAGCATGGCGGCATGATCGACGACGGCACCTTGTTCCGTCTCGGCGACAACAATTTCCGCTGGGTCGGCGGCTGCGACTATAGCGGCATCTGGCTGCGCGAGCTGGCCGAGAAGCTCGGACTGAAAGCCTGGGTACGCTCGTCGACCGATCAGCTCCACAATGTCGCCGTGCAGGGCCCTAAGAGCCGCGAGATTCTCCGCCAGGTGATCTGGACGCCGCCGGGAAGACCGAGCCTCGAGGAGCTCGGCTGGTTCCGCTTCACCGTGGGCCGCATCGGCGCTTTCGATGGCGCGCCGGTCGTGGTGTCGCGTACCGGCTATACGGGCGAGCTCGGCTACGAAGTGTTCTGCCATCCGAACGATGCGCTCACCGTGTTCGACGCGATCTGGCAGGCCGGCGAGCCGCACGGGCTTGCGCCGTTCGGCCTCGAAGCGCTCGACATGGTGCGCATCGAGGCGGGGCTGGTCTTTGCCGGCTACGAGTTCTGCGACCAAACCGACCCCTTCGAGGCGGGCATCGGCTTCACCGTGCCGCTCAATTCCAAGAACGAAGATTTTGTCGGCCGCGATGCGCTGATGCGGCGCGAGGCCCATCCGCAGCGAAAGCTGGTCGGGCTGGAGATGGAGGGCGACGAGCAGGTCGGCCATGGCGATTGCGTCCATGTCGGGCGCGCCCAGATTGGCGTGATCACCTCCGCGACGCGCTCGCCCTTCCTGCAAAAGACCATCGCCTTGGCGCGTGTCGACGTCGCCCATAGCGAGCTTGGCACGGAAGTTGAGGTCGGCAAGCTCGACGGCCACCAGAAGCGGCTGCCGGCGCGCGTCGTCCGCTTCCCGCACTACGATCCGGAGAAGACGCGCGTCCGCTCCTGACGCGCTGCCGCTTGATGACTGTGCGCCATGATCCGCGCTGCTCTGCTCGACCTTGCCGGAGTCATTTACGATGGCGATACGCCGATACCAGGCGCAATCGAAGCGGTTGGGCAGCTTCGCGACGCGGGCCTCTCCATCCGCTTTCTGACCAATACGACGCGCACGCCGCGCGGTGAATTGTTGCGACGCCTGCATGGTATGGGCTTGCCGATCGAAGACGAGCAGCTCTTCACGCCCGCCCAGGCTGCGCGTGCTTGGCTACAGGCGAGGGGACTGTCACCGCATCTCCTGGTTCATCCCGCGCTCGAACAGGACTTTGCCGGCCTTCCGCGCGGCGAGGCCGAAGCCGTCGTCGTCGGCGATGCCGCGCAGGGCTTCAGCTATGACGCGCTCAATGCCGCGTTCCGCAAGCTGCTCCACGCCGAGGCCTTCGTGGCGCTCGCGCGCAACCGGAGCTTCAAGGACGATGACGGCGAGCTCAGCCTGGACACCGGCGCGTTCGTGACGGCGCTGGAATATGCCAGCCGCCGCGAGGCGGTGCTGCTCGGCAAGCCGGCCGCCGATTTCTTCCGCGGCGCGCTCGCGAGCCTTGGGTCCGACGGCAAGGACGCGGTCATGGTCGGCGACGATGCCGAGGCCGATGTGGCCGGCGCGCTTGAAGCGGGTCTCGGCGCCGCGCTCCTCGTCCGCACAGGCAAATACCGGCCCGGCGACGAAAGCAGAGCGCAGCCGTCACCCAGCGCTACGGTCGCCGATCTCGCGGCGGCCGTCCGCTGGATCCTGGACGGCCGCGCCTAGGCGACAAACCTCATCTATCCGCGAACAGACTTATTCGGCAGCGGTCTGTTTCACCGAGAGGAAAGCCTTCATCGAATCGTCCATTGCCTCGATCCAGGGCGTGTGGTGCAGCGGCGCCATCGTTCCCGTGCAGGGCGATTTGAAGGCCTTGTTGCGATAGCTGGTGATCGACTCCGCCTTGTCGTGCTCCCACTGCTTGAACTCTTCCACCGTCATGTCGATGTCGAATTTCGGGTAGTCGGTCACGGCGACGAGGTCGCGTACATAATCGCCCTGAAAGTCGATCTTCTCGAACGCGTCCTTCAGCGCCTCTTCGCGCTTCACCCAGGCATCGTCGTCCTTCTGCATCTCGGCTTTCGACGGCAGCTTGATCCTGCCCATGATCACGTCGCGCGCATACCAGGCCTGCGCGTCGAACATCGAGAAGGTGTAGAACTGATCCTGCATGCCGAGATAAGCGAGCTTCGGATTGTCGATCCAGAAAATGCCCTTGTAGAGATGGGGCGGATGCATCCTGTTGTGCGTGCGGAGCTTCAGGTCATCGGCCAGGAACGGGAAGTGGTGCTGATAGCCGGTGCAAAGAATGATGGCATCGAATTCCTTGGTGGTGCCGTCCTTGAAGGAAACCTTCCGGCCTTCGATGTTGGTGAGTAGCGGCCGCTCGTCCATGCCTTTCGGCCATTTGAAGCCCATCGGCTGCGTGCGCCAGCATAGAGTGACCGACTTGGCACCGTATTTGTGGCATTGCAGGCCGATATCCTCAGCCGAATAGCTGGCACCGACCACGAGCAGGTCCTTGCCCTTGAACTCGTCGGCGCTACGGAAATCGTGTGCGTGCAAGACGCGGCCCGGGAAGGTTTCGACGCCAGGGAAGTGCGGGACATTCGGCACCGAGAAATGCCCGCTCGCGACCACCACCCAGTCGAAGGTTTCGGTGGTCCGCTTGCGATCGGGCAGAGTTTCGACCGTCACCAGGAACTTGTCCTTGCTCTTGTCGTACTCGACGTGGCGCACCAGCGTGTTGAACTTGATCCACTTCCTGATGTCAGCCTCCTTCGCGCGGCCGACAATGTAGTCGTAGAGCACTTCGCGCGGCGGGAAGGAGGGGATCGGCTGCTTGAAGTGGTGATCGAAGGTGTAGTCGGCGAACTCAAGCACTTCCTTGGGGCCGTTCGACCACAGGTAGCGATACATGCTGCAATGAACCGGTTCGCCGTGCTCGTCCGTTCCCGCCCGCCAAGTGTAGTTCCACAACCCGCCCCAATCGCTTTGCTTTTCGTAACAGACGATCTCGGGGATCTCGGCGCCCTTGCTCTTGGCTTGTTCGAACGCACGCAATTGGCTGAGGCCACAAGGGCCTGCCCCTATGACGGCAACGCGAGTCATGCCCATCTCCCTCGCTCGGATCGGTTTTCTATGAGGTGTACCCGCTCTAGGACGAAACCTCCTGCCGGCCTTTGATCTGTGTCATCTCATCACCAAACCGCCGGTCCGGCAGCACTACCATTGTAGACCGCTGTCGAACCAATTTGTCAAAGCAGAACCAGATTGGTCTCGCTGGTCACTCCCGCGATGCAAAAATTTCAGTCGGAGTTTTGCGATTAAAAATTCGGCAGAGTTCGCCGTGTCGATGCGCAGGCGGCGTGCCCCATGGGCCCAAAGTGGACCAATTTCAACAAAGGATAGCGATTGGTATTGTCCTGGAGCCAATCGCCGGACTAAGATTTTTTGGCATAGACCACCACGGCCGCAAATTCGTTTCTCGCTGGGAACACTAGTGGCATCGTCGGTTCCAACGGCCGTACCGCCGATTGCTGTGAGGGACCACCGATGACCAAATACGCGTTTAACGCACTTAGTCGGCGCCAATTCCTCTACACCACTGCGGCCGCCACCCTCATGGCCGGCGTTTCATTTCCGAAGATCAGCTTCGGCGCTGAGAAAGTCGTGAAGATCGGTTTTCTCGCTCCGCTGACCGGCGAGGTCGCGGCTTGGGGAAAACCGGGTCTCGACGGCTGCCGCATCTGGGCCGACTGGACCAACGAAGCCGGCGGCGTGAAGATCGGCGAGGACAGCTACAAGGTCGAGTTCGTTCCCTACGACGACGAATACGATCCGGCCAAGGCGCGCGCCGGCGCGGTCAAGCTCATCAAGGAACACGGCGTCAAGTTCATCATGATGCTCGGCGGAGACCCGTGGCCCGGCGTCGCGCCGGTCTCCGAGAAGGAGCAGATGCTGTTCTCGACGCTGCTGCCCAGCGACCTCACGCCCGAGACGAAATATCTCGTCGCACCGTGCGAGGTCCATCCGATCTACAACGTCACCGGCGTCGAATGGCTTGCCGAGAACAAGCCCGACCTGAAGACCGCGGTGATCTGCGCGCAGGATGACTCGCTCGGCAAGCCGTCGGTAGCGACCTATCTTGCCGCCTTCGAAGCGGCCGGCATCAAAGTGCTCGGCGAGCCGATCTTCTTCGATCCCGCGACCACCGACTTCGCGCCGATCATGTCGAAGATGCTCGCGCTCAAGCCCGACATCATCTGCCTCGACACCTGCTACACCGACTACGTGCATCCTCTGACCGAGCAGGCCTTCCAGCAGGGCTTCAAGGGCCAGATGATCTCCTGCACGGCGGACTTCTATCCGAAGATGGTCGAGAAGACCTCCAAGGAGTTCATGGAAGGCTTCATCTTCCAGTTCCCGGATTTCGACGATCCGGCCATGAAAGAACCGCATGTCAATTTCCAGAGACCCGACGAGTTCTTCGCCGAATATGTGAAGCGCTTCGGTGCGGACGAGTGGAGCGCGGTGTCCTGGGAATATGCCTCGATCATGGATCTCTGGGCCGACGCCGCGACGACGGCCGGAACCACCGACCCGCAAGCCGTGCTGGCCGCCATGCAGAAAGGCGGCAAGGGCAAGCAAGCCTTCGGCGAGGCGGTATGGTGGGGCAAGGAGCTGTTCGGCATCGACAACGCGCTGGTCGGTGTCTGGCCGGTGGTGGTCATCAAGGACGGCAAGGCTAGGATCCAGCAGTTCAAGTCGATCCCTGACTGGTGGGACAAGCACAAGGCTCTGCTGATCAAGCACATGGAAGCGTTCAAGCAGATGTACTATCAGCGCACCTAGGCGCGCTTCCCGAACCGAAGCGTGGCCTCGCGCCGCGCTTCGGTTGACTGCTGGCAGGACGCGTCAATCGAAGCTGGGCACGCGCGGAACTTGCTGATGACCGTTGAGCTGTTCCTGCAGACCGTTGTGAACGCGAGTTATGCCGCGAGCTACATGGCGCTCATCGCCGTTGGTCTCGTGCTCATCTTCGGCGTCATGGGCGTGATCAATTTCGCCCATGGTGAGCTCTACATGACCGGCGCCTATGTCGTGGTCGCGCTTTACGCCGGTGGCGGCTTCCCCTTCTTCGCCGCCGTGGCGGTCGGTCTCATCTTCGTCGGCGTGCTCGGGCTGTTGATGGAATATGGACTGTTCAGGCCGCTCCGCGACAACCCGCTGGGCGGCCTGATCGCCTCGATCGGATTCCTCCTGATCCTGCAGACGATCGCCGTGCTCGGCTTCGGCGTGCGCATGAAGAACGTGCCGCCGTCCACGCAGGAGAAGATCGTGTTCGATAACGGCGTGGTCCTCACCTATCAGCGCCTCTACGTGATCGTCGCGGCAATCGTGCTGCTCTCCGCGCTCTGGCTGTTCCTACGTAAGACCAAGTTCGGCTGGGCCTTGCGCGCTTGCGCGCAGGACCGCGAGGCCGCCGCGCTGCAAGGCATCTCGATCAACCAGACGGCGCGGCTTGCCATGTTCATCGGCGCGGCACTTGCCGGCGTCGCGGGCGCGCTGACGGCGCCGCTCGTCTCGCCCACGCCGTTCATGGGGCATACGGTGATCATAACCGCCTTCATCATCATCATCGTCGGTGGGATCGGCTCGCTCGAAGGCGCCGTGCTCGCGGCCATTCTCTATGCCTTCGTGAATACCTTCGTGACCACGATCTACGACGGCACGCTCGCCAATATCGTCGGCCTTCTTCTCATGCTTGCCGTGCTGGTGATCAAGCCGACAGGGTTATTCGGAGCCAAGGAACGTGCCTGAGCGAACCGGGCGCAGCGGGCTAGGTTGGGCGCTCGGCTCCGTGCTGCTCATCGCTGCGCTGGTCACGCTGCCCTTCCTGCTGTCCCACTCGCAGCAGGAAATCCTGGTTCTGCTCACGATCAATGTCCTGTTGGTCTCGAGCTACAGGCTGCTCACCCTGACCGGCGAATGGTCGCTCGCCCATGTCGTGATCATGGGCGTCGGCGCCTACGCTTCCGCCCTTATCACCAAGAAGCTGGGCGTGCCGGTTCCGGTGTCGATGCTGCTTGGCGCCGTGACCGCGGCCTTGCTGGCCTTCCTGCTCAGCTTCCCGCTTTTGCGCATGAAGGGCTTCTACTTTTTGATCGGGTCCTTCGCGGCCGGCGAGATCATCCGCTTGGTCTGGAAGTGGAGCGAGCTGACCTGGCTGTTCGGCGGACCGAAAGGCATCAAGCTTATTCCACCGTTTCCCGACATCGAGCTGCCCGGGTTGTCGATCGATTTCTACGACCCCGTGAACTACTACTATCTCTGCCTGATCGTCGTGGCGGTCTCGCTCTTCATCCTCTATCGGATCGAGCATTCACGCGTCGGGCTCACTTTCCATGCCATCCATTGGCAGGACAAGCTCGCCCAGTCGGTCGGCGTGAATACCTTCCGCTACCGCATGCTCGCCTTCGTCATCGCCTCCTTCTTCGCCGGCCTCGCCGGTGCGCTCTACGCGCATTATGTCGGCACGGTGAGCCCGAACCGGTTCGGTGTGGAGGAGATGGTCTTTGTGCTGATCTGGGCGATCGTCGGGGGGACGGCGACCTTTTACGGTCCGATCCTCGGCGTGATCGCGCTCACGGTGCTGAACGAGGTGGTGCTCCGCGCGCTCGACGTCGATCAAATGCGGCCCATGCTTTACGGCGCGATCCTGATCGTCTCCATCCTGTTCCTGCCGAACGGCTTGGAGAGCCTAGGCCCCAAGATCAAGGCCTGGTGGACCGGCCGCAAAGACAAGCGCGCTGCGGGAGCAGAGGCTGAGCAGCCGGCGGAGTAGCGCCAACTCACGCTTGCGTGTCTGAGAGCGGCGGCGCCAACAGCAAAAAGGCGGCGGCCATCAGCTTGCGCGTGTCGTTGAGCATGGCCGGACGTTCGCGCCGCCAGCGCGCCAGCGCCTCCGCCCCCGTGGCAGGGGAGGGGGCCAAGGCCTCGTTCAGAGCGGCGAGCCGGGCCTTGGTCTCCGCGGCGATCTCCTGCCAGCGTATCCGCCAGCGTGCGCGATAGGTTTCGCGGTGGAGGACCTCCATGCGCATGTGAAAGAGGGAGCTGCGGGCAACGCGCGGCGCGTCCATGCTGTCGATCCATGGTCCCGTGCCTCGCCAAGTCTCCAGTGCCTGGCGCAAGAGGCTCGCGACGCCGTTCGTGTCGCCCGACAGGTGAAGACACACGGCAAAGTTCGCCAGCGACGTCCCGAGCCTGGGGTCGGTCGCCGAGAAGGATTCCCGCGCGATCTGGAGCGCGCGCCCCGCAGCCGCCTTGGCGCGGTCGGCAGCGCCTTGCGCCATGGCCTCGGCGGCGTGCTCGGTCTCGTGCTCCCAAGCGAGATCGGCTTCCGCCCAGCCTGCCGCGAGGAGCTCGGTCGCGCTGAAATTTTCAGCCGCCAAGATAAGCCCGCCTGACATGGGCGTTGTCGTGCAGTTCGCCCGCCGGTCCCTCCAGGGCAATCGACCCGGTCTCGAGCACATAGGCGTAGCGCGCGAGCTTAAGAGCAAGCTCGGCGTTCTGCTCGACCAGCACGACGGGGACGCCGCGCTCGACAATGTCGCGCACGATGCGGGCGATCTCCTGCACCATGACCGGCGACAGCCCCATGGACGGCTCGTCGAGCACCAGCATCTTCGGCCGCGACATCAGCGCCCGGCCGATGGCGAGCATCTGCTGCTCGCCGCCGGAGAGTTGCCGCGCCCATTGCTTGCGCCGCTCCTTCAGCCGCGGGAAATGCTCGAAGACCAGCTCGAGGTCCTTCTCGATCCCGGCCTTGTCCTTGCGGAGGAAGGCGCCCGTGCGCAGATTTTCCTCCACAGTCAGGTCGGGAAAGATGCGGCGACCTTCCGGCACATGGCCGATGCCGAGTGCCACGATCTTCTCGGCCGGCAGCCTGTCGATGCGCGTTCCGGCGAACACGATCTCGCCTTTGCTCACCGGCGCGAGACCGGAGATGGCGCGCAAGGTCGTGCTCTTGCCGGCGCCGTTCGCGCCGATGATGGTGACGATGCCGTCCTCCGGCACCTCCATGTCGATGCCCTTGAGCGCCGCCACCTTGTGGTAGTGCACGTGCACGTTTCTGATCTCAAGCAGCATGGGCGGTCCCGAGATAAGCCTCGATGACGGCGGGGTCGGCGCGCACCTCCTCAGGCGTTCCTTCCGCGAGCAGAGCACCGAAATTCATCACGGTGATCGTCTCGCAAAGGCCCATGACCGCCTGCATGTCGTGCTCGATCAGCATGACCGTCACGCCTTGCTCGTCGCGCAGCCGCCGCACCAGCGTGCCCATGCGCGCAGTCTCCTCGGGGTTCATGCCGGTGAAGGGTTCGTCGAGCAGGATCAGCTTGGGATCGGCGGCGAGTGCGACCGCCATGCCGAGCGCACGCTGATATCCGTGCGGCAGGCTGGCGGCAAACTCATCGGCGAGATGCTGCAGGCCGAAAAATTCGAGGATGCCGCGCGCCTTCTCGTCGGCCGCCTGTTCCGTCTCGCGGTCGCGGCGCAGAATGCGCGCGAACAGGCCGGCGCGCGCGCTGCGGTGACAGCCGAGCCGCACATTGTCCAAGACGCTCAGCTCATGAAACAGGGTCGTGCCCTGGAAGGTGCGGATCAGGCCGCGCTCGGCGAGCGCGGAGGTCGCGTACCCCGAGATATCGTCGCCGAGATAGGTCACGCTGCCGGAGGAGGGGGCGTAGAAGCCGCTGATCACGTTGAAGGTCGTGGTCTTGCCGGCGCCGTTCGGGCCGATCAGACCGTGGATCGTGCCGGGATAGACGTCGAGGCTGAAGCCGTTGATGGCGATGATGCCGCCGAAGGCGCGCACCAGATCGCGGACCTGGAGGATCGGTTCTGCGGCTGACGACATCGGCTGGCGGCTCCAGTCAGGACGCGTAGATGGCCACCATCTTCCACAATTTGCCGCGTCCGTGCACTCCGATTCTCTCCGAGATCGCCGGCTGTTGTGACAGCTCGGACCGAACAGCCAAAGCGGTCCGGCGCGGGGCAGGGGGCGAAAACCCAAGCGCGGCCCGAGCGGACCGCGACCCGCTCCGTTTAGCTGGAACCGCCGGTAGCATCGCCAAGCTGGCCGATCAGCCACTGAAGACCCGGGTCACGCTCGCTCCGCTGGTGCAAGACCGCCTCGACTCTCACGGTCAAAGGCTCGTAAGGCAGGTCCAGTATCGCGAGCTCCCCCCGCTTCACACCCTTGCGCGCCATGCTAAGCGGCAGGGTCGCGACCATGTCGGTCGCGCGGAGCATCGCCGGGACGGCGGCGTAATAGGGCAGCGACACGGTGACCTTGCCGACGACGTCCTTGTCTCCACCCCCCATCTCGAGCAGCAGCCGGTCCATCCACACCCGCCGTTGGAGACCACGGTCATCCATGAACCCCTCGGGGCCAGGTTTCTCTGTGCCGGTCAGCTCGACAATGAGCATGGGAAAGGAGAACAGCCGCTCTAGCGTGACCTGGCCTTGGGTCAGCGGATGGTCCGACCGCACCACAACGGCTTCATGCTCTTCGCGGATTTGTGCCCGGATCATCCGCTCGGGAATCTCGTGAAACCAACCGAGCACCAGGTCGATTCGACCATCGTCCAGGTGCCGGATCGTGTCCAAGCGGCTATAAGGGAAGACGCGGAGCTCGATATTGGGCGCCAACTCGATCAGGCGGCCGATGACCGGGGCAAGAATTGCGACGGTGCCGTATTCCGTTGCGGCGATGCGAAAGGTGCGCGTGGAGTCCGCGGGAACGAACGGCGTGATGTCGATCGCCTCGTCTATCAAGCCGAGCCCCCCGCGGATGCGCGGGGCGAGCTCGAGGGCGCGGGCGGTCGGCTCCATGCCGCCCTCGCCGCCGACGAACAATTGGTCGCCGAGGGCTTGCCGCAGGCGCGCCAAAGCATGGCTTACTGCTGACGGAGTAACGCCGAGATCACGGCTCGCGCCGCTCACGCTTCGATGCAGCATGATGGCATCGAATACACGGAAGAGATTAAGATCAACGCGCTTTTTCGACACTAAAGGTTCCCCCATGATCCTAGTTCTATCTGGTACTGAATGCCATTCAGCGTTTACCGGCAGCTATTATTTGCTTTACATGCACCATCACCATTTGACCAGGGAAGAAGTGTGCCGGCCGCACCTGCACCAAGCATAGCCGATTTCCCCTATAAGCCGCGCTCTACGGGCGGTCGGTGCCCGGCCCCGCGCGCGGCGGCACCTCTCGCCAAGAGGCAGGTGTCGCCAGAGGCGAGACCTGGTCATCCGTGAGCGAGCTGAATCTCATTCAGATGCTTGGCCTGCTCCTCGGCGGCCTCGCGATCTTCCTCTTCGGGCTGCAACTGATGACCGCCGGCCTCACGGCCATCGCCGGCGCGCGGATGCAGAGCCTGCTCGGCACGCTGACCGCCAATCGGTTCCGCGGCGTGCTCGCCGGTGCGGGCGTCACCGCGCTTCTGAACTCCTCCACCATCACCACGGTGCTTCTGGTCGGTTTCGTGTCGGCGGGGCTTATGACGGTGGTCCAGACCGTGCCGATGATCATGGGCGCCAATATCGGCTCCACCTTCACCGCGCAGCTCATCGCCTTCAATCTCAATGCGGTCACCCCGTTCATCTTGGGGGGCGGGTTCTTCCTGCAGGCTTTCGCCAAGCGCGAGCTGGTCCGGCAGATCGGCGGCATCCTGCTCGGCTTCGGCCTCTTGTTTCTCGGCATTCATTTCATGGGCGAGGCCACGCGTCCGCTTCGGACGTTCGAGCCCTTCATCGACCTGATGCAGGAGATGCGGAACCCGCTTGTGGGCATCCTGATCGGCGCCCTCTTCACCGCGATCGTGCAAAGCTCCGCCGCCACGCTCGGCATCATCATCGCGCTCGCGAGCCAAGGGCTGATGCCGCTCGAGGCCGGCATTGCCTTGGTGCTCGGCGCCAATGTCGGCACGGTCGGCACCGCGCTGCTTTCGGCGATCGGCAAATCGGCCGAGGCGCTTCAGGTCGGCCTGGTGCACCTGGTCTTCAACTGCGTCGGCGTGCTGCTCTTCGTCTTCTTCATCCCTGAATTCGCCGACCTGGTCCGCCACATCTCGCCGAGCGCGCCTGAGCTCGACGGCGTGGAGCGACTCGCGGCCGAGACACCGCGCCAAGTCGCCAACGCGCATACCATCTTCAGCGTCGGGACCGCGATAGTGTTGATCTGGTTCGTCGGACCGCTCGCCTGGCTCGCGCAGTTCCTTGCGCCTTCGAAGTCGTCCGGCGTGCCCGCTGCGGGCGACCCGGTCTATCTGGACGAGGCGGCCCTGGCCGTGCCGGCGATGGCGCTGGAGCGTGTCCGCCTCGAGCTGACGCGGCTCGGCGGGCATGTTCTCGACACGGTGCGGCGCGGCGCGTCCACGGTCATCGACGGAACCGTCGACGACATCGTCGTACTGCTTGCCGATGACAAGGAGACGCGGCGGCTTGCCACCTCGATCATTCACTATATCGGTCGCGCCTCCCAGGAAGAGACCACCTCCGAGGAGAGCCAGCAGATGGTTGATCTGGCGCAAATCGTCACCAGCCTCGAAGGCATTAATGAGGTGGTGACGAGCAATCTCGTCTCGGTAAGCCAACAGCGGCTCGCGGAGGGGGTCGATATGGCGCGGCTCAGGGACGAGAACTCAGCCCGGTTCGCGCAAGCCGTCATCGGCAGCCTTGAGAAAGCGGTCGAGACTATCGGCGCGACGGACGCGGCCGAAGCCGCCGCGCAGGTGGTTGCCGCTAAGGCCGAGATCGACGCGCTCGCGGCCGCCGCCCGCCAGAGCGTCTTCAGCAAGGTGCAGCTCGACGACAAGGCCGACGTGGTGAACTTCCGTCTGGCCAGCGACCTCATCGAGCAGTTCAAGCAAGTCGCCCGCTTTTCCCGGGCGATCGCCCAGACGGCACAAGGCGTCTAAGCCAAGAACAGGAGGAGCGACGGTGGGCAAGGATAGGTGGAAGAAACCCGGCAAGAGCGACGGCTTCCGCGCCCGCACGCTCATTGAGCTGCCGCCGCCGCGCCGGCGTGTCGCTCTGCCCGACGACACGCACGCGACGCTGCTGAACTGCACGGCACCTTTCCTGAGGCTCGTCCCCTACCAAGACGCGCCGGGCAGTGAGTTCGCCCCGCCGGCCCAAGTCCGCCGCTCCATGCCGAAGAAGCTGTAGATGCCGCTCTCAAAGGAAAAAAAGCGCGCGAAGAAGCGGCACGCGAAACGCGGCGCGCGCGTGGAGATCGAAAGGCGCTTCCTGGTGCGCGACGGCGCTCTGCCCACCAGACTGCCGGGCGAGTTCATCCAGCAGGGCTATCTTGCGACCAAGGGCCCCGTCACCGTGCGGGTGCGCCGTGTGGGCGAGCGGGCGTTTCTCACGATCAAGGGGAAGCGCAAGGGCGGCGCCCGGCCCGAGTTCGAATATGAGATACGTCCCGAAGAGGCCGACGCGATGCTTGAGGATCTCTGCCCGCATCCGCTGATCGAGAAGACGCGCTTTGCGGTCCATCATGCCGGCCTGCTCTGGCATGTCGACATCTATGCGGGCGCGCTCGCCGGGCTCGCGATCGCGGAATGCGAACTGGACCGGCCCGATCAGCCTATCGAGCTGCCGGATTGGGTCGGGATCGAGATCACCGGCGATCCGAGGTTTCGCAATTCACGGCTTAGCCGATTGAAGCCGGAAGCGGCGATCCGCAAGAAATGATGCAAGCCTAGTCGGCGCGGGCTGTGGGCGCGGCGCGGTCGAGCTCGTCGATCTCCTTTTCCAGCTTCTTCGCTTCGTTCGAGCCCGGCCTGGCATAGTTCAAGTTCTTGAACAGGCCGGTGAGCTTGGTGAAGTGCTGGCGCACCGCCTCCTTCTCGGTGAAGCCGTAGGGGCGCGTGACGATGGCGTGCACCTTGTCGAACAGCTCGCGCTGGCGCTCGAGCGGGACCGAGGAGTCGACCTCGTCGAAGGCGTCCTGCTGCAGGAACACCATGTCGACGAAAATCGCCGCCTGCGACTGGATGAAGTCTTCGAGGCTGATGCCTTCTTCGCCGGTCACCTGCTCCATGCGCGCGATCTCCTCGCCGCGCTTCAAGAGGCCCGTCATCTCCTCGACCTTCTCGGTCCAGTCGGGGCCCATATGTTCCTCGGCCCAGGAGGCGAGCTGGGCACGGTAGCGCGACCAGGAGATCAGCGGATCGATCGCCGGATAGAAGCGCTTATAGGCGCGGTCGTAGGAGAGGCCGAGGAAGCATTTCACCGCGGCGAGCGTCGACTGCGTCACCGGCTCCTCGAAATTGCCGCCGGCGGGCGACACCGAACCGATGATGGTCAGCGCGCCTTCTGAGCCGTCATTGGTCTTGATGACGCCGGCGCGCTCATAGACGCCCTTCACGGCGCTGTCGAGATAAGCGGGGAAGGCTTCCTCGCCGGGAATCTCCTCGAGCCGTCCGGAGGTCTCGCGCATGGCTTGCGCCCAACGCGAGGTGGAATCGGCGATCATCAAGGTGCGCAGGCCCATCTGCCGGTAATATTCGGCGATGGCGATGCCGGTATAGAGCGAGGCCTCGCGCGCCGCGACCGGCATCGATGAGGTGTTGCAGACGATCACCGTGCGGTTCATCAGCGAGCCGCCGGTCTTGGGGTCTTTCAGGTGCGGGAACTCGGTGATGGTCTCGACCACCTCGCCCGCGCGCTCGCCGCAGGCGACCAACACTACGACGTCGACGTCGGAATGCCGCGCGATCAGGTTGAGCAGCACGGTCTTGCCGGCGCCGAAGGGTCCCGGAATGCACGCCGTGCCGCCTTGCGCGACTGGGAAGAAGGTATCGACGATGCGCTGGGTGGTGATCATCGGCGTGTGCGGAAAGAGCCGCGTCGACCAGCCGCGCGCGAGCAGCTTGCGCGGCAGGGCCTGGCGCACCGGCCAGTCCTGCGCCATGGTCAGCGTGCGCTCGGCGCCGGATTCCGCCTTGATGCGCGCGATAGGCTCATCGACCGTGGCGCTGCCGTCGCGGATCCAGGTGACCTCGAAGGTCTCGTCGAGATCGAACGGCACCATGATCTTGTGGGTAATCGGTCCTTCGGGGACCGTGCCGATCGTGTCGCCGCCGCGGACCTTGTCGCCGATACGCCTGGTCGCGGTGAAGGACCATTTGGTGGTGGGATCGAGCCCCGGGGCCTCGACGCCGCGCGGCAGGAACATGCCGTGCCCGACGGCGAGCGCTTCGAGCGGGTTCTGCAACCCATCGACCACCGAGCCGAGCAGGCCCGGCCCGAGCTTGGCCGAGAGCAGCAGCCCGGTCTGTTCGACCGGATCGCCGAGTCCGACGCCGCCCGTGCTCTCATAGACCTGCGCGTCGGCGGCATCGCCGAGCACGCGCAGGATCTCGGCCTTCAGCCTTTGGTCGGGCGCGCGGGCAGGGCGGATATAGACCACCTCGTTCTTGACGAGACGGCCCTTGGCGGAATCCGAGAGGCGCAGGCGGACGATATCCTCCTGCACCGCGGAGATGTTGGCGACGGTTTCGGTCATGCGGCTTCCGGAAGTTCGGCGTTGGCGTAAGCCTCGTCGATCAATTCGGCGAAGCGGATGGCGGCGATTTCCGCGTCATAGGTCGACCAGCGGTCGGCGAGCGACCAGCGCGCGACATAGAAGGCGACGGCCTCCTTGTCGAACTCGTGGCCGGGCACGTAGCGGCTGACGGAATCCCAGGCCGCCTGCAGCACGATGCGCTCAAGCCCTGCGGGATCGCCCGCTTCGAGCCGCTCGCGGGCGTGATTGAGCCAGGGAAAGGTGCGCGCGAGACCGAAATCCGGCAAAGCCCAGTTGCGGCGGATCTGCTCCGTGTAGCGGCCGAAGCCCCAGACCTCGCCTTCCGCCGGCGCCTCGTGTCCCGCGTGACGGCGGCGGAGCGCCGCGACCAGCGTGCGGAGCTCGAGCCGGTCGCGCAAGGCATCGCGCAGGTCGGGCGCATGGATGGACTCCATGAGCTTTTCCGCACGCGCCACGAAGATCGCGTCCTCGTCGGCAATATCGAGCCGGCTCCAGCTCAGGATTGCCGTCATGGCGTCGAGCTCGGCGGCGTCTTCTGCCGATAGCTGCTTCAGCCGCTCGTCGAGGCGCACGCGGTTGATCGGCGGCGCCTTGCCGGTCAAGAGCGGGCCGACGGCGGGCAGGCTCGCCATCAGCATGACATAGGGGTCTGTCTGGAAGATCATTTCACCACGCCTTCGAGCAGCGCACGGAAGCGCGGCTGGAGATGCACGAGGATGGCTTCGGCCACGGCGCGGTCGGTGAGGTCGATCGATACACCCCGATCGTGCAATTGCAGGCGGATGCCGCCTTCCTCGTCGTCGGCGCGGCCGAAGCGCACGCCTTCGCGCAGCATCTCGCGCGCCGAGGCAGCGACGAAATGGCTGAGGGAGCCTTCGCGCAGCTTCTCAGGTTTCTTGCGCAGCTCGTCGAGACCGACAGCGGCGCGGGGCAGGAGCACCTCGACGTCTTTTGCCTTGTCGACGGCGCTCTGCTCGCGGGCGCGGCCGACAACGGCCAGCACCATTTGCTTGAGCAGCTTCTCGTCCTTCATCGCCTTGGACACGGTCTTGGCCACATCGTCGGCAAAGCGGCGTGCGAGATTATCCTTGAGCTCGAGGATCGTATCGCGCGCGGCGGTGCGGAGCGCTTCCTCTCCGGCCCGGCGCAGATTGTCGGCTTCCTTCTGCGCGGCGGCGACCTTGGCGCTTGCTTCCGCATCGGCCTTGTCGACGATGGCGCGTGCCTTGGTCTGCGCATCGGCGACGAGCTTTTCGGCCGTGCTGCGGCCGGCGGTGACGCCCTCGTCGCGCAGGCGCGAGATCAAGATGTCGATGCCGTGCTCGGTCTTGGCGTTTGCTTCCTCGGCCATTGTTACGCTCCGATATTGCCGGCGAGCACCAGCGCGAAGACGAAGGTAAAGACGGCAAAGCCTTCGACGATGGCCGCCGGCGCGAGCGCCAGGCCGAAGATCTCAGGCTTGTTCTTCGAGGCGGCGATGGCGCTGGCGCAGGCGCGGCCCTGCCAGATGCCGATATATAAAAGTGCGATGGCGACGATGATGCCGATGCCGAACAGCGCGCCGCCATTGGCCGGCGTGATGTCGCGCAGCAGCGCGAACATGACCACGATGCCGTAGATCACGTTGGAGGACGGAATGGCGGCGACGCCGACAAAGCGGCCATAGCCGCTTTCAGTCTCCTGCATGGCGCCGATCGCCGCCTGGCCCGCTATGGCGACGCCGATGGCGCTGCCGAGCGCGCCGAAGCCCACAGGTGCGAACACCCCGAGCCAGCCGAGTAGGACCAAGAGTTCGTTCATGTGGGATTCTCCCTCTTTGCAAAAGCGCGGAACGGGTAGCCTTCTTCGGTCAGGCCCCAACCGAAGAATTCGATGTAGTTGAGCCTGAGGCCGTGCACGACGCCGCTCATGATGCCGATCACGATATTGATGGCGTGGCCGAACAGGAGGATGAGGATCAGCAGCAGCACGCCGAGGCCTGGCGTCGAGGTCTGCACGTTGAGCGCCATCTCGTTGAAGGTCGCGGCGAGCGAGGCGCTGGCGAGCCCGAGCGCAAACAGGCGGAGATAGCTCAAGATGTCACCGAACAGCTTGGTGACGCCGGTGAGGCCCAGCATGCCGTCGCCGATGCGGAGCAGCCAGTCCTTCGGCGAATTGATCGGCCGGTCCGACGCGTTGCCGAGGAACACCGCCGCGAGCCCCGCGGCTATGGTGAAGCCGCCGACCGTGCGGGCATTGCCTTCGCCGAGCCACAGCAAGAGCCCGCCGGCGATGACCGCGATCCAGCCGAGCGCGGCGATCGCCTTGCCCTTGCCGGTGCTGAAATAGGCGACGGCAATGAGCGCGATGGAGATATGCAGCGCGCCGAGGATCACGGAGACGACCATCATCTTCTTGAAATCGGTGACGTCGATCACGTGCAGCTTGGCGAGGAAGCTGCCTTCGGGCGGCGGAAAGCCGAAATAGGACCCGGCCGCGACGCCATATATAAAGGCGGCGGCGGAAAGGCTCGCGAGCAAGGTGCGGAAGCGCCGGCCGGCTGGCGTCTTGCCCATCCGGCGCCAGAAGAATGCGGCGCCGAGCCCGAGCAGGGCCGCATAGCCCGCATCGGCCAGGATCATGGCGAAGAAGATCGCAAACGCCGTGAACACGACGAAGCTCGGATCCCAGGCGCCGTAGCCGGGGCTCGTGTAGAAATTGGTGAGGTCGCCGGCGATCGCCATCCGGTCGCTGCCCTGGCGCAGCAAAGTCGGCGGCTTGTGGCCGGGCTTCGGCGTCTCAGCCAGCAGCGCCAGGCCGTGCTCGTCGGCGAACGCCGTCAGCGCCGGCACGGACTCCGCAGGCGCCCAGCCCTGCAGCGCATAGATAATGTCCTCGTCATGGGTCTGCCCGGCCACCTCGCGGAGCTCGTCGCGATCCTGCGCCGCGGCGAGATCGGCGCCGAGCAGGATGCGCCAGCGGCTCAGCTCGGCGCGCGCGGCTTCCGCCTTCTCGTGGGCGATCTCGAGCTCTTCGAGCTCGACCTTGAGCGCCGAGAGCGGTTCCGCACCCGTCTTGAGTCGCGGCACCGGCAGCAGCGTGATAGGCGGCTCCTCTGCCGAGACCACGACCACATGGAGCGCGGTCGGCTCGCGCCCGACGATCCTCCAGGGCAGGCCGATCTTGTCGAGGGCAGCGCGGTCCTTGACCGGCAGCGTGTAAAGCCACAGCCTCTCGCCGCCGAGCGTCTCGGGCGGCGGCAAGGCGAAATCGCCCCAAGGCTCGAGCGCGCGGATCTGCGCGACAAGCTCATCGCGCCGGTCGGAGAGCGTGCGGAGCTTGGTGCGGTTGGCGATGATGTCGGCGACCACTGCCTCCAGGTCGAATGGTTTGCCCGGGCGATAGGGACGCATCGTCTCGGGCGACGTCGCGATGTGGCGGAAGGCCGTTTCGGCGCGGCGGCGCATCACCGGATCGATCGGCTCGAGCGGACCCGCCTGCTTGAGGGGGATGAGATGCACGACGCCGAGCCCCTGCAGCCCGTCGAGCACGGCCTCCTTCTCGCCGAGAAGGCCGCAAAGCGTGATGCGCTGCATGGCGACAATCGTCATGAGGCGACCTGCGCCTCGCGCTTGCGCTTGGCGATCTTGGCGCCGACCACGGCGGCGCGCTCCGCATCGCCGAGATAGACGTTGATGCGGCGGATATTGTCGCGGGCCTGGGGGATCAGCACCTTGTCGAACAGATTGACGCGCTGAGTCACGCGCACGACGGCGCGCTCGAGCACCGCAAGCCGGCGCTCGGCAACGTCAATCTCGACTCGGAGCTTCAGCGCGGCTTCGAGCCGGTCGATCAGCGCATCGACCCAATGCGGCCGCGCCATGTAGCCGTAGGACGCGCGGTGCACCTCGACCGACTCGACCACCGGCATGCGCACGCCGGTGACGTTCTGGGTGCCGAGCTTGACCTCGCCGAGCCGGACCAGTCCCGACAGGTCGATCCGGCGGTCGGCAAGCATGGGGAGGGCCTCGCCGATCTCGGCGGGCTGGGCCGCGAGCTTGGCGCGCAAGTCCGCGATCTCGCGGCGTGCGCGGGCACGCTCGGTCATCAATTGTTGCCGCTTGAGGTCGAGCGCCGGCAGGAAGCGCTGATAGGAGGCAAGGTTATCCTTCTCGCGCGTAAGCTGGGACTTGCTCAACGGAATGCGGGACATACGTCAGGCCGCCTCGCGCGGGAAATATTTGTCGACGAGGTTCTGACGAATGAGCAGCTCGTCCGGCGTGAAGCAGGCCGCCATGGTTTGCCAGCCGAGATCGAGTGCCTGCTCGAGCGGCAGCGTCACCGAAAGGTCCATGAAGCGCTTCTCGAACAGCTCGCCGTAGCGCAAGAGCCGCTGGTCGAAATCGGACAGCTCGAAGGCCATGGCCTGCTTGCGCTGGGCGTCGCGCGCGCCCGAATAGAGCCGGATCATGGTGTTCATGATCGCGCTGTGGTCTTCCCGCGTCTCCTTGCCGATCACGTGCTGCTTGAGGCGCGACAGCGAGCCAAACGGGTCGATACGTCCCCCGCGAAGGTAGAACTGGCCTTCGGTGATGTAGCCGGTGTTGTCGGGCACCGGATGGGTGACGTCGCCGCCGGGCATGGTGGTGACGGTGAGAATGGTCACGGAGCCCGCGCCGGGAAATACCGCGGCCTTCTCGTAGCGGCGCGCGAGCTGCGAATAGAGATCGCCGAGATAGCCGCGATTGGACGGCACGCGTTCGAGCGAGATGCCGACCTCTTTCAGCGCGTCGGCATAGGCCGTCATGTCGGTGAGCAGCACCAGCACGCGCTTCTTTTCCTCGACCGCGAATTTCTCGGCGACGGCGAGCGCCATGTCCGGCACGAGCAGGCGTTCGAGCGCGGGGTCCGAGGCCTGGTTCACGAACATCACCGTGCGCGTGAAGACGCCGGCGTCCTCGAAGGTGGTGCGGAACCGCCAATATTCGTCGAAGGAGAGCCCAAGCCCGCCGAACACCACCACATCGGCCTCGGCCTGCACGCCGATGCGCGACAGGAGCTGGTCATGCGGCTCGCCGGAGGTCGAGAAAATGGGGATTTTCTGGCTCTCGACCAGGCAGTTGAACACGTCGATCATCGGCACGTCGGTACGGATCATCCGCGAGGCGAGCTCGCGGCGCGCCGGATTGGCCGACGGTCCGCCGATCTCGACCTGCGGGTCGTGCTCGAGCGACGGGCCGCTGTCGACCGGACGCCCGTCGCCCGCGAAGACCCGGCCGAGAATGTTCGGTGAAAAGGCGATTTTCGGCGGATGACCGAGGAAGCGGGCTTGCGTTTTGGTCGACAGGCCCGCTGTGCCGGCAAAGACCTGGAGCGAGGCTTCGCCCTCGCCGAGACGCACGACCTGGGCGAGCCTGGGCGCGGAATTGCCCTCCCGCACAAGCGCGAGATCGCCGAAACGGGGGCCCTCCGGGTCGTCCTTTGTCTGTGGCGGCAGCGCGAGCCGAACCACGTCGCCAACGATCGACAGGACCCTGTCGTAGCTGATCGGTATCGCTGACACCCGTGCCCACCTCCCCCTAATTCTCGTGAATTCCGTGCATTCCTTAGCAAATAAACTCCGCGCATCAACATTACATTTTGGCTACATAATCATCGTTTGATGAGCCGTGCTCAGTACAAAAATGAATTAGGTTCAGTCAATTTGAATGCGGTTCATTTTTTATTGGGGTCCTAGATTTTACATTACATTTGCTTGCGCGGTCTTGCGGCTTAGTCGGGGATGGGACTATCGTGCGGCCCGCTGAGGGATTTTTAGGTCGGGTTGCATGTCATCAAACCACTACGCCGCTGGGCGCTCTGGTCGTTTGGGCTGGACCCCAGTGGTTCTGGCCGTGCTGGCGCTTGCACTTTCTGCCTGCGGCGCCCCGGAAGAACAGGCAGAGGTGAAGCCGCGCCCGGTGCGGGTCATCACGGTCGCCGAAAGCGAGGCCGGCGAGACCATTCAGCTCGCCGGCACCGTGGAAAGCCAGATCCAGGTCGATCTGTCGTTCCGCATCGGCGGCCGCATGATCGAGCGCCTGGTCGATGTCGGCGACACGGTGAAAGCCGGACAGCTCATCGCCAGGCTCGATGCGACCGACGAGGAGAATGGCCTTCGTGCCGCCGAGGCCGCGCTCGCCGCCGCCGAAGGCCAGCTCGCCGAGGCGCGGACCGACTTCGAACGCCAGCGCCATCTCTACGAGCGCAAGGTCGCCGCGCGTGTCGCTATGGAGCGTGCGGAGCAGGTCTACATCACGGCGCAGGCCTCAGTGGATGCCGCCAAGGCCCAGGTCGGCATCGCCCGGCAACGGCTTAACGACACGCAGCTCCAGGCCGATGCGCCTGGCGCGGTGACGGAGGTCGGCGCGGAGCCGGGCGAGGTCGTGCAGCCCGGCAGGAAGATCGTGCAGCTCGCGCGCGACGAGGGCAAGGACGCGGTATTCGACGTGCCGGCCAGCGCATTCGGGGAATCGCCGCGCGATCCCGAGGTCGAGGTGTGGCTCTCGATGTCGCCGAGCGTCACCGCGAAAGGCCGTATCCGCGAGCGGGCGCCGCGCGCCGACACGATGACCGGCACCTTCCGCATCCGCGTTGGCCTGATCGACCCGCCCCAGGAGATGCGGCTCGGCTCGACCGTGGTCGGGCGCGCCAATTTCGGCGGCGAGACCGGCATCGAAATCCCTGCCTCGGCGCTGACGCGCGCCGATGAGCAGCCCGCCGTCTGGGTCGTCGATCCCGACACGATGAGCGTGGAGCTGAGGCAGATCGGGGTGGCGCGCTTCTCGCCGGCATCGGTCGCCGTCTCCGACGGTCTCAAGGTCGGCGATCTGGTCGTCACCGCGGGCGTGCAGGCGCTCCGGCCCGGCCAGGAAGTGCGCTTGCCCGGTGGTACGCCGTGATCGGTCCGAATCTTTCCGAATGGGCGCTTAAAAGCTATTCGCTGACCGTCTACCTGATGCTGGTGGCGATCTTCGCCGGCGCATTTGCCTTCTACAGTCTCGGGCGTGACGAAGACCCGAGCTTCACCATCAAGACCATGCTGGTGTCCGCCGCCTGGCCCGGCGCCACCATGGACGAGACCCTGAACCAGGTCACCGACCGGCTCGAGCGGACCTTGCAGGAAGTGCCTGGCCTCGACGCGCTGCGCTCGATCACCCGGCCGGGCAGCGTCACCATCTATGTCGAGCTGGACGGAGCCTTCCCGCCGGAGAAAGTGCCGGATTCCTGGTACGAGGTGCGCAAGAAGGTCGCCGACATCCACCATACCCTGCCGGACGGCGTGCGCGGCCCGTTCTTCAACGACGAGTTCGGCGACGTCTTCGGCATCATCTACGGTTTTACCGCCGACGGCTTCACCCATCGCGAATTGCGCGACTATGTGGACACCGTCCGCTCGACGCTGTTGCGCGAAGTACCCCTGATCGAAAAGGCCGAGTTCATCGGCGCGCAGAACGAGGAAGTCCTGATCGAGCTCATGCCCGAACGGGTCGCGGCGATGGGGCTCGATTACAACCAGGTCTTCGCCGCCGTATCCGCGCAGAATGCGGTCCGCCCCTCGGGCACCATCAATACCGGGCTCGAGAATTTGAGCCTTCGCATCTCCGGCGCGTTCGAGACCGAGGCCGACGTGCTCGAAGTGCCGATCCAGGCAGGCGGCCGCATGATCCGCCTCGGCGATATCGCCGAGGTCAAGCGCGGCTTCGTCGATCCTCCGTCGCCGCTCTTCCGGGTCAACGGCGAGCCCGCCATCGGCCTCGGCATCTCCATGCGGCAAGGCGGCGACGTGCTCCAGCTCGGCCGCGAGGTGGCCGCCTCCGTCGACCGCGCAATGTCCGAGATCCCCGTCGGCGTCAACATGGTGCTCGTGTCCAACCAGCCCGACGTGGTGACCGCGGCGATCGGCGACTTCACCACCTCGCTCTATCAGGCGGTGCTGATCATCCTCGCCGTCAGCTTCGTCACGCTCGGCCTCCGCCCGGGCGCCGTGGTTGCCTTCGCCATTCCGGTGACGCTCGCCACCGTGTTTCTCATCATGGAGCTTCTCAGCATCGATCTGCAGCGCGTCTCGCTCGGTGCCCTGATCATCGCGCTCGCGCTCCTGGTCGATGACGCGATGACCACGGTCGATGCGACCATGCGGCGCCTCGCGCTCGGCGAGCCGATGAACAAGGCCACGATCTACGCCTATGCCAAGCTCGCCGCGGCGATGCTCACGGGAACGCTCATCACCATCGCCGGCTTCGTGCCGATCGGCTTCGCCGAAAGCCAGGCGAGCGAGTACACCATCTCGCTGTTCCAGGTGGTGGCGATCGCGCTTCTGACCTCGTGGTTCGTCGCGGTGGTTTTCACCCCGATCGTCGCCTCCATGGTGCTGAAGCCGCCGAAGCCCGGCGAGGGAGACAAGGAGAGCTTCCTCGAGCGCGCCTATGCCAAATTGCTCAAGCTCGCCATCCGGGCGCGCTGGCTCACCATCGGCATCGCCGCGGTGCTGTTCGCGCTGTCGGTCTACGGTCTCGGCAAGGTCGACCGGCAGTTCTTCCCGGCGTCCGACCGCAACGAGCTGGTGGTCGACCTCCAACTGCCGCGCCCAAGCTCGATCTTCGCCAGCGAGACCGCCATCAAGCGCATCGAAGATTGGCTCGGCAAGAGCGAAGACGTGGCCTCCTGGAGCTCCTATGTCGGGCGGAACGTCATTCGCTTCTATCTGCCGCTCAGCATTTTGCCGCCTGGCGACAACCACTCGCAGATCGTGGTGATGGCCAAGGACCTGCCCTCGCGCTGGCGTCTCGAGGAGAGCCTCCGCGACTATCTCACAGACCAGTTCCCCGAGGCGATCAGCCGCGTGAGCCCGCTCGAAATGGGCCCGCCCATCGGCTGGCCGCTGCAATGGCGGCTGACCGGACCGGACCTCGAAGTGCTGCGCGACAAGGCGCTCAAGCTCGCCGAGATCATTGCCGCCAATCCGGGCGCCGACCGCGTTCATTTCGACTGGATCGAACCGGCGCGCCAGCTCCGCATCCAGGTCGATCAGGACCAGGCCCGCCGCCTCGGTCTCACGAGCCAGAGCCTCGCCGCGGCGCTGCAAACCGCCGTCTCGGGCGCGGCGATCACGCAACTGCGCGACGACATCTATCTTGTGAACGTCGTCGCGCGCGCCCATTCCGAGAACCGCGTGACGCTCGACACGCTGTCCACCCTGCAGATCCCGATCCCGGGCGGGCGGACCGCCGCGCTCAGCGCGTTCGCCAATTTCTCCTACGAGCAGGAGCAGCCTCTGGTCTGGCGCCGCGACCGCGTGCCGACCCTCACCGTGCTTGCCGACGTCAGGGAAGGCACGACGCCGGAGACGGTGGTGGCTGGGGTCAAAGGCGAGATCGACACCTTCGCGGCCGAGCTTCCGCCCGGCTACAGCGTCGAGCTCGGCGGCACGGCGGAAACCAGCGCGGAAAGCCAGGAGGGCGTGTTCGCGGTCATCCCGCTGATGATCTTCCTGATGCTCACGCTGTTCATGATCCAGCTCCAGAGTTTCGCCAAGACCGCCATGGTCATCGTGCTCCTGCCGCTCGGCCTGATCGGTGTCGTCGGCGCGCTGGTGCTGTTCGGCCGCCCGCTCGGCTTCGTGGCGATCCTCGGCATCCTCGCGCTGCTCGGCATGATCGCCAAGAACGCCGTCATTCTGATGGTGCAGATCTCGGAGGAGCTGTCTTCGGGGGCCGACGTTGAAAAAGCCGTGGTGGCCGCGACGACCAGCCGCCTGCGGCCGATCATGCTGACGGCGCTCTCGACCGTGCTCGGCCTCATTCCCATCGCGCCGACTTTGTTCTGGGGGCCGATGGCGATCGCCATCATGGGCGGACTGCTGGTGGCGACCATGCTGACGCTTGTCCTCCTGCCGGTGCTCTACGTGACGGTGTATGGCGGCGGCAAGAAAGAGCGGAAGCAGCCGACCGATGCGGATCCCGCGCCGGCGGCCGCGTAACGCTTTGACCTTGAGTGGGAGGAGACATGGGCAAGAAAAAGAAATCGAAGGGCAAGTCCGGGAAAGCGGAGAGCGCGCTCGACAAGTCGAACGACGTGGCCGCGAAGTCCGCGGACAAGTCCGAGAAAATGAGCCGAAAGGAGTTCGACAAGGAGCTCGCGAAGCTCCAAGGCGAGCTGGTCAAGGTGCAGGAGTGGGCCAAAGAGACCGGCGCCAAGATCTGCGTGGTGTTCGAGGGGCTCGATGCCGCCGGCAAAGGCGGCATCATCAAGCGCATCACCGAGCGCGTCAGCCCGCGCGTGTTCCACGTGATCGCCTTGTCGGCGCCGACGGAGCGGGAAAAGTCGCAGATGTACATCCAGCGCTATCTCCCGCACCTGCCGGGTGCCGGAGAGATCACGATCTTCGACCGCAGTTGGTACAACCGCGCCGGCGTCGAGCGCGTGATGGGCTTTGCCAAGCCGGAAGAGGTGCAGCTCTTTCTCAAGCTGACGCCCGCTTTCGAGCGCCTCATGATCAATTCCGGGATCATCCTCGTGAAATATTGGCTCGAGGTGAGCAAGGAGAACCAGACCAAGCGCTTCGAGGACCGTATCGCTGACGGGCGCAAGATCTGGAAGCTCAGCCCCATGGACTTGGAGAGCCACAAGCGCTGGTACGATTATTCACGCGCGCGCGACGAGATGTTCGCCGCCACCGACACGGAAGACTCGCCGTGGTATGTCGTGGATTCCAATGACAAACGGCGCGCTCGCCTCAACTGCATTTCGCACCTGTTGAGCAAGATCCCATACAAAATGCCGAAGCGCGACGAGGTGATCCTGCCCAAACGGCAAGACGCTAAGGGCTATGTCGAGCCCGACTATGCTTATCGCCGCGTGCCGGAGATATACTGACGAGAGGGCAGGGCGCTCACGGCGGCGCGTTCGCCTGAGGGGAGAAGGGCTTTCGCGCTTAGCGGGGGCGCTTTACGGGGATTGACCGGTGTTCAGAGGGTTGCAGCGCGTTCTCGTCTGCCTCGGCCTTGGCGCGGCGCTTGCCGGCTGCGGCGGCGGCATGCGCAGCCCGGTGCCCGAGGTCTACGAGAACAACGCTCATGTCGCCGACATGGGACCCGAGATGATCCGCTTCTGGGGCGACGAGTTGCCGCCCCATGCCGATGCCTACGTCAAGAAGGTCTGGGCGCAAAAGCGCGCAAGCCGCTCGGGGTCTTACACCAAAGACGGACGCCCCGTCGTGAACTACCTCGCCATTTCGGGTGGCGGCAGCGACGGCGCCTATGGCGCCGGTTTGATCGGCGGCTGGACCGCGTCCGGCAAGCGTCCCAAGTTCGACGTCGTCACGGGCGTGTCCACCGGCGCGCTGACCGCGCCGTTTGCCTTCCTCGGCCCGAAATACGACAAGGCTATGAAGCACGTCTATACGCAGACCTCGACCAAGGACGTGGCGATCCTGCGGCCGGTGCGCGGTCTGATCGGCGGCGATGCGCTGGCGAGCAACGCGCCGCTCGCCAAGGTCATCGCGCATTATGTCAACGACGATTTCCTGCGCGAGGTGGCGGCCGAGCACGGCAAAGGACGACGCCTCCTGATCGGCACCACCAATCTCGATGCCGAGCGGCCCGTCGTATGGGACATGGGCGAGATCGCCGCCAGCGGCAGCCCCGGCTCGTTGCAGCTCTTCCGCGATGTCCTGCTCGCCTCGGCGGCGATCCCGGCGGTGTTCCCGCCGGCTTATGTCAAGGTTGCCGCCAACGGCGCGGTCCATGACGAGATGCATGTGGACGGCGGCGCCACCCGCCAGGTGTTCCTCATGCCGACGCAGTTCATGAGCAAGGTTTTCGATCCGCGCTCGGGCGTGAAGCCGGTGCGGCGCGCCTATATCATCCGCAACGGACGGGTCACGCCGTCCTACAAGCCGGTGAAGAGCAAGACGCTGGCCATCGCCGGGCGGGCGGTGTCCAGCCTGATCAAAGCTCAAGGCGTCGGCGATCTCTACGAGCTCTACGAGTTCTCGCAGGTCAACAATATCGACTACAACCTTGCTTACATCCCAGGCGATTTCCCCGATACGAGCACAAGCGCCTTCGACGAGGCCTATATGAACAGGCTCTACGAGCTCGGCTATCAGCAGGGCGGGCAGGGGTATCGTTGGCATAAGAAGCCGCCGCGTCTCGGCGGCGACTGAGCTTCGCTTCCTCGCAGTGGCACCGTCGCTTTAGCCGCAGCTTTCCGCGCTGAGCATTTTGCTCGTTATATTTCAATTTGTTACAGCCAACACACGAGCATCGGAATTAACCATGCGGAAAGGAAGACGAGTCTATTTGAGCTTAAGTAGAGTCAAGTCTTGGGAAGCGTCATGGCCATCCGAATCCTCGCGGTTAACGACGACGCGTACGCCAATAACATCGTCCGCGAGACGGTAATTTCGCGAGGTCATTCCGTCGACGTGGCCGAGAGCGGGCTGGCCGGCCTGGGCCTCGTAAAGCACAACAGCTACGACCTCGCCCTTATCGACGATCAGGCGCCCGAGATCGACGGCTTGACGCTTGCCAAGGCCGTGCGGTCGCTCTCTTCACCCGGTCCCGCGCCCAAGCTGGTCGCCATTTCGGACGACGTGATGGTGCTGCGGCGGCGGCACGAGGTTAACGAAGTCTTTCAGGATATTCTGCCGACGCCGCTCACGCCGAGCAGCATCATGCGCCTCGTCGAGAGCACCGAGATCAATACCGATCGCTGCCGGCTTTCCCTGATTGCGCAGAAGCTCTGGCGCGACCGCGGATTCCAGCAAGCCCCGAGGGCGCTGACCTTTCCCGCGCCGACGCGCGAGCAGGCCGTGGCGCTCAATGTCTGCTTCGATCTGAGCCCGGCGGGACATCCCGACTGCATTCTTCTAACCCATCCCGCGATGGGGCCGGAGCTCGCCCCGTTTCGCACGCAGACCGGCAATCACCTCTTGCCCGTCATCGACATCACCGGCGCCGCGCGCTCCTACGCCGACGCCAGCTTCAATATCGGCAATCCCGACAGCTGGAATGAGATGGCCGACGTCGTGGTCCGCTTCGCGCTGAACCGGAGCCAGCTCAGGTCCGATGTCGCGAACAGCAATCGGCCGAGCGAGATGCTGCTCTCTTATCTTTTCGTCTCGGGCGCGTCTTACACGCCCTTTCGCGATCCCTCGACCAAGGATTGCATCCGCTATCCCGGAAGCCTGTCGCAGGGCGGCCACCAGGCGGCGGAAGAGCTCGCCTCGCGCGGCCTGCTCAGCAAGCGCTTCCTTGACCGGTTCCATATGTGCAACCGCTGCGGCTCCAAGCGCCTCAACGTGCGCGAGGAGTGCCTGGTCTGTCGCTCGCCGAATATCCAAGAGGCCGACCTGATCCATCATTTCCGCTGCGCGCATCAGGCGCCGCATCACGAGTTTCGCTCGGGCTCGCATCTGGTCTGCCCGAAATGCCAACAGGGCCTGCGCCATTACGGCAGTGACTACGACAAGCCGGGCCATGTCTTCATGTGCGGTACGTGCCAGGCCTGGAATTCCGAAGTCGCGATCGGGTTCTCCTGCATGGATTGCGGCCATCACATGGACGGGGAAGCGGCGCCCACCTCGGACGTGTTCGCCTACGAGCTGACCTCGCCGGCGAGGGAAGTGATCACGCGCACGCAGCCGCCGCTCGCCGCCGAGGGCGCGGCCGCCGAACCCGCACCGGCGCGGCGCCTGCCCGATGAGCTCGCCGTCGCCTTGCGCAAAGCCGGGCTCAGTCCCGAAGACGGCCTGGTCCTGGTCGAGATTGCCTATGGCGCCGAGAAGCTGTTCGTGACGCAGGACAAGAAGCCGCTCTTCGACAAGCTGCGCGGCTTGTTCCTGGAGAACCTCGCCAACCTGCTGGCCGACCATGGCCATGTGGTCGCGGGCGTCGGGACCGATTTCCTGGTCCTGGCAAAAGACGGCGATGCTCCGCTCGATACGTTCATGCAGTCGGTGCTCGCCAATTGCGAAGGGACGCTCGCCCAAAGCATCCAGCCCTCCTATGCCACGCTGGCCTGGGATGTGCTTCCAGCTGCATGAGCGACTTCACCGCAGCCCTAGAGTTCCTGGCGTCCCAAAGTAGCGAGAGCCTCCTCGCTATTTTTTGGTTCGTCATCCTGTTCGAGATTCCCCGCTACGGTCTGGCGTTCGCGGCGGTCGGGCTCGCGCCGTTAGCGTCCCGCTATCTCACCAAGTCCGAGGGTGTCGCCGCTGACCATGTCGGCGCCGTGTGGACCCCGCGCGTCACGGTCATCGTCGCGGGCCATAACGAGTCGGACAGGCTCGAAGCCTGCATCGGCTCGTTGCGCGAGCAGTCGCTCGGCGATCTCGAGATCGTCATCGTGAGCGACGGATCGACCGACGCGATGTCGAGCGTGGCGGCACGGCTCGTGCGAAGCGGGTTGGCAGACCGCATCCTCACCACGACCATGCGCGGCGGCAAATCGAGCGCGGCCAATCTCGGGGTCGCGGCATCGAGCGGCGACATCATCGTCGTGGTCGATTGCGATTGCTCCTTCGACCGCTTCGCCATCGCCAACATCATTGCGCCGATGCGCGATCCCGCGATCGGCGCGGTTTGCGGCAATATCGTGCCGCGCAATGCAGGGCGGAGCCTGGTCGCGCGCTGCCAGCAAATCGAATATCTGTTCGCGATCACGGTCGGCAAGCTGATCGGCAACGCGATCGACCAGGTGGTTTGCGTCTCCGGCGCGTTCGGCGCGTTCAGGCGCGAGGCCCTGAAGCAGATCGGCTCGTTCGATGTCGGCGGCGGCGAGGACCTCGATTCGACCATTCGTCTGCGGATGGCCGGATGGAAGGTCGTCTTCGCGCCCGACGCCGTCTGCTATACCGACGTTCCCGCGAGCGCCTGGGCCTTGGTGCGGCAGCGGCGCCGGTGGGAGCGCGACGCGCTGTGGCTTCGCTTCCGCAAGCATTGGCGCCTGCTCAATCCCTTCAACCCGTTCTTCAGCGTGCGCGAAGCGCTGCATCAGTGGGACTTTCTGATCTTTAACGTCGTCGCGAGCTTGGCTTTCCCGGTTTATGTCGTCTGGCTCGCGGGCCAGTACGGCCAGTTCGCCGTGCCGATCCTGATCGCGAGCTATGCCGGCCTGTTCGCGCTCGACGTCTTGCTCCTCGCGATCGTCGCAGGTCTCACCGACAGGCGGCACTTCATAGGCCTTCTCCCGCATCTGCCGGCCTACTCGCTCTACTCGGGCTACGGCATGCGGTTCGTGCGCCTGCACGCTTATGCCGAGGAGTTCTTCCTCTTCGCCTCCCGCCGGGACGAATACGTCCCGCTGAAGGTCAGACGTTTGCGGCCCTGGTAGTCAAATCGTGTAGCGGAACCCATGAAGCACATCCGAAAGCGTCCACCGATCCACACCTTGGTCAACCAGCAGCGGGTTGAGACGGCCGCATGGGGCCGGCGCATCTATGCGGGCCTGCTCGGTATGGGCGGCCTCTTGCTGTTGAATTACCTGCTCGGCGATTTCTTCATGCTGCGCGCCGACGGCATTCTGGTGACGGACAAGACCATCGTCGGCGCGACCTATCCGGGCAAGGTCGATAGCGTGTTCGTCAAGGAAGGCCAGCGCGTCAAGAAGGGCGACGTGCTCTTGCGGCTCGACTCGGCGGAGATGCTCAAGGACCTCGCCGACCTCATGCTGCGCAGTGCCGATCTCGGCACGCGCAACGCCGAGCTCAAGACCAGGATGACCAGGGTGCAGGGCCTGCTGCCTCTGGCGGAGCGCAATGCCAACGAGACGGCCGAGTCCATCGTCAAATACGATGCCATGTCCAATCGCGGCCTGGTCAGACGCCGCGACCTCAACGATGCGCTGAAGGCGCGGCTAGACTCCGCCGGGCAGCTGGCCGAGCTGAAAGGACAAGAGGCGGTGCTGCGTGACGAGCTGCCGCTGGTAGCCGACAGCTACAAGCAAGCCGACGAGGCGCTCGCCCGGCTCCAGGCGCTTTACAATGAGGGGATCGTCAAGGCCGCGACAGACGGCGTCATCGGACCGCGCATTCCGTGGCCGGGGCAGGTCTTCAAGCTCGGCGACGAGCTGCTGCAGATCCACGGCTCGCAGCAATATGTGCTGGCCTATCTGTCGGACGACTATCTGTTCAACGTCAGCGCGGGGCAGAGGGTCGCCGTGAATGCCGGCCATGAATATGTCGCGGGCTATGTCGAGTCCGTGCTGGTGGCGGACGCTCTGCCGCCGGAGTTCCAGAACACGTTCCGGCCGCGCGACCGCGGCAGGCTGTTGCGTATCGTGCTCGACAACCCGAACAACCTGGCCGTCTCCCAGAAGGTCCGGGTCAGTTCATGCTGGACGATCTGGTGCCGCTAGCCGCGGTGCCGGCGAGCCCGTTCAGCGTAGCCTTGCGGCAACGGTCACCAGGTGCCGCGCCGGCGGTTCGGTCTTGGCCTCGCGGCAGGCGCGGAACAGGTCTGCATTAGGACAGAACGCCGGCACCGAGGCGATGTCGCGGCCGCCGGCGGTGAGCAGCCACGCGCGGCATGTCATCGAAACCGGGCAGGCGCGGCACTTAGCACGGGCCTCGGCGAAGGATCGGCCTCGGTCGGTGTGGATCACGTCGAGCATGTCGACGCCACACCGCTCCATCATATCTTCCATCAGCGCTTGGCGGCGCAGTTGCTCTTTGAACATCGGCCAGCGAGCCGTGGCAGCTTCCATCGCCTGTCCTCCCTAAGCGTGCTCCTCGCGTTCGTCCTCCACCGCAAGCTCCAGGCCGGCTTCGGCGCAACTCAGAAGGAATGAGATGTTGGGGCAGAAAGCCGGCGACGTCCTCGGCACCCTGACGGTCAGCCAGCGGCGGCAGGCTTCTTCGTGGAGGCAGTAGCGGCATTTGGCGCGGGCCTCCTTGAAGGCCAAGCCGCCGTCCACGTCCTGGGCCATGTCGGGGGTCACGCCGCACCGCTGCATCATCCGGTGCATCAACTCATACCGGCGGCGCAATTCTTCCGGTGTCGGCCATAACAGCCGCGAGTTCGACATGTCCTCCCCCTCCGCTTCGTTCGGCTTCTTCCTCTAGAGTCCCAGCGGCAAAGCCAGCCTTCTACGTCAAAGGCGTGCCGTCCTTGCGCTGGATCAAGCTCTGAGCATTTTGCCCGGCGCGCGGGCGCGCCGTTTCAGCGCTCGGATTGGGTGTCCTCGGCGATCCGCGAGAGCCGTTCCAGGTCGCAGACGATCACCTTCTGGCGCCCGACAACCACCAGCCCGGCATTCTCCCAAGCGCTCAGGACCCGGCTGACCGAGTGCATGGTCGTGCCGGAGACCTCGGCGATCTCCTGGCGCGTGACCGGGAAATCGACGAGCACGCCGCCTTCCACCTTGCGTCCCGACTGGCTGACGAGCCGGAGTACGGCATGGGCCACGCGATGCTCAACGTCCTGCGTCGCCAGCTCCTTCAGCCTTGTATGCGCTTCCTGGATGCGCTGTCCCATCATGCGCATGACGCTCCGCGCGAAGCCCGGATGCCGCTCCATGAAGTCGTCCCAGATCGCGATGTCCCAGGCGAGCGTGACGCTGTCGACGAGGGCCGTCGCCGTCGCCGGATAATCCTCCCGGTCGAGCGCCTTGGCGATACCGTAGATGTCGCCGGGCACGACGAAGCGGATGACCACCTGCTGGCCGTCGGGCGTGACCTTGACCACCTTCAGCCGGCCATTGAGGAGGACATAGAAGGACTTTGCCGTCTCGCCCTGCTCGAACACGGGGGAGCCTTTGGGAATCCTGAGCGCGGTGGCGCGGCTGATGACCGCGTCGAGCTCCGCGTCGTCCATGGCGCCGAACGGCGGCAGCGATTGAATGAGGCTGCGATGGAGCGCCGGCATCATAGGGGAACGTCGGCTAGAGCGAGCGCGCGCCTGACGAAGGCAAGCGCGGGGTCGGGGGACCGGCCGAGCGCGCCGATCAGCGTGACCCATTCCTCGTCGGATGCCGCCGCGGCGTAGTGACGTACCGCGAGCGAGACGACGGTGCCAGGTTCGGTGCCGTGCGTGGCCGCGAAGTCTCGCAGCGCCGCGATCAGCGTGAGGTCTCCGAGCGCAAGCAGCGCCTCGGCGGCAGACGTCTCGTCGTCAAATTTGGCAAGGAGGTCGCCGAGCACCATGGGCTTGCCCGCTCAATGAACCCGATGCTCAGCGGCACCCGCCAGCGCGACGCCCGTGATCCGAGCCTCCGAGACAAGCCGGGCGACATATTGCGCCACCGCGCGGCGATGCACGCTCTCCGCCAAATAGTCCGCGATCCGCTCCGCCACGAGTTCGAAGGGTAACTCTTTCCCCTCGATCTTGCGGTCGAGGCGGATGATGTGGAAGCCGTAGGGCGTCTCGACGGGCGCCTCGCAGAAAGAGCCGGGGGCCATCCTCTCGAGTGCACGCTCGAATTCGGGCGTGGTCTGCCCGGCGGTGATCTGGCCGAGATTTCCACCTTGCGCGGCCGAGGGACAAGCCGAGTAGGTCCGCGCCATGTCGCCGAAGCGCTCCGGCCGATCCTGCAGCGCGGCAAGGACGGACGCCGCATCGCGCCGCGCCTTTTCATACGTCTCGCCGTCGGCTCGGTGGGCCGCAAAGAGAATATGAGCGGCGTCATAGATGGGCTCCGACCTGAACAATCGCCGGTTCTGCTCGTAATAGCGCCGGCAGGTTTCCTCGTCCGGCGCAGGCGTGGCGATTTCACTGTCGATGAGGCCCCTGATCAGCGCTTCCTCCTCGGTTTCGCGTCTGCCCGACGTGTCCGATAACGGAGCGGCGACGATCCCGACGCTCCGCGCGCGCTGCAACAACAGCTCGCAGATCACCAGCGCGCGGGCCGCTTCTTGCCAGGCCTCGAACGGCTTCGCCGCCGGGTGATATTGAACCTCACGCGCGATGGCCTCGCGCGCGATGGTCACGCCATTGACGCTGACGACGTTGGGCGCCGTCTCCGCCAGGAGCTTGTGAACGGTGCATCCCATGGGATTACTCCGCCGCCACTTGGCCGCTTGGACGCGCCGGTGTTGCGCGCGCGTGGGCTGCCAGGGCTGCCGACGGGCGGCTGGTCCGCACCACCTGGTAGCCGCGCCGTCCGAGATACCAGACCGGCGCGCTCCACACATGGACCAGGCGCGTGAAGGGGAACACCAGGAAGATCGTCATGCCGAGGAAGATGTGCAGCTTGAAGATCGGATTGACGTCGGCGACATAGGCCGAGGCGCCGGGCTGCAGCGTGAGAATGCCCTGCGCCCAGTTCATGAACTTGACCATCTCGTGTCCGTCCAGATGGCCGAGCGAGAGGGGAATGGTGGCGAGGCCGAGGATCAACTGCGCGTAGAGCAGCAGCAGCACCGCGATGTCGCCGAACGACGACGTCTTGCGGATGCGCGAATCGAACAGCCGGCGATGGACCAGCAAGGTCAGGCCGATGAAGCAGGCGATGCCGGCGATGCCGCCGACCACGATGGCCATCATCTGCTTGGCGCCGTGCGAGATGCCGATGAAATCGAACACGGCGATCGGCGTCAGCAGGCCGACGAAATGACCGATGAAGATCACCAGGATGCCGAAATGGAAGAGGTTCGAGCCCCACCAGAGCTGCTTCCGCCTGAGCAACTGGCTCGAGCCCGACCGCCAAGTATATTGCTCGCGGTCGAACCTGAGTAGGCTTCCGACCACGAACACCGTGAGGCAGAGATAGGGATACCAGCCGAACAGCGCGTGATTGAGATATGCGGCCATGGCGTCCTCCTCAGCCTGCAAGACCGGGCGCGGGGCGGCGTCCCGCGCGGATCTTGGCGATGAGCTGATCCTTGCAGCTTGGCGCGGCCTCGGGACCGAAGGTCACCGGCTCGTCCTCCCACTGCGCATCGAGTGCGGCGAGATCGTTCGGGTCCTCCTCGGGCAACGCCGCCAGGGCCTGGAGATCCTCCGCCGGGATGGCGAGCGCACCGAGTGCCGCGAACACGACCGTGTAAGGCGTGTGCCGCTTCTCCAGCCGCTCGCCGAGTGCCGCCCTGATGTGATCGATCTGGCCGAGCAGCCTGCGCGCCTCCTCGAGCGGCAGGATCGATAGGAACTCGAGGAACAGCGGCAAGAAATCGGGGAGCTCGCTTCTGAGGCTCGCGAGCCCGTGCTTCTCGTAGAGCGCGTTGAGGTCGATCATGGCCTGGCCGCGGTCGCGGCTCTCGCCATGGACGTGCTCGAACAGATAGAGCGACAACTGGCGGCTGCGGTCGAACAGTTCGGTATAGCGCTCCTGAAGATCGTAGAGGTCGGCCTCGCCGAGCTCGGCGATGAATTGCCCGACCGCGTCCTCGATCGCCGCCGGCAAGAGGGCTTCCTCCTCAAGGACGGCCCGCATCGCGCCGCACGCCTGCTGCAAGTCCTCGGTCGGATAGCTGAGCAGCGCCGACAGCGCCTTGAAGGTCCTGGCCATCACACCACCTCCATCGGGGTCTTGGCGTGCTTCGGCGTCTTGAACAGATCGGCCTCCGACACGCCGCCGGTGCAGCCATTGCCGAAGGAAAAGCCGCACGAGCCGCGCAGATCGTAGGCGTCCTCGCCGAGCTCGCGATGTGCGGTCGGGATCACGAAGCGGTCCTCGTAATTGGCGATCGCCATGATCTGGTACATGTCCTCGATATGCGCGGCCGTGAGGCCGACGCGCTCGGCAATGCTCTCGTCGATCAGGCCGTCCACGGTCTTCGCCCGCATATAGGCGCGCATCGCCAGCATGCGTTCCAGCGCGAGCGCGACGGGCTCCTCCTTGCCGGCCGTCAGCAGATTGGCGAGGTAGCGGAGCGGAATGCGCAAGGACCGGACGTCCGGCATCTCGCCGTCACGGTCGATCATGCCGGCTTCAGCGGCCGATTGGATCGGGGAGAGGGGAGGGACGTACCAGACCATCGGGAGCGTGCGGTACTCTGGGTGCAGCGGAAAGGCGACCTTCCAATCCATCGCCATTTTCCAGATCGGTGAGCGGCGCGCGGCCTCGAGCCAGTTCTCCTGCACGCCGTCGGCGCGGGCCTGCGTGATCACCGTCTCGTCGTGCGGATCGAGGAAGACCGAGAGCTGCGCCTCGTACAAATCCTGCTCGTCGGGGACGCTCGCAGCTTCCTCGATGCGGTCCGCGTCATAGAGCACGACGCCGAGATAGCGGATGCGCCCGACGCAGGTCTCAGAGCAGACCGTCGGCTGGCCGGCTTCGATGCGCGGATAGCAGAAGATGCACTTCTCGGATTTGCCGCTCGACCAGTTGTAATAAATCTTCTTGTAGGGGCAGCCCGACACGCACATGCGCCAGCCGCGGCACTTGTCCTGGTCGATCAGGACGATGCCGTCCTCCTCGCGCTTATAGATGGCGCCCGACGGACAGGCGGCGACGCAAGCCGGATTCAGGCAATGCTCGCAGAGCCGCGGCAGATACATCATGAAGGTATTTTCGAACTGCCCGTAAATCTCCTTCTGCACGCCTTCGAAATTATAGTCCTCGCAGCGCTTCGCGAACTCGCCGCCTAGAATCTCTTCCCAGTTCGGGCCCCACTCGATCTTCTCCATGCGCTCGCCGGTGATCAGCGAGCGCGGGCGCGCCGTCGGCGATGCCTTCAGATCCGGGGCCTTCTGCAGGTGCTCGTAGTCGAAGGTGAACGGCTCGTAGTAGTCGTCGATCTCCGGCAGATCGGGATTGGCGAAGATGTTCGCGAGCACGCGCCACTTGGCGCCGATCTTCGGCTCGATCTTGCCGTTCTTCTTTCTGATCCAGCCGCCCTTCCAGCGCTCCTGGTTCTCCCAATCCTTCGGGTAGCCGATACCGGGCTTGGTCTCGACATTGTTGAACCAGGCATATTCCATGCCTTCGCGGCTGGTCCAAACGTTCTTGCAGGTGACCGAGCAGGTGTGACAGCCGATGCACTTGTCCAGGTTCAGCACCATGGCGATCTGAGCGCGGATCTTCATTCGGCGGCCTCCAGTCTTGCCGGCGCGGCGGCGGGCGCTTCCTCGACCGGCTCGTCGAGCCACTCGACCTTCTCCATCTTGCGGATGATCACGAACTCGTCGCGATTGGAGCCCACGGTGCCGTAGTAGTTGAAGCCGTAGGATTGTTGCGCGTAGCCGCCGATCATGTGCGTCGGCTTGAGCACGGTGCGCGTCACCGAGTTGTGGATGCCGCCGCGCTGGCCGGTCTGCTCGGAGCCCGGCACGTTCACGATCTTCTCCTGCGCGTGATACATCATGCACATGCCTTCCTTCACGCGCTGGGAGACGACGGCGCGGGCATTCAGCGCGCCGTTGGAGTTGAAGGCCTCGATCCAATCGTTGTCCTCGATGGCGGCCTTCTTCGCATCGGCCTCGCTGATCCAGACGATCGGCCCGCCGCGCGACAGCGTGAGCATCAGGAGATTGTCGGTATAGGTCGAGTGGATGCCCCATTTCTGGTGCGGGGTGATGAAATTCAACACCACCGCCTTGTTGCCGTTGGGCTTGCGGTCGAGCACGGGCGCGACGGACTTGGTGTCGATCGGCGGCCGGTAGACGCAAAGCCCTTCGCCGAAGGCCAGCATCCAGAGATGATCCTGATAGAGCTGCTGCCGCCCGGTAAGGGTGCGCCAGGGGATCAGCTCATGCACATTGGTGTAGCCGGCGTTGTAGCAAACCGTCTCGGACTCGAGGCCCGACCAGATCGGCGAGGAGATGATCTTGCGCGGCTGGGCCACCACGTCGCGGAACCGAACCTTCTCGTCCTCCTTGTGAAGCGCGAGATGGGCGTGCTCCCGGCCGGTCGCTTTCGACAAGGACTCCCAGGCCTTCACCGCCACCTCGCCATTGGTCTCGGGGGCGAGCGCGAGGATCACCTCGGCGGCGTCGATGTCGGACTCGATCTTGGGGAGCCCCTTGGTCGGACCGTCGGCAAAGGACCCGTTCAGCCGGGTCAGGAAATCGACCTCGTGCTCCGTGTTCCAGCTCATGCCCTTGCCGCCATTGCCGAGCGTCTTCATGAGCGGACCGAGCGAGGTGAAGCGGCGATAGAGATTGGGATAGTCGCGCTCGACCACCGTCACTTGCGGCATGGTCTTGCCGGGGATCGGCTCGACCTCGCCACGCTTCCAGTCCTTGACCTCGACCGCCTGGGCGATCTCGGCCGGGGTGTCGTGCATGATGGGCGTGAGCACCACGTCCTGCTCGACGCCGAGCACCTCCGGCGCGATCTCCGAGAACTTGCGCGCGATCGACTTGTAGATGTCCCAATCGCTCCGGCATTCCCACACCGGGTCCACGGCCGCGGTCAGCGGGTGGATGAAGGGATGCATGTCGGAGGTGTTGAGATCGTTCTTCTCGTACCAAGTCGCGGTCGGCAGCACGATGTCCGAATAGACGCAGGTGGTCGACATGCGGAAGTCGAGCGTGACAAGCAGGTCGAGCTTTCCTTCCGGCGCCTCGTCATGCCAGGCGACATCGACCGGCTTCTGGCGCCCGGTCTCGCCGAGATCCTTGCCCATCACGCCATGCGACGTGCCGAGCAGATGCTTCAGGAAATATTCGTGGCCCTTGCCGGATGAGCCGAGCAGGTTGGAGCGCCAGACGAACAGATTGCGCGGCCAGTTCTTGGGATTGTCGGGGTCTTGGCAGGACAGCTTGAGCGTGCCGGCCTTCAGCGCCTGCGCCACATAGTCCTTCGCCTCGAGACCCTTCTTCTTCGCTTTCGCGGCGATGCCGAGCGGGTTCTGCTCGAGCTGCGGCGCCGACGGCAGCCAGCCCATGCGCTCGGCGCGCACATTGTAATCGATGAGCGCCGCGTTCCAGGGGCCGGGCGGCGCGGTGGGCGACAGGATCTCCCGGACGTCGAGCGTCTCGTAGCGCCATTGATCGCTATGCGCGTACCAGAACGAGGTCGCATTCTGCTGGCGGGGAGGGCGCCCCCAATCGAGCGCGAAGGCGAGCGGCAGCCAGCCAGTCTGCGGCCGCAATTTCTCTTGCCCGACATAATGCGACCAGCCGCCGCCGGACTGGCCGACGCAACCGCACATCACCAGCATGTTGATGACGCCGCGGTAGTTCATGTCCATGTGATACCAATGGTTCATCGCCGCGCCGATGATCACCATCGAGCGGCCATTGGTCTTCTCGGCGTTGGAGGCGAAGCCGCGCGCCACGGCGACGATATGGTCGCGCGAGACGCCGGTGATGCGCTCAGCCCAGGCCGGCGTATAGGGCACCTCTTCGTCGTAGGACGTGGCGACATTGCCGCCGCCGAAGCCGCGATCGACGCCGTAGTTGGCGAGGAAAAGATCGTAGACCGTGGCGACCAGCGTCTCGCCGTCGGCAAGCCGCAAGCGCTTCACCGGGATGACCCGCTCCAGCACGCTGTCGTGCTCGGTCGCGGTGAAGTGCTCATGGGCGACATTGCCGAAATAGGGGAAGGCCACCGGCTTTAGCTCGTCGCTCACGCCTTCGAGTGAGAGGCGGAGCTTGGTCTCGTCGCCGGTGCCCGCCTTCTCCTCGAGATTCCACTTGCCCTTCTCGCCCCAGCGGAAGCCGACCGAGCCGAGCGGCGCGACCACCGTATCGCTCGCCTGGTCGAACGCCACCGTCTTCCATTCCGGATTGTTGGTCTCGCCGAGAGCGCCCTCGAAATCCGAGGCGCGCACGAAGCGGTCGGGAACCAGCCTGCCGTCACGCTCCACCAGGCGGACCAGCATCGGCATGTCGGTATAGCGGCGGAGATAGTCGGTGAAATAGCCGACCTCGCGGTCGACGTGGAACTCCTTCAGGATCACATGGCCCATCGCCATCGCGAGCGCCGCGTCGGTGCCTTGCTTCACCGACAGCCAGAGATCGGCGAATTTCGAGGCTTCCGAATAGTCCGGCGAGACGACGACGCTCTTGGCGCCGCGATAGCGCGCCTCAGTATAGAAATGTGCGTCCGGCGTGCGGGTCTGGGGGACGTTCGAGCCCCACAGGATGAGGAAGCCGGAATTGTACCAATCGGCCGACTCGGGAACGTCGGTCTGCTCGCCCCAGGTCTGCGGCGAGGCGGGCGGCAGGTCGCAATACCAGTCGTAGAATGACAGGCAGGCGCCGCCGAGCAGCGACAGGTAGCGCGCGCCTGCGGCGTAGCTCACCATCGACATGGCCGGGATCGGCGAGAAGCCGCAGACCCGGTCGGGGCCGTGGGTCTTGACCGTGTAGGCATTGGCGGCGGCGATGATCTCGGTGACCTCGTCCCAGTTCGCGCGGACGAACCCGCCGAGGCCGCGTCGCTTCACATAGGAAGCGCGCTTCTCCGGGCTCTTTACAATTGATGCCCAGGCGGCAACCGGCGTCTTGGTGGCGCGCGCCTCGCGCCAAAGCTTCAAGAGCCGCGAGCGGACGAGGGGATATTTCACCCGGTTGCCGGAATAGAGATACCAGGAGTAGCTCGCGCCTCTCGAGCAGCCGCGCGGCTCGTGATTGGGGAGCTCGGGCCGCGTGCGGGGATAGTCGGTCTGCTGCGTCTCCCAGGTGACGATGCCGCCCTTGACGTAGATCTTCCACGAGCAGGAGCCGGTGCAATTGGCGCCATGGGTCGAGCGCACGATCTTGTCGTGCTGCCACCGCTTGCGGTAGCCGTCCTCCCAGCGTCGGTCTTCGCGCGTCACGATGCCGTGGCCGTCGGCGAAATCGTCGACAACCCGATTGAAGAAGGTCAAACGGTCGAGGAAATGACTCATTGCTTAGCCCAGCGTTTCTTGGCCCAGTCTCAGCAGGGTTTTTCGCAACCCTTTCGCGCGTAGTACCACCAGTTCAGTCCGATGCAGACGAGGTAGAAGAACACCGCCCAGTAGAAGAACGGGTTGAACGAGCCGAACCAGTTGAAGGAGTAGCCGAGCATCAGAGCCACGGCGAACGGACCATAGGCCGCCATGGCGCTGGTCCAGCCGATCACCCCGCCGGCTTGGCGCGGCGGAAAGATCATCGGCATCTGCTTGAAGGTCGATGCGTTGCCGACGCCCGAGAAGAAGAACAGTCCAAGCACCGCCGCGACGAAATACGGGAAGTCGTCCATCGAGGTCGGCGCGGTGTAGAAGGTGATCGCGACGACGCAGGCGGCCATGCCGAGGAACGACCATTGGGTGACGCGCGCCCCGCCGATGCGGTCGGCCACCGGACCGCCCAAGATCCGCGCCACCGATCCGACCAGCGGACCAAGAAAGGCGTAGGTGAGGGGATCGGGAGCGCCCGGCAGCTCGCCATAGATCTGCTTGATCAACAGCGGGAAGGTCGCGGCCAGTCCGGAGAACGTGCCGAACGTCCCGATATAGAGGAAGGTCATGAAGAGCCCGTGCTTCAGTCCGAAGATGTCGAGCTGCTCCAGGAAATTGGCGCGCACCGGAACGCTGCGCAGCATCACCCAGGCGGCAATGCCGAAGCCGATCACCAGCGGCACGTAGATCGCGGACGCGTTCTGCAGCCAGATGGCCTGCGTCGTGCCGTCGTCCGTGAAGTCCTCCGGCCGGCCGAGCAACGAGCCGGCAAGCGCGAAGCCGATGACCCAAGGCGTGACGAACTGGACGATGCTCACCCCGAAATTGCCGATGCCCGCCTGCATGGCCAGCGCAGTTCCCTGCATCCGCTTCGGGAAGAACAGGCTGGTGGACGGCATGAAGGAGGAGAAGTTCCCGCCGCCGAGCCCCGCCAGAAAGGCGAGCAGCAGCAGGACCCAATAGGGCGTGGCCGGGTCCTGGACCGCGAAATACCAGCCGAGCAGGGGGAGGAGCAGCAGCAGCGTCGAGATCGAGACGACGTGGCGCGTCCCGTAGAGCGGCACGAGGAAAGTGTGGACGATCCTGAACGTGCCGCCGGCAAGCCCCGGCATCGCCGCGAGCCAGAACAGCTGCTCGCTCGTGAGCTGGAAGCCGACCTCGGGCAGCCGCACGACCAGCGCCGAGACGACGAACCAGACGATGAAGGCGAGCGTGAGGTTGACGGTGGTGATGACCAGCGTGCGCCAGGCAAGTTTCTTGCCCGTGGACTCCCAAAAGTCCGTCTCCTCGGGCGTCCACTTGCCGAGCCATGTCCGGTCCTTGGTTTCGTCGGGATAAGCGGCTGTTGATGCCATGAGCCGGCTCCCTCTGTGCGACCAAGCAGTTCGAATTCCGGCATGAATATTAATGACCGAAACTGCACGCCCTTCGTTGACCCAGATCAATATAAGATGCCCGTCCGATGCAGGTTTTGACGGCGTTGCGTCAGCGCATGCCCCAGGCGGGAAAGGCCAGGCAAGGGATCAGACTTGGCGAACGTGCTGAAATGCGGCCTTACGCGACGGCTTCTTCGCGCCGCGCCTTCGTCTCGCGGCCGCTGCGAGGCGCCGGGAGCACCGGACCGAGCACATCCTCCGCCGGCAGATATTGCGGACCTGCGAGTTCGGGGATGCGGCGCTTCTCGGAATAAAGAATGGCGAGATGCATCCAGAGCAGCGATGCGGCCACGATCAGGAACAGCAGCATGAAGCAGCTCGTCCACACGCCGGTGAGGTCATTCATGGCGCCGAAAGCGATCGGCAGGACGAAGCCGCCAAGTCCGCCGATCAGGCCGACGACCCCGCCGACAGAGCCGACATGGTCGGGGTAAAAAGCGGGAATGTGCTTGTAGACGGCCGCCTTGCCCAGGCTCATGAAAAATCCAAGCGCAAAGATCAGGCCGGTGAAGGGGATGAACCCGATGGCGAGGCTGAACTCGATCGGACCGCGGATCCCCTCGACGATGTAACGCGTCGCTGGGTAGGACAACAAGAAGGTGCAGATCACCGAGCCGATGAAGGTCCAGTACATGACCCGGCGCGCCCCATGCCGGTCGGACAGCACGCCGCCCAGGATGCGAAACAGCGAACCCGGGATGGAGTAGGCGGCGGCCAGCATGCCGGCGGTTACGATGTCGAGGCGGTAGACGCCCACGTAATAGCGCGGCAGCCACAGTGCGAGGGCGACGAAGCCGCCGAAGACGAAGAAGTAGTAGAGCGAGAACCGCCACACTTGGAGCTGCCTGAGCGGCGCCAGCATGGACGATAGCGATGCGGGCTTCTCGCCGGCGGCTCTCCTCCTTTTCAGCTCCGGCTCATCGTCGGTGCCGAACCAGAAAATCACGGCCATGACGACCAGGCCCAGCGCCCAAATCTGTGCGACCGTCTCCCAGCCATATGCCACCATGATCATGGGCGCGAGGAACTTGGTCACCGCCGCGCCGACATTGCCGGCACCGAAAATGCCGAGCGCCGTCCCCTGTTTCTCCTGCGGGAACCAGCGCGACACGTAGGCGATGCCGACGGCGAAAGCGCCGCCGGCAATGCCCACTCCCAAGGCAGCAATCAAGAAGGTCGTGTAATCGTATGCATAAGTGAGGAGCCAGGTCGCCAGCGCGGCCGACAGCATGACGAGCGTGTAGACGATGCGTCCGCCGTATTGGTCGGTCCAAATCCCGAGCAGCAAGCGAATCAGGCTGCCCGTGAGGATGGGCGTGCCGATCAGCAGACCGAATTGCGTGTCGTTGAGGCCGAGGTCGTCTTTGATCTGAACGCCGATGATCGAGAAGATCGTCCAGACGGCGAAGCAAACCGTGAAAGCCACCGTGCTGAGCCAGAGGGCGCGATCTCGCTGTGCCTTGGCGACTGGTGCCTTAAAGACTGGGACGTCCATCACCGGCTCCGCTCGGCTGCCAGCTCTCACGAGAGCGACAACCGAGTATGGAGGCGCGACCGAGCTTCCAACGTTGAGCCAGGTCAAGAGCCGCAGCGGAATTCACTCCCGAAAAAGGCGACCGAGTCTGACCCAGGTCAACGCGACGTCTGCTTACGCGCCGTAGCGTCGTGCTAAATTTTGCTGCGCATGATCTCGGGGGAGGGCGGCCTCGAATGGACTGGCGGTCAAGTCTTGCGGCTCTGGCTATCGGCCTCGCAGCCTCCGCCGGCAGTTCATCGGCTGTCGCCCAGAACGCCGACTATGACCCTCGGTCCGGGTCCGCGGCTGGCCCGTATCAGGCCCCGCATACGGGCCTCATGAACGGCAAATTCTGGACCGACTTCCGCTACCGCTACGAGTCCGTCGATCAGGGCAACCTGCCGAAGGATGCGCGCGCCTCGACGCTGCGGAACAAGACCGGCATCGAGTCGGGATTCTTTCATGGGTTCAGGGCGGGCATCGAGGGAGAGTTCGTCGTCGAGATCGGTCCGGACGACTTCAACAACACGATCAACGGCAAGACCGAATACCCGATCGTCGTCGACGTCGAATCCGCCGAGGTCGATCAGGCCTATCTCGAATCCCACAACATTCCCGGCGTGGTCCTGCTTGGCGGCCGCTACCTGGAGAACCTCGACAACGAGCGCTTTGTCGGCTCGGTCGGCTGGCGGCAGAACGACCAGACCTTCGACGGCGCGAAAGCGACGATCACCGCCGTGCCCGGGGTGACGGGGCTCTATGCCTATATCGGCAACGTGAACCGCATCTTCAGCGACAACTCTCCGGTCGGCAACATTCACGCCAACACGCATCTGCTTCATATCCAGAGCGAGAAGCTGCCGATCGGCACGCTCACGGCCTACACTTATCTGATCGATCTGTTCGATCTCGATCAGTTCTCGAACGCGAGCTATGGCGGCTTCCTGAAAGGCAAGCAGCCATTAGGCGGCAAGCTCGCTTACGAATATCGTTTCGAATATGCGCGCCAGACCGATTACGGCGACAACCCCGCCGACTATGCCGCGGACTATGTGCGCGTCGAGCAGGGGCTGAGCTGGCAGGGTTTCACCGGCACGCTCGTCTATGAGTTGCTGGGCAGCGACGGTGGGGTTGCGGCCTTCGTGACGCCGCTCGCGACGGGGCACATCTTCAACGGCTTTGCCGACGTGTTCCTGGTGACACCGCCGACGGGCCTGCAGGACTATTATGTCGAGGCGCGCTACAAGGTCTCGGCCAAATCGGGGGGCCCGCTCAGTCATTTCGACGGCCTCCTCGTGCTGGCGCAATATCACGAGTTCCGCTCAGCCGTGCGCGATCTCGACTACGGGTCCGAGTTCGACTTCTACGCCTATCTGCCGCTTCCGAACGGCGTCTACGCGCAGCTCAAATATGCGAACTATCGGGCCGACAGTTTCTTCACCGACGTCGAAAAAGTGATCTTCGGGCTCGGCTACCAATATTGAACCGCGCCGGTTCGGCGGACGCTAGGCGGATCGCTCGGCGAGAGAGGGCAGGGCGGCTCGGAAGCGGTCCCCATAGCGGTCTGCCGCCATGCGGCCGAGCGCGAAGGCGGCGTAGAACAGCGCCAGGTTGACGACGAGATAGATCGCGATCTGCTCGAAGCCCTGGGTCCACGACAAGGCGGCAACCACCGGCGCGCTCTCGGCGAACAGGACCGCCGGCGCGACCCAGTGGGACCTGACAAGTCCAAGCCAGAACAGCACGGCGGCGAGGAGAAGAGCTGCCACAAGGTAGATCATGGCCAAGTTCCAACTCTAGGCGCAAGCGTTGGTTGGCATCTTGTCTGCGCCAGCGAGGCTCAACGGTCTCCGACGCGCTTGCCAAAACGCTCACAGTTTCAGCTTGCTGCATTATACATCGTACTACGATATAATTCAAGGCTGGACCCATGCCGAAGGCGAGATCTCAGGGGAAGTTTCCCAAGCAAAGTTACGCGGCGCTGGCGGATTTCCGGTACGCGCTCCGACGCTTCTTCGCGTTCAGCGAGCAGGCCGCGGACGAGGCCGGGCTCAGCCCGCAGCAATACCAGGCCTTGCTGGCGATCAAGGGCGCGCCGGGCAGGTCCGAGCTCGGCATCCGGGAGATCGCCGAGCGGCTGATGATCAAGCATCACACCGCCGTCGAGCTGGTTGATCGCTTGGAGAGCAACGGCTTCGTCGTGCGCATCAAAGACAGCGCCGATGCGCGCCGCGTGCAAGTGCGGCCGACCGCAAGAGCGGAGCGGATCATGGATGGACTTGCCGCCGCCCATCTTCAGGAGCTTGCGGGGATTCGCCCCGCGCTCGAGCACTTGCTCGCCAGGTTCGACGATCCGTCCGAGCTTCCGGGGCGTCGCGGGCCGCACTCGACGCGGCAACGAAGCCGGGCGACCTCGAAGCGGTAGATCGACTCTGCCCCAACGCCCGCTGCGCCGCGCACGCATGATGGTCGCCAAGTAGCTGGACCGGCAGGCGCTTGGCGAAGGCCCGCGAAGGTTAGTTTTGATTAACCGTTTCCGCGCAGAATTCGTTCACCAGTTGGCGAACCTTCGTGGGGCGCAGTGTAATGAGTCATCTGTCGCGTGAGTTGTATCTGCCCGTCTGTTTGGGCATTGGCCTCGCTCTTTACGCCTACAACGTGCTGTTGGTGCCGCCTCGGGGCGAAGCGAAGCCGGAAACCGCCAGTAAGGCGGCCAGTGTAACCGCCCAAGCCGAGCCGCAGCCGGCCGAGCCGCCGGCCCTCAAGCCGCAACAGGTCGAGCCGCAGCCGGTGAAGCTGGCGCCGCTCAAGCCGAAGCTGAAGCCGAAGGTGGCGGCGCGCCCCGATCCTGAGGTGACGGGCGCGATCGGTCCGCAACCCGCGGCGGGTCCGAAACCCGCTCCTCAACCCGCGGCGGGTCCGAAACCTGCCGACAGTCGAAAGCACGCGATCGTTCCCGAGCCCGGCCCGGCGGCGGCAAGCGACGGGCTGCCGAAAGTGCCGGGCATTCGCGTTGCCTCGGCCGCGCCGCAGGCACCGGCCTTTCAGTCGCCCGATGCGACGCGCTGGTCGCCCGCCGTGGGCTATGCGCCGTTGGTCAAATCGTCCAAGGCCAAGCCGGCAATGGCCGACCGGGCGCTTGGCCCGCCGAAGGCCAAGCGGTCGAGATACGCGCGGCGGCCATATCGCGTCAGGCATACCAACTTCAGGGTGGTGATCGGCGTGGGGCCGCGCTGGTAACGCTTGCTTAACCCTGCGGGCAAGAAACCGCGTGCGGCGCGTACAGTCAAAATCAACATCTTTCGGTTAGCGGTCTGTCATGGACACTTTGTCGCCATCTGTTGATCGGATCGGCGCGGCGCTGAGAGCGCTGCGGCAGGCGCATGCGCTCGAGCAGGGTACGGTGGACGATACGGCGCTCGGCCTCAAATGCTTGCATGCGGTTGTCTCGCAGCTCGCCGAAGAGGGGATCGCGCCGGAGGACTTGAAACCTCTCGCCGATCTTGCAGCCAATCTGCGCAAGAGCACGGGGGCGGCTGCTGCGCCCGCGCGGGTGGAGAGACGGAAGGGCAAGCCGCCGAGCGAGGTGTTCCTGGCGCGCATCGCCGCGATCATCGACCTCCTGGTCAAGGCCGGCGCCGACGAGGCGGAGGCGGCGCAGATCGTGATGCGCTGGCTGCTCGCCGCGGGCATTCCCGCGCCGTCGCAAGGCGCCGACGCGCGCGGCTGGAAGCGGCTGCTCGCCTGGCGCCAGCGGGTGATGCACGGCCTTGCCTCGGACGAGGCCAACGACGCCTATCAGGAATTCACCCACGAGCTCGAAACCATCCCCGCAAGCGAGCGGGTGCGGCGCGTGCTCGACGAGCAGCTCTGGGACCGCAGGCGGGGCTGAGCCCTTAGCGGCGCGAGCAAGGCGCAAGCCCATGAGCCAAAGCCCATGAGCCAAGGCCGAACCGTCACGGCCGCGCGCGATACGCCCCTGATCGCCTGGTTGCGGCGGCTTGCCGGCTTCGCCGAGTTCGGCACGGCGGCCTATCCGCGCGCCGTCCGCCGGAGGCTCGCCATCGTCAACGTGATGGCGCTCTTGATCGCCGTGTTCTCGGCGGTCTACGCCATCGTCTTCGCCGTCTATGGCGTCGACACCTACCTGCCGCTCATCGTCGTCAATCTGGTGCTGGTCGCGGTGGCGCTCGCCGCGCCGCTGGCCCACCGCATCAACGACGTCGCGGCCGCCGTGCTGCTGGCGATCGCCGAGTTCGTCGCGCTGTTTTTTTTCGTGCGCGCGCTCGGGCACGATTCCGGCATCCAGATCAACTACATCATCGCGGCGGCGGTGGCCTTCGCGATTTACGGCTTGTCGCGGCGCTGGCTCGTGGCGACGGTCATTGGCGCCGCGCTCGCGTTGCATCTCGCCGGCTGGTTCCTGTTCCCGTCCGACCGCGCGCAGATCGCCGCCGACCCGACGCTGCTCGCCAATCTCTACATGTCCTCGGCGGTCACCACCTTCTCGATCATCGCGCTGGTCGTCGCCTATGCCTTCACGCTCGCCGACCATGCGCGGGCCGAAGCCGATGCGCTGCTCACCAACATCCTGCCCGAGGCGATCGCCGAGCGGCTGAAAGAGAAGCCGGGCGAAACGATCGCCGACAGCGTGGCCGACGCCTCCGTCCTGTTCAGCGATCTCTCCGGCTTCACCGAGCTTGCGCAGGGGCTCGGCGCCGGACGCACGGTCGCGCTGCTCGACGAGATCGTCACCGAGTTCGACCGGCTTGCCGCGGCGCACGGCGTCGAGAAGATCAAGACCATCGGCGACGGCTATATGGCGGTTGCTGGCGTGAGCCGGCCGCAACCCGACCATCTGAAGCGGCTGGCGCGGGTCGCGCTTGGCCTGCCCGCGGTGGTCGCGCGGCTCTCGGCCAAGCACCGCGTCACGCTGAAGGTGCGGGTGGGGATCGCGTCCGGGCCGGTGATGGCGGGCGTGATCGGCGCCGACAAGTTCTCCTATGACGTCTGGGGCGAGACGGTGAACCTCGCCTCGCGGCTCGAATCGCACGGGCTGCCCGGCGAGATCCAGGTGTCGGACGCGGCCCGCAGCGCGCTCGGCGAGGCGTTTCGGTTCGAGCCGCGCGGGCCGGTGCAGGTCAAAGGCATCGGCAAGATCAAGACCTGGCTGCTCAAGGGCGAGCGCTAACACAGCACGTCATCGCCGGGCTTGACCCGGCGATCCAGGGGCGACCGGCACAGAGCTTGTTGCCCCTGGATGCCCGGCTCAAGGCCGGGCATGACGATAAAGTGTTGGGGCGAGCGGCAAACCTAGCGGTACCCCGCCGCTTGCAGCTCGAACAGCTCGGCATAGCGGCCGGGCTGCGCCACCAGCTCCTCATGCGTGCCCGCGGCCTCGACGCGGCCTTCGGCCAGCACGACGATACGGTCGGCCATGCGCACGCTCGAGAAGCGGTGCGAGATGAGCAGCGCCGTCTTGCCGTGGCTCAGCTCCTTGAAGCGACGGAATACCTCATACTCCGAGCGCGCATCGAGCGCGGCGGTCGGCTCGTCGAGGATCAGCACCTCGGCCTCGCGCATATAGGCGCGGGCGATCGCGATCTTCTGCCACTCGCCGCCAGACAGCTCGACGCCGTTCTTGAAACGCTTGCCGATCATCTGGTCGTAGCCGCCGGGCAGGCGCTCGATCACTTGGTCGGCCTGGCTGCGCTCGGCGGCGCGCGCGATGCGGCCGCGATCGTCGCGCGCCTCGATGCGGCCGACGGCGATATTGTCGGCGGCGGTGAAATTGTAGCGGACGAAATCCTGGAAGATGACGCCCATGTTGCCGCGCAACTGGTCGAGGTCGTAGTCGCGGAGATCGTGGCCGTCGAGCAGGATGCGGCCTTCGTCGGGGTCGTAGAGGCGGGTCAGCAGCTTGACCAGCGTGGTCTTGCCGGCGCCGTTCTCGCCGACCAGCGCCACCACCTCGCCGGCCTTCAAAGTGAAACTCAGATGGCGCACGGCCCAGCGCTCCGCACCAGGATAGCGGAAGCCGACATTCTCGAACACGAAGCCTTCCCGGATCGGCTTGGGGAAGGGGAGCGGGTTCTCCGGCGAGAAGATCTCCGGCTTCACCTCGAAAAACGAGAACAGGTCGTTGAGGTAAAGCGCCTGCCCGGCGATGGTCGAGAAATTGGCGAGCAGGCCCTCGATCAGGCTGCGCAGCCGGCGGAAGGAGCCGGCGAGGAAGGTGAGATCGCCGACCGTGAACTGCCCGGTCACCGTTCGCCAGGCGATATAGGCGTAGGCGAAGTAATAGGCGACGGTGCCGATCGCGGTGAAGAGGCCGCCCCAGCCGGCGCGCCTTATCGCGAGCCTGCGGTTCGCCGCGTAGAAATCGGCGGCGAGCTTGCGGTAGCGCTCGATGAGGAAGGCGTTGAGGCCGAAGATCTTGACCTCCTTCGCCGTCTCGACGCTCGCCGCGGTCTGCCGCACGTAATCGAGCTCGCGCCGCTCGGGCGTGCGGACATAATCGAGCGAATAGCTCTGCGCGTTGAAATGCGCTTCGCCGAGAAAGGCCGGCACCAGCGCCACGATCAAGAGCACGATCAGCCAAGGCGCATAGAAGATGAGCCCCGCCGCGAAGGCCACGACCGTGACGATGTCCTGCGCCTGGCCGAAGAGCTGCGACATCAGGGTCATGCGCCCGCTGGTCTGGCGGCGCGCGCGCTCGAGCTGGTCCTGGAACTCGGCGTCCTCGAAATCCTCGAGGTCGAGCGTCGCCGCATGCTCCATCAGCCGCACGCTGGAGGCATTGGTCACGCGCTCGGACAGGAGACTGTCGATCAGCGACACGACGCGGCCGAGCACGTCGGCCAGAACCGCCAGCACGAACTCGATGAACAGCAAGAGGCCGAGATGATTGAGCCGCCCGCTCGCCAGCCAGTCCTGCAAGGTCGCGGGCTTGTCGGGGAGCTGCACCAGCAACACCACCTCGTCGATGATCAGCTTGCCGACGAACAACGTGGCGACCGGTAGCAGCGCGCGGATGAAGCGCAAGGCGAGCGAGGCCGCCGTGAGGCCTGGGCTCGTGCGCCAGACCATGGCGATGAACGGCGGCAGGTTTCTGAGCGCGCCGAACCGCTCACGGAAGCTGCGCGTCGGCGGCAGCGGTACGCCGCCCGCCGGCGGCCGCCCGGGCGCGCCCCGCGGTACGCGCCCACCTCCGCTATAGGTGCGCGGCATCAGAGCGCCCCCGCCGGGGCTTCGGGGCGGCGGAGCGCGATGTCGTAGAGACCGTTCCGCTGATAGGCGAGCCAGGCGATCGGCCAGCGATTGGCCACGACGAAATCCGCCACCGCGCGATGCACGCCATAGCGCGCGAGATAGGGATCGACATGGGCGAAATCGTTGAACACGAGGTAGCCGCCCGGCTTCACCTTCGGGGCGGCAGCCTCAGCGTCGCGCCGCACGCCATCGTAGGAATGGTCGGCGTCGATATAGATCCAGTCGAAACTGCTCTCCGCGAAGCCCGCCAGCACCTTGTCGGAATAGCCGGCGTGCACGTGCACCCGCGGGTCGGCGGCGACCTCAGTGTCGAGCAGCGAGAGATCGAGATCGACGATGTGCAGCTCAGCGGGATCGCAAGCGCCAAGGATGTACCGCGCGAACTTGCCGTGCAGCGTGCCGATCTCGGCGACCCGCGCGCGTCTGGGCAATTTCTTGACGAGCTCCTCGCGCGAGGCGCAGAGCCGGGCTTCCGCGAACAGCTCAGGGGGAATGACTGCGGACGGTATGGCGGGCGCGGTCAGATGGCGCACCAGCCCGAGCCAGCGGCGGATCGACCGCGGCGTCCTGTTGCGCAGCATGAGACCGACGCGGGAATTGTACACGCTTACGCCTCCGTCTCGGGGCCGATTCGGGCGACCGGCCAGACATGCGCCGTCAATGTCCTGAAGTCCGGCGCTCGTTCCGTTGCGCCGCGGGCGCTTCCGCCGGGCACGGCCCAGCGCGTTTCCATAACCCTCGAAAAGCAGTTTGTCCTCAAGCATCGGCTTGATAGAGTTGAACGCATAGAACCAGTCCCCGGCTGCGGGCCAACGGGAAGGCGCCGCGGTTCAACGGGTTGAGAGGTCGCGAAACGTGAATGGGCCGAGCGGCGATGGCCGCGCGGCTGCCATGGCTTCGCACGACGGCAAGTCGGCGCGGAGCGAGACCGGCGACTGCGGGGGAGGCGGCGCGCCTCCGCAGGGCGCAAACCGGGCGCATTCCGGCGCTATCGGCAACGGTCTCGCGGCAGCCGAGCGCAGCAACGACACGGGCGCGCAGCCGCGGGGCTCGGCGCAACAGGCCTCGGCTCAGCGGGCGTCGGCGCAGCGGGCCTCGGCCCCTCTCACTTACGGCGCGCTCGATCTCGGCACCAACAACTGCCGGCTGTTAGTGGCCAAGCCGTCGCGGCGCGGCTTCCTCGTCATCGACGCGTTCTCCCGCATCATTCGCCTCGGCGAAGGCGTCGGCGCCACCGGGCGCCTGTCCGACGCCGCCATGAAGCGCACCATCGAGGCGCTGAAGATCTGCTCCGACAAATTGCGCCGGCGCTCGGTGACGCGGGCGCGCGCCATCGCTACCGAGGCCTGCCGCATCGCCGCGAACGGCGGGGAGTTCCTCGACCGCGTGCGCCGCGAGACGGGGCTCGAGATCGAGGTGGTGACGCAGGAGACCGAGGCCAAGCTCGCGGTGTCGGGCTGCGCCTCGCTGCTCGACCGGAGCTGCGACTGGGCGCTCGTGTTCGATATCGGCGGCGGAAGCTCCGAGCTCATCTGGCTCGACCTCACGCATGTCGAGCGCCCGTGGCGGCGCACGCTCACCGACCGGCTCGATGTGCAGAACGCGATCGCCGCCTGGACCTCGCTGCCGATCGGCGTGGTCAGCCTGGCCGAGCGCCATGGCGGGCGCGACGTGACCGAGGCGAGCTACGAGGCGATGGTCGCCGACGTGATGGCGAGCTTGCGCGACTTCGAGGCGCGGCACGGCTTTGGCAAGCGCATCGCCGGGCGCCGCACGCATTTCCTCGGCACCTCGGGCACCGTCACCACCATCTCGGGCATTCACCTGAAGCTGCCGGCCTATGAGCGGTCGCGGGTCGATGGCTGCTGGCTCAGTGCGCGCGACGTGCGCACGGTGACGGGCGACCTGCTCGCCATGAGTTACCCTGAGCGCGTGGCCCAGCCTTGCATCGGGCAGGAGCGCGCCGACCTCGTGCTCGCCGGCTGCGCCATCCTCGAAGCGCTGCTCAGGACTTGGCCCTGCCAGCGCCTGCGCGTGGCGGACCGTGGCCTGCGTGAGGGCATCCTCGCCACCTTGATGGCGGAGGACGGCCATGAGCGCGGTTCGGGGCAGCGCCCACCGCGGCGCTTTAATCACGGGCGTCGTTAGCGACGGGCCTCAAACCTCCCCCTTGTGGGGAGGTCCGACTTCGCCCAACGGCGAAGTCGGGGTGGGGGGTTTCTGCAAGACAGGGATACTCACCCCACCCCGCTCGCCGCCTTGCGGCGAGCGTCCCTCCCCATCAAGGGGAGGGTAAGGCCGTGCCGGTGGCTGGCTACCGCGCCGGCGCTTCGAGCTGCGCGGCGGGCTCCTCGGGCGCGCCGACCGGCCGCGCGCGGGCCGACATGTTGGAGCCCGCCTCGCGCGGCAGGGTGGCGAAGATCAGCGCGGAGCTCGCCGCGATGGCCGAGACCAGCACGAAGGCCGCCGGGAAATCCTCCAGCAGCACGTGATGGGTGTCGCGACCCATGCGCTCGAGCTCCAGCACCAGCGCGCCCACCGCGACGCCGGCCGAGAGCGACAATTGCTGCGCGACGCTCGCGAAGCTCGTCGCCCGGCTCATCGCCTTGTTGTCGATATCGGCATAGGCGATGGTGTTGATCGAGGTGAATTGCAGCGACTTGAAGAAGCCGCCGACCAGCAGCAGGCCGAGGATGACGGCTTGCGGCGTCGCGGGCGTGAACAGCGCGATCACCGCCATGAACAGGCTCGAGATCACCGCGTTCACCACCAGCACGCGCTTGAAGCCGTAGCGGCGGATGATCGGCGCGGCCGTGGTCTTCATGGCGATGGCGCCGATCGCACTGACGAAGGTCAGCATCCCCGATTGGAACGCCGTCATGCCGAAGCCGAGCTGGAAGAACAGCGGCAAGAGGAACGGCATGGCGCCGATGCCGATGCGGAACACGAAGCCGCCGACCACGCTGACGAAGAAGGTCTTGACCTTGAGCAGGTCGAGATCGAGCAGCGGCGCGGGCGCGCGGCGCGCGTGCCGTATATAAAGTGCGCAGCCGATCGCACCGGCAGCGAGCAGCGCCAGCACGACATGCGTCGGGAACAGGCCCTGGCCGATGGTGGTGAAGCCGAACGCCAGCCCTGAGAGCCCGATGCCCGACAGGATAAAGCCCTTCACGTCGAGCGGGGGCACGTCAGCCTCGCGGATGTTCTCGATATAGCGCGTGGCGAGGATCACGCCGAGTATGCCGACGGGGATGTTGATCCAGAAGATCCAGCGCCACGAGGCGAAGGTCGTGATGAACCCGCCGAGCGGCGGACCGATCACCGGGCCCATCAGCGCCGGCACGGTGAGCCAGGCGAGCGCGGAGATCAGCTCGGATTTCGGCACGCTGCGCAGGATGACGAGGCGGCCGACCGGCACCATCATGGCGCCGCCCATGCCCTGGATGACCCGGTAGAGCACGAAGTCGGCGAGGCCTTGCGCGAAGCCGCACGCCGCCGAGCCGAGCGTGAACACGACGATGGCCGCGCGGAAGATGGTGCGTGCGCCGAATTTGTCGGCCATCCAGCCGCTCAGCGGGATGAACACGGCGAGCGAGAGCAGGTAGGAGGTGAGCGCAAGCTTGAGCGCGATCGGGTCCTCGCCGAGATCGGCGGCGATCGCGGGCAGCGAGGTCGCGATCACGGTCGAATCCATCGTCTCCATGAAGAGCGCGACGGCGACGATGAGGGTGACGAAATAGCGGGGCATGTGGCAGGTGTTAGAGGGCGGTCGTGTCCGACATGGGGCGAGGCGGCCCGCGCGGTCAAGGCCATGCGGCAGATTGCAGGTTGAACAGATGGTGAAATCCGGCAAAGGCACCCGCGGCGCGGGTGGCGCCCGTGGCGGGGGCGGGGCACGCAACCTTACGGTGCGGGTCAAGACCGCTAAGGGGCGGAAGCTCGCCTCGACCCGCTGGCTGCAGCGCCAGCTCAACGACCCCTATGTCGAGGCCGCCAAGCGTGCGGGCTATCGCAGCCGCGCCGCCTTCAAGCTCGTCGAGATCGACGACAAGCACCGCCTGCTCAAGCCCGGCATGACCGTGCTCGATCTCGGCGCGGCGCCCGGCGGTTGGAGCCAGGTGGCGGCTGAGCGGGTCGGCGCGGGCGAGGGGAAGGGCAGGGTGGTCGCGGCGGACCTTTCGGAGATCGAGCCGGTCCCCGGCGTCGAGGTGCTCGCGCTCGACATGACCGACCCCGACGCCGCCGGCCGCATCAAGGCGCTGCTCGGCGGCGCGGCCGTCGACCTCGTGCTGTCGGACATGGCGGCGCCCTCGACCGGGCACAGGCAGACCGACCATCTCCGCGTGGTCGCGCTCGCCGAAGCCGCGCTCGACCTCGCCGAGGACACGCTGAAGCCGGGCGGCGCCTATTTGGCCAAGGTGCTGCAAGGCGGCGCCGACAAGGACCTGCTCGCGCGGCTAAAGACCGGCTTCGCGCAGGTAAAACACGTAAAGCCCAAGGCTTCGCGCGCGGATTCGGCCGAAGTCTATGTGCTCGCCACTGGCTTCCGGCGGCCGCCCACGGAGGCGTAAGGCCTACGGAACTCTCCTTAGGGGAAAGCTCTGCGACACTATTGAAGATTGCCTTGCGGAGAGGCGTTCGGTAGCTCGTCTCTCAACAAGAGCAAGAACGAAGCTGGGTGCCGTTCAGTCCTTTTTGCGAGGGCATCCAGCAATGCCGCCGTCCCGATCCAGCGCGTCCGTCTGCAAATTGCCGGTGAACCGGCGCCAGGCCTTGCTGGGCTTGGCAACGGCGGTCGGCGCGCTCGGCCTCGACCGGGCGTTCGCCTTCGACCCCGCGCCGTCGCAGCAGCGGCAGGTGGCCGACGCGCCGACGGGCGATGCGGACCTCAACCAGCGTCAGCCGTTCTACGGCGCGCATCAGCCCGGCATCGTCACGCCGCGTCCCGCCAACGGCATGGTCGCGGCCTTCGACGTCGTCGCCGACAGCCCGCAAGCGCTCGAGGCCATGTTCCGCAGGCTCACGGAGCGTATCGCCTTTCTGATGGAGGGCGGCGCGGTGCCGAAGCTCGATCCGCGCTTGCCGCCGGCCGATTCGGGCATTCTCGGCCCGGCCGTGCCGCCGGATAATCTGACGGTCACCGTCGCGCTCGGCGCCTCGATGTTCGAGGAGCGCCCCTGGCTCAAGCCGCTCAAGCCGAAATGGCTAGAGCGCATGACCGCGTTCCCCAACGACGCGCTGCAGGCCGATCTCTGCCACGGCGATCTCTCGCTCCAGCTCTGCGCCAACCTGCAGGACACCACCATCCACGCGCTCCGGGACATCATCAAGAACCTGCCCGAGTTCCTGGTGCTGCGCTGGAAGCAGGAGGGCAACGTGCCGGTGATCCCGCCGCAGCCCGACGGCAGGACGGAGAGCGCGCGCAATTTCCTCGGCTTCCGCGACGGCTCGGCCAATCCGGATTCCAACGACGTGGCGCTGATGGACAAGATCGTCTGGGTGACGCCGGAAGACGGCGAGCCGGCCTGGGCGCTCGGCGGCACTTATCAGGCGGTGCGCATCATCCGCAATCTCGTTGAGCGCTGGGACCGGACGCCGTTGCGCGAGCAGGAACGGATCATGGGCCGGCGGCGGGACAGCGGCGCGCCGCTCGACGGCGAGACCGAGCACGACGTTCCTGACTTCGCCAAAGACCCTGACGGCGAGATCACCCCGCTCGATTCGCATATCAGGCTCGCCAATCCGCGCACGCCGCAATCGGACGAGAACCTGATTCTGCGGCGGCCGTTCAACTATTCGAACGGCGTGACGAAATCGGGCCAGCTCGACCAGGGCCTGCTCTTCATCTGCTACCAGGCCAACCTCGTCAAAGGCTTCCTCACCGCGCAGGGGCGGCTGAACGGCGAGCCGCTCGAGGAATACATCCGGCCGGTCGGCGGCGGCTATTTCTACGTGCTTCCGGGCGCTCGCAACCCTGACGACTATCTGGGCCGGTCGTTGATCGAGGCCGTCTCGGAGGTCTGAGTTCTACCCCCAACAGAAGGACTGCAACATGATGCGAAGCTATGTTTCACTTGCCAGCGCCCTGGTCGTCGCTCTTGGCGTCGCAGGCGCACTCGCCGCCACGGCCGACGTGAAGGTCAATCTCACCGAGCCGATCGCCGCGTACAAAGCCTACGTCACCGAGAAGGCCGGCAAGCTCGAGACGGACACCGAGGCGTTCGTCGCCGCGGTCAAGGCCGGCGATGTCGAGAAAGCGAAGAGCCTCTATGCGCCGACCCGGACGAGCTACGAGGCGATCGAGCCGATCGCCGAGCTGTTCGGCGAGCTCGACGCGTCCATCGACGCGCGCGTCGACGATTTCGAGAAGGGCGAGCAGGATCCGGAGTTCCGCGGCTTTCACCGGATCGAATATTTGCTCTGGAAGGAGAACAGCACGAAGGGCCTGGAGCCTTTCGCCGACCGGCTCCTGGCCGATGTGAAGGAGCTCAAGGCGAAGATCGAGGGGCTTGAGTTCCCGCCCGAGGCCGTCGTGGGCGGCGCCGCCGAGCTCATGGAAGAAGTCGCCGAGACCAAAGTGTCCGGCGAGGAGGAGCGCTACAGCCACACCGATCTGTGGGCGATCCAGGCGAACGTCGACGGCGCGGACAAGATCTTCGTGCTGGTGAAGAGCAAGATCGAAGACCCGGCCTTCGTCGAGAAGGTCGCCGGCAACTTCCAGCAGGTCCAGGACACGCTGGCCAAGTACAAGGCCAATGGCGGCTTCGAGACCTACGACAAGCTGAACGACGGCGACCGCAAGGTGCTTTCGACGCGCGTCAACACGCTCGCCGAGGATCTCTCGACGCTGCGCGGCAAGCTCGGCCTGGATTGATTGTCCGCAAAACGAACTGACCCGGTCCGGCCAAGCCGGATCGGGCCAGTCCTGCATCGAGGCTAAGCCGCTCTGCTCGGCTTAGTAATAAGAGTAGCGGCACTCCTCGAAGCGCGACCACCAATAGGGGCTGCCGGTCGCTTGCGCGCGCCGGTACAGCCAGCCGCATTCGTCGCCATAGGCGTAGGCGCCGCCATAGGCGAGCCCGAGGCCGAGCCCGGCGCCCGGATAGAAATACGGGTAGCGGTAGCGGTGGTGGTGATGCTTGTCGCCCTTGCCGCCTTTCCAGGCATAACCGCCGCGCTTGCCGGAACGGCCCCAGTCGCCGCCTCTCGGGGCCTTGCCGGCATAGCGGCCGGACCGGTCGCCCTTGTAAGCACCAGGGTTGGGACCGCCGCGCGCGGTGGCTTTCGGGCCGGGGCTCGGGAAGACGCTGCTTTTGCCGCTTGCCTTCGGAGCGCCGACCGCGCCGCCCCTCGGGAAGACGCTGACTTTGCCGCTCGAGCCGCCGCCGGCCCGCATGCCGGAGCCGCCGCCTCTGCCGCCCTCGCGGACATGCTGGACAAGGTTTGACGATGCGTCGGTTGCGCCCGTGATATTGATGGCCGGCGCCGCGTAGACGGCACTCGAGGCGCTGAACAGCAGCGCGCCGAGCGCAGCCGCAGGAAGTCCGAGTTTCATGGGAGGTCTCCTTCGTCTTTGGTTTGCCCGGCACCCGCCAATGGCCAGGCGGCCTCGCGGGCGCGTCTTTTGTCTTGGGGAAAATGTATGTGCACCGCGCCCTGTTCCACCCCGCCGGCTTTGCAATCTCACGATAAGGTGATAAAGGAGGCCGCCAACCGGTGGCCCTATGTTGCAGCGCGGAAACGCTAGGGCCTCCCCGCTAGAGAGGTTGGCCGATGCCCGAAGGGCAAACCCCTGACAACAAGCGATTTCCCGACAGCGCCCTTGCGCTCACCTTCGACGATGTGCTGATCAGGCCGGCCGCCTCCGGCGTGTTGCCGAGCGAGGTCGACATCGCCTCCCGCATCACGCGCACGATCTCGCTGCATATCCCGATCGTCTCCTCGGCCATGGACACGGTCACCGAGGCGCGGCTCGCCATCGCCATGGCGCAGGAAGGCGGCATCGGCGTGATCCACCGCAACCTCTCGCCCGAGGTGCAGGCCGCCGAGGTGGCGCAGGTGAAGAAATTCGAGTCGGGCATGGTGGTGAACCCGGTCACCATCCACCCGCAAGCGAGCCTCGCCGACGCGCTCAAGCTGATGGCGGATTATCAGATCTCCGGCATCCCGGTGGTCGAGCCGGGCGTCAATGGCGGGCGCGAGGGCAAGCTCGTCGGCATTCTCACCAATCGCGACGTGCGCTTCGCCACCAATCCGAACCAGCGCGTCTCCGAGCTGATGACCAAGGACAAGCTGGTCACGGTGCGGGAGAGCGTGGACATGGCGGAGGCCAAGCGCCTGCTCCATCAGCATCGCATCGAGAAGCTGATCGTGGTCGACGACGATTACCGCTGCGTCGGGCTGATAACGGTGAAGGACATCGAGAAGGCCAAGATGCATCCGAACGCCTGCAAGGACGAGCAGGGACGGTTGCGCGTGGCGGCAGCGACCAGCGTCGGCGATGACGGCTTCGGGCGTGCCGAGCGCCTGATCGACGCCGGCGCCGACCTGATCGTGGTCGACACCGCGCATGGGCATTCCGACCTCGTGCTCGACGCGGTGCGCCGCATCAAGCTCGCCTCCAACGCGGTGCAGGTGGTGGCCGGCAATGTCGCGACGGCTGACGGCACGCGCGCGCTGATCGACGCCGGCGCCGACGCTGTGAAAGTCGGCATCGGGCCGGGCTCGATCTGCACCACGCGCATCGTCGCGGGCGTGGGCGTGCCGCAATTCACCGCGCTCATGGAGGCGGTTGAGGTCGCCCGGAAGCACGACGTGCCGGTGATCTCCGACGGCGGCATCCGCTATTCGGGCGACATGGCCAAGGCGCTCGCAGCCGGTGCAGATTGCGTGATGCTCGGTTCGCTGATCGCCGGCACCGACGAGAGCCCGGGCGAGGTGTTCCTCTATCAGGGCCGCTCCTACAAGGCCTATCGCGGCATGGGCTCGATCGGCGCCATGGCGCGCGGCTCGGCCGACCGCTATTTCCAGCAGGACATCAAGGATGCGCTGAAGCTCGTGCCCGAGGGCATCGAGGGGAGGGTGCCGTATAAGGGCCCCGTCGCCAGCGTGCTGCACCAGCTGATCGGCGGCTTGCGTGCCTCGATGGGCTATACCGGCTCGAAGACGCTCGCCGACTTCCGGACCCGCGCGGAGTTCATCCGCATCACGGCCGCGGGCTTCCGCGAGAGCCACGTGCACGACGTGACCATCACCCGCGAATCGCCGAACTACCCGCGCGAGGGGTAGCGGCTACGCTGCGGCGTCACCGTTCCGGGACGAGATAGGTGTCGCTCGGCTGCGGATCGCCTTCGAGCATCCGCCATGTGCATTTGATGCGATCGCCCTCGGACGAGGGGCAAGAGATGGAATGGCTGGGCGAGTTGTTCGTGCATTGCGAATAATCGACCACGAGATCCATCGCGCCGCCGTTCCGCTTCACGGTCACGCGATTGCACCCTTGCACGCCTGAGCCGAAAATGTGGGATTCGCGGACATAGCCTTCGGTCGCGGAGGTGAGGCAGATGATTTCGTCGGCGGTCTCGCCCGAAGCGCCGGTCGAAACGTAGAAGACCTGCCAGCAGGTTTCCGCCCGCGCCGTCGCGATGCCTTGGGCCGCGATGAGGCAGAACGCCAGCCCAAGCAGCGAGCAGAAATAACAGACCAGAACTTTCATGCTGAGCCCTCAGCCCCGACAATTATCCCATGCCGGACATGCGCCGGCAACTCCTCCACGCCGAGCTTTCCGGAGCAGAAGGGTAGGGTGGGCAACGGCATGCCGTTGCCCACGCGTCATTTCCGGTGGGCACGCTTCGCTTTGCCCACCCTACTACTCCACGCCGAGCTTGCGGATCTCGTCGAAGATGTTGGGCTCGAGCCGCTTGGCGAGGGCGAGGTCCGCGGCGCCGTCGGTGGGCTTGCCCTTGCGGCTCTTGACCACGCCGCGCCCGACCAAGGCGGCGGCATGGTTGTTCTGGAGCGTGAGCGCCGTGTCGAAATCGGCGCCCGCCTTGTCGAGATCGTTCTTCAGCACGTAGACCCAGCCGCGGTCGACATAGCTCTTGGCGAGCTGGGGATCCATGTCGATCACCGCGGTGTAGTCGGCGATCGACTTGTCGTAGTCCTTCTTCTGCCGGTAGATGTCCGCGCGCGTCGAGAAGCCGAGCATCGCTTTCGGATCGAGCTCGATCTTGCGGTCCACGTCGGCGATCGCCTTGTCGTAGTCGCCCTTGTGGCCGTAGACGATGCCGCGCAAGAGATAATAGTCGGCATCCTTGTCGTTCATGCCGATCGCCTTGTCGAGATCGGCCAGCGCCTTGTCGTATTCCTTCTTGGCGTCGTAGCCGGCCGCGCGCATGAAATAGCTGTTGGCGCGCTCGGGATCGAGGGCCACGACCTTATCCATCTCGGCGACGGCATCGTCGATGCGCCCGAGCGCCGAATAGGCCATGGCCCGCACGCTATGCGCTTTGATCAGCTCCTTCGTGTCGGCCGAGCCCTTGGCGATGATCTCGTCGCAAGAGTCCAGCACCTCCTTGACCGAGCCCTTGCCGGTGAAGCAGGGGCGCGTCTCTCCGCCAGCCGCCGGCTCTTGGCTCGCGCTTGGCTCCTCGACGATGTTGGGCTTGGGCGCGGCGTCCTCGGCGGCGCTGGCGAGACCGGGAAGGGCGAGCAGCAGGGCGCCGGCCAGGGCAGCGCCGGCGGTATGGCGAGCGGAAGCGCGAAAGCGCATGGAATTTCCTCCTGGGAGCATCTGGGATTTTTGCTTGAGCTTAGCTTTAGAGGGGCTTTTGGGCGCCCGTCAATTGAACTTCCATCCATGTTTACCAGGTCTGCCAGAGGCCTAGCGCCGCGGTCGCGGCGACGCCGGCCGCTACGGCCAGGGTCCGGCCCGCAAGGGCGGCGAAGCCGCGGTAGCCGCCGTGATAGCGGAGCGTGAGCCAGGCCCCGACAAGAAGGCCGATGAGGCCGCCGATCGGGGCGATGCCGAACACCACCAGCAGCCCGCGCTGGCCCTCGTGGTCCGACACGCCGGCGAGCGTCGTCAGGTGATGACCCAGCCAAGCCGCCACGAAGGCCCCGAGCGCCGCGCCTGCCACGCCGGCCAGGACGGCGAGCGCATAGGTCAAAGCGGGCTTGGGCGATGCGGCCATGGCTGCCTCTCAGCCGCTCTACAGATCGCGGCGGGCGGAGTATAAGGGCGCGGGGGCCGGCATGTCGCTTCGGCCGTGGCCTAGAGGAACCGGAGACGCCATGACGATCCAGGTCATTCTGCTGCCGATGTTCGCGCAGGTCGCGCTGACCTTCCTGCTGCTGTTCTGGATGACGGTGCTCCGCTTGCGCGCGGTCCGGCTCGGCGGGGTGAACCCGCAGCAGGTGGCGTTGCGCGAGCCGGCCTGGCCGCCGCGCGTGCTGCAGGTCGGCAACGCCTTCCACAACCAGCTCGAACTGCCGCTTCTGTTCTATATCGTCGTGCTGCTCGCGCTGACCACCAAGACGCTCGACGTCATCCTCTACGTGCTGTCCTGGATGTTCGTCGCCTCGCGCTTCGTGCACACCTACATCCACGTGACCTCCAACCGGCTCGACCGGCGCACCGCCACCTTCCTGATCGGCGCCATCGCGCTCGCCCTGATGTGGGTGATCGTGTTCGGCCGCGTCATGCTGCTGTCCTCGGCCTGATGCGGGACGGCGCGCGGGCGAGTGCGGCGATCGAGGTGCTGGCCGATATCGAGGCGCGCAAGCGCCCGGCCTCCGAGGCGCTGAAGGATTGGGGATTGGCGCATCGCTTTGCCGGCTCAGGCGACCGCGCGGCGATCGGCAATCTCGTGTTCGACGCGCTGCGGCGGCGTGCGTCCTCCGCCTATGCGATGGGCGATGACACACCGCGCGCGTTGGTGCTGCGCACGCTCGCTGCAAGCTGGGGACTGACGCCGGAACAGGTGGCGGCGCTCGCCGACGGTAGCCAGCATGCGCCCGCGCCGCTGACCGAGGCTGAGTTTGCGGGGCTTGCGCGTGCTCTGCCTGCGGAGGCGCCGGCGCATGTGCGGGGCGATTACCCGGCATGGCTCGCGGACGAATTCGCGCGCGCCTTCGGCGACCGCGCCGCGGAGGAGGGGGCCGCGCTCGCCGCCCGCGCGCCGGTCGATCTCAGGGTCAACACGCTGAAAGCCACGCGGGAGAAAGTGCTGAAGGCGCTCGCCCGCTTCGGGGCGGAGGCGACGCCGCATGCGCCGCTCGGCGTCCGCATCGCGCCTGCTTCCGGGCCCGGCCGCAGTCCGCATGTCGAAGCCGAGCCCGGCCATGGCAAAGGCTGGTTCGAGGTGCAGGACGAAGGCTCGCAGCTCGCGACGTTACTAGCCGGCGCCAAGCCGAAGCAGCAGGTCATCGACACTTGCGCCGGGGCCGGCGGCAAGACGCTGGGCCTGGCCGCCGCCATGCAGAATACCGGGCAGCTCTATGCTTATGATGCCGACCGCATGCGGCTCCGTCCGATCTTCGAGCGGCTGAAGCGTGCGGGCGCCCGCAACGTCCAGGTGCTGCAGGCGGGCGACACGGCTGCGCTTGCCGGGCTCGAAGGCAAGATGGACCTCGTGTTGATCGACGCGCCGTGCACAGGGTCCGGCGTGTGGCGCCGCCGTCCCGACGCGAAATGGCGGCTGAGCCCGCAGATGCTCGAAGCGCGCCAAGCCGAGCAGCGTGCCGTGCTCGACCAGGGCGCGGGGTTAGTCAAGGCCGGCGGCCGGCTCGCTTACGTCACCTGCTCGGTCCTGCCGTCCGAAAACCGCGACCAGGTCGAGGCCTTCCTCGCCCGCCATCCCGGCTTCACGCTGGTGAAGTGGCGGACGCTGTGGGACGCGGCGCTGCCCGACGCACCCGCTCTCCCTTCCGCTGACGGCTCCGACGAGACGCTACTGATGACGCCGCTCTCCCACGGCACCGACGGCTTCTTCGTGGCGGTGATGGAGCGTGCCGCGTGATCCAGCCCCTGACGATTGTCATGCCCGCGAAGGCGGGCACCCAGTACGCGCCGATCCTCGTTACTTGCGAAGTGCAGTGGCTACTGGGTTGCCCGGCCAAGCCGGGCAATGACAAGTGGTGGGCGATAGGAAAACCTTGATTCGTTAGAATCACTTGCGGGCGTCGGCTTCCATGGCGTTGCACAGAGCAGCGGGCGCCTTGGTCAGCTTGAAGACCTTGTCGTCCTCGCCGGCCTCTAGCTCGACGCTCTCGCCGTCGCTGCAGCCGAGCGTCATGCGGATCGCGTTGTAGGTGCGGTCGAGCCGCACGAGCAGGGCGGCGGGCTCGCTCTTGCTCGGCTCCAGCACCACCCCGCCGCCATCGCATTCGACCCCGCAGCCGATACCCTCCAACGACGTGCAGTCGCCGCTGGCATAGAGCGTTTCGCGCCGGTCCCTGACCTTCGCCACCAAGGTGAAGCCGTAGTCGAAATATTGCTTCTCGAGGTCGCCGTCCGCCGTCGTCACGAGATGCGCCTTATCCTCGCCGAGCACGCTGTAGCGCAGCGCGAGGATCATCTCGGTGACCTTCTGCTTCGGATGCTCGGCGAGATGCGCCTTGTCGTAGCTCCGCGCGTAGCAGGCCTGCGCGCCGTTCGCGCCGGGCGGCAGGAGCTCTTTCAGCTTGGCATAGGGCGCGTCGTCCGCATCCGCCGGCGCGGCCAATGCGGCGCAGAGCATCGCCGCCCCGGCAAGCATCGTCACCCTCGACATGGTTCTGCCCGCCCCCCTGTGGCAGCGCCGACGCTCCCCAAAAATATTTGCGGGCAGACCGGCTTAGCCCTTGAATTTACCAAAGTCCTCGATGAAATGAACGCCGCTTTTGGCGCGGGAGAGTCGGCGGTGGCGCCACGGTCCGCTTAAGCCAAGGCTGGAGGGGTCGCATCATACATGCCCTTGCTCATAGGGGAGGCTGAAGAGCCACCCGGTCGCCGCCCGGCGACACGCGAACGTCTCACCAAAGCACAGTCCCAGCTCAAAGCGCTTTCGCCGGAACAGACTCAGTCCGCGGCACAGCCTGCTGCGCCGAACCTGGTCGTGCTGCGGGAGCGTCCGGAACGCTTCCCGGTCGGGCCGCTCTCGCGCGCCTTCCGCCGGCGTTACTTCCCCGAGGTCGAGCTCGCGCAGTGGAACGACTGGCGCTGGCAGGCGCGGGCCCGCATCCGCATCCTGGCCGAGCTCGAGCGCGTCTTCGTGCTGTCGGACGACGAGCGCGAGGCGGTGACGCGCCATCAAGGCTCGCTGCCGCTCGGCATCACGCCCTATTACGCGAGCCTGATGGCGCGCGAGGATGCGATGGAGCCGCTGCGGCGCACGCATATCCCGGTCGGCACCGAATATCTGAAAATGCCGGGCGAGGCGGACGATCCGCTCGGCGAGGACGGCCACACGGCGGTGCCCGGCCTCGTGCATCGCTACCCCGACCGCGTGCTGTTCTTGGCGACGGGCTTCTGCTCGACCTATTGCCGCTACTGCACGCGCTCGCGCATGGTCGGCGATCCGAATGGCGACTATTCCTTCTCGCGGCCGCAATGGGAGGAGGCGCTCGACTATATCGCCGCGCATCCCGAGATCCGCGACGTGCTGATCTCGGGCGGCGACCCGCTGACGCTCTCCGACGAGCGGCTCGACTACCTGCTTGGACGCCTGCGCGCCATCAAGCATATCGAGTTCGTGCGGCTCGGCACCAAGGTGCCGGTCGTGCTGCCGATGCGCGTCACGCGCGCGCTGGTGCGCGTGCTGAAGAAGCACCATCCGCTGTGGATGAGCCTGCACTTCACCCATCCGGCCGAGCTGACGCCGGAGGTCACTGAAGCCTGCACGCGGCTCGCCGATGCCGGCATCCCGCTCGGCAGCCAGACGGTGCTGCTCAAGGACATCAACGACGAGGTCGAGACGCTGAAGGACCTGTTCCACGGGCTCTTGATGCGCCGCGTGCGCCCGTACTACCTCTATCAATGCGACCCGATCTCGGGCTCCTCGCATTTCCGCACGAGCATCGACAAGGGCTTGCAGATCATGCAGGGCCTGCGCGGGCATACCACCGGCTACGCCGTGCCGACCTACGTGGTCGATGCGCCGGGCGGCGGCGGCAAGATCCCGCTGCTGCCGGACTACGTGGTCGGGCGCGAGGGCGACGAGCTGATCCTCAGGAATTTCGAGGGCGAGACCTATCGCTATACCGATCCCGGCGGCACGGTCGGGGCCGACCACACGCCGGAGACACGCTGATGCGCATCGCGCTGGTCTACGATCTCCGCGACGACTATCGCGCGCTTGGCTACTCTGAAGAAGAAGTGGCCGAGTTCGACAGCGTCGAGACTATCGACCAGCTCGCGGCGGCGCTCGAAGCGCTCGTTTGCGAGCCGGTGCGCGTCGGTCATGGCCGCGCGCTTGCCGCGCGCCTCGTGGCGGGCGAGCGCTTCGATCTGGTGTTCTCGATCGCCGAGGGTCTGAAGGGCCGGTCGCGCGAGGCGCAGGTGCCGGCGCTCTGCGAGCTGTTCGACCAGCCTTATCTGTTCTCCGATCCGCTCACCATGGCGGCCTCGCTCGACAAGGGCGTGGCCAAGCGGCTGGTGCGCGAGGCGGGCGTGCCGACGCCTTTATTTGCTGTCGCCGAGCGGAGCGCGAGCGAGGTTGCCGGCTGGGATGCCTTCCCCGCTTTCGTCAAGCCGCTCGCCGAGGGCACCGGCAAAGGCTGCGAGGCGGCATCGCTGGTGCGGACGCCGGCGGAGCTACAGGCCGCCGCGTCTCGCGTACTCGAACGCTACCGCCAGCCGGCGCTGGTCGAGACTTACCTTCAGGGCCGCGAGTTCACCGTGGGCATCGTCGGCAACGGCACGCAAGCGCGCGTGCTCGGCGTGTGCGAGATTCTCCTGAAGCCGCAGGCCGAGGCCAATGTCTATTCGCTGCATAATAAAGAGCTGTGCGAGGATCTCGTCACCTACACGCGCGCGGACGACGCCGAAGCGAAGCTCGCGGGCAAACGCGCACTCGACGCCTATCGCGCGCTCGAGTGCCGCGACGCAGCGCGGCTCGACTTCCGCTCCGACACTCACGGCGAACCGCATTTCCTCGAGGCCAACCCGCTGGCCGGGCTGAACCCCTGGCATTCAGACCTGCCGATCCTCGCCGCGCAGAACGGCATCGAATTCACGGCGCTGATCGGCATGATCCTCGACGCCGGACTTGGCCGCTACGGTCTGGCGCGGGCCGACAGGGAGCGCGAACGGCGCAGCGCCTGATGTCCGGCTCGCGCGGTTTCATCCCAGTCCTGCATGCGGCGACGCTCAATCGCCCCGATGAGATCGACTCGATCCGCGCGGCGGAAGCGGTCGCGGCGGCGCTCGCAGCGCTGGGCTATGACGCCGAGATCGTCGCGCTGAGCCCGGGCCTCGCCGGGATCGAGACGCTGCCGGCGCGGCGTCCCCTCGTCGTGTTCAACCTGGTCGATGCGGTTGGCGACGACTGCCGGCTCGCGCCGATGGTGCCCGCGCGGCTCGATGCGCTCGGCCTCCGATACACTGGCGCCGGCACCAGCGCCTGGCTCGCGACACTCTCGAAGGTCGCGACCAAGCTGAAGCTGCGCCATGCCGGCCTGCCCACGCCGGACTGGTCCGAGGACGGCGCCGGTCTCGACCCGGAAGCGCGCGTCATCGTCAAGGCGGATTGGGAGCACGGCTCGCTCGGCATGCATGCGGGCTCGGTCGTCGCCGGCGCGGATGCCGCGTCGGCAATCGCCGAGCACGCGCGGCGCTGGCGCACCGAGTTCTTCGCGGAGGCTTACATCGAAGGCCGCGAGTTCGCGGCGACCCTGATGCAGGGGCCTGACGGCGTCGAGGCGCTCCCCTTGCGCGAGACGGTGTTCCAGGGCTTCGCCGCCGGCGCGCCGCAGATTACCGGCTACGATGCGAAATGGACGCCTGACAGCGCGGCCTGGGCCGGCACGCCGCGCCGCTTCGGCATCGAGCGCGACGAGCCCGCGCTCGCGGCAGAGCTGAACCGGCTGGCGCTCGCTTGCTGGCGGCTGTTCCGCGTCGACGGCTATGCGCGCGTCGATTTCCGTGTCGATCAGACGGACGCGCCCTTCATCCTCGAAGTGAACATGAATCCGTGCCTCGGCCGCGACGCCGGCTTCGCCGCGGCGGCGGCGCATGCCGGGCTGTCATACGAGGCGCTTATCGCCCGCGTCGTCGAGATCGCGACGCCACCCACCCGCTCCGTCAATGGACATGGCGCCTCGGTGCCCGACGCGATCCAATGGCGCTACGACGTCGTGCCGGAGGACGTTGAGCGCGTGCGCGCGCTCGCCGCCGCGACCGGAATGTTCAACGCGGCCGAGATCGAAATCGCCGCAAGCCTCGTGGCCGAGCGGCTCGCCAAGGGCGCGGCGTCGGAGTGCGACTTTATCTTCGCCGAGCACCAAGGTGCGCTGCGCGACGGCGCGCTTCTCGGCTTCGCCTGCTATGGGCCGATCCTCGGCACGCAGGACTCCTTCGACCTCTATTGGATCGCGGTGGCGCCGAGCGAGCAGGGCAGGGGCCTCGGCGCCGCGCTCTACGCCCGCGCCGAAGCCGCGATGGGTGCCGCCCGCGCCAAACACATCTATGTCGAGACCTCGTGCTCCGAGCGCTACGCGCCGACGCGCGGCTTCTATCAGCGTCTCGGCTTCGCCGAGCAGGCCCGGCTGCCCGATTTCTACGCGCCGGGCGACGGCAAGGTGATCTACGTGAAGACGCTCCCTGGAGACGGGTTGCCTTGTCATGCCCGCGAAGGCGGGCACCCAGTAATCCTCGGCGATGCAGTGACTACTGGGTTGCCCGGTCAAGCCGGGCAATGACAAGCACGGGGGTTAGGTTGGGGATCCCTCGATCAGCGCCGCACCATCCGCGAGCGGCGTCACGCGAAAAACGGCGAACCCGGCGTCAGCGAGCAGCGCTTCGATCTCGGCTTGGGTGCGTAAGCGGCCGCCGGTGATCGTCATCATATGCAGATCGAGCAGGATCGCGCCATGATCGTCCGCGGCGCGCTCCGGCAGCAGGCGCTCGATGACAACCAGCCGCGCGCCGTCCCGCATCGCCTCCCGGCAATTACGCAGGATTATACGGGCGCGCGCGTCATCGAAATTTTGCAGTACGCCCTTCAGCAGATAGAGATCGGCCGTGACGGGCACGGCCTCGAGCGCATCGCCGCCGACCCGATGCCCCCGGTCTGCCAGGCCGAGCGATTGCAGGAACGGCGCCACGGCGTCCAAAGCATGGGGTTGGTCGAGCAGCACGCCGCTGAGCTGCGGATGCGCTTCGAGCACCGCGGCGAGCAGGCCGCCATGGCTCCCGCCGATCTCGGCGACAATGCGCACGCCGGAAAGTTCGAGCGCATCCACGATGGGCTTCGCCTGCGCGTGCGTCTCCTTGGCGAGATAGGCCGCGAACAGTCCGCCTTGCTCGGGATTGGCTGCGCGCCAATCGCGCTCGTCCCTGCCGAACACCTGCTCGAAGGCCGGCCTGCCGCTCTCGAGCGACGCGACCAGCTCGGCCCAGGGACGCCAGTACTGCTCGACGACGATCATGGCCTTCTCGGCAAGGCGCGACGGCGTCCCGGTCTTGAGGGAGAGGCCGGCCTGCGTCAGAACGAACTTGCCGTCGGGCAGCTCCTGGCAAACGCCGAACGCCGTAAGCCCGCGCAACAGCCGGTGCAGATGCGGCGCCGACAGGCCGAGCTTGCGGGCCAGGGCCGCAGGCGTGCGCGGCTGGTCTTCCAGCCGCTCCGGCAGGCGGAGCTTCACCGCGGCATAGATGAGCGCCGCCTCGTGATAGGCCTCGATCTGACGCCGGACCCGCGCCTCGAAATCCGAGGGTTCGCTCAACTCGCGCTCCATAAGCCCAAGGGCCATTGCCGACTCGGCAGCACTGCTATAACCACCCGCCATGACGGAGCAAGCGCAACAGCTTGAACCCGAGGCCGCGCCGGCGCCAGCGCAGGAGCGCGTGCTGATCGTCGATTTCGGCAGCCAGGTGACGCAGCTCATCGCGCGGCGGGTGCGCGAGGCCGGCGTCTATTCCGAGATCGTGCCGTTCGACCGCGCCGAAGCCGCGCTCGGGCCCGTCGCGCCCAAGGCCATCATCCTGTCGGGCGGGCCGGCCTCGGTGCACGAGCAGGGCACGCCGCGCGTACCGGCAAGCATCTTCACCGCGGGCGTGCCGGTGCTCGGCATCTGCTATGGTGAGCAGGCCATGGTCGCGGCGCTCGGCGGCCAGGTCGAGGGCGGGCATGAACGCGAGTTCGGCCGCGCCGAAATCACCGTCACCGACGAGACGCCGCTGTTCGACGGCGTGTTCGGGCAAGGCGAGCGCGCGCAAGTCTGGATGAGCCATGGCGACCGCGTGACGCGGCTGCCGCCCGGCTTCCGCGCCGTGGCGATCTCGCAAGGCGCGCCGTTCGCGGCGATCGCCGACGACGCGCGCAAGCTCTACGGCGTGCAGTTCCATCCCGAAGTGGTGCACACACCGAAGGGTGCCGCGCTGCTCAAGACCTTCGTGCGCGGCATCGCCGGCTGCGCGGGCGATTGGTCGATGGCGCAGTTCCGTGCGAGCGCCGTCAAGCGCATCAGGGAACAGGCGGGCGGGGGCCGCGTGATCTGCGGGCTTTCGGGCGGCGTCGACTCCGCGGTCGCGGCACTCTTGATCCATGAGGCGATCGGCGACCGGCTCACTTGCATCTTCGTCGATCATGGGCTCTTGCGCGAAGGCGAGGCGCGCGAGGTGGTCGATCTCTTCCGCGGCCACTACAACATTCCGCTGGTCGCGGTGGACGCGGGCGCGCGCTTCCTCGCCGCGCTCGACGGCATCACCGACCCCGAGGCCAAGCGCAAGATCATCGGCCGGCTGTTCGTCGAGGTGTTCGAGGAGGAATCCGAGAAGCTCGAAGACGCCGCGTTCCTGGCGCAGGGCACGCTCTATCCGGACGTGATCGAGAGCGTGTCGGCGACCGGCGGACCGTCGGCCACCATCAAGTCGCATCACAATGTCGGCGGGCTCCCCGAGACCATGCGCTTCAAGCTGATCGAGCCGTTGCGCGAATTGTTCAAGGACGAGGTGCGCGCGCTCGGCCGCGAGCTCGGTCTGCCGCAGGCCTTCGTCGGGCGCCATCCATTCCCGGGGCCGGGGCTCGCCATCCGCATTCCCGGCGCGGTGACGGAGGAGAAGCTCGCCATCCTGCGCCAGGCCGACGCGATCTATCTCGACGAGATCCGCAAAGCCGGGCTCTACGACACGATCTGGCAGGCCTTCGCCGTGCTCTTGCCGGTGCGCACGGTCGGCGTGATGGGTGACGCGCGCACCTACGACCATGTTTGCGCGCTGCGTGCAGTCACCTCGACCGACGGCATGACCGCCGACTATTACGACTTCTCCCACGACTTCTTGGGCGCCGCGGCGCGGCGCATCATCAACGAGGTGCGCGGCATCAACCGCGTGGTCTACGACATCACCTCAAAGCCGCCAGGGACTATCGAGTGGGAGTAGGGGCATCCTCAAAAGGCGTAGGTCGGCTACGCCGGGTAATGATGGTGGTGGCTGCATGCGTGCTCGCACTCGGCGCGTTCATAGTCCTCAACAACACCAACCTGTTTGCAGCGCGTCCGCCAGGCCAGCCGGTACTTCTCGCACACCGCGGACTGGCACAAGATTTCGATCGTACGGACTTGCAAGGCGATACGTGTACGGCGGAGCGCATGTTGCCAACCGGCCACGACTATCTCGAGAACACAATCCCCTCGATGCGCGCGGCGTTCGAGCTTGGCGCCGATGTCGTGGAGATCGACGTCCATCCGACGACGGACGGACAGTTCGCGGTGTTTCATGACTGGACACTCGATTGCCGCACCGAAGGCCACGGGGTCACGCGCGAGCACGCGATGGCCGATCTCAAGACACTCGACGTGGGCTACGGCTACACGACGGACGGCGGCCAGACGCATCCTTTCCGGGGCAAGGGCAAGGGGATGATGCCCACTCTGGACGAGGTTCTGGCAGAATTTCCCGATCGTGACTTCCTCATCAATGTGAAGAGCGGCGACCCGGAGGAGGGGGTGCTTCTCGCCGCGCGTCTCGCCGACCTTTCGCCAGAACGGCGGGAACAGCTCATGGTCTATGGCGCCGAGCCGCCAATCGCGGTCGTGCGCGAGCGCCTGCCCGATATACGGACATTGTCGAAGCCGTCGATGAAGTCGTGCCTCCTGGGTTACATCGCCTATGGTTGGACCGGCATCGTGCCGTCCTCCTGTGAACGCAAATTCATCACCGTGCCGCTCAACATGGCGCCTTGGTTGTGGGGCTGGCCGAACAAATTCCTCAACCGCATGGAAAGCGTGGGCTCGCGCGTGTTTGTTCAGGGCGACTATTACGGCGGTTGGTCCACCGGGATCGACACGGCACAGGACTTGGCGCGGTTGCCGCAGGCTTATTCCGGCGGCATCCTTACCGATAGAATTGAGGTGATTGCGCCGGCCGTGACACGCGCACGGGTTGGCCGCTAGAACCAACGCCTTGGTGCGCGGCATCAACCGCGTGGTCTACGACATCACCTCGAAGCCGCCGGGGACTATTGAGTGGGAGTGATTGCGGCTCAAAACTTCCCAGCGTTGCGCGCGTCTTCGGCGGGGTCGCGGTCCTTGCCTTCGGTGGAATAATAGAGCGCGCGCAGGTCGGGCATCGGGTCGGTCTTCATGGTGGGCGGAATGCCGACCGTGTAGGTCTGATGCGCCAGGACGAGCCAACGCCCGTCCTCCTGCTTTTCCAGCACGAAGGTCGCTGAGCCGGCGCGCTCATAGGTCTTCTGCGCCGCCGCGGCGTAGAAATAGCCGCGCTCCCAGACATGCACGCGGGCGAAGCGCGGATCGATCACGAGGCGCGTGATCTCGTGATTGAACTCGAGCGCGATGTGGGCGAGCGAATTGTAAACGCGCGGGGGCGCCGACCTCTGGCCGGTGTCGAGGTAGCGGTAGCCGGGGCTCGCCTCGATCGCGCCGGGCGCGCGCAAGGTATCGGGACGGCCCTTGGGACCGGCGCGGTGCTCGGCATACCACTTGTCGATCAGCGCGCGGATGGCGGCCTCGTCGGCCGCGGTATCGGGTGCGCCGGCGTGCGCGTGGGCGGTGCAGACAAAAATTGCGAACAGGATGAAGGGCAGGGTTCGGATCGGGCGCATGGATGTTTCCGCTAGCCTCGGCGGCGCCAGACTGAGCAGAAATCGCGCGAAGAAAAAGTTACAGTTCGGAAAGCCGCGCTGGGCACGTTTTCTCGCGCTTTCGCGTTGAATGGCATGCGCAAGGAGGTCTGACGATGAGGTGCTCATTCTTGCTTGCTGCCGCGGTGTGGCTCGCGGCCGGCCATGCGGCACCCGCGGAGCCGATCGCCTTGACCGGCGTGCGGCTGATCGACGGCAGCGGCGCCGCGCCGATTGACGATGCCACGCTGATCATCGACGGCGAGCGCATCTTCGCGGTGGGCAAGGGCGCATCGGTGCCGCCGGGAGCGAAGGTTCTGGACTATCGCGGCAAGACCGTGATGCCGGGGCTGATCTCCAACCATTCGCATGTCGGCATCGTCAAGGGCGTGACCAACGGCGCCGAGAACTACACGCGCGAGACCATCGCCGCGACGCTGCAGGCTTATGCGGCGAAGGGCGTGACGACCGTCACGGCTCTCGGCCTTAACGGCGCGATCTTCCCGGAGCTGCGCGCTGCGGCGCATGACGGCACGCTTGGTGGCGCGGACCTGTTCGGCGCGGATCGCGGCATCGGCGTGCCGGACGGCGCGCCGCCGCAGGCGCTGCTGAAGGTCGGGCCGGATCAGGTCGATCGTCCTGCCACGCCGGACGAAGCGCGTGAGGCGATCCGCGCTGCGAAGACGCGCGGTGCGGACCTCATCAAGCTCTGGCTCGATGATTTCGGCGGCTCGCTGCCGACCAAGATGCAGCCGGAAATCTACCAGGCGGTGATCGACGAGGCGCACAAGCAGGGCCTGCGGGTCGCAGCGCATGTGCACGACCTGGAAGACGCGCGCGCCATCGTCCAGGCGGGCGCCGACGTCCTCGCACATGGCGTGCGCGACCGGCCGGTCGACGATGCGTTCGTCGCGCTGATGAAAGAGCGCGGCACCTGGTATGTCGCGACGCTCGCGCTGGACGAGGCGACCTTTATCTACGCTGAACGGCCGGCCTGGACCGAGACGGCGTTCGTGCGCGAGGCGCTGTCGCCCGAGCTTGCGGCGCGCTTCGACGATGCGGAATGGCGGCGCGAGACGGCGGCCAGCCCGCGCGCCGAGAAGGCGCGCAAGGCGCTCGCCATGAACCTGAAGAACATCAAGACGCTGCACGATGCCGGCGTGAAGATCGGCTTCGGCACCGATAGCGGCGCGACGCCCGGGCGCATTCCGGGCGTCGCCGAGCATCGCGAGCTCGCGCTGATGGCCGAGGCGGGGCTCACGCCGCCTGAGGCGCTGACCGCGGCGACGGGCAACGCGGCGGCGCTGCTTGGGCTACAAGATCGCGGGAAGTTGGAAGCAGGCCGCCGCGCCGATTTCGTCGTGCTCGATGCCGATCCGACGCAGGACATCGCGAACAGCACGGCGCTCGTCGAGGTCTGGCGCAACGGGAAGAAGGTGCCGGCGCCGTAACTAAGGCGCGCGCTCCGAGCGCCAGACGCCGTCCTCGCGTTGGACGAGGCGCCAGTTTCGGGCGGCGACCTCAGTGCCCTTCGCCGTGCGATAGGCGGGAACCGAGAGATGTATGGCGTCGCCGGCGCGGCGCCAGTCGGCGATCACGGTCGCGCCGTCGCCAAACTCGACCAGACCTTCCGGTCCGGATTGTGCATCGTCCTCGACGGCGACGCGGCCGCCCGGGAACGCATGGCTATGCGGAAAGATGAAGCGCATCGCTCCAGTCTAGCATGATCGCACGCGGGTCAGGCGGCGGCGGGCGTCTCGCCCACGGCACGGCGTTGCGCCTTGCAGTGCACGGCGAGGAAATCGAGCAGCGCACGGACCGAAGGCAGCAAGCCGCGGCGCGAGGGGAACACCGCGTGCACGATGCCGGCGCGCGGCGCCCAATCGGGCAGCACGTTGACGAGCCGGCCGTCTTTGATGTCCTCGAAGATCAGCAGCGTCGGCAGCTGCACGACGCCGACGCCCTCGATCGCTGCCGCACGCAGCGCCGCCATGTCGTCAGTGACGAGGCGCGGGGCATGCGCGATCTCGGCACGCTCGCCTGATCCGCGTTCCAGCCGCCAGACATGATCGCGCTGCGCCGGGCCGAGATCGAGGCTTGGCAGACCGGCAAGGTCCGCGGGACCCGCAAGCGCCGCGCGTCCACCGAGCAGGGCAGGGCTCGCGACGAGACACTGCCGGCTCTCGTCGAGCTTGCGCATCACGAGGTCGGTCCGCTCGAGCGGTGGAAAGCGCACGCGGATGGCGATGTCGAAGCCTTCGCCGATCACGTCGACGCGGCGGTTGGTGCTGTCGAGGTGAATCTCGACGAGCGGGTTCGCGCGCATGAACTTCGCGATCAGCGTGCCGAACTGGAACGAGACCAGCGCGGTGGGGCAGGCCATGCGCAGCACGCCGCGCGGCTCCGACTGTATCTGCGCGATGACCTGCTCTGCGGCTTCCGCCTCGACCAGCATCGCCACGCAGCGGTCGTAGAACTCACGCCCGATCTCGGTCACCGAGAAGCGCCGCGTGGAACGCTGGATCAGCCGCACGCCGAGCCGCTCCTCGAGCAGGCCGATGCGCCGGCTGAGCTTGGAGCGCTGCATCCCGAGCGCGCGCGCCGCCGCGGCGAAGCCGCCGTGATCGACCACCTGCACGAAATAATAGAGGTCGTTGAGGTCCTGCATTGTCCTATTTATAGGACACTATGGCGGATCAGGCAATCTAGCAGGCAGTTTGTCCGAGATTTATATGGCTGCCAACGCGATCGGAACCCGAAACCAGCCCGGTCGCTTGGGAGACCAGCCATGAAGAAAGTTCTCGGACGCTACGGCAACAACCGCCAGCATTGGGTGGGCGACGGCTTCCCCGTCCGCTCGCTCGTTTCCTACAACACGCTCGGCCAGCATATCAGCCCGTTCCTGCTGCTCGACTACGCGGGCCCGCATGTGTTCGAGCCCGCGGACGCGCCGCGCGGCGTCGAGCGCCATCCGCATCGCGGCTTCGAGACCGTGACCATCGTCTATGACGGCGAGGTCGCCCATCGCGACTCGACCGGGCAGGGCGGGGTGATCGGGCCGGGCGATGTGCAATGGATGACGGCCGCGGCCGGTATCCTGCACGAGGAGATGCACTCGAAGGGCTTCACCCGCGCGGGCGGTCCGTTCCGCATGGTGCAGCTCTGGGTGAACCTGCCGGCGAAGAATAAGAACGCCGCGCCCGGCTATCAGTCGCTCGCGCGTGCCGACATCCCCGAGGTTCGCCTGCCGGACGGCGCGGGGCGCGTGCGGGTCATCGCCGGCGCGTTCGGCGAGACGAAAGGTCCGGCGCGGACCTTCACGCCGATCAATGTCTGGGACGTGCGGCTCAACCGCGACGCCTCGGTGACGTTCGATCTGCCCGAGGGCCACACCGCGCTGCTCGCGGTGCTCGGCGGCCACGTCACGGTGAACGGCAGCCAGCAGGCTGGCGAGGCCGAGGTCGTGCTGCTCGATCGCGAGGGGCGCGAGGTCACGCTCGACGCGGACGGTGACACGACCATGCTGGTCCTCACCGGCGAGCCGATCGACGAGCCGATCGTGGGCTACGGGCCGTTCGTCATGAACAGCCAGGCCGAGATCCGCCAGGCGATCGAGGACTTCAACAAAGGCCGTTTCGGCGAGATCGCGGCGTAGTGTCAATCACTGCGGCGTAACCTCTCCGGTTGTCATGCCCGCGTAGGCGGGCACCCAGTAACCTCAGGAAGCGCAAATGGATTACTGGGTCGCCCGGTCAATCCCCGGGTCAAGCCCGGGGAGGGCGATGACACCGGGTGGGGTAGAGGAAAAAGCGGCAAAGTAATCCCGCCCTCTGAGCCGCGGTTACAGTCCACCCACCTCATCCGTTGAGGGGCGTTTCTCGAGGCGTCGCAGAGGCGGGGTGAGGTGCGGCGCCTGCGGGCCTCGTCGCAACGAGGCACTCGGGCGGTGGCGGAGCTCCCTCCGGGGCCACTAGGAGTCCCTGCCAGGAGCTGGCTGACGTATCGATGTTGGGCTACCGGCCCCCGGCCTGATCCGGCCCGCGGCCGATCCAGCTGGCATCGAGCGAAAGCAGGGTCCGCTGCCGTATGGACGCTGCAAATAAGCATGTGCTGGAGTGCGTCCAAGCTGCGTCTTGCGCTCAATTAGCGCGAAGCGCGGTAGCGCATTCAACAAGAGCGCATGTGGCGCGTCGAGAGGCGCCCGCCGCGGCCTCGCAAGAGCCGCGGACACTTACAGACTTGCGCCTTTCGGCGCGCCATCCCCTCGGATTTCCGGGGGAAACCGGAAAACCCCGATGCCCCAACGCATTGCGGGGTTGTACCCGTCTGCCCTGCGCCCAATTTGTTGCAGTGCACATTTCTATATTTTTGCAGTGCACAATTCCTATATTTCTGCCATAAACCCCGCCTGGCTACGGGCTGCTGGGAGCTTGAAGCGAAATGTCTGCCGAATTCACGACCAAACGCGTTACGGCGCCGGAGATCAGAAGCCGCAAGGGCGGCTCGCCGATCGTCGCGCTCACCGCCTATCACGCGCATACCGCGCGCATCATCGACCCTTATGTCGACATGCTGCTGGTCGGCGACTCGCTCGGCATGGTGATGCATGGCTACGAGACCACCGTGCCTGTGCCGCTCGAGCTCATGATCATGCATGCGCAGGCGGTCGTCCGCGGCTCCTCGCGCGCGCTGGTCGTGGTCGATATGCCGTTCGGCACCTACGAGGAAAGCCCGTCGGTCGCCTTCCGCAACGCCGCGCGCGTGCTGAAGGAGACGGGCTGCGGCGCCATCAAGCTCGAAGGCGGCGTGCATATGGCCGAGACGGTCCGCTACCTTACCGACCGCGGCATCCCGGTGATGAGCCATATCGGGCTGACGCCGCAGGCCGTGAACACGATCGGCGGCTTTCAGCCGCGCGGCCGCCATCGCTCGGAATGGGCGGCGTTCGAAGCCGACGCGAAGGCCGTCGCCGAAGCCGGCGCTTTCGCCGTCGTGCTCGAGGCGCTGGCAGAGCTGCTCGCCGCGCGCATCACCAAGGAGATCGACGTGCCGACCATCGGCATCGGCGCGTCGGCCGAGTGCGACGGACAGATCCTCGTGCTCGAGGACATGCTGGGGCTCTCGCCGCGCGTGCCGAAATTCGTGAAGGAATACGCCCAGCTCGGCGCGAGCATCGAGACGGCGGTCAAGAGCTTCGTCACGGAGGTGCGCAGCCGCGCCTTCCCTTCGCCAGAGCATACCTACGCGATGTTCGACGAGGCCGGCGAGGCCACGAAAAAGACCAAAATGACAGGCAGTTAGCCTTTTTCGAGGCGGCTCCAAAACAAGGCTTCCAGGCGCTGCGCGCGCACGGTACGTTGCGCGCCCGAGAAGCCCTCAATATGGGGCCGCAGGGGAGGAGCGACGCTTCCCTCGCGCGGCAAGCCCGTCAGTCAGAAGAGTCCGTAGCTCATGAGCGACCAAAGTTTCCTACGCGAGGTGGACGAGGCCGTCCGCCAGGAACGCTACAAGGCGCTGTGGGATAAATACGGCGTCTATGTCCTGGTGCTCGCGGTGCTGATCATCGTGGGCGTTGCCGGCTACAATGCCTGGACCTTCTGGCGGCACAGCGAGGCGCAAAAGGCCGGCGCTACGTTCACCGAAGCGCTCACCCTCGACGACACCGAGCAGGCCAAGGCCAAGGAGATGCTCGAGGGCTTGTCGAAGACCGGGCCGGGCGGTTATCGCGTGCTCGCCCGCTTCCAGCTCGCGGCTGCCGACGCCAAGGCCGGCAAGATCGACGAGGCGGTCGCGGCCTACGATGCGCTCGCCAAGGATTCGAGCGTCGACCGCATCCTGCAGGGCGTGGCCGCGCTGCAGGCTGCGAGCTTGCGGCTCGACAAGGCGGACTTCTCCGAGATGGAGAGCCGCCTCAAGCCGTTCATCGACCAGAACAGCGGCTGGCGCTTCTCGGCGCGCGAGCTGCTGGGACTTTCGGCCTATAAGCATAACGACATGCGTGAGGCTGAGAGACAGTTCAGCGCGCTGCTCGGCGATCAGGGGACGCCGCGGAGCTTGCGCGAGCGCGCGGACATGATGCTCGCGCTGATCATGGGCGCGCCGCAGGCGCTGAGCAGCACGGCGCCGTAGCTCGCCCGTAACGGCAAAGGATGGCTCGAAATTGGGCCGGGGTTTTAGAGGGAACATAGGCAGTTGCCTGATCGGCGCTGCGCTCGCCGCGTCGCTGGCCGCAAGCCTTGCCGGCTGCGGCGGCGGCGGCGGCATGCTGTCCTCGGTCAAGAACCCGTTCTCCAAGGAAGAAGAGAAGCTGCCCGGCGAGCGCATCGCCGTCATCACAGACAACAACGCGAGCATGGATCCAGGCTCGATGCGTCCCGTGACGGTGCCTCCGCCGCGCGTCAATCCGTCCTGGTCGCAGCCTGGCGGCGCACCGGCGAACAATCCCGGCCATCTCGCGCTCGGCGGTTCCGGCGCCAAAGTGTGGTCGGCCGATGCGGGGACGGGGTCGTCGTCGCGCGGGCGCCTGAGCGCGGTGCCGATCGTCGCCGACGGCAAGGTCTATACGCTTGACGCCGGCGGCAATGTCTCGGCCTTCGCGGCGTCGAGCGGGGGGAAGCTGTGGTCGACCAACGTCACGCCGAAGCCCGAGAAGAAGGCCGAAGGCTTCGGCGGCGGGATCGCGCTCGACGGCGGCCATCTCTACGCGACCACCGGCTACGGCACGGTCGTCGCGCTCAATCCGAGCAATGGCGGCGTCATCTGGACCAAGACCATCGGCAAGCCGGTGCGCTCGTCGCCCACCGCGTCCGGCGGCAAGGTCTATTTCGTGTCGACCGACAACATCCTCTATGCGCTGAGCGGATCGAGCGGCGATGAATTGTGGCGCGCGCGCGGGCTGCCGCAGGCGGCGACCATCCTCAACAATGTGAGCCCGGCGGTGTCGGGCGGCATCGTGGTCGCGCCCTTCCCGGCGGGCGATATCACGGCCTTTTCGGTGGGCAGCGGTCAATCGACCTGGAGCGAATCGCTGGCGCGGTCGAGCGACGTCACGGCGGCCTCTGGCATTCTCGGCGATCCGGCGCGGCCCGTGATCGACCGCGGCGTGGTGTTCGCGGTGAGCCACGGCGGCAGGATGATCGCCACCGCCGAATCGACCGGCGAGCGGCTGTGGACGCGCAATATCGCCAGCACGCAGATGCCCTGGGTGGCGGGCGATGCGGTCTATGTGGTCGATACCGGTGGACGGATGCATGCGCTTTCGCGCGCCGACGGCGCAACGCGCTGGGTCGCGGAGCTTCCCGAGAGCGGACGCTGGAGCGGGCCCGTGGTTGCCGGCGGCCGCGCCTGGGCTGTGTCGGGCAAAGGCCGGCTGGTCGGGGTCGATGCGCGCGGCGGGCACGTCGTCACCAATGTCGATCTCGGCGAGGACGTCTACGTTTCCCCCGTTGTGGCCGGCGGCCGTATGTATATCCTCGCCGACAACGCCAAGCTCATCGCCCTCAATTAATCCCGCGGGCGCTTCGCCCCGTAGCTCGCCCCGGATCGATGACCTTCACTGTCGCCATCGTCGGACGGCCGAATGTCGGCAAGTCCACTCTGTTCAACCGGCTTGCCGGCAGGAAGCTCGCGCTGGTCGACGATCAGCCGGGGCTGACGCGCGACCGCCGCGAGGCCGACGTCGAGCTCGGTGCCTGCGCGGTGAAGCTGATCGACACCGCAGGCCTTGAGCCGGGCGACGACGGGCTCACCCAGCGCATGCGCCGGCAGACGGAAGCGGCGATCGCGCAAGCCGATCTCGTGCTGTTCCTGGTCGACGCGCGGACCGGCATCGTTCCCGCCGACGAGATGTTCGCCGATCTCGTGCGCGGGGCCGACCGGAAGGTGATCCTCGCCGCGAATAAATGCGAGGGCCGCGCGGCCGAGCCCGGACTCTACGAGGCCTATTCGCTCGGCCTCGGTGAGCCGCTGCCGATCTCGGCCGAGCATGGGCTCGGCATAGGCGATCTCGCCGATGCGATCGAGCAGGCCTGCAAGCAAGCGGGCAGCGTCGTCGAAGCAACGGACAGCGAGGCGCGCGCCGCGGACGAGGGTGAGGCCGAAGACGAGGGCCCGCACAAATTGCGCATCGCCGTGGTCGGGCGGCCGAATGTCGGCAAGTCCACCCTGGTCAACGCGCTGCTCGGCGAGGAGCGCATGATCACGGGCCCCGAGGCGGGCATCACGCGCGATGCGGTCGCGGTCGATCTTGCTTTCGCGGGGCGGCCGCTGCTCCTGTTCGACACTGCCGGGCTGAGGCGCAAGGCGCGCGTCGAAGGCCGCGCCGAGGAGCTCTCGGTGGGCGATGCGCTGAAGGCGATCCGCTTCGCCGAGGTCGTCGTGCTTCTGCTCGATGCCGAGCGTCCGTTCGAGAAGCAGGATTTACAGATCGCCGCTCTGATCGAGCAGGAAGGCCGCGCGCTCGTCGTCGCCGTCAACAAATGGGATCTGGTTCGCGACCGGACGCAGCGCCTGCGCGAATTGCAGGAGGCCTGCGAGCGCCTCTTGCCGCAGGTCAAGGGCGTGGCGCTCGTGCCGGTCTCAGCGCGCAAAGGGCAACGGCTCGACGCGCTCCTGGAGGCCGTGCTCGAAGCCGACGCCTTGTGGAATCGCAGGCTGCCGACGCATGCGCTGAACGACTGGCTCCGCGCGGCGGTCGAGGCGCATCCGCCGCCTGCGGTCGGAGGACGCCGCATCAAGCTCAGATATATCACGCAGGCCAATGCGCGGCCGCCGACCTTCGTGCTGTTCTGCTCGCGCCCCAAGGCGCTGCCCGAATCGTATGTGCGCTATCTGACGAACGGCTTGCGCGAGGCGTTCGACCTGCCCGGAGTGCCGATCAGGCTGCATCTGCGGAAAGGCGACAACCCTTACGCCTAATCCCCGCTGGCCTGGACGATGCTATAAACGGCCGCATGAGCACGACGGAAGTCTTCTTCTACCACCTCGAGCGCCGTACGCTCGGCGAGGTCTTGCCGACCTTGCTGCAGCGCTCGCTCGAACGGGGGTGGCGCGCGGCGGTGCAGGCCGCGAGCGAGGAGCGCGTCGAGGCTCTGGCCACGCTGCTCTGGACCTACAGCGAGGAGAGCTTCCTGCCGCACGGCACCCCCCGCGACGGCCAGCCCGAGGCGCAGCCGGTCTATCTCACGGCAGCCGAGGACAACCCGAACGGCGCGCAGGTGCGCTTCCTCGTCGATGGCGCAGAGCTCGGCGATGCGTCAGCTTACGCGCGCGTCGTGTTCATCTTCGACGGCGCCGATGCCGACGCGGTCGCGCGTGCCCGCGCCGAATGGCAGGCGGCCAAGGCGAGGGGTCACGCCGTCAGCTATTGGCAGCAGGACGAGGCGGGCCGCTGGAAGCAGAAGCCCTAATCCACCTCTCCCCAAGGGGGAGAGGGGACGGCCGTATGCCGCGATAAAGAGAACATTTGTTCTTCTGCGCCGGCGCGGCGACCGCGCCGCGCCGATTTCTTTCACATTACTCAAAAGCGAGCCGCATTCGTCTTGTGACGGTCAGACGTGGCGGCTATAAGCCCCGGCTAAATCCGAAAAACCCGAAGGGACTGATTGGGCCATGGCCAACGAACGCACGCTGTCGATCATCAAGCCCGATGCGACCGAGCGCAACATCACCGGGCTGATCATCGCGAGGCTCGAGGCCGCGGGCCTGCGGGTGATCGCGCAGAAGCGCGTGTGGTGGAAGAAGAAGGACGCCAAGAAATTCTATGACGTCCATAAGGGCCAGCCCTTTTTCCAGGACCTTGTCGCGTTCATGACCTCGGGCCCGATCGTGCTCCAGGTGCTCGAAGGCGAGGACGCCATCGCCAAGAACCGCGCGGTGATGGGCGCGACCAATCCGGTCGATGCCGAGCCGGGCACGATCCGCAAGGACTTCGCCATCAACATGCAGCGCAATTCGGTGCATGGTTCGGACAGCCCTGAGACCGCCAAGCACGAGATTGCGCTCTGCTTCAAGAAGGGCGAGATCGTCGGCTGAGCCGTCCGCGCGTGCGCCGGCGCGCAGAGCCCTTATATTCATAGCGTGCGCCGGCTCCGCGAAATCCTCCTGACCTTCGTTCTGGTCCCGGCCTTGTCTCTGGGCATGGCCCATACGGTGCGAGCCGCCGACCAAAGCCCCGCGCCGCCTTGCACCGAAGACGCCATGCTCGTGTTCGACGCCTCGGGCTCGATGTCGGGCAATGGCTGGGGCTATGGTAGCGAGAACCCGACAGCCGTCAGCCGCATCGATCGTGTGCGCACCGCGCTCGCCAAGATCTTGCCGACCGTCACGCGGCTCCGGCGCGTCGGTCTCATCACCTACGGCCCGGGCCCGTATCAGCAATGCAACGTCAAGCTCGATTTCGGGCCGACCGAGGACGCCTCGTCGCGAATCTTGGAGATCATCGATAATCTTACACCGGCCGGCCAGACGCCGCTGACCGAAGCCGTGAGGCAGGCCGCGGACGTGCTCCGCTTCCGCGAGAAGCCCGGCGTCGTGGTGCTGCTCACCGACGGCGAGGAGACCTGCGGCGGGAAGCCGTGCGAGCTCGGCAAGACGCTGCGCAGCGAAGCGGCGCGGCTCACGGTGCATGTCATCAGCCTTCGGGTGAAGAACTACACCTGGGTCGGCGAGCAGAGCGTGTTCGACGTGAAATGCCTCGTCGAGCGGAATGGCGGCCTCTATCTCACCGTCGAGTCGGAGGCCGAGCTGATCGATGCGCTCGAGCAGACGCTCGGCTGTCCCATGGTGACGGAGCTGCGCTGACGCGCTTTAGCTTGCGCGCGGACGCTTCTTCTTGCCGCGCGGCCTGGGCTTGCCTGGAGTCGCGGGACTGTGGCCGTGTTTGCGGCGCGGCCCGCGACGAGGTTTGCGGGGCCGCGCTTTCATCGCCTTACGCTCGGGCTTGGACGGCGAATTATCCTCGGCGTCCGGCGCCGTGATATTGATCCCGCTTTGCGCGGCGCCGGTCCAGGGCGCGGGCTCGATCACCGCCAGAGCGGTGCAGGAGGGCGCCGCCTCGACGGGCACCAAGGCACCGTGCGAGGGCTGGAAGGTGAGGAGCCGCATACCCGTTTCCGGCATCGGCGTGTAGCCGGCTTTGACCGCACGCGGCGCATCGCGCAACGCCGCGAGCCGGACCGCCGCGCCGTCGCGGAACTGCAGCACGCCTCTCCGTGTGGAGCGGCGCGCGCGGAGCATGCCGCGCCGCGTGGCGCGCATCATGGGCGGAACGGCCTGCGCGCAATCCTGCGCCCGCGCCGCACTCCAGGCGTAGCCGGACGCGACGGCGTGCGAGGTGGCGCGTGCGCCCGCCTTGGCCTGCGCGCTGGTAAAGGCGAGGGCCTGTGACCCTTTCGCACCAGCAAAGGCGAGGGCTTGCGATCCTTTCGACTGCCCGACGGCGAGGACCTCCGACGCTTTCGCACTCGTGAAGGCGAGGGCCTGCGAGCCTTTCGCCTCGGCGAAGGCGCGCGCCTGCTGGCGCCGCACGGCGGCCCATTCGGCCTGGCGCGCGGTTTGCAACGCCACCCAGTCGAGGCCATGCGAGATCCGCCGGCGCGACCTGACCGCGAGGCGGTAGACCCGCGGCCTGGTCCAGGCCATGGCGTCGTGCGCCGACCTGACGGCGAGGCGGGCGAGGACAAGCACCCTGACGACGATCCATTTGACGGTCGCCGCCGCCAGTAACGCAAGCAGCACTGCGGAGATCGCCACCGCCTTCCAGACGGCGGCAATCGCAGCGTGGATGAAGCGGAGCGCCGTTGAGCCGTAGCGGAAGGCGAGGCGGCGCATAAGGCGGTAGCGGAGCCTGCGGCGATAGCGCGCCTGCTCGCGCCTCAGGCGCCGCTCGTGCTTGCGCCGGTCCTTGGCATCGTCGGCGGCATAATGCTCGAGCCAGTTGCGATATTGCTCGAGGTCCTGCTTCGCGGCTCGCTCGAAGTCCTTCGCCTGCGCGACGAAGTTCGCATCGAACTGATCGATCCTGTCGGCGCGGCCCACGCTCATACCCCCTCGCGATGGGGGCCGCGAGCGCGTCCTGCCGGCTCGTTCGATGATGCCGCGTCCCCCGAAAGGAGCGCGCGTCAGGCAAAGGAGGCGCAACTCCCGTCGAAGGCCTGAACGCGGAAGCGGGCGGGAGGTTCCGGGGGCGCCGTCAGGCTTTCGGGACGCGCTTCGGGCCCGCGGGCTTCGCGCCCGCGCGCGGGATGCTGAGCGCGACGGCAAAATCGCCGGCATCGTCATCGAAGTCGAGGGAGCCGCCGCAGGCCTCGGCAATCTCGGCCACGATGGCGAGCCCGAGCCCGCTGCCCGAGCCCGAGGCGTCGAGCCTCTCGCCGCGCCTGAGCGCCGCCTCGCGCCGCGCCTTGGGGATGCCGGGCCCGTCGTCGGCGACAATCACCACGATAGTGTCCCGCTCGCGCTTGCCGGTGATGGCGATGCGCGTGGCAGCGTGCTGCGCGGCGTTCTCGATGAGATTGCCGAGCGCCTCGGCGAGGTCGTCGGCGTCGATGCGGGCCTGGAGGTCGGTCGGCACTCTGCGCGACCAGGCAAGCCGCGCGCCATCGGGCGTGCGCTCGACCACCGCGGCCACGCGCTCGACCGCGTCACGCACATTGGTCGAAGCCTGCTCGCTCGGCGGCGCGAGCCGCGCGCGGGTGAGGTGGCGGTCGACATGGCGCTGCATCGAGGCGGTCAGCGCCTCGATGTCCGAGGCGGCGCCGGCTTGACCGCGCGCCTTCAGCCGTTCCGCCTCGCCGGCCAGCACCTGCAGCCGCGTCTTCAGCCCGTGCGCGAGATCGGCGGCGCGGCCGCGCGCCTTCTCGACCTGGGCGTCGCGCGCGTCGAGCAGGCTGTCGATCTCCTCGGCGAGCGGCTGCACCTCGTCGGGGAATCCGCCACCGAGCCTCTTCCGCTCGCCGGAGCCGATGGCGCCGAGCGCCTGGCGCAGACGCGCGAGCGGCCGCAGGCCCACGCCGACCTGCACCCAGGCTGCCGCGGTGAGCAGCGCGCCGACCAGGAGCAGCAGCGGAACGAGGGCGCGGGCGAAGCGCCACACGGCCGTGCGCAGCTCCGCGGCATCGAGCGCGACAGCGGCATTGGCAGTGGCGCGGCTGACGCTCGCCGGCAGCGTGACATGCCGCTGCAACACATAGAGCGTCGAGTCGCCCGGTCCGGGCAGCCGCGTGTGATGCACAGCGTCGTCGACGGGGATCGCCGGCAACTTCAGCTCGTAGTCCCAGAGTGAGCGTGACCTGAGCACCGGTCCGTCGGGATCGATGGTCACCTGCCAATAAAGTCCTGAGAGCGGCTCGGCGAAGCGTGGATCGGGCGGGGGCTTCACCACCTCGATCTCGCCGTTGGGCGACCGCCCGATGCCGGCGACGAGCTGGTTGAGCTGCACTTCGAGCTCACTGTCGATCCAGCGCTCGACATGGCGCTCGAACAGCCAGGCGAGCCCCGCCGCCGCGAGAGCGAGCGCAACCAGGATGGAGATTGCGGCGGCGAGCAGCAGTCTGACGCGGAGCGATCCGAGGCTCACGCCTGCTCACCCGGAACGGCATAGCCGAAGCCGCGCCGCGTCTCGATCGCCTCCGCCCCGAGCTTCTTGCGCAGCCGCGCGACCACGGCTTCGAGCGCGTTCGCCTCGCGCGCATCGCCGTCGCCGTAGAGATGCTCGATCAGCTCGGGCGGCGGGACGATGCGGCCCTTCTGGTGCATGAGATAGGCCATCAGGCGATATTCGAGCGGCGACAGCGAGACCGGCACGCCGCGGCGCAGGAGCTGCATATGCCGCGTGTCGAGCGCGAGCTCGCCGGCCTCGATCACCGGCGCGCCGTGGCCTGCCGCGCGGCGGATCAGTGCGCGCACCCGCGCGATCAGCTCCTCCATGCGGAAGGGCTTGGCGAGATAGTCGTCGGCGCCGGCATCGATGCCCTCGACGCGCTCCGGCCAGGCGCCGCGCGCGGTCAGCACCAGCACGGGCATCTGCCGTCCTTCGGCGCGCCAGCGGCGGAGCACCGAAAGCCCGTCGAGCTTCGGCAGACCGAGATCGAGCACGACGAGGTCGTAGCTTTCCGTGTCGCCGCGGAACCAGGCGTCCTCGCCGTCGGCCGCGACGTCGACGACATAGCCCGCGGCTTCGAGCGCCGCCGAAATGTCGGCACTGATGCGCGGCTCATCCTCGACCACGAGGACGCGCATCAATCGTCGTCCTCGATCTTGCGGATCTTGCCGGTTGCGGCGTCCACCTCGATCTCCTTCACGCGCCCGTTCTTGGCCAGCACCTTGAGATCGTAGACCAGAATTCCGTCTTCGACCTCAAGCTCGACCTCGATCACCTTGCCGGGGACCTTGGCTTTGACCTTGGCGAGGATTTCGGCGAGCGGCAGCACGCGGCCTTGCTCGAGCGCGCGCTTGGCGAGGAGATGGTCGTCGTCGCCCGCATGCGCGCCGTGCGTGGAGAGCACGAGCGCGGCGGCGAGCAGCAGGAAGAAGAGCGCGGCGGCGAGCAGCAAGAGCCTTGTCATGGGCGGATTTTGCCGGTGTCCGGCTGACAAGTCCCTGACGAAGGGGGTCAGGCGGGCGTCAGCGCGGCTCTGCCATGGTGCAGGCGTGTCAGCGGCATGTGCCGCTCTAGCGCCACGAAAACGAGGAGTGAAACCCATGCGCAAAACAACCCTTCTTGCGGCCGTCGCCCTTTCGCTGGCGGTTGCCGCGCCGACGGCGGCCTTCGCCATCGATGACTGGATCAAGGGCAACCGGCTGAACGTGCCGGCGGACCAGTGGCTGTCGCCTTCTGCCGTCGCCGAGAAGCTCAGCCAGCAAGGCTACAAGGTACTCGAGATCGAGGCTGACGACGGTGCCTACGAGGTCGATATGCTCGACAAGAACGGCGTCAAGGTTGAGACGCACGTCCATCCGGCGACCGCCGAGCTGCTGCCAGGCTACGACGATTAGCACACTGTAGCGTGGGCAACGCATCGCGTTGCCCACGCATGGATCCGCGTGGGCAAACGTTTCGCGCTTGCCCACCCTACGAACCTGTTGAGTAGTTCGCGCGCGTGCCGCTTGCGGTACGGGCGCGGGTGAGGGGGCATAAGTTGCGAGTGTGGCGCCCCCTCACTTTTTATTTTCCCGACACCAACAATCTTCGTCATGCCCGGCCTTGTGCCGGGCATCCACGATTCGGCAAGCGGCACGGCAAAAATCGTGGATGGCCGGGTCAAGCCCGGCCATGACGAACTTTCATTTGTAGAATGAAACGCTAGCTCAGTTCGCGGATGCGGAAGGGCAGGCCGCCTTTGGGGCAGAGCGTCACGGTGGCGTGGATCTTCGCCGGCACCGGCCCCGCATATTCCGGCGTGAAGCGCCGCAGCAATTGCACCAGCGCCAGCGTGTTCTCGATCTGCGACAGCGCGCCGCCGATGCAGGAGCGCTTGCCCGCCGAGAAGGGCAGGTAGGAGTACTTCACGCGCTTCTTCGAGCGCTCGGGCGCGAAGCGCTCCGGATCGAACTTCTCCGGCTCGTCCCAATATTTCGGACTGTGGTGCATCACGTAAGCGAGCATCACCACCTTGTCGCCGGCCTTGATCGGATGGCCGCCGATCTCGTCGTCGCCGGCGGCGATGCGGATCAGCGCCCAGATCGGCGGGAAGAGCCGCATGGTCTCCTGGATCACCATGCGCGTGTAGGTGAGCTGCTGCACTTCGTTCCAGACGGGATCGCGCTCGCCGCAGACGGCGCGCGCCTCGGCCCTGATGCGCTCGAGTGCCTCGGGATGCTGCGAGAGCAGATAGAGCGACCAGGCGAGCGTGAGCGCCGTGGTCTCGGTGCCGGCCCAGAGATATTGCTTCATCTCGTCGATCACCTGCTGGCGATCGAACTCGGGGAAGTTGGGATCGGCCTCGGCGTCCTCGAGCATCTTGAGCAGCGTCCGGTCGCGATGATCGACGATGCCTGCGTCCATCACCGTGCCGGGGATCGAACCCCAGATTTCCATCGCCTTGGCCGTGTCCTCGGCGGTGATCTCCTCGCCGCGCACGTTCTTCAGCCGGATGGACTTGTGGTTCATCACGTCGGTGTAGGTCTTGACCTGCCCGAACACGAAATGCGGGTTGAACGGCATCTCGCGGTCGAACAGCGCCTTGCACACCATCTCCGCGGCGAGCGTCCAGGTCTCCTCGACCATCTCGATGGTCTCGCCGGTCGAGGCGAACTTCGCCCAGCGCGCCATCTTCGATTCGATGGCCGACATCAGATAGGGGAAATACACCTCGAACATGTTCGGGTGGAAAGCGGGCTGCTGGGGGCTGCGGAGCCTCTGCCACAGCGCGCCGTCGACCGTGATCATGCTCTTGCCGAAGATCGGGCGGAGCCCGTCGAAATATTTGGTGTAGTTGTCGACATTGTCGACCAGCACGCGCTGGGCATGCGCGGGTTCGGACAGCAGCACGATGCGGTGGTTCTTGAGGTTGATGGGGATGATGCCGCTATATTTCTCGCTGAGCGCCATGAGAACCTGCATAGGGTTCTCCTGGTTCAGAAGCGGCGTCAGCTTGAACCAGATGCTCTGCTCTTCGCCGAGCCCATGCGTTGGAGAATAGGCGACAGTCATCTCCGTCATACCCAATACCTAAGGTTCCCCTCTGGCTCCGCCACGGACGCCCGAGCTTGCAGCTTGGTCCCCGCCATGCGCCCTGGGCAAGAGAGAGTGTTTCGTGCCGTTTCCGCCGGAACGCCCCGAGCAACGCGGGAAGGCGAAAAGATGATCCCGATTGGGGCTAGTCTGTAGCATCCGGCCGTCACAATTGTCCATCTTCGGCACGCCCACATCTTGGCGTGCGACATGCCGTACAGTCTACCCCCCGATCCCAGGACCGTTAATGATCTCCATCAAGGAGCGGAGCGATTGCCGGCGAAAACACGGTGAATCCTCCATCCTGCTGTGGCGTTCCGGTCACATATTCGCCCGCTACGCGCGCTGCACCCGAAGCGACAAGGCCAAGCGCGTGCGGATAAAGCTTGTGCTCCGCCTCGAGCACGCGCGCGGCAAGGCTCTGCGGCGAATCGCCGTCGAGCACCGGCACGGCGGCCTGCGCCACGATCGGCCCGGTATCCATCTCCTCTCGCACGAAATGCACGGTGCAGCCGGTGATCTTCACGCCCGCCTCGAGCACGCGCTCATGGGTGCGCAGGCCCTTGAAGGCGGGCAGCAGGGACGGGTGGATGTTGAGATGGCGGTCGCGCCAGGTCTGCACGAAGCCGGCCGTATGCAGCCGCATGAAGCCCGCGTTGCAGAGCAGGTCGATGTGAGCCTGCTTCAGGGTCTCGTTGAGCACGGCGTCGAAGTCCTCGCGGCTCGCGAAGTCCTTATGGTTGATGGCGAGCGTGGCGATGCCGGCGTCCTCGGCACGGGCGAGGCCTTGCGCGCCGGGGACGTTGGAGATCACCAGCACGATCTCGGCCGGGTAGTCGGGCGCGGTGCCCGCGTCGATCAGGGCTTGCAGGTTCGATCCGCGCCCTGAGATCAGCACGCCGACGCGCTTCTTGGTCAAGGCCGCACCTTGGCGGCGAGCTTGCCCGTGTAACGCACGGCCGTGCCATCGCCGCGGGCCGCAAGTGCGCCGATGATGGCGGCATCGTCGCCGAGCTTTGCCAGCGCGCGTTCCACGTCCTTGGGTGCGACGACAAGCACCATGCCGACCCCGCAATTGAAGGTGCGCAGCATCTCGTCCTGGTCGATCGCGCCTTCGCGTTGCAGCCAGGCGAAGACCGGCGGCAACGGAACCGCGCCGAGGTCGATCTCGGCAGCGAGACCGCCGGGCAGCACGCGCGGGATATTGTCGGTGAGCCCGCCGCCGGTGATATGGGCGAGCGCCTTCACCGCCTTCGTCTTGCGAATCGTTTCAAGCACCTGGCGCACATAGATGCGGGTCGGTGTGAGCAACGCCTCGCCGAGCGCCACGCTCGGCGCGAAAGGCGCCTCGTCGTTCCAGCGGAGGCCCGAGCGCGCCACCACGCGCCGCACCAGGGAAAAGCCGTTCGAGTGCACGCCGGACGACGGCAGCGCGATGATCACGTCGCCTTCGGCCAGGTCTTTGCGCGGCAGGAGCTTGCCGCGCTCGACCGCGCCAACCGCGAAGCCCGCGAGGTCGTATTCGCCGTCGCCGTAGAGGCCAGGCATCTCGGCCGTCTCGCCGCCGAGCAGCGCGCAGCCCGCTTCCTCGCAAGCGCGCGCGATGCCGGCGATCACCGTCTCGGCCGTGCCGACATCGAGCCGGCCGCAAGCGAAATAGTCGAGAAAGAAGAGAGGCTCCGCACCCTGCACCACGATGTCGTTGACGTTCATGGCGACGAGGTCTGTGCCGATGCCCTCATGCAAACCGGTCTCGACGGCGAGCTTGAGCTTGGTGCCGACGCCGTCCGTGGCGGCGACCAGCAACGGGTCCTTGAAGCCGCACGCCTTGAGGTCGAAAAGCCCGCCGAAGCCGCCAATACTGCCGAGCACGCCCGCGCGCTTGGTGCGCGCCGCGAGCGGACCGATGGCCTCGACAAGCGCATTGCCGGCGTCGATATCGACGCCGGCGTCGCGATAGGTAAGGGCTTGCTGCTTAGGGGTCGCGGCCACGCTTCGCCATAGGGTGCAAGTTCAGGCGATTTGGCATAACAATCGTGCCGGGCCCGTCAAGGCGGAATGCCGAGTCCCCGCGTCCGTCACATGCGAAAAGGTTTACGGGCGGAGCCGCCCGGCGGCCCGCTGCTTCCGGCCAGCACAGATGTTGAACAGCCAACTCGATCATCTCAGGCACCGCCTTCGCGCAAGGGTCGCGCTGCTGGCCGTGATCCTGCTCGCGCTCTCGGGTGGCGCCGCGCAGGCGGTGGACAGCCTCTACGAGGTGGCCAAGGTCTCGGTCGACACGACGGCGGAGGACGCCGCGGCGGCGCGTGCGCGCGGGCTGGCCGAAGCCGGACGGCAGGCGCTGCGCAGGCTGCTCGGCAGGCTGGTGCCTGCCAGCGCGCAAGCTTCGCTGCCGCCGATTGCCGACCGGGACGTGGAAACCATGATCGCTTCCGTCTCGGTGCGCAGCGAACAGACGAGTGGGCCGCGCTATCTCGCCACCTTCGACGTGCGCTTCAACGAGATCGCGGTGAAGGAATATCTCGACCGGAGCGGCGTGCCGTTCAGCGAGGCGCGCGCGCCGGAGATCTCCATCCTGCCGCTGATGCTCGATGGCGACGGTTTCAGAAGCGACGGCGCCTGGCGCGCGGCCTGGGAGAACCTCGATCTTGCGCACAGCATCACGCCGGCCGCGCTGCTTAAGCCCCGCGACAGCCTCGACGCCGAGACGGTGAAAAAGGTGCTTGCCGGCAACGCCCGCGCTTATGCGGCGCTGCAGGCCGATTACGGCTACGCGCCGCTCGTGCTCGCTGTGGCCGAGGCCGGCGGCGGCAAGCTCGTGACACGGCTTGCGGGCGCCGATGGCGTGGCCGCCATCAATTTCGGCCGCGCCGACACGCTGCAGGACGACGATCTGCATGCCGTCACGCAGCACGCCGCGGCCATCGCCTTCGGCGTCATCGAGAACCGCTGGAAGCTCACCCAGGCGCGCGAGGCGCCGCAGCCGGTCGCGGCAGCGTATAGAACCGCGGCGCCAGAGCCCTCGCGCGAAACGGGAATCGAAGTGCCGCGCAACGTCGCGGCCACTGTGGCGTTTTCCGGATTGAAGCAATGGCAGGAGATCCGCGGCCGGCTGGCCCGTGTCGCGGGCCTTCAGGCGCTGGAGGTCACGGCGCTTAACGAGCGCGGGGCGTCGATCTCCTTCGATTTCCCTGGCCCGCTCGATAGATTGCAGGCCGAGCTCGACCGGAATGGCTTTGCGCTTGAGGACCGGAATGGCAGTTTTGTGCTACGCAGCCGCTAGGCTCGCCGGGCCGTCGGTCGGCTCGAATCGGGTAAAATCCAAGGCTGGCAGGTTATGCGCGCGCGCTTCCGCGCTGGCCCGCCGGGAGGAGCGTCGGTGAACATTCCCAACATCCTCACGCTCGGGCGGATCGTGCTCGTGCCGCTGGTGATCTGGCTGATCATCACCCATGAGATGCTGGCGGCCTTCGCCGTGTTCCTGCTTGCGGGGCTGACCGACGCGGCCGACGGCTTCCTCGCCAAGCGCTATGGCTGGAATACCGAGCTCGGCGCCTATCTCGACCCCATCGCCGACAAGATGCTGCTGGTGTCGATCTACGTCACGCTAGGCCTCGCCGGCCATCTGCCGGTCTGGCTCGTGATCGCCGTGGTGAGCCGCGACGTCTTGATCGTCGGCGCCGTCGTCTTGTCCTGGATGCTGTCGCGGCCGCTCACCATGCAGCCGTTGCCGGTCAGCAAGGCAAATACCTTCGCGCAGATCGTGCTGGCCGGTCTCGTGCTGGCCGAGCTCGGCATCGGGCTCGGGCTGAAGCCGGTGATCGGTGTGCTGATCTGGGTGACGGGCGCGCTGACCATCGTCTCGGCGGCGATGTATTTCTGGGGCTGGCTCAAGCATATGGCGAGCTACGAGCCCGCGCCGCAGCCTTTGCCGCCGCGCCAGCGGAACGGCGCGCGGGTGGATAGGCCGGAGCGCCCGCGGGCGCGTGCTTCGTGACGCAACTCGCTTTCGATCTGCCGCACCGCACCGCTTTGGGCGCCGAGGACTTCCTGGTCAGTGACTGCAATCGCGCCGCCGTCAGGCTGATCGATGCCTGGCCCGGCTGGCAGGACAATGTGCAGCTCCTGGTCGGGCCGGCGGCGAGCGGTAAGACGCATCTCGTGCGCGTGTGGCAGGCGCTGTCGGGCGCCCCGTCGCTCAGGCCAGCCGACCTCGACATTGGCGCGATCGATGCGATGGGCGAGGGCGCGCCGCTCGCGGTCGAGGATGCCGACCGCCTCGCTTACGATGAGAAGGCGCTGTTCCATCTGATCAATCTCGCGCGTGAGAAGCGCCTGTTCGTGCTGCTCACGGCGAGGGCAATGCCGGGAGGCTGGAGCGTGGCGCTGCCGGACCTCGCCTCGCGGCTCGCGGGACTGCCGGTGGTGGAGATCGGCGCGCCAGACGAGGCGCTGCTGCGCACGGTGATGCTCAAGCAGTTCACGGACCGGCAGCTCGATATCGATCCGAAGCTGCTCGAATACCTGGCGATCCGGGTCGATCGCTCGCTGCAGGCCGCCTCCGCGGCGGTCGAGGCGGTCGACCGGGCGGCGCTTGCTTCGGGCCGTAAGATTACCCGCAAGCTTATTTCCGACGTGCTCGATTCGGCCAAGGTTTCGACCGAATAACCATGCATTTTGGCAAGCGCGACCACCCGTAACGCTGGTGTTACAGTTGCCGGATATTATCGCCAGGGGGTCGCGCTGCCCCTTGTGTGACTAAGAAAAATACATATTTTCCAAGAGGATAGAGATGAGTCTGCCGGAAACAGCCGAGCCGCTCGACAAGGATGCCGGGCCTGCCGCCTTCGGGCCTGCCCGCTTCTTCAACCGCGAGCTGTCCTGGCTTCACTTCAACCGCCGCGTCCTGGAAGAGGCCGAGAACGAGCGCCACCCGCTGCTCGAGCGGCTGCGCTTCCTGTCGATCTCCGCCTCGAACCTGGACGAGTTCTACATGGTGCGCGTGGCGGGCCTGCGCGGCCAGGTGGTTGCCGGCATCGAGACGCCGAGCGAGGACGGGATGACGCCCGCCGAGCAGCTCGACCAGATCAACCAGTCCGTTGCCGAGCTGACCGCCGAGCAGCAGGAGAACTGGGTGATGCTGGAGGCGCTGCTCGCCGAAGCCGGCATCCACGTTCTGCACGCCGATCAGCTCACCGACGAGGAGCGCGCCTGGCTCGAGGAGCATTTCCTGAGCCACATCTTTCCGGTGCTGACGCCGATCGCGGTCGATCCGGCGCACCCGTTCCCGTTCATCCCGAATTTCGGCTTCACGCTCGGCTTGGAGCTCGTGCGCGAGGGGTCGCTGCGCACCATGCACGCGCTGATGCCGATCCCGCCGCAGCTCGACCGCTTCATCCGCCTGCCGAGCAAGGTCGGCGCGAAAGAGTCGATCCGCTTCATCAGGCTCGAGACCGTGGTCGGCATTTTCGTGTCGCGGCTGTTCCCCGGCTACCGCGTCCGCAGCCAGGGCGCATTCCGGGTGCTGCGCGACAGCGACATCGAGGTCCAGGAAGAGGCCGAGGATCTCGTGCGCCTGTTCGAATCGGCGCTGAAGCGGCGCCGCCGCGGCTCGGTGATCAGGCTCGAGATCGAGGCGACCATGCCGTCGCGGCTACAGCGCTTCGTCATGCAGGAGCTGAAGGTCTCCGAGAAGGAAAGTTTCGTGCAGAAGGGCCTGATCGGCCTCTCCGACACCAACCAGCTCATCGTTGCCGACCGCACCGACCTCAAGTTCCAGCCTTATGTCAGCCGCTTCCCGGAGCGCATCCGCGAGCATCAGGGCGATTGCTTCGCCGCGATCCGCAAGAAGGACATCGTGGTGCATCACCCTTACGAGTCCTTCGACGTGGTGCTGCAATTCCTGAAGCAGGCCGCAAACGATCCCGACGTGGTGGCGATCAAGTGGACGCTCTACCGCACATCCAAGAGCTCGCCGATCGTCGCCGCGCTCAAGGAGGCGGCGGAGGCCGGCAAGTCTGTCACCGTGGTGATCGAGCTGAAGGCGCGCTTCGACGAGGAAGCCAACATCAAATGGGCGCGCGATCTCGAAAGCGCGGGCGTGCAGGTGGTCTACGGCTTCATCGAGCTCAAGACGCATGCCAAGCTCAGCATGATCGTCAGGCGCGAGCGCGGCGACCTCGTCACCTATTGCCATGTCGGCACCGGCAACTACCACCCAATTACCGCGAAGATCTACACGGACCTGTCCTTCTTCACCGCCGACCGCACCATCGGCCACGACGTGTCGCGTATCTTCAATTTCGTGACGGGCTATGCCGAGCCGGCCGAGCTCGAGGCCATGGCGGTGTCGCCGCACGGTATCCGCGCGCGCATCCTCGATCATATCCGCGAGGAGATGTACCACGCGAAAGCAGGCCGCCCCGCCGCCATCTGGATGAAGATGAACTCGCTGGTCGACGCGGAGATCATCGATGCGCTCTACGAAGCGAGCCAGGCGGGCGTCGAGATCGACCTCGTGGTGCGCGGCATATGCTGTCTCAGGCCCGGCGTGCCCGGCCTCTCGGACAACATCCACGTTAAGAGCATCGTCGGCCGCTTCCTCGAGCATTCCCGCATCTATTGCTTCGGCGCCGGCCACGGGCTTCCGAATCGGAAGGCGGTGGTCTATATCAGCTCTGCCGATATGATGCCGCGCAACCTGGATCGCCGGGTGGAAGCCATGGTGCCGATCAAGAACCCGACCGTGCACGAGCAGATCCTCGATCAGATCATGGGCGCCAACCTGAAGGACAATCTGCAGAGCTGGCTTGTGCGGCCCGACGGCAGCTCCGAGCGCATCCATGCGAGCCCCGATCAGGAGCCGTTCAGCGCGCAGGACTATTTCATGACCAATCCCAGCCTGTCAGGCCGCGGCACCTCGCTCACCGAGCATATGCCGCAGCGCTTCACGCGCCTGGTCGAGACAGGCTGAGCGTAACGGCACCCCGCGACCATGCTTCTGAACAAAGATCAGAGCCCGGTCGCGGTGATCGATATCGGCTCGAACTCGGTGCGCCTCATCGTCTATGAGGATGCCGGCCGCGCGCTGGCGCCCTTGTTCAACGAGAAGGTGCTGTGCGGGCTGGGCCGCTCGCTCGCCACGACCGGCAAGCTGGCGCCAGACGGCGTGAAGCGCGCACTCCGGGCGCTCAGGCGCTTTCGCGCGCTGATGGACCAGATCAAGGTCGGCCATGTCGAGGCGATCGCCACCGCCGCCGCGCGCGAGGCGGAGAACGGGCCCGAGTTCATCGAGCAGGCCGAGCGCATCCTGCGGCACAAGATCAGGGTGCTGTCAGGCACCGAGGAAGCCGAGCTTGCAGCGCTCGGCGTCATCTCGGGCATTCATGCGGCGGACGGCTTTGTCGGCGATCTGGGCGGCGGCTCTCTCGAACTGATCGACGTGCGCGACGGCCGGCTCGGCGAGGCGGCGACGCTCCCGCTCGGCGGCTTGAGGCTGATCGACGCGTCTGGCGGCAGCCTCAAGAAAGCGCGCGAGATCGTCGATACGGAGTTCGCCAAGATCGACTGGCTGGACAAGGGCAAGGGCCGCGACCTCTATATCGTCGGCGGGACGTGGCGCGCGCTCGCCCGCCTACACATGACGCAGACCAATTATCCGCTGAGCGTCATGCACAACTACCGCATCCCCGCCGACGAGGCGCTGAAATTCGCCTCGCTGCTCGACCATCAGTCGCAGAGCTCGCTCGCCGGCATCCGCGATATCGCCAGCGCCCGGCGCGAGACGGTGCCTTATGGCGCGCTCGTGCTCGAGCGGCTGATCAAACTGATGAAACCGCGCGCGGTGATCGTCTCGGTGCTCGGCATCCGCGAAGGGCTGCTCTACACATTGCTCAATGAGCGCGAGCGGGACCGCGACCCGCTGATCGCCGCCTGCGAGGACCTGGCGCGGCAGCGCTCGCGCTCACTGGACAGTGCCTATGAGCTCTGCTTCTGGACCGATGCACTGTTCCGCGCGCCGGGGCCGGTCGAGACGCCGGAGCAGCGGCGCCTGCGCCATGCGGCGTGTCTCCTCTCAGACATCAGCTGGCGCGCGCATCCCGATTATCGCGGCGTGCAGAGCCTCAACCTGGTAGCGCATGGCGATTTCGTCGCCGTCGACCATCCGGGCCGCGCCTTCCTCGCGCTCACCATCTATTACCGCAACGAAGGCCTGGTGAAGGACGAGCTCAGCCAGAAGCTCATCGCGCTGGTCGACAAGGACACGGTGAAGCGGGCGCGCATCCTGGGCGCGGCCATCCGCACGGCGCATCTGGTGGGCGCGGCGATGCCCGGCGTGCTCACCAACACGCCGGTGAGCTATGAAGGCAAGCGGCTGATCTGGACGCTGCCCGATCCCTATTCCAACCTCGAAGGAGAGCGGGTCGAGCGGCGGTTCAAGGAGCTTGCCAACCTGCTTGACCGCGAGCCCGAGATCCGCGTGGGCCAAGCCTACCAGCTCGCCGCGGGCTAGCGCCAAGCCATGACGCCGGCCCTCTCGCGGGAAGCGCGGTCGCGAGAGCAGATCGCCGCTGCAAGCGATATCGTCCGCGACGTGCTCGGCGATGCGGCTCTCGCCGTGTATCTCTACGGCTCGGCGGTCGCGGGCACACTACGGCCCGACAGCGATCTCGATTTGCTGGTCGTCAGCGATCGTTCGCTGACCAGCGATGAGCGCGCGAGCCTCGTTCGGAAGCTTCTCCGGATTTCCGGTCGCGGCGCAGGGGGCGGTCCGGCACGCGCCATCGAGCTTACGGTCCTTGCCCGGCCGGCGCTGATGCCGTGGCGCTACCCGCCGAGCCTCGAACTGCAATACGGCGAGTGGCTGCGCGAGAAGCTAGAGCGCGGGGAGATGCCGGATTGGCCGCATCCCGACCCTGATGTGACTGTCCTTGTCGAGACCGCGCACCGCGCGTCGGTGCCGTTGCTCGGCCCGCCTATCGCCACCGTCCTCGAGCCAGTGCCGCGCGCCGATCTTGTCCGCGCGCTGGTCGATTCGATCCCCGTCCTGATGCCTGGCATCGAGGAGGGCACCGACACAAGAAATGGACTGCTGACACTGGCGCGGATCTGGACGACGCTTGCGACCGGAGAATTCCGTTCGAAGGACGAGGCGGCCGAGTGGGCGCTCGTGCGGCTACCGGAACAGCACCGCGCGGTCCTTGCGCACGCACAGGCGGCTTATCTCGGCGAAGACTCTGAAGACTGGCGCGCGCTGGCGCCGCGTATCCGGCCGCATGTGGACTACGTTGTCGAACACATCCGAGCGCTTGTGGCTGAGACCTAAAGGGCGGCGCCAAGGGCCGCGTCAGGAGCCGGGGCGCTCTTGCTGGAGCTGCTCGAATTTCTCCTTGGCCTTGCGGCTGTAGGTCTTGGGCCAGTGCTGGAAATAATTGAACGAGGTCCCGCTGGCGAAGCAATAAAGCTTGCCGGTGTCGGGATCGCGCCAATTGATCGAGCAGTCGGCGTGGATCAAGGACCCCGCCATGAGCCCGACGGGATCGTAGTTGTTGAACTCGCCCCGTATCCCGCGCGGCGCATAGGACTTCCAAATGCCGACATCATTGGCGCCGGGCTGCGCGCGCCTGTTGGGCTCGGCGGCCTCAATGGAGCTTGCGCCTGCGCCCAGACAAAGGAGGGCGGCCGCTGCCGCGACAATGCGGGATGAGACGTGTGCTTGCTTATGCATTTGCTCCTCCCTTTGCGTCCTGAGAGGATTGCATCGCTCCGCATCCGTGCCAACCGTTTGGGGCTTCAACTCTTTGTGCACGGTTCGATGCGGATAAGGTCCGTCATGGCCGGGCTTGTCCCGGCCATCCACGTCTTTTATTTGATGGGCTGAAATCGTGGATGCCCGGCACAAGGCCGGGCATGACGAGCCCAGTTAGTTAGTCCTTTCCCTCGGCGCCTCGGCTGACAAATGGCAGAAGACCTCTATACCGTTCTCGGCGTGTCGAAGACCGCAAGCGCCGGCGACATCACCAAGGCCTATCGCAAGCTCGCCAAGAAGCTGCATCCGGACCTCAATCCCGGCGACAAGGCGGCCGAGGAGAAGTTCAAGCAGGTCGCGCACGCCTACTCGATCCTCAACGATGAGGAGAAGCGCGGGAAATACGACCGCGGCGAGATCGATGCGAGCGGACAGGAACGGCCCGAGCCCCGCTACTACCGAGAATATGCCGGCGGCGAGGACGGCGCGCGCTACCGCTCGTCGGCCGGCTTCGAGGACATGGGCGAGTTCAGCGACCTGTTCGGTGATCTGTTCGGCCGCGGCGGGCGGGCCGGCGGCGCACGCGGCGGCGCGCGCTTCTCGATGCGCGGCCAGGACGCACAATACCGGCTCGAGGTCGATTTCCTCGACGCGGTGAACGGCACCAAGACGCGCATCACGCTGCCCGACGGCGAGAGCCTCGATGTCACCATTCCCGCCGGCGTCACGGACGGGCAAATTCTGCGCCTGCGCGGCAAGGGTCATCCCGGCATGGGCGAGGGCGCGCCGGGCGATGCGCTGGTCGAGATCGGCGTGCGTCCGCATCCCGTGTTCAAGCGCGAGGGCAACGACATCACGGTCGAGGTGCCGATCACCTTCGATGAGGCGGTACTCGGCGGCAAGGTCGAGGTGCCGACCATCGCCGGCCGCGTGTTCGCCACCGTGCCGCCGGGGTCCAACACCGGGCAGACGCTTCGCTTGAAAGGCCGCGGCATCAAGAAGGGCGCGACGGCAGGCGACCAGCTCGTCAGGCTCGTCGTGGTGATGCCCGAGCGGATCGACGACGAGTTGAAGAGCTTCGCGGAAAAATGGCGCGAGAGCCACGGCTACGATCCGCGCCGCAAACTCAAGGAGCAGGCCTGATGCTGACAGAGCGTGACGTGGTTGCGCGCGTCGAGCGCCTGACGGTGACCCGGCTCAGGGTGTGGGTCGCGCAAGGCTGGATCAGGCCGGCGGACGCGCACGCGCCGAGCTACTCCGAGGCTGATATCGCGCGCGCCGCGCTGATCTGCAATCTGGAGGACGAGCTTGGGTTCGCCGAGGACGACGTGCCGGTGCTGCTCAACCTGATCGACCAGATCCACGGCCTGCGCGCCGAGCTGAAGGGCCTGCTTGCCGCGCTCGACGAACTGCCAGATGATGTCCGCACCACGGTCCGCCTGCGCATCGCGACGCGCCGTGAAGGGGAGTAGGCCATGCGAAACGCGCTTGCCGCACTTGCGCTGCTCTTGGTGCTTGCCGCGCTGATCGGCGGCAGCGTGCGCTACGGGCTCGGCCGGCTGCCGGGCGACATCGCCGTGAGCCGCGAGAACTTCTCGTTCTATTTCCCGATCAGCACAGCGATCCTGGTCAGCATCGCGCTATCGCTCGCCTTCTGGCTGTTCAGCCGCTAGCCCCCCGCCATCGTCATACCGGCGAAAGCCGGTATCCAGGATTGCATGCTCCGTGCGGTCCGCTCTGGATTCCGGCTTGCGCCGGAATGACGCCAGCGGCTAGTCCGAGCCGCCATTCGTCGGGCGTACCGTCACCGCGCCGCGCTCGATGGCAAGCGACAGCTCGCCGCGCTTCAGCGCCAGCGCATCCTCGCCGAACAGCTTGCGGCGCCAGCCACGCAGTACCGGTGCGTCGTCGGTGTCGGAGCGGGCGATCTCTTCGAGCTCTTCGCTGGTCGCGATCAGCTTCGGGGCGACGCCGTGTTTGCCGGCGGTGGCCTTCAACAATACGCGCAGCAGATCGACCACGGCCTGCGCCTCGGGCGGCATCGGCTCGCCGCGCTCGATGGCGGGGAGGCTCTTCGGGTCGCGTTCCAGACCGCGCGACACGGCTTCGAGCACGGCGCGGCCGCGCATCGAGCGGGCAAAGCCGTTATGCAGCGTGCGCAGCGAGCCGAGGTCGTCGATCGTGCGCGGCGCCTGGCTCGCGATGTCGTAGAGCGCCTCGTCCTTGAGGATGCGCGAGCGCGGCACGTCCTGCGTCTGCGCCTCGCGCTCGCGCCAGGCGGCGAGCTCCATCAGCACGGCGAGCGCCTTCGGCGTCTTGACCCGCATCTTGAGCCGCCGCCAGGCATGCTCGGGATGCAGCTCGTAGGTGGCCGGGTCGGTGAGCACGCCCATCTCCTCGTTGAGCCAGCTCGCGCGCTCGGACTTGTCGAGCTGGGCGCGGAGCTTCGGGTAGAGGTCGCGCAGATAGAGCACGTCGCCGAGCGCGTAGGTGAGCTGGCGCTCCGAGAGGGGGCGGCGGCTCCAGTCGGTGAAGCGCGAGCTCTTGTCGAGGTTGCGGTTGAGCAGCCGCTTGACCAGCATCGAATAGCTCACAGCCTCGCCGAAGCCGCACACCATCGCCGCGACCTGGGTGTCGAAGATCGGGTGCGGGATGACGTTCGCCAGGTGATGCACGATCTCGATGTCCTGGCGGCCGGAGTGGAAGACCTTGAGCACACGCTCATTGACCATCAGCTCGAAGAACGGCGTCAGGTCCATGCCGGGCGCGAGGCTGTCGATCAGCACCTCCTGACCGTCGGCGGCCATCTGGATCAGGCAGAGCCGCGGCCAGAAGGTCTGCTCGCGCATGAACTCGGTGTCGATGGCGACGAACTCGGCGCTGCCGAGCCGCGCGCAAGCCTCGGCCAGTTGTTCGGTACGGGTGATGAGGTTCATGCGCGCCGTATAGCGCAAGGCCCGGTGCGAGGCCAAGACCGTCAAGCAAGCCGTCAAAGGCGGGAAACGGTGATTGGCGCTTGCGGCGCCGGCGGCGGTCGCCCGCCGCACGGGCGCGCAACGGTCGGATCAGTGGCCGGCGGACGCGGCCATGACGGTCGGTGCCGTGCCTGGCGCGGCATGGTCGGACACGGAGCCCTGGACCAAGGTCGAGGTCAACGAGAATAGCGTGACGAGGCCGGCAAGCACCCAGGCGGAAAGCGGCAGGCGCGTCCGAACCGGTATCGTCTTGACGGTAAGCGTCGTGCACATAGCGAGTTCCCTCTTTCTGTGCCCCTCTTGCCCATCAAACGCGGCTGCCGCGCGTTCGTTCCGCAAACGCCGTGCGGCGCGCGCCTAGCGCTGCGTATCCTGCTCTGGCTGTTGCGGAATTTCTTGCGGCGGGATGACCTCTTCCTCGTGTCCGGCGTCGGGGTCAGGCACCTCGGTGTGGATGCCTTCATCGCCAATATCGGGCGGCGGGATCACGCCCTTGTGCTCGGAGGGCGGCGGCGTTTCCGGCGCGCCGTTCTCCGCGCCCGGCGGGTCCTCGCCTTGCGGCGCGGCCTGATCGGGCGGCTCCACCACCGAGCCGGGGCTCGCCGCGAACGCGGGACCGCCCACGCTCACGGCGCAAAGGCCGAGCACGGCGAGCAGCGCATGGATAGGTCTCATCATGCGGGAAAAACCCACGCGTTCGGCCATCGTTCCGGGCCTGTACGGCCAAGCGCTGATGCGGCGCCCGCGCAGGTCCGCTTGCCTTGACAAAGCGGGGCCCGGCATGCGCTGTTCCGCGGCATTCGCAACCCCGCCCGAACAGGTCCGTTCCCCGCCATGCATGCCTATCGCACTCATACTTGCGGCGCGCTTCGCGCGAGCGATGTCGGCAAGAGCGTCCGGCTCTCCGGCTGGGTGCATCGCGTGCGCGATCATGGCGGGCTTCTGTTCATCGACCTGCGCGACCATTACGGCATCACCCAGATCGTGGCCGACCCGCAATCGCCGGTGTTCAAGCTCGCCGAGACGCTTAGGCCCGAATGGGTGGTGCGCATCGACGGTGAGGTGGTGGCGCGCACCGCCGACACCATCAACCCGAACCTGCCGACCGGCGAGGTCGAGGTCCGCGCGGGCGATCTCGAGGTGCTGTCCGAGGCGAAGGAGCTACCGCTCCCGGTGTTCGGCGAGCCGGACTATCCGGAGGAGACACGGCTGCGCTACCGCTTCCTCGATCTCCGCCGCGAGAGCCTGCACGACAACATCATGAAGCGGCAGGCGATCATCTGGTCGCTGCGGAACCGCATGCGCGAGGCGGGCTTCTTCGAGTTCCAGACGCCGGTGCTGACCGCGTCGTCGCCGGAAGGCGCGCGCGACTATCTCGTGCCGTCGCGCGTCCACCCCGGCAAGTTCTACGCGCTGCCGCAGGCGCCGCAGCAATTCAAGCAGCTCATCATGATCGCGGGCTTCGACCGCTATTTCCAGATCGCGCCCTGCTTCCGCGACGAGGACGCGCGTGCCGACCGCTCGCCCGGCGAGTTCTACCAGCTCGACCTTGAGATGAGCTTCGTCACCCAGGATGACGTGTTCGACACGGTCGAGCCGATCCTGCGCGGCCTGTTCGAGGAGTTCGGCGGCGGCAAGCCCGTCACGAAAGAATTCCCGCGTATCCCCTATGCCGAGGCGATGCGCAAATACGGCACCGACAAGCCCGACCTGCGCAACCCGATCGAAATGCAGGACGTGACCGAGCATTTCCGCGGCTCGGGATTCAAGCTGTTCGCCGGCATGATCGAGATGGATGCGAACACGCGCATCTGGGCGATCCCGGCCAAGGGCGGCGGCTCGCGCGCCTTCTGCGACCGGATGAATGCGTGGGCGCAAGCGGAAGGCCAGCCGGGCCTCGGCTATATCTTCTTCCGTGACGGGGAGGGCGCCGGCCCGATCGCCAAGAATATCGGCCCCGAGCGCACTGAAGCGGTCCGCACGCAGCTTGGCTTAAGCGACGGCGATGCGGTGTTTTTCGTTGCGGGGCTGCCGAGCGAGTTCGCGCCCTTCGCTGCGCAGGCGCGCGTCAAGATCGGCAACGACCTCGAGCTCACCGCGACCGACCGCTTCGAGTTCTGCTGGATCGTCGACTTCCCGATGTATGAGTGGAACGCGGAGGAGGGGCGCGTCGACTTCTCGCACAATCCCTTCTCCATGCCGCAAGGCGGGCTCGAGGCGCTCGAGACCAAGGACCCGCTCGACATCCTCGCCTATCAATACGACATCGTGTGCAACGGGGTTGAGCTCTCCTCCGGCGCGATCCGGAACCACAAGCCGGAGATCATGGAGAAGGCCTTCGCCATCGCCGGCTATCCGCGCGAGGAGCTCGAGGCGCGCTTCGGCGGCATGCTGCGCGCGCTGCAATATGGCGCGCCGCCCCATGGCGGCATCGCGCCGGGCGTCGACCGCATCGTGATGCTGCTCTGCGGCGAGGACAATCTGCGCCAGGTGGTGATGTTCCCGATGAACCAGCAGGCCGAAGACCTGCTGATGGGCGCCCCCTCCGAGGTCTCGCCTAAGCAGCTGAAAGAATTGAACATTCGTGTCGTGCCGCCGCCTAAGGCGTGACCGGCGCGCGGCCGGGCGGAACTCCGGCTCCCGGCAGACAGTTGGCCATGGTCCCCCCGATCGTTTCTTGCGCTTGGCGACAGCAATAATGCCAAGTGGTAAGATTTGGGGTTGGGGGAGGAAACAAATATGGGCAAGTTCTTCATGCGCGTAATAGTGCTCGGCGCTTTCGCTGTACTTGGCTCGGCGACCGTGGGCGCCGTGGCGGCCGACAAGCTCGACACCGCGGCCTTCGTCACCGCCTGCACCGAGGATCCGACCGTCACCGAGGACGCCGGCTTCGAGGGGAGCAGCGTGACGCCCAAGGCCTTCTGCGAATGCGTCGCCGGCAAGCTCGCCGAGAGCAAGGTGAGCCAGGCCGACGTCGAAATGCTGACCAAGCTGCACAACGAAGAGATCAGCGACAGCGACGCCGAGACGCATCCGAATTTCGAGAAGCTGCTCGTCGATAATGAGAGCTACGAGGACGCCTGCCGCCAGAGCTTAGGGCTTGCCACCGATTACGGTACCGACATCGAGGAAGAGTCGCTGGAGGACATGCCCTCCGACGATGGCGCCCCGGCAGAGGACGACGGCTCGCCACCTGAGTGATGTTCTTCTTTGCGCTGCCGCGCTTCGCGCACCTTGAGCGCGCCCACCAGAATTGCGCCATCCTAAGCGGGTGTCATTGCCCGGCTTGACCGGGCAACCCAGTAGTCGAGGCGGTGCAGAACGGCGAGCACCCGTGACTACTGGGTGCCCGCCTTCGCGGGCATGACAGCGGCAGAGGCAGTACCATCCTCGTTCTTTGCCCTACGCGCTGTGCAAACCTGCAACCATGAGCCAAACTTTCGCGCGGCTACGCGTTTAGAGATCGGCGAAGCGGATCGAAAGGAGAGCGGCCATGGCGCTCGGCGAGCATGTCTTCCTCTATTGCGAGCGCGGCACCGACCCAGCGCTTCTCGCCGAGCCGATCAATGCGCTGAGCAATGGCGGCTTCCTGCTCGCGGCGCTGGTCGCGCTGCAGCTTTTGCTGTGGCGGCCGCGCGAGGAGCGGAGCGCCGACCATTATCTCCTGATCGCGCTGGTGTTCCTGATCGGGCTCGGCAGCCTCGCCTTCCATCTCTACGCCACGCGCCAGACGGCGCTCGCCGACGTGATCCCGATCGGCCTGTTCATGCTGATCTATCTCGGCTTCGCGCTGAACCGCCTCTTGCGCGTGCCGCCGGGTTGGACGGTGCTGCTGGTGATCGGCTTCGCCGGGCTGATCGCGCTCACCGGCGAGGTCAAATGCGGCGAGCGGCTAGTCGCGCTGCCTGGCGCCAACCTGCCGGGTGCGAAGCCCTGCCTGAACGGCAGCCTGTTCTATATGCCGGCGCTCGCGGCGCTGATCGTCATCGGCCTTTTGCTCAAGGAGCGCGGCCATCGCGCGGCGCCTTATGTGCTGTGGGCCGCAGCCGTGTTCGCCGTGTCGGTGACGTTGCGCACGCTCGACATGGCGCTCTGCGAGCAGGCGGTATTTGACGGACGGAAGATCGGCACCCATTTCCTGTGGCATCTCCTGAACGCGCTGACCCTGTTCCTCCTGCTCCGCGCAAGCCTGGAAGCGGGCGCTCAGGCTTTGCCGACCGCCGTGCCGGTGGTGATCGAGGAGGTGGTCACGGTCGAGGAGGCTGAACCGGAGCCGGTTGCCGAACGCGCCGAGATCGTCGCGGCGCCCGAGCCCGAACCGGAGCCTCCGATCGAAGCGGAACCCGAGCCGCCGACTAAGGAAGACACCGAGCCGGCGCTCGCCGAGGCGTCCCTGGTCGAAGACGAGCCCAAGGCGGAAGCCGAACCCGAGGCGGAAGAGGCGCCAAAGCCGAAGACGTTCTTCCCCATGTAGCTTCTGGAGGCCTACTAAATCCGCACGTCATGCCGGCCTTGAGCCGGGCATCCAGGGCGGTTGGCACGGAACGAGCAGCCCCTGGATCGCCGGGTCAAGCCCGGCGATGACGTGTTGTTATTGAGTCGGCGATCATGTTCTAGAAGTCACCAAGCGGACGTGGTGGAACTGGTAGACACACAGGACTTAAAATTCTATCATTCGTGTCTATTTGGCTCTAGAAATGGCTGTTTTCTGCCATTGTTGACCTATTAGCCTTCCCCTGATAGACTTGCACAGTCCTTACACATTTTGCCTGTCAAACCAGCTATTTCCAGGTCGCCGTTATGGCCGAGCATCACACCCTGATGGGTGGACGCGTTCACGTCTACAAGCGCGACAACAGCCGCTACTGGCAGTGCTCGACCTACATGGCCGGCAAAAACCGGCGCATGACGACGAAGCAGGAAAGCCTTTCACACGCGAAGGACTTCGCCGAGGACTGGTTCCTTGAGCTCAAGGGCAAGCACAAGCGCGGCGAGATCAAGAATGAGAAAACCTTCCGCAACGCCGCCGACCAGTTCCTGCGCGAGTACGAGATCATCACCGAAGGCCAGCGCCACCCGGCTTATGTGCAGGGCCACAAGATCCGGCTGCGCCTCTACCTGATGCCTTTTTTCGGCGACATGGCGCTATCGGACATCACGCCGGGGCAAGTGCAGGAATACCGTATCCACCGCCGCCAGATCGCAATGGACAAATGGGGCAAGCCGCCGGCGCGCAATACGACCCACCAGGAAATCGTGCTGCTCCGGCAGGTGCTCAAAACAGCGCTGCGCCACGGCTGGCTACGCTACCTGCCGGACCTCTCAGAGCCCTACCGCAGCGCTCCGAAAATCGCGCACCGCGCCTGGTTCTCGCCGGAAGAATACAAGAAGCTCTACGAGGCGACGCGGGCGCGCGCGCAGAAACCGACTCGCAAGCGCTACGCCTGGCAAAGCGCGCAGCTCCACGACTATGTGCTGTTCATGGCCAATACGGGCTTGCGGCCGGATGAAGCCGCCCGCCTTGAATACCGCGACGTCAAGATCGTCGATGACGATGCGACGGACGAAACCATCCTTGAAATCGAAGTGCGCGGCAAACGCGGCGTCGGCTACTGCAAGAGCACGGCCGGCGCGGTGCGCCCCTTTGAGCGCATGGTCAAACGCAACAACCCAAAACCAACCGACCTTCTCTTTCCCAAGCGCCACCGCGAGTTGTTCAACGCGATTCTTGAGGAAGAAGAGCTCAAATTCGATCGCGAAGGAAACCGCCGCACGGCCTACAGCCTGCGGCACACCTACATCTGCCTGCGGCTCATGGAAGGCGCCGACATCTACCAGATTGCGAAGAACTGCCGGACCAGCGTTGAGATGATCGAAAAATATTACGCCGCCCACATCAAGACGACGCTCGATGCCGCGGCGATCAATATTCGCAAGCCCAAAAAAACTCCGGCTAAACCAAAGCCGGCCAAGAAGAAGGACAAGAAAACGGGCAGGGGCGCAGACCTGGCGCCCCGTGAGATTTTTCAGGCTTCATGCCATATAGACATCAGCCACGCGGGCGTGGCGGAACTGGTAGACGCAACGGACTTGAGACGGCTTGAGTGCCCGCCGGGAAACCGGCGGCGTAGAACTGCCCAAATTCGGGGAAACCTGTGAAATGGCAATCCCGAGCCAAGCCCGGCGGTCCAGCCGGGAAGGTGTAGAGACTAGACGGGCAGCGCCTAAATCCTGGCGGCAGTGCCGGGACACGGCGAAGGGATAGTCCAGACCGCAAACCCTGACCGCATCGGTGAGGGGCGGCGAAAGCCGCAGCCGGTACGAAAATCCGTTGGGCGAAAGCCCGTGAGGGTTCGAGTCCCTCCGCCCGCACCATCTCATATTTCTCCAGCGCCGCGATGACCGCGCGCAGCCCTCTTCCCCTGTCTCGGGCGGCCGTTCCTCACCTTAAGACGCTTCGCTAGCCGGGCGCGCCGTGCCGTCAACCCCGCGGGCGGGGTTCCCCTGGCGGTGACGGCGCCGGCTGACCCGCCCGGCTTCCTTTCAGCGTCGTGAGGAACAACCGCTGAAAGGAGACAGACATGACGAAGACCAAGACCGCGCGGCCCGACATCTACAACCGCATCACGGACCAAATCGTCGCCGAGCTTGAGAAGGGCGTGCGCCCGTGGGTCAAGCCCTGGCACGCCGCTCCCGCGGCGGGGCGCATTACGCGCCCGCTGCGCCATAACGGCCTTCCCTATTCCGGCATCAATGTCCTGATGCTCTGGACGGAAGGCCTCGCCAAAGGCTACGCTGCGCCCTTCTGGATGACGTTCCGACAGGCGCTTGAGCTCGGCGCCCATGTCCGCAAGGGCGAGAAAGGCGCTCTTGTCGTTTACGCGAACAGGATCACGCGCACCGAGGAAGGCGAAGACGGGGAATCCGTCGAACGCGAGATTCCCTTCCTCAAGGGCTACACCGTGTTCAACGTGGAGCAGATCGACGGCCTGCCTGCCCATTATCACGCGCTGGCCGAGCCGCCGCAGGAGCCACAGGCCCGCATCGAACACGCCGAGAGCTATTTCGCGGCGACGGGCGCGGCCGTAAGCCACGGCGGCAACCGGGCCTACTATTCCATGACGGGCGATCACATCCGCATGCCGCCCTTCGAGGCGTTCCGCGACCCGGAGAGCTATTACGCAACGCTCGGCCATGAGACGATCCATTGGACCTGCCATAAGTCGCGCCTTGACCGTAGCTTCGGCCGCGAGAAATGGGGCGATGAAGGCTATGCCCGCGAGGAGCTGGTCGCCGAGCTTGGCGCCGCCTTCCTGTGCGCCGATCTCGACTTGACGCCGGAGGTGCGCGACGATCACGCTTCCTACGTCGCGTCCTGGATCGAAGTGCTCCGGAACGACAAGCGCGCCGTGTTTCAGGCCGCGGCCCACGCGCAGCGCGCCATCGATTTTCTTCACGCATTGCAGCCGCGTAGCGAGGCTCCGGTAGAGGAAGCTAAAGCAGCCTGATGGGCCACAGCAGCAATTTCGTGCATTTTCAGATCAGGCTCGCTATGCTGAATTTACTAAGCATACGGAGCATTTTGTGACGCCTGAAGAGTTGTATGAATTGATTTATCAGTTGGCCCCCGGAATGCAGTGGAGGCAGGATGAGCTCGACGATCTCTTGTGCAATGCCGACGAGATAGCGCAGATCGGAACGCATGACCTGCATAAGCTTGTCTATGCTCTTGCCGACAAGGGCCTGCTCGATGAGGAATCCTTGAACAACTATCTTGCCGCCGCCGATCGCATCGCCGGCAACAAGAAGTAGGTATCGGTCGCCGCAGGCAGCACGATGACGATCATGATCGTCATCGCCATGATGCTCATCGCATCAGCACGATGACGAGAACAACAACATCGTCATCATCGCCGTGGCTAAGGCGCTCGCCACCATCGTCATCGCCGATGTCGGTGACGACCATGAATGCGAAGACAATTAGGAGGGTGAGCGACGCTACGCCGCCCGGTCTAGCGACCAGCGTACGCGCTCGCCGATAAACCGGGCGAAAGGCCGAATGTCGCCATCCACGCTCGCGCTATCGAGCGACGCCAGATATTCGTCGCGATCTTCCACACGAATAACGGTCCATGGGTAGCCGCCCGAGGCCAGCATAGCGTTCATCAGGAATCGTGCCATGCGCCCATTCCCGTCCGGATAAGGATGAATATAGCCGAACAGCCAATGCCCTAAAACGGCCCGTACGCCGGGATCGTCCTCCGCTTCGATCAGATCGAACAGGCTCGGCATCGCGTCGCGTACGGCTTCCCACCGTGGCGGCACATACCGCGAGCCGCGTAGGTAGACAGGATGGTTGCGGTAGCCGGCGAGGGCGGAAGCCTTGATAAGGCCCGCCGCGACTGATGGTTGAAACAATTCCCGGTACCAGTCTCCATGCTCCGCGCGCGCGACCGGACCCGGTTTCTCACCGGCGATAATTTTCGCGACGCTCTGTTTGACAAGCTGAAACGCTTGCCAGTAGCCGCGGGCGGCGAGTCCATTGCGATTGTCGCGATCACTATCATTGCCATCAGGATTCCACGCGCCCGTTCTCACCTTTTCGATGAGCTCAGGCGTTACCTGGTAGCCTTCGATCGACAGCGAGTGATAGGCATCGCTCTTGTAGATTTCATCGACAAAGCGCAGATAGGCTTCCCGGTTTTTCGGCAAGCCCGGCGCTTCCGGCAAAAGCTCAATGACCGTCTCACGGCTTGATCCCCACAGCGCCTGAAGCCGTGCGGTAATCGGTGCGACTCTCTGCCCAACGCTCACGACACTGATACGCGGTGCAAAGGGATCGCTTTCGCGGACATCGTACCCGGCGGCTTTCAATGCCGAGACGATTTCGTCCGCAACGTCGGTGCGGCCGACGCGCCTGAACGCTGCCGCCAACCTTCCTGCGACGGCCGAATGACCACCGTCGAGCAGCCGCCCGAGCAGATCCCGGACATCACGCAAACCGCCAAGAACGATCTGCGCCTCCAGCGGATTGCGCGTGAAGAACGCTTCAGGGACGCGAATGAGCGCGGCCTCCGGCGTGAAAATCCGCAGGCCATCCTTCACTGTGATGTCAGCGGCGGGGGGCATCTGCTTTTGCTTGAGGTCGTAAATCGATGTTCCGAAGAGCAGTTCGACTGTGTTGTTCGTTCCCTTCGGGGAGTACACGACGACCTGGGGCGGAATGACCGTATTTTCAGCGTGCAGCAGAAGCGACTGCTCTGGGGATAGATGCCACTGATCCCCAAACCGTTCTTCGCAGTAACTAGCGCAGAACTGCCAGAACGACGCGTACCAGGGCGTGCTGTCACCCGGCTCGGCGTTCGGGCTGGATGAGATTACCCAGCCCTTGATGACTTCCCGGAGGAAGCCCTGCTTGATCAGGCGCTCGCGGTGAATGCGCGTCAGCTCTTTTGACCGAAAAACCCGCCTGCCGCCTTTTTGCAGCTTTTCGAGTTCGGACAAAGACCCTGCCAGTCGCTCGTGAGGTGTAGCCATATTCGTACGCTTTTCAGTGCGTTGTGATATTGCAAGTGCTTTGCGTCGTGCGATGACAAGTATATAGTGATGTGTGATCACAAGTCAATTATGTCGTGTGAGTGCAAGTTAATTATGTCGTATCAACGCAAGTTTATTGTGTCATGCCATCCCGGACGCAGGAGAGCGACCACTAACCCTTAAATCACATTAACAAGTTTTAAATCAATAGTTGTCATAATTAAGTATACACAACCTAGAAGTTAGGAGGCAAAATGAAAATACCATGTTATATAGGTCTTGAGCAGGCAAGAAGAGTTCTTGCCGAAATGGGCGTAAATCTTACCCAGCGGCAAATAAAACGGGCAGCAGACAAGGATGTTCATGGGAAGCGCAAGCTTCCTTTTTTTGTCGATCCCATCGAAGGAAAACTAAAGATAGAAAAGGGCTCTTTAGTAAAGGCATATATGAAATTACAAGTCGATGCAGAGAATAATTGCAAGACGAAGGATGATGTGATTCAATAGATACTTAAAATAACAATAACAACGCAATGAATGGCCGATATAAGAAAAAGAAAAGGCGCAAGAGGCACCACATACCAGGTTAGGTACGCAACCACCGCCACCCAGTGTGGCTATGCCTACAAGACGTTCGCCACTCGCAAGGAAGCGCTCGCCTTTCGCGACAGCACCGCCTCGCGCAGGCACGCCGGCCCGCTGGCCGCCGATATTTCCTCCGTCGCCGAAGGCGTCCAAAAATGGCTCGACATCTGTGAGAAGGAAGGCCGCAACGGCCGCGAGCCCGTCACCAAGTACACGCTCGCCAATTACCAGTACCGCGCCGACATCATGAAGCGCTACGCGTGGGGCAAAGAGCTACGCGATCTCACCAAGCCCGACATTATCCATTTCAGGTCATGGCTGCTCGAACATCACAGCCGCGATGTCGCGCACAAGGTGCTTACATCTTTTCATTCGATGATCCGGGAAATGGTCGGTCGTGGCGTATTGCTGAACGACGTGGCCGCCGGCGTGCATGTCGGAGCCAGCTCGCGCTATGACGCGCCGGTTATAATTCCGACGGAGCGCGAAATACAGGCGCTGCTCGCAGCCGCCGATCGTCTCGCCAACTCACGGAACGCGAAGATCCAGAAAAGCTGGGAACGATACCGGCCGATGCTATACCTCGCCGTGGACTCGGGCATGCGGCCGCAGGAATACCTGGCGTTGCCGCGTGCGAACATAAAGGACACCGGCGTAGAAATTGACCGCGCCCTGGAGGGCGGCGGCACTGAAATCACCGTGACCAAGACACGGGCAGGGCGCCGCTTTATCGACCTTAGCGCCGAAACACTCGACATGGTTCGGCACTACGCTGAGAACCACGCCGTCAAGAACGATTACGATCTTGTGTTTCCGACGAGCGAGGGGCGCTGGCAGAGCATCCGCAACTGGCGCAAGCGCGGTTTCTCCCGCGCATGCGAGGAGGCGGGATTGGTTACGGAGGAGAAACAGGACAGCAAGATCGTCATCAAGCCCAAATACCGGCCCTACGACCTGCGCCATTTCTACGCGTCGATGCTGATCGATCAGCGCGTGAATCTGAAACGCATCCAGACTCTCATGGGCCACCGCAACATTGAAACGACCCTCAATGTGTATGGCCATCTGATCGAACGCGTCGAGGCCGCGGCGCAGCCGCGCACGAGCGTGCTGACCTGCATGCGCCACGAATCTGGCGCCGAATTTGTGGCGAGTAGTAGCTAAATCACTGAGAATGAAGGCCGTTCAATTGCATGGGGTGCAAGGGGTCGGAGGTTCGAATCCTCTCGCTCCGACCATAATCAAAACAATCACTTAGAAGACGCTTACGGAAACAAAACGGCCCTTACGGGCCGTTTTTGCCACAAAAATCGAGTCCCCGGAAACCCGCAGAAATCCGCCATTGTCTGAATTAGTCCGTTTCGGCTTGTGGCGAGTCTGTGGCAAAAATGACCACGAGGATTTAAACCCACGAGTCCGTGTATTCAGGGAGCGGGGGCAGTGACTCAGCATTTCTTTGAGCAGCCAATTCTCAATTCTCCCTACGCGTACCCGTCCCGGCACTGGGAGCTGGACGACGATGGCCAGCCCACTGATCGAATCCTTCCGACAAGGCGGCGGTCCGAGCTGATAACGCCGGTTCCGCAGCCGAAAAAGCGGCGCCAGAAGCGCGGCCAAAAGGAAATGGTCTTCGATGAGGGCAAGGGCCTCTCAACCGAAGCCCAGCAATATGACCCAACGCCGATCATCAATGAAATCCGCTCTCACGTTGACAGCTGGCGCGGCCTTCTCAACCCGGACCACTGGCAGGTCTCGCCCGAGACGGCGCGCCTGTTGCAGCACTGGCGCCAACATGCGTTCCAAAGTCAGCGGCCATTCTTCTGTCAAGTCGAGGCGATCGAGACGATCATCTGGCTTACGGAAGTCGCGCCCAAACTCGGAAAGCGTGGCGACAAGTTCTGGCAGCACCTAAAGGGCGCTAACGAGCAAGCCAACCCGGAGTTGGTACGTCTCGCGCTGAAGCTCGCGACCGGCACCGGCAAAACCACGGTCATGGCCATGCTGATCGCCTGGCAGACGGTGAATGCCGTACGACATCCCGGCAGCAAGCATTTTTCGCGCGGGTTTCTGATTATCGCGCCTGGCATTACGATCCGTGATCGCCTGCGCGTTTTGTTGCCGAACGATCCCGACAGTTATTTCAGAAGCCGCGAGTTGGTTCCTACCGACATGCTGGGTGACATCGACCGCGCCAAGATCGTCATTACCAATTTTCACGCCTTCAAGCTGCGCGAGCGCATTGATGTCTCGAAGGGCACGCGCGCCGCGCTGGAAGGTTGGCGCGGCGAAACGCTCCAGACTCTTGAAACCGAAGGGCAGATGATTCAGCGGGTCATGCCCGAACTGATGGGTCTTAAGAACATCGTCGTGCTGAACGATGAAGCCCATCACTGTTACCGCGAGCGCGCTCAAAATGAAGATACCCAAGATCTTAAAGGCGAGGACAAGGATGAGGCTAAGAGGAACAACGAGGCCGCGCGCCTGTGGATCTCGGGCATAGAAGCGGTCAAGCGCAAGCTCGGCCTCGCCGCTATTTACGATCTGTCCGCCACGCCGTTTTTCCTGAGTGGTTCCGGCTATGCGGAAGGCACGCTGTTTCCCTGGACCGTCAGCGACTTCTCGCTCATGGATGCCATTGAGTGCGGCATCGTCAAGCTTCCGCGCGTGCCTGTCGCCGACAATGTGCCCGGCGGCGACACTCCGAAGTTCAGAAACCTGTGGCAGCACATCAGCAAACGCTTACCGAAGAAGGGGAGGGGCGCCAGCGGCAAGCCGAAAAAGAGCAATCGAACTTGGGGCAACCCCCGCGCGTTGAAACCGATGGTGGTGCGACAGGATAGCGCTCAAGGCATCAAGCGTGGAGTCCGAGAATCGCACTAACCTCAACGACCGAGCTGATTTGCAGCCTCCGAGCAGAGAAGGCGTCCCGGGCAAACGGCGAGGTTTTTGCCTTCCCCTCCATAATCGTGCTAAACTGAAGGTTGTGGAGGGCGCACTTTTGGGTTTGCAGGCAAACCCGTGCGCCCACGGCTCTAGGGGGAGGATACCTCCCCGGCGCTGGCCACCCCCTCAACGGCCCTTTGCTCATCGCTCCGGGCCGTGACGCTCTTGGGGCGAGGCCCCGCCGCTAGGCACCCTTTCGCCTGGCGGCGAACGCGAAGGCTCATGGGGAAAGCCGGTTTGGGACCGGCTCCGCGGTGTGTGAGCACCGATCCATTTCGCCTTTGCGGTGAGACGACCTTTGCCGGCCATCGAGGCCGGCGCGGTCGCGGCAATCGCCCGTACGGACCCACGGAGGGTGGGGAGGCTGGACGCCGGGTAGGGCGATTGCCGGTTCCGCGCTTCCGTCAGTATTGGCGCGCGCGGGATGAATGGCGCAGTCGGTTGCGTGGCTAAGTGCGAGAGGGCGCATGGCCATCTATAGCTGCAATCTACGCAGTATAGGCCGCACCACTCACCAATCGGGGACGGGCGGCGCCCATATCCGCTACATCAGCCGGCCCGATGCAGACCCTTTCATCCTGTCTGAGCACATGCCCGAAGATCATCGGGAGGCGCGCAACTTCATTGATCGCGCCGAGCGGGCTATGCGGAAGAACGGAAGGGTCATCGACAAGCTGCGGATTGCGCTGCCGCGCGAGCTGACGGTGCAGCAAAGGGCGCAGCTTATCCGGGACTTTATGGCTGACCTGACGGATAGCCGCATCCCGTGGTTTGCCGCCATTCATCAAACGGGCAAGGATGCCCTCAATCCCCACGTCCATATCGCGATTCATGATCGCGCCATCGACACGGGGAGGCGCGCCTTGCGGCTCTCCGACAATGCGCGTGACCGCCTGAAGGCGGGCCTGCCCGGACCGAAAGCGGTTGATTGGGTTCGCGAGCGTTGGGAGCAAGCAGCCAACCGCGCCTTGGAACGGGCCGGGCACGATGCACGCATCGACCGCCGCACGCTAAAGGCTCAGGGGATCGATCGCGAGCCGACGATCCATGAAGGGCCTCGTGCGGCGAAGATCAATGACCATGTGAAGCGTCCGAAATCCGTAGCACGTATCAACGGCTGCGGACGGGTGATCGATTATCCATCGATCGATCATGGGCGCACGCGCCGCGAGTTCAACGCGCATATCATTGATCTCAATCTGGCGAAGGCTTTCAGATCGCAGAACCCTGCCGCGATCGTGTGGGCACAGTTCGAAAGGGACGAAGCCGCCAAAGATGGGGCCCTCGAAAAGCGCCTTCGCGACGAACAGCGCCAGCATACGGCAGAGGCCCGCAACGCATCACTTCAATATCTGAGCCGCATCAAACGGCTGTCTGCCGAGCGCAATCTCAAGCTACGGGCGACCGAAAAACGGGTCCGGGAACGCTTTGCAGCGCAGCGGGAGTCATTGCGGGTGCGGCAACAACGTGAGCGACAAGCACTCAAGGACAAGCAAAGCCGGCTTCGAGAGCGCATCTTCGCGGTGCTCGATTTTACCGGCATCACAAGGCGCCGGCGGGACCAGGCACGCAAAATCCTTGCGGCCGAGCACAAGGTGCAGAGATCGGATCTCCGCGATCAATATAATGACGCGAAAAAGCAGGCGGCCCTGTTTGTGAAGACGCGCTACAAGGCCGAAATCGAAGCGCAGCGCGTCAAACGCCAGCGTCATGTTAACCTGCTTAAGGAACGGCATGGGCAGGCGGAGAATTTCGCCGATCTCGAACGCCAGCAGCGCGAGATCGAGCGCGAGCATATGCGCCAGATCACGCAGCGTAAAATCGACGCCTGGCAGAAAGAACAGAAAGAGCAGGACAAAAAGGGACGGGACGGGAAACGGCCGAGCCTGCCCGACAGCTTTGCGAAAGCGATATTGAAGGCAGCAAAGCAGGAGGCAGACCGGCCGAAAGGCAAAGGCTTCGATAAAGGGGACGATTTCGGGCTGTAGCCGACGGGTTCCCGGCGATAGGATGCCGTGTAGTTTCGGCTAGGGCAGGGTGAGCGCTTGATCCGGCAACCCGAGCATCCCGTGAAACCGGCTTTTGACAAGGCCCGCGATTGGGCTGCGCAGCAGGAGCAGCTCCTGACTGATGCGCAGCGCCGCGTTTATCAGGGCATACAGAGCCGGCATGAGCTGGAACGCCGCCGCCAGGAAGAAAAGCTCACGCTCATGAAGGACCAACTGCGCGAGCTCGCAAAAAACCAGAAATTGACCGCCGAGCTTGCGCTAAATCCGCCATACCGGGCGCGTGATCCCTATGTGCGGATGCTTGCGCGCAAAATCATCAAGGCCGAAAAATATGTTCACGACCTGGAGCGAAGCCATGAGCGCGAGCGGGTGAAAGCGCTCACAAGTTTCGCGCAGGAACGCACGAAAGACGACAAGAAACAGGAGCTCGCTTCGTCATGGAAAAAGGCGGTGGTGAAAGCCGCGGAGCAAGAAGCTACCCGCGACCGGAATCGGGAGATCGACCTCTCCGATACATTCGGAAAGATGCAATAAAGCCTTGCACAGGCTCTTACACATACGCAGTTTGATTCCAGAAAATGTCTTTATATTCAAATTGCTAAGTTTGTACGCAAGGGACTTAAAATCCTGAGGCCGAAAGGCCGTGAGGGTTCGACTCCCTCCGTCCGCACCACCGTAAGCAGGAAGGGGTCGCCGCCAGCAACGCGCAGGTGAAGCGCGCCGGCCCGTTCCCCGATGTACCGCTCACCGTGATCGCTGCGAGCGACCATGGCCCGTACTTCGCCGCCTGGGAGTCGACCCTGATGCGGCTTCAGGAGGAGCTCGCTCGGCTTTCGCCGCGCGGGACGCTGGTCGTGGCCGAGGGCAGCGGCCACGACATCCAGCTCGATCGTCCCGAGACGGTCATCGAGGCCGTCAGGCGGATCGCCGAGGCCGTCGAGCGCGCGCGCTAGGCCCCGATCGGAAACGGCCGGTCATGCGCGAGCACGCGCAAGCATGCGCAACGATAACCGGCTTCGCACGGCCGATTGACAGGGCGGGAGCCGTCGGACACAAGCTTGCCCAGCCTTGCCCGCGGGGATTTCGTGGGGATAAAGGGGGCGCCGCGCGATGTTGGAAGACCCGCTGTTCTGGCTGTTCGTGCTGCCCGGCACGGTGCTCGGGCTCTACGCCCAATGGCGCATCAAGACCAACCTCGCCAAGTACTCGCAGGTGCCGACCCTGAACGGGCTGACCGGCGCCGAGGTGGCGCGCCGCCTGCTCGACGCGCAAGGCCTCCAGAGCGTCAAGGTCGAGTCGACGCCCGGTATCCTGAGCGACCATTACGATCCGCGCGCCAAAGTCCTGCGGCTCTCCGACAAGGTCTACCACGTCCAGAATGTTGCGGCCGCCGGCATCGCCGCGCACGAGGCCGGCCATGCGCTGCAGGACGCCGAAGACTATTTCCCGATGGAGGCGCGCACCTACATCGTGCCGGTGGTGCAGCTCGCGGCGCAGGCCGCGCCCTGGGTGTTCGTGCTTGGGCTGATGCTGCAAATGCCGGTCGTCGCCTGGACGGGCGTCATCATGTTCGGCTCGTCCTCGTTCTTTGCGCTGCTCACGCTCCCGGTCGAGTTCAACGCCAGCAAGCGCGCGCAGGAGCTCCTGGTCCGCTACCACATCATCCAGGGCGAGGAGCAGGAGCAGGGCGTGGCGCAGGTGCTTGGCGCCGCCGCCTGGACCTATGTCGCGGCCGCGGTCTCAGCGCTCGGGGTGTGGCTGTTCTATATCTTCGTGCTGTTCCGCGGCGCCCGCTCGCATTAGGCAACTTGCGCTTGCACGATTCCCGATGAACGCATCGGAAAATCCAATCGACAAGGCGCTGCTTGCTCCGTAGGCTTCCGCGAACGCTGCCCAACGGCAGGGCAGCCGAGCTGGGAGCCTTCGCCATGAACGAGCAGCTTTCGCGCGCGACGTTTTTCGGCGCCTGTCCGCATGATTGTCCGGACACCTGCGCCATGGTCTACGAGATCGAGGACGGCAGGCTCGTCGAGGTCAGGGGCAACAAAGAACACCCCATGACCCGCGGCGGGCTGTGCGTGAAGCTCAAGGATTTTCACGACCATCACGCCAATCCCGACCGGCTGACCTTTCCGATGCGCCGCACGGGGCCGAAAGGCTCCAAGCAATATGAGCGCATCACCTGGGACGAGGCGATCGCCGAGATCGGCAGGCGCTGGCGCGACATCATCGCCACCTATGGCAGCCAGGCCATCATGCCCTATTCCTATCTCGGCAATATGGGTCTGGTGCAGGGGATCAATTCGGGCGACCCGTTCTTCAATCGTCTCGGCTCGACGGTGAACGAGAAGACATTCTGCGCCTCGGGTTCTTCGACCGCGTGGCTGCTGACGGTCGGCCCGACCGGCGGCGTCGATCCCGAGAGCTTCGTGCATGCGCGCTATATCGTGATCTGGGCCTGCAACTCGATCTCGACCAATCTGCATCACTGGCCGTTCGTGCTCGAAGCGCAGAAGCGCGGCGCCAAGGTGGTGGTGATCGATTCTTACCGCTCGCGCACGGCCAAGGCCGCCGACTGGCATATCTGCCCGCGGCCCGGCACGGACGGCGCGTTTGCCATGGGCGTCATCAATTCGCTCGTCGCACAGGGGCTGATCGACAAGGACTATGTCGAGCAGCACACTTATGGCTTTGAAGAGCTGAAGGCGCGGGCCGCCGAGTTCACGCCCGACTATGTGGCGAAGATCACCGGCGTCAGCGCGTCCGACATCTCGAAATTCGCGCGCGAGTTCGCCACCACCCAGCCATCGGTGATCCGCATCGGCGTCGCGCTCGAGCGCCATGCCGGCGGCGGACAGACCATCCGCGCCGTCTGTGCGCTTCCCGCATTGGTCGGGTCATGGCGTCATGTCGGCGGCGGGCTCTTGCAAATGCCGCTCTGGGAGTTCCCGGTCGACTGGATGAAGGTCTCGCGCGGTGACTGGATCAAGCCGGGCACGCGCGCGATCAACAATCTCAAGCTCGGTGCCGCGCTGACGGGTGAAATGGAACTCGATCCGCCGATCAAGTCGCTGTTCGTGTACTGCACCAATCCGGTGAGCCAGGCGCCCGAGACCAACAAGATCGTCAAGGGTCTGCAGCGCGAGGACCTGTTCACCGTCTGCGCCGAGCACTTCCTGACCGACACCGCGAAATATGCCGACATCGTGCTGCCCGCGGCGATGGCGGGCGAGGCAGAGGACATGATGTGGTCCTGGGGTCACTTCTATTTCACCTACAACCAGAAAGCCGTCGAGCCGCCCGGCGAGTGCAAGCCCACCTCCGAGATGTGGCGGTTGCTGGCCGAGGAGATGGGCTTCGACGATCCGGTCTTCAAAATGACCGACAGCGAGCTCGCCGCCTATTACATCAACTGGGACGACCCCAAGATGGGCGGCATCGACATGGAGTATTTCAAGGAGCACGGCTACTACAAGATCGACGTGGGTTCAGCCGACACGCGCGCTCCGCATAGAGACGGCAAGTTCCCGACGCCCTCAGGCAAGGTCGAGTTCCTGCTGCACGACGCCAAGAACTTCGTCGCGGGGCCGTTCCGCGCCATGTACGAGGGCGATCAGGACGCCACGCCGGTCGATCCGCTGCCGGGCTACGTGCCGAACCGCGAGGCGCCGGAGACGAATCCCGAGCGGGCCAAGCTTTACCCGCTCAACATCATCTCGCCGAAGAGCCACGGCTTCCTCAATTCCTGCTACGCCAACGAGAAGCACAAGATCAAAGGGCAGGGCGAGCAGTTCGTCTTGATCAGCCCGCAGGACGCGGCTTCACGCTCGATCCGCGAGGGCGATCCGGTGCGCGTGTTCAACGACCGCGGCGATTTCGAGGGGCTCGCGCGCGTCACCGACGACGTGCGGGACGGCGTGGTGGTGGCGACGCTCGGCTATTGGCGGAGCCTCAACCGCTCGGACGGCTCGGTGAACTGCATCTCGTCGGATGCGCATTGCGGGCTCGGCCGCGCGCCGAGCTTCTCCGACAATCTGGTGCAGGTCGTGCGGGTGAACTGAGGAGGGTTTTCTCTAAACCTAACCACCTCGTCATGCCCGGCCTTGTGCCGGGCATCCACGATTGGGCACGCGGTACAGCCAAAATCGTGGATGGCCGGGTCAAGCCCGGCCATGACAAGTGGAGGGGTGGGCGCCTCTGTTGGAGGGGCTTAGTGGCTATTCCGCGGCGTCCGAGCGCCGGGCGGCCTTCACCTCCTGCAACGCGGTGAAGCCCTCGAGCTCCGGGTGCCCGTCATAGAGCGGCTTGCCGGCGCCAGCGCCCGCATGCGCCTTGCGGAACGCCTCCGACCGCGTCCAGTTCAGAAAATCCGCCTCCGAGCGCCAGGTGCTGTGCGAGGCATAGAGCACGTGGTCGTCCTTCTCGGGACCTTTCAACAGATGGAAAGTCAAAAAACCCGGAACCTCGCGGAGATGCGAGTCGCGGTTGAGCCAGACCTGCTCGAACTCCCGCTCCGAGCCCTTCTTAACCTTGAACCGGTTCATGGCGATGAACATGCGAGCACTCCTCAAACCACGATGCGCGACATTTGACCCCGGTCATACACGCATCGGCACGGCATCGCTATATAACCCGTAGCTGGGTTGCACCCGCCAAGGAGACCTCTATGAACAAGGACGTGAAGGAGCGCCGTAAGGCGCCGCTGGCTACCCCGACCGATCTCGGCTCGAACGCCACGCGCGATATTTCCGGCGCGCTCAACGCACTGCTTGCCGACGTGTTCGCGCTCTACATGAAGACCAAGAACTTCCACTGGCATGTCAGCGGGCCGCATTTCCGCGAGCTGCATCTGATGTTCGACGAAGAGGCCGGCGAGCTCGCCGCCATGACCGATGAGATCGCCGAGCGGGTGCGCAAGGTGGGCGGCACCACGCTGCATTCGATCGGCAATATCGCCCGGCTGCAGCGCATTCCCGACAACGACGCCGACTATGTCGATCCGCTCGACATGGTGGCCGAGCTCAAGTCGGACAATCAAGCGCTGCTTGCGAGCCTGCGCGAGGCGCATGACCTGTGCGACGAGGAGAAGGACGTCGCCACCGCGAGCCTGATCGAGAACTGGATAGACCAGACGGAAAAGCGCATCTGGTTCCTGTTCGAGACGAGCCGCAAGGGCGATCCGGGACACTAGTCGCGGTCTCGATAAAGCCAGTCGAGGCTTGCGAGCAGCCCGGCCTCGCTCCGCCAACGGAGCACGAGGTTCCGCGCGAGACGGGCGGGCCCGCGCAAATGATAGAGCCTCCCGAGCAGGCTTGCCTCGCGCTGGACGCGCCAGGCTCTGTTCTGCCGTTCCGCCACGTACCGCGCGAACGCGGCCGGCGGACGGTGCGGCGCATCGGCGAGGTTTGCAGCGAGGGCCGCCGCATCCTCGATGGCGAGCGCAGCACCTTGCGCGAGATAGGGCAGCACGGGGTGGGCAGCGTCACCGAGAACCGTGGTGCGCCCCGTGGTCCAGGGCGTGAGCGGCGGGAGGCGATAGAGGGACCAGCTCCGCCATGCGCTTGCGCATTCCAGCAATGATTTCGAGTCCTTGCGCCAGTTGGTGAAGTGCGTCTGCAAAGCGCCGACGTCGGCGGCCTCGTTCCAGCCGTCGCGCTCGCATCCTTGGCGCTCGCGCCCTTGACGCTCGCGTCCTTCGGTCACCGCGACGACATTCAGGTCTGCGCCGCCGCGGACTGGGTAATGGACGAGATGCGCGCGAGGGCCGAGCCAAAGCCCGACAATGGGCGAAGCGAAGGGCGCTGGGAGGTCGTGGCGCGGCAGTATCGTGCGGAACGCCGTCGCGCCGGCGAAGCGCAACGTGGCATTGGGGACGACCTGCCTGCGCACTGCCGACCACAAACCGTCGGCGCCGATCAGCGCCGTGCCCTCGGCCTTGTCGCCGCCCGCGGAGGTGACGGCGACCGTCTCGTCGTGCTGCTCGACCGTCGCGACTTCGAAACCGGAGTCCAGCGCGATGCCCTCCAGGCCCTTGCACAGGGACAGGAGCGCCGCATGAAGATCGGCGCGGTGCAGTGTGAGATAGGGCGCGCCGAAGCGTGTTTCGGCCTCGCTGCCGAGCGGCACCGAGGCAAGGCGCTCGCCCGTAAGACCGTCGAAGATCCAGATCGCCTCAGGTCGAAAGGCCGATCGCTCGACCGCGTCGAGGGCGCCGAGCCGCCGCAGGAGACGCGTGGCGTTGGGGCCGAGCTGGATACCGGCCCCGCTCTCCTCCTCGAAGGCAGAGCGCTCGAGCACATTGGCTGCGATCCCGCGCCGGGCCAGCGCGATTGCCGCGGCAAGTCCGCCAATGCCGCCGCCGGCGATGAGAACGCGGCCCTTGAGCGACGGCATGCGGGTTCAGGCGGCGGGTGCGCCGGGCGGCGCGGTCGCCACGTAGACGCAAGCCTCGGGTTCGCTCTCGGTCGCGTCGAGCGCGGGGTCGTAAGCGAAAAGGGTCGAGCAATAGGGGCAGACGATCTGCGTCTCGTGCCCCATGTCGAGATAGACATGCGGGTGGTCGTAAGGTGGCGTGGCCCCCATGCACTGGAACTCCTTGACGCCGATCTTGATCCGGTCGACGCCCTTGTCGTTCACGAAATGAGGCACGACTGTTTGGGCCATGGGGCGCAATCTCTCGCGTTCTGGTCGAGCGGTGGCGAGCATAGAGAGCATCGGGGCAAAGCGGTAGATGGCAATGCAACGTTTCCTGTCCGACGGCCTGGGGATCGCCTATCTCGACGAGGGCGAGGGTGAGCCGGTCCTGCTGATCCATGGCTTCGCCTCCAACGTCGCGACGAATTGGGTCGATCCAGGCTGGGTGCGGACGCTCACGAGCGCGGGCCGCCGCGTGATCGCTTACGACAATCGCGGGCATGGCCGGAGCGAGAAGCTCTACGATCCGGCGCTCTACGGCGCGCCGTCCATGGCGGAGGATGGGCGCCGCCTGCTCGACCATCTCGGTGTCGGGCGAGCCGACGTGATGGGCTATTCGATGGGCGCGCGGATTGCCGTGTTCCTCGCGCTCGCGCACCCCGCGCGCGTGCGGAGCCTGGTGCTCGGCGGGGTCGGCATCAATTTCGTGCATGGCCTGGTCGGTACCGGTCCGCTTGCGCGTGCCTTCGAGGCGCCGAGCATCGACGACGTGACCAACGATACGGCGCGGAGCTTCCGCGCCTTCGCCGAGCAGACCAAGAGCGACCTCAAGGCGCTTGCGGCGTGCTTGCGCGGTCCGCGCGAGAAGATCACGCGCGATCTGCTTGGCGTCATCGCCGCGCCGACGCTCGTCGCGACGGGCAGCAAGGACGTGATCGCCGGCGCTGGCGCCGAGCTTGCGGCACTGATCCCGCATGCCCAATTCTTGGACATCGCAGGGCGCGATCATATGAAGGCCGTGGGCGACCCGCGCTTCAAGCAAGGGGTGCTCGACTTTTTGGCCCGCCGGGCTTAAGGCCGTGCTAGGAGAGCGCACGCAAAAGAGAGTGCAGAGAGGTTCCGATGACGAAGTCCGCTGCGTTAGAACGCAAGGTCGAGAGGCACGATCCGGTCTGGAGCCAGATCAGGCGCGAGGCCGAGGAGATTGGCGCGAACGAGCCCGCGCTTGCGAGCTTCGTCTACGCGACGGTGCTGAACCACGAGCGGCTCGAGGATGCGGTCTGCCATAGGCTCGCGCGACGTCTGCAGCACGCCACGCTGGATTCTGGCCTGTTGCAGAAGATGTTCGAGGAGGTGCTCGAAGCGGAGCCTTCGCTGGGCGATGCGTTCCGCGCCGACCTGATGGCGGTCGCCAAACGCGATCCGGCCTGCAGCCGCCTCATCGAACCGCTGCTCTATTTCAAGGGTTTCCACGCGCTCGAAATCTATCGCATCGCGCATCACCTGTTCCGCGCCGGACGCAAGGACTTCGCGCTCTACCTGCAGAGCCTCTGCTCGCGCTTCCTCCAGGTCGACATCCATCCTAAGGCCGAGATCGGCAAGGGCATCATGTTCGACCATGCCACCGGCATCGTCATCGGCGAGACGGCGGTGATCGGCGACAATTGCTCGCTGCTGCACGGCGTGACGCTCGGCGGCACGGGCAACGAGCGGGACGATAGGCACCCGAAGATCGGGCGTGGCGTCATGATCGGCTCGGGCGCGAAGATCCTCGGCAACATCAAGGTTGGCGATTGCGCGCGGATCGCGGCGGGAAGCGTCGTGCTCAAGGACGTGCCCTCGCGGATGACGGTCGCCGGCGTGCCTGCGCGCGAGATCGGCCCCTCAGGCTGCGAGGAGCCCGCGCTCGTCATGGACCAGATGATCGACCCCGAGAAGGCGGGCGATCTCTAGCAGCGCCGCGCGAGGCCGGCTGGCGCAGACAGGGAAGGAACGGCGGTGACACGGGACGAAATCCTAAAGCTCGAGCGCTATCTGAAGCGGACGTTCCGCCTGCCCGAGCTGCAGGTGCGCCAGCGCCCGCAAAAGCACGATTCCGCCGAGGTCTTCCTGGGCGAGGAGTTCATCGGCGTGCTCTTCCGCGACGACGAGGACGGCGAGACCTCCTACAACTTCCAGATGGCGATCCTCGACTACGACCTGAAGGACTAGCGCCGCGCGGTTCCGCGCCGCGCCCTCAGGCCTCGGGCAACAGCGTTAACCACCTCTTAACAATAAAATTCCGGCCCCGCCTGGCGCCCCCCTAAAGTGTCGCGAACGGCAAGCGACGGGGAGGGGACGGTGCGGTTCGCGGTTTATCTCTACATCATGGCGGTCGGATTCGCGGCTGCGGGGCTCACGGCGAGCTTCGTCCAGCTCGTGTCGGGCGAGCAGCTCCGCTTCCAGCTCGCGCCGGACTCGGTACTGGCCTCGCTCGGCGGCGTGCTGCTGCGTATCATCGCCGGGCCCGTGATCCTGATGCGCAATGCCTGGCGCGGCATGATCCTCGAGCGGCGGCCGAAGGGCTGGTTCGGCGCGTCGGCCGGAGTCGCGGCGCTGTGGAGCTTGTTCATCGGTACGCTGCTGCTCGACCTGATCTTCAAGCTATAGCCGCCACCGGCAAAAAGAGAGCCGGTCTCTTGCGAGACCGGCTCAGGAAAAGCCCGGCGGGGTCGGGGATGGGTGGGGGATGATCGCCGGGCTTCGAGTTGGGGGCAAACTCTCCTAGTCGCGGTTCGACGCCGAAATCTGCGGCTGGGGCGCAAGCTCGGGCGGCAGAAGCGAGATCCAGACCAGCGGATTGCGCGAGGACTGGCGCTTGATGAAGGTGTAGGGCGTGTCGGCCCATTGCAGGACCTCGCGCCGCTTGTTGTCGAGCACGTAGTCGCCCTGGTCGGTGCGCACGGTGAGCACCGCATGGCCCTCGTTGTTCTCGTCGCGAACGACGGTGATGAGGAGGGTGCTCTCGGGCCAGCCGCGCTCGACCAGCGTGCGGCGCTTGAGCAGCACATAGTCCTCGCAGTCGCCCTTGCCACCTTGCGGATAGGTCCATTTCTCGACCTTGCCGTAAAGCTCGAGGTCGGTGACCGGGGTGACGGCGTCGTTGATGGCGTCGTTGATCTCGGCCAGCTCGCGGAACTTGGCGGCGCTCAGCTGGACACGGTCTGCGAAGCGGCGCCCGGGGCGGCACTCGCCCTTATGCTCGCGGCAGAAGGTGACGTAGCCGATCGGCGGCAGCGTATCGCCGAAAGCCTGCATGAAGGCGATCTTCTGCGGCTGAACTGGCGAAGTCTTCAGATTAATAGAATGTGTATTCGTAGCGTCTGCCGGCAAAGATGATATGAACATCAAAAAGGCAGACCCTATAAGAAACTGTTTCATTGCACCCCCCTTGTTTGTTGGGTGCACTATCTCAAATAGATTTTGAAATCCGGATAAGAGAAGCCTGTAATTTCAAGGTGTATTGGTAGCGGTTTCTTAGCAAGGGCTACTCAAATCTGAATGTTCTTGGTTTACGTAAAATTTTAGAGAACTTGGAACAAAGCGAGTCCAGCCGCGGTCGGACCGACGCCCGAGCGCCGGAATCCGGGCGTTTTCGCCCCGTCGTCCCGGCGGGCGCCGGAATCCGGGCGGCCTCCGGATCAGGTCCGGGGCATGACGCAGCGGTGAGGTTTGGGAAACCCTAGCCGAAGGTTCGGGCGAGGCTGTCGGGGTCCTGCAGCTCGGCGAACTGGATGGCGAAGCCCTGGCTGTGGTGACGCACCACGCGGCCGCGCATCCGGCCGAGAATGATCTCGGATTCGACTTCTGGCTTGACGCCGGCGGCCACCGAAGCGCCGCTGAGCGATACGTCGATGACCCGGCAGGCATGCACGTCGCCGTTCGGCAGGATCAGCTTCGACGCGCTGATGCGCGGCTCGAAGCGCTCATGCCGGCGCTCCTCGGAGAGGCCGAGCGACTTCTGGTTGGTGAGCCAGGTGAGCAGGTTGGCGATCCGCTCGCGCTTATAGGCGCTGGCCACGATCTGGGCGGCGAACCCGCCTTCGATCTCGCGCACCACGACGCCCTCGATGCGGCCGAGATTGTCGAGATAGGCCACGATCCGCTCGCCGACCTCGCAGATCACGGGCGCGCGCAGCGCCATGCCGCCGGCCGACATGTTAATCACCTCGCAAGGATATTCCTGCTTGTCCTCGCGCATGAAGCGGCCCTGCAGCGACACCTCCACGCGGCGGTGCTTGCGGCGGTCGGGCACGATCTTGGTAATCGGCCGGCTCGCCCTCTCAAGGGTTCGCGCGCCGCGCAGCCTCTGAGGTTCGGGCTGCACCGTTTCCTCGAGCTTCGCGACGTTCATCTTGCTGCCGGGTGTCTGGAGTGGCTGTGGTCGCCTCGATGGCGGTTTCATGACGAAGCTAGACGCACGCGGTTAACGAACGCCTAAATGCGTGCCCGAAACGGCATCCTTGACGCGCTACCGCTTCGCTGCTTGAGCGCGTGCATTCTATGTGCGCTACCGGCCTCCGGCCTACTTGAGCGCGGAGATTCTATGATGCGCTACCGCTTCGCTGCTTGAGCGCGGCTTATTTCTTCCAGTCGGTGCCTTCGGCGCGGCTCGCCACCACGCGGAACCGCTTGGGCTTGAGCCGGATGATCTCGGCGCCCTGCTTGGCGAAGGCCGGCGTGCCGTCGGGCCAATGCAGATTGAGCCCCGCGATCTCGAAGCGCACCAGCGGCTCGGCGCCGAGCCAGAAGGGCGGCTCGACGGCGGTGATGGTGCCGAGCAGGCGGTTGATGGCTTCGCCGGTATGGATCAGCGGCAAGAGCAGGAGCTCGAAGCGGGCTTCACGATCCTGTTGCGTATAGGCGCGAAACTCACCGAATCCGACCGCGGCATCGACCAGGATGTTGCGGAACAGCGAGGCGAGCGCATCGCGATCCTTAGCCGGCCACAGCGTCAGGAAATCGACGCCCCTGAGCTCGCGGCCGAACTGCTCGCAGATCTTGGTGCCAGCGAGGCGGAAGCGGATGCCGAGCATGCCGGCGCCTTCGGCGATGAAAGTCTCGGGCAGGAGGCTCGCGATCTTGGCCGGCTCGATCTCGAACCGCCGCGGCGCGAGGCGCCCATTGCGTATCTCGTCCCAATACGCGTAAAGCTGCCTGCTTGTTGGCTGTTGCATCACCCACCCGACGCGAAAAACGCTACACCACGCTACTGACGCCGCCCAATCCTCCGCCAAGCCAAGGTAAAGGTCCCGATTTGGCACAAAGACCGAGCCAGCGAATGCTCCTGCCCCAACGAAGCAGGGAGTGTGCCAGCGCCAACCGGGCAGGGAATGCGCCGCGCAGGGCTTCGCCGTTAGGGTTTCCGCGCGCGCGTGAGGGGGGCCGTCTCGCGGCCCGCGACGATGTCCGCTTCTGAGCCGGCAGCGAACCAGCCGATCTTCAACGTGCCCCAGGCCGTGACGCTCGCGATCGCGCTGATGGTGGGCGTGCAGATCGTGCGCGATCTCCTGCCCGACGAGACCGACGTCACGTTGCTGCTCGCGCTCGCGTTCATTCCGGCACGCTATGCGGGCGCGGCGCCCGAGCTGCCCGGCGGCTACCTGACCGCGGTCACCTCGTTCGTGACCTACATGGCGGTGCATGGCGGCTGGGTGCATCTCCTGGTGAACATCGCCTGGATGCTTGCTTTCGGCACGGCCGTGGCCCGGCGGATCGGCGGCACGAAGTTCTTCGCCTTCTCGATCCTGTGCGGCATCGCCGGCGCGCTCCTGCATCTCGCCTTCCATTGGGGCGACATGGCGCCGGTGGTCGGCGCTTCCGCAGCGATATCAGGCCAGATGGCGGGCGCGCTCAGATTCATCTTCGGCGCGAAGCCAACCCCCTGGGACCGGACGCCCGATCTGATCAACGCGCCGCTGCTCACCCTCGGAGAGACCTTCCGGGACAAGCGCATCGTTGCCTTCCTGATCCTCTGGGTGGCGCTCAACGTCTATTTCGGTCTGAGCGCCGTGGCGGTCAGGGGCGCCGAAGGCAACATCGCCTGGGAGGCGCATATCGGCGGCTTTCTGTGCGGCCTGCTGTGCTTTGGATATTTCGACGAGCCGCGTGCACGCGACGCGGAACCTCCGGTGGCATCTTCGGCTTGAAAATTGCTGCGGTGCACCGGCTCTTGCGTGCCTTCCCAGTCCGGGACAGAATGTCGCAGGAGCTGAACGGGACGCAAGTTCCCGTCAGGAGGAAACGCGGATGAACGTCGCTGCAATCTTGAAGCTCAAGGGCAGGGAGGTCTTCACCACGACGCCCGATACGCTCTTGCTCGACATCACGAAACTGCTTGGCTTGCACGGCATTGGCTGCATCGTCGTCACCTCCGAGGATGGCAAGGTGATCGGCATCGTTTCCGAGCGCGACGTGGTCAGGGAGATCGCGCGCGCCGGTGAGCGGGTGTTGCAAGAGCCGGTCGAGACTTGCATGACGAAGAACGTGGTGAGCTGCCGCGAAAGCGACACGATCGACCGGTTGATGGCCGAGATGACGGCGCATCGATTCCGGCACATGCCGGTGGTCGAACGTGGACGTCTCGCGGGGCTCGTCTCGATCGGTGACGTGGTGCGCATGCGCATCGCCGAAGCCGAGATGGAAGCCGCAGCCATGCGGGAATATATCTGCACCGGGTAACGAGCAGGCTTGAGCGATAAATCGACGATGGACGTGGAAGCCTGACGCCCGTGCTGCGCCTTCTCGCACTTTGCGCCGCCATCCTGTTGGCTGGCGGGACCGAGGTCTCGGCCGAAACGCCCGCGCCCGACCAGGGCAAGGCCAAGCCGAACTATGCCGCGTGGAATCTCGAGGCGTTGCCGCCGGAGCTCGCCGAGCGCGTGCGCCAGCGCAACGCGTCCTTCGCGCGGCTCGGACTTTCAAACGTAAATCGCGGCGTCTATTCGCGGCTCACGCTATGGCCGCCGAGTGAGCGCGTGATCCGCGTCTGCTTCATGGAAGGGCCGCAGGAGCTGTGGCGGCAGATCGCCACCTACGCCAATGAGTGGACGGTTGCCGACACCGCGCTCAAGCTCGATTTCGGCGAGGGCGACACGTTGCGCGAATGCGATCCTGACGACGGGGCGGTCTCGCACATTCGCGTCGGCTTCGACGAGCGCGGCTACTGGTCGCTGGTCGGCCAGGACAGCATCCATCTCGCTTCGCAATATGTGAAGTCGATGAACCTCGAGGGCTTCGACACGATGCCGCCCGATCCGGAAGAATTCCGCAGGGTCGTGCTGCACGAGTTCGGCCACGCGCTCGGCTTCCATCACGAGCACCAGAACCCGGTCGCGGCTTGCGAGGACGAGTTCGACTGGGACCACATCTACAGCTATCTCGCCGGTCCGCCGAACAACTGGCCGCGGGAGCAGGTCGATTTCAACATGCGCCGGCTCGACCAGGGCGGCCTGGTTGCCGACCGTTTCGACCGCGACTCGATCATGCTCTACACTTTCCTGCCGGATTATTTCAAAAGCGGCGACCAGAGCCAGTGCTTCGCGCCCTACACGACGGCGCTTTCGCCGGGCGACCGGCGCATGATGGAGCAGATGTATCCGGCGAGCCGCGACGACGACCTCACGCGCTACGAGGCGGCGCGGAAAGTGCTGTTGGATGCGGCGGCGAGCGCCAAGGGCGATCAGGTGACGCGCAGCGATGCGCTCGGCACGCTCAGGCGCTATCTGCCGGACGTGAAATAGCGCGCAGACTCAGGCGACGGACGTGCTGATCGCGGCCTTGATCTCGTCGATCTGTTTCTCGGCCGCCTTGACGCCAAGGTCGATCGCCTCCTGCGCGCGATGGAAATCGAATAGGCCGATATTGCCGGTGCGCGGACCGATGGTGAAATCGGGCGGGTCGCCGGCAAGGCGCGAGCGCGCGATGCGGTCCTGCGTGATGTTGATGGCATCCATCATCACCGACGAGATGCCCGGCGCATCCTTGTTTCGGCCGAAGATCTGCCGGTGCAGGAGATGCAGCGCGGCGCGGCCGTTCGAGCCAGGAAGGCGGTTGTCCTCAACGGGCAGGGCCGGGTCGGTGAAGTTCGCCTGATCGTGGATGATGCTGCCTTTGTGCAGCAGGTCGCAGGAGAGGTTCACCGCGATGACGAAGCGCGCGCCGAACGCGCGGCACACGGAGACCGGAATCGGATTGACCAGCGCGCCGTCGATCAGCCAGCGGCCGTTGATCTTCACGGGCTTGAAGATCCCCGGCAGGGCGAAGGACGCGTTCAGCGCATTCACCAGGCTGCCTTTGTTGAGCCAGACCTCGTGCCCGGTGCCGAGCTCGGTCGCCACCGCGACGAAGCGGCGGTCGAGATCCTCGATGGTGTATTCGCGCAGATGGTTTTCGAGCCGCGCGCTGAGGCGCTGGCCGGTGATCAGCCCCGAACCGCCGAAATTGAAATCGAGAAAGCCGAACATGCGGCGCCGGGTGAGCGCGCAAGCAAAATCTTCCAGCGTATCGAGCCGGCCCGTGACGTAGCAGGCGCCGGCCACCGCGCCGATCGAGGTGCCGGCCACGATGTCGGGCTCGAGCCCCGCCGCGACCAGGCTCTTCAGCACGCCGATATGGGCCCAGCCGCGCGCAGCGCCGCCGCCGAGAGCGATGCCGATCTTGGGTCTATCCATGACGTTCATGCTGCAAGCCCCGTGCCGGGAATTCGGCAGTGCTCGGCCGCGCGGTAGCCAAGCTCGGGCTTCTAACAGGCATGGCCGAACGCGACGATCTCAAGCCGCCGGTATTGTTACTCCGAACCCTTTAAGGTTCCCTTTGCGTCATCTCGATGACCGTAAACGGAACCTGGGTCGAACTGTCGCTCCGCGTCAACCCAACTTAACGTGAGGCTGCCGTCCGGCGCGTTGCCGAGCGGCACGGCGCGGTAGAAGCAGGATTTACGTCCTGTATGACAAGCGGCATCCGTGCCGAGTTGTTCCACCTTGAGCCAGATGGCGTCCTGATCGCAATCGGTGCGGAGCTCGACCACGCGCTGACGGTTACCGCTCTCCTCGCCCTTGCGCCAGAGCTTGCCGCGCGAGCGCGACCAGTAATGCGCCTCGCCCGTCTCGATGGTGCGGGCGAGCGCCTCCGCGTTCATATAGGCGAACATCAGCACCTCGCCGGTCGCCGCCGAGGTGGCGACGACGGGCAAGAGGCCATCGGCGTCGAAGCGCGGCGCGAAGACAGTGCCTTCCTCGCTCTGTGCTTTGTCGCCCGGCTCGGGGAAGGGGGCAGGGGTCGGCTTGCTCACCGCGATTGATCCTTCGCGGCGCGGGACATCAGGCGCGGCCGCGCTCGGTCGCGAGCATCATGAAGCGCGCCTGCTGTGCCGGATCCTCCTTGAAGATGCCGGTGAACTGCGTGGTGATGGTGGCGACGTCGGGCTTCTTCACCCCGCGGATCGACATGCATTGATGAACCGCCTCAATCATCACCGCGACGCCTTTCGGCTTGATCGCCTTGTCGATGGTCTCGGCGATCTGCGCGGTCATGGTCTCCTGCGTCTGCAGCCGGCGCGCGAACACTTCGACCACGCGGGCGAGCTTGGAGATGCCGACCACGCGATCGGTCGGGAAGTAGGCGACATGCGCCTTGCCGACGAAGGGGATCATGTGGTGCTCGCAATGCGAGTTGAGCTCGATGTCGCGCAGCATGACGATGTCGTCATAGCCCGCGACCTCGTCGAAGGTGCGCGACAGGACTTCGTACGGATCCTCGCGATAGCCCGAGAAGAACTCGTCATAGGCGGCGGTCACCCGGCGCGGAGTCTCGCGCAGGCCCTCGCGGTCGGGATCGTCGCCGGCATAGGCGATCAGCGTGCGAACGGCCTCCTCGGCCTCCTCGCGCGAGGGCTTGACGATGCCGGGCCCCCGGCCGATCTCGGCCTGCGGCCTGGTCGGCAGTTTCTTAACCGTAGCGTCCATGTACTGAGGCTTTCCTTATTTGGCTCAACGCGCAAGGCTGGTAGCCGTTGCCGCTTAGTATAGATGCCGCGTCAACCCCCTCGGTTGCAGGCTCCGCGCGCTGACCCTCACACTTCGGGGCCGCGCTGCATATATAATGCGCAAATTCGGCCTGCAAGGCGAGCTTGTGGGCCCCAACGAGGCCCAACGACACCGATGACCCTGCCCGAGGACATCTATAGCCAGCGTATCCTGGAGCTGGCCGCCGCCCTGCCGCGGACCAAGCGGCTCGATGCGCCGCAGGCCACGGCCCGGGCGCATTCCAAGCTCTGCGGCTCGACGGTGACGATCGACCTCGCCCTGGTGGGCGACGTGGTCAGCGATTACGGCCAGAGCGTGAAGGCCTGCCTGCTCGGCCAATCCGCCGCCTCGGTGATGGGGCGCGAGATCGTGGGCTCGAGCGCGGCGGAGCTCCGCGCGGTAGGTGCGGCGATGCGCAAGATGCTGAAGGAGGGCGGGCCGCCGCCCTCGGGGCGCTGGGCGGACCTCGCGCTGCTCGAGCCGGTGCGCGACTACAAGGCGCGCCAGCCATCGACACTGCTCGTGTTCGACGCGGTCGAGGAGGCAATCGCGCAGATCGAGGCTGCGCGCGCCGAAGAACATGTCTGACGCCTTACGCCAAAGAGTGGAGAGGCGGGCGTCTACCGCCACGCGGTTCGCGCGGTTCCTGCTGCTCGGGCCGATCGCGCTCTACCGCTGGACGATCTCGCCGCTGCTCGGCGTGAACTGCCGGCACCTGCCGTCCTGTTCCGATTACGCGCGCGAGGCGATCGAGACGAACGGTGCGTGGAAGGGCGGCTGGCTGACGGTCGCGCGGATCTGCCGCTGCCACCCCTGGGGCAGCCACGGTTACGACCCCGTGCCTGACCTCACAGCCAAGCGCCACCCGATCGCCCCCTGGCGCTACGGCAGATGGCGCGTGGATCCCGGCTTGCGCCGGGATGACGAATTCCGCTAGAAGCGTGCGCAACCGAAGTCTCTTACCTGCGCTGGTACGCAGGAGTGAGAGGAGAAAGACATGTCGCAGCAAATCTCCCTGACATTTCCCGATGGCGCGAAGCGCGCGGTTCCCGCGGGCACCACGGGCCTTGACGTCGCCAAGTCGATCTCGCCGTCGCTCGCCAAACGCACGGTGGCGATGAGCCTCGACGGCAAGCTCGCCGACCTCGCCGCGCCGCTCAGAGAAGATGCCGCGATCAGGTTCCTGACCCGCGACGATCCCGAGTCGCTCGAACTGATCCGTCACGACGCGGCGCATGTGATGGCCGAAGCGGTGCAGGCGCTTTATCCCGGCACGCAGGTCACGATCGGCCCGGTGATCGAGAACGGCTTCTATTACGACTTCGCGCGCGACGAGCCGTTCACGCCGGACGATCTCCCCAGAATCGAGGCCAAGATGCGCGAGATCATCGCGCGCGACAGGCCGTTCGCCTGCGAGGTCGTCAGCCGCGACAAGGCCAAGCACGTCTTCAAGGACAAGGGCGAGCTCTTCAAGCTCGAGCTGATCGACGCGATCCCCGAAGGCGAGGACGTGAAGCTCTACAGCCAAGGTGAGTGGCTCGACCTCTGCCGCGGGCCGCACATGACCTCGACGGGGAAGGTCGGCAAAGGCTTCAAGCTCACCAAGATCGCGGGCGCCTATTGGCGCGGCGACTCGAACCGGCCGATGCTTCAGCGCATCTACGGCACGGCCTGGGCGAGCGAGGACGACCTCAAGGCCTATCTGCACCAACTCGAGGAGGCGGAGAAGCGCGACCACCGTCGCTTGGGCCGCGAGATGGATCTGTTCCATTTCCAGGAAGAGGCGCCGGGCGCGGTGTTCTGGCACGCGAAAGGCTGGGCGCTGTTCACCGCGCTGATCGGTTATATGCGCCGGCGCCAGAACGCGTGGGGCTATGTCGAGGTGAACTCGCCCGACATGATGGAGCGGACGCTCTGGGAGCAGTCCGGCCATTGGGAGAAGTTCGGCGACCACATGTATGTCACCGAGACTCCCGACGAGCGCATCTATGCCTGCAAGCCGATGAACTGTCCCGGCCACGTGCAGATCTTCAAACATGGCTTAAAGAGCTATCGCGACCTGCCGCTCAAGATCGCCGAGTTCGGCAAGGTGCATCGCTACGAGCCGTCAGGCGCGCTGCACGGTCTCTTGCGCGTGCGGCATTTCACGCAGGACGACGCGCATATCTTCGCGACCGAGGACCAGATCACCGAGGAATGCGTGAAGCTCAACGAGCAGATGCTGTCGATCTATCGCGACTTCGGCTTCGAGGATGTGCGCATCAAGTTCTCAGACCGGCCTGAGAAGCGCGTCGGCGCCGACGCGGTGTGGGACAAGGCAGAGGCCGCGCTGAAGCGGGCGGTCGAGGCGGCCGGCCTCGACTACGAGCTGAACCCGGGGGAGGGCGCCTTCTACGGGCCGAAGCTCGAATATGTTCTGCGCGACGCCATCGGCCGCGACTGGCAATGCGGCACGATCCAGGTCGACCTCAACCTGCCGGAGCGGCTCGGCGCGTTTTACATTGCGCCCGACGGCGAGAAGCACGTGCCGGTGATGATCCACCGCGCCATGTTCGGCTCGCTGGAGCGTTTCACCGGCATTCTCATCGAGCACTACGCGGGTCATCTGCCGCTGTGGCTCGCGCCGGTGCAGGCCGTGGTCGCGACCATCGTGTCGGATGCCGACGACTATGCCGGCCGCGTGCTCGCGGCGCTGCAGGATGCCGGGCTCCGCGCCGAAGCCGACCTCCGCAACGAGAAGATCAACTACAAGGTGCGCGAGCACTCGCTCGCCAAGGTGCCGGTGCTGCTGGTGGTCGGACGGCGCGAGGCCGAGGAAGGCAAGGTCTCTGTGCGCCGGCTCGGCAGCGAGAAGCAAGAGGTCATGAGCCTCGACGCCGCGGTGAAGATGCTCGCCGAGGAAGCGGTGCCGCCCGACCTGCGGCTGGAGGTACCGTCGGCCGCAGCCTAGCGCACAAGTAGGGTGGGCAAAGGCGCGGTCACGCGCCGTGCCCACCACGAGCGCTTCACGTGGGCAACGTTTCCGTTGCCCACCCTACGACCTACCGTGACGGCCGGAACAGCACGCCGGGATTGATCAGCGGCGCGTTCGGGTCGGCGGGCTTGGCGGCCGAGAAGCCGTCGAAGCCAAGGCCGGTCTGCTCGCCGCCCTCGCCATAGAGACCGGCCGCCGAGGCCGGCGGCTCAGGCGGCTCGAGCAGCGCTTGCAGCGCCTCGGGCGAGGTCGGGCCGTCCTCGACCACCACCTCGATCTGCTTGGGCTCGGGCGAGTCGATGCTGAACTTCCGTGTGTAGGCGAGGCCGTTATGGTCGGCGACCACGGCATAGCTGCCGGCCGCGAGAATATGCGTCGGCAACGCGCCCGCATTCTCCTTCACCACGTCGCCCGCCGAGGTGAGGATCTTCCATTTGGTGTCGGCCAGCGCCTCCCCGCCCAGGCTCTGCACGAGCTTGAAGGTGGTCTTGGCGCCGCTGTGCTTGACGGTCGCCTCGGTGATCTTGCCGGGCTCGACCGTCACGTCGGCCCGCACCGTCGCGTTCGCATCGCCATACAGGCTTTCGACGTGATAGGCGCCGGCGTTGAGCCTGATCACGGTCGCAGGCTTCGCGTTGCCGAGGATGGTGCGCCGGTTGCCGAACTGGTCCTCCTCGTCTGACCGGATGTCGAACCGCACCACGGTCTCGGGCAGCGCCTCGCCGTCCGCGAACACCGCGCCGAGCTTCAAGCCGCCGGTATTGAGCACGAAAGTCTCTTCAAGCGAGTGGCCGCTCTCCACCGTGATCCTCTTGGTGAGGTTCGAGAGCCCGTAGGCGGCGTTGACGAAATAGTCGCCAGGCATGAGCGCCGCGGTCGGCATCGCCTCGCGATGCGTGCTGAGCAGCTTGTGGCCGACCTCGGGCGAGCTCGAAGGCGCATAGACGCGCCAGGTGATGCCGTTCTGCAGCTTGGGGCCCTGCTCGGTGGCGAGCGCCTTGAAGGTGACCGGCACGGGCTTCGAGGGTGCCGCGGATTTGGGCGGCGCCGCGCGCTGGGCAAGCGTCTGGCCTGGTGCCTTGGAGATCGCCGTCTCGCTCGGGTGTCCTGGCGCGGCGCCAGCGGCGTCCGTGCCGGCGGCAGTCTCGCCGTTTGCCTTGGCCATGGCAGGCGCGGCGGGCACGGGCACAGGTGCCGCGGCGATGGTCAGCACCTTGAGCAGCCCATGCTTCAGCTCGGCGGAATTCGTGGCGGTGATGAAATCGCCACCGGTCGCGGCAGCCGCGCAGCTCAGCGTTTCGAGCCCCGTCGCCTTCTCATTGTAGCCCACCACATGAACGCGCAGGCCGGGCTGCTTTTCCTTCAGCACCTCGGCGGTGGAGCAAAGATCGACGTCGCAGGAATCGCCGCCATCGGCGACGACCACAATGTCGAGCCTGCCGTTCTCGTCCGGCGCTGCCTTGGCCGCCTCGATCAGAGCGGCCGCGACCGGCGCTTCGCCTTGCGCCTTCAGGTCGGACAAGAGCTTGTCCTGGCTCTCGCCGGTCAGCTCGCCGGGCTTAGCGAGCACCTCGATGTCGGTGCAGCTCGATGCCTTGCGGTGCCCGAAGGCGAGGAGACCAAGCGCGAGCTTCTCGTGAAAGGCCTTGGCCGCCTGGCCGATCTCGGAGCGCGCGGTGGTGAGCTTCACCTCCCGGCGCACCTTGTTGTTCATGCTTTTCGAGGCATCGAGCACGAGCATCGCGGCGGGGAGGGGCGTGGCAGGCGTTGCCGCATCCTCGGCGGCCGCGGCGCCCGCAGCCGTAAGGGCGGCGCACAAAATGAGGGGCTTAAGCCCCGCGCAGCGCTTCCCCCGCATGACTCCCGCTCCGATCGGCCGGCGGCCGTCCCCTTATATCAGGCTTCCCGGCCCTCGTTTCGGGACGAAATTCGGCTGCGAATGAGGCGATTTTGCGGGGTCCGCCCGGCCTTTTGGCGCATTGCCGGAGCCCCGCCGACGCGATAGGGAACGGGCTTTCGCGGAGCCCCACCCATCCCATGGAAAACCCCATCATCCGCCATCTGCTCGCCCGCCGCTCGGTCTCGGCCAACGCGCTGGGCGAGCCTGGACCGGACGCGGCCGAGCGCGAGCTGATCCTGCGAGCCGCCTCGCGCGTGCCCGATCACAAGAAGCTCGTGCCCTGGCGATTCGTTCTGTTCCAGGGCGAGGCGCGGGCGGCGTTCGGCGCGGTGCTGGCGGAGACTTGCAAGGACGAGGAGCGTGATCCCGGCGCCTTCAGGCTCGAGACCGAGGCCAAGCGCTTCCTCCGCGCGCCGCTGGTCATCGCCGCGATCTCGCGCGTAGTCGACAACAAGGCGGCGCCGGAATGGGAGCAGGTGCTCTCGGCGGGCGCGGCCTGCCAGAACCTTGTGGTCGCGGCGACCGCGCTCGGATACGGAGCGCAATGGATCACGGAGTGGTACGGCTACAGCCCGGGTGTCCGCCGCGCGCTCGATCTCGCCGGCAACGAGCGGGTGGCAGGGTTCATCTATATCGGCACGCCCAAGGAGAAGCCCGAGGAGCGCGAGCGCCCGGCGCTGTCCGACATCGTGACGGTTTGGAAGCCGTAGACCTGCGCCGCCGGAGTTCCTCCCTGTCCCCAACCGGCTCGTCATGCCCGGCCTTGTGCCGGGCATCCACGATTTGCAAGCGGCACGGGAAAAGTCGTGGATGGCCGGGTCAAGCCCGGCCATGACGGCTGTCAGTTAGTGAAAGAACGTTGAGGCCGTAGACCGCATCAATACCCGAACTGCTCGGCCAGGACGCGCTCGGCGAGGGTTCGGCCCGGATCGAACATCATGAAAATGTCGATGCCGCTTTCCTCGCGGATCTCGACCGCGGTCACGTCGCGGAACTCGGTGTGGTCGGCCACCGCGCTCACCGGCCGCTTGTCGGGCTCGAGCACCTCGATCCGCACCTGCGCGTGGTTCGGCAGCAGCGCGCCGCGCCAGCGCCGCGGGCGGAACGGGCTGATCGGCGTGAGCGCGAGCAGCGGCGCGGTGATCGGTATGATCGGCCCGTGGGCCGAGAGGTTGTAGGCGGTGCTGCCGGCCGGCGTCGCGATGAGCACGCCGTCGCAGATCAGCTCGTCCATGCGCACCTTGCCGTCGACCGCGATCCTGAGCTTGGCCGCCTGGTAGATTTGCCGGAACAGCGACACCTCGTTGATGGCGAGCGCAACATGCGTCGCGCCTTTCGGGTCATAGGCCGTCATGCAAAGCGGGTGGATGACGCTGATCTCCGCATTTTCCAGCCGCGCGATCAGGTCGTTCTCGTGATAGTCGTTGAGCAGGAAGCCGACCGAGCCGCGGTTCATGCCGTAGATCGGGATGCGGCTGCGCAAATGCCTGTGCATGGTCTGCAGCATCAGTCCGTCGCCGCCGAGCGCCACGATGGCGTCGGCCTTCTCCGCCGGCACGTTGCCGTAGCGGGTGGCAAGCTCGGTGAGGGCGGCCTGCGCCTCGTCGGTCTCGCTCGCAACGAAGGCGATCTTGCTGAAACGGGGCATAGTCCGGACTTCTGGCGGGGCTTGGTGCGGCGTTGCGGGGCAACTAGGTTGCAGGGCAACTAAGTTGCGGGGGCCACTATAAAGGCGCGCATGCCTCCGCACGCAAGGGCTTAGCAGTCAGGCAGGAGCGGTAACCATGACAAGCGACGACCGGCCGGTCTTGATCTACACGACCTTCCCGAGCCTCGAAGAGGCTAAGCGCGTGGGCGATGCGCTGGTTGCGAGCCGGCTTGCGGCCTGCGTCAACATGTTCCCGGGCATGATCTCGATCTATGAGTGGAAGGGCGCGCGCGAGGTGGCCGACGAGGTCGCCATGATCATCAAGTCGCGTGCTGCCCTGATCGAGGCCGTGCTCAAGGAGACGAAGCAGCTGCACCCTTACGAGCTGCCGGCGCTGCTGGTGCTGCCGACGGAAGGCGGGAGCGGGGAGTATTGCGGCTGGATCAAGGAGCAGACCACCGCCCGCGATCCCTGAGGTCCCTCCGCTTGGCAGTATCCGGGGGCGGGTCTCCTGGATTATGCTCGGCGGCGCATGGGGAGTGACGCATGACAGCGCGGGCAATCGATCTGCAAATCCTGGCCAATGCCGGCTTTCCGCTCGCCAAGTTCGCACCCGGCGCGGTGATCTTCGCCGCGGGCGAAACGGGCGACCGGATGTATGTCGTGCGCTCCGGCGAGGTCGAGATCGAGCGTGACGGCAAGGTGGTCGAGACGCTGGCCGCTGGCGGTATTTTCGGGGAGATGGCGCTGATCGACGGCTCGCCGCGCGCCGCCACCGCGCGGGCCAAGACCGCGTGCGAGGTGGCTCCGGTTACCGAGAAAATCTTTCTCTTCCTCGTGCGCGAGACGCCCGACTTCGCCATCGCCGTGATGCGGAAGCTTGCCGAGCGGTTGCGGCGCCAATCACAGTCCGCTTGACCGCCCAAGCGCGGCTAAGCGACCTGTTTGCCGCCATTTTTGCCTTGCATTGTCCTTTGCCACAGCCATGATCGAGGTGCCTGGACCTCGCAACCCTCCGTACACGCCCTTGTCGTTGCTCGCGAATTTGGCGCAGAGACGCCCGCGCAATATCGAAGCCGGCACGCTCGGGCGCGACGCTTTGGCGGGAACGATCTCGGCCGTCGTCAACGTCGCCTACTGCATCTCCTTCAGCGCGCTGATCTTCCAAGGCTCGATCGCCGCCGGCTTCCCGATCGGGCTTGCGGCGCTCCTGATGGGCACGGTGGTCACGGGCTTCGTCATCGCCCTGACCACGACGCTGGTCCCCGCCGACGCCGGGCCCGACACGCCCGCGGTTGCCGTCATGAGCGTGCTTGCGGCGACGGTCGCGGCGGGGCTCGCGGCGAAGGGCGCCAGCACCGAGACGATGGTCATCAACGCGATGGTGGCGATCACGGTCAGCACCTTCCTGACCGGCGTGATGCTGTTCGGCATCGGCGCGCTGAAACTCGGACAATGGCTGCGCTTCGTGCCGTATCCGGTGATCGGCGGCTTCCTCGCGGCCTCCGGCTGGCTGCTGATGACCGGCGGCATCGAGGTCATCACCGGTGACAACCTCACGCTCGCACCGTCGAGTTGGGCCCCCATCATCTCCGCGGAATACGGTCCGCAAATCCTGGTGGGCGCTCTGTTCGCGCTGCTCATCGTCGCCTTGCGCTTCTGGGTGCCGGAATATCTCACCATTCCCATCGCCTTCATCTCGTTCCTCGCCGTGATGAACGTGATCCTATTCGGCTTCGTCTCGGACGAGGCATGGCGCAAGCTGTGGTTCCTGCAGGCGGTCGGCGAGCTGAAGCTCTGGTGGCCGCTCACCGCGATGGCCGAATACGATATCGACTGGGGCGTGATGGCGCTGAGCAGCGCGGAAATCGGCGCGGTGTGCGGCGTGACCGCGATCTCCATGCTGCTCGACGTGTCGAGCCTCGAGGTGGCGCGGCAGAAATCCGCCGACCTCGACAAGGAATTCCGTACCAACGGGCTTGCCAATGTGCTGGCCTCGGTGCTTGGCGGGGTCGCGGGCAACCTGTCGCTGAACAACAGCCTCCTGCTGCACGAGGCGGGCGCCATCACGCGGATCTCCGGCGTGACGGTGGCCGTCGTCTGCGCGCTCGTGCTGTTCGCCGGCGCCGATATCGGCAGCGTCGTGCCGAAGGCGATCCTCGGCGGCATGCTGGCCTATCTCGGCGCGGTCATTCTCATGGAGGCGCTGGTGCATGCGCCGGCGGGGCGCTCGCGCGCCGACCTCGCGCTCGCCATCGCCATCATGATCGCCATCTGCTATTTCGGCTATCTGGTCGGCGTGGTGCTCGGCGTGATCGGTGCCTGCCTCCTGTTCGCACTGAGCTACAGCCGCATCGGCGTGATCCGCCGCCACCTCACGCGCTACGATTTCTCGAGCCATGTCGAGCGTTCGCCGGAGCAGGCGCGCCTGCTGCATGAGGAGGGCAAGCGCGTCCACGTGTTCTGGCTGTCGGGCTTCATCTTCTTCGGCTCCTCCAACGGACTGTTCGAGCGCATCAAGCGCTATATCGAGGAGCAGCGCGAGAAGCCGGTCGGCTACGTGGTGCTCGACTTCAGCCAGGTGCAGGGGCTCGATACGTCCGCCGTGCTCAGCTTGGTCAAGCTCCGCAATTATTGCGAGGAGCACGACGTGACGCTCGCCTTTTGCGGCCTCGACGAGGCAATGCGCACGGGCTTCGAGCAGGCCGGGTTCTTCGGCAGCTCGAGGCCGCACCAGAAGTTCGGCAGCCGCAACGAGGCGGTCGAATGGTGCGAGGACATGATCCTCATGCATCACGAGGTGGGCGACGCCTCCGCGCACACCTTCGAGTCGTGGCTTCAGAGCGAGCTCGGCGGCGGAATCGATTTCGCCCGCATCGCGCCCTACATGGAGCGCGAGGAGCTGGACAAAGATGCGTTCCTGTTCCGCCAGGGAGAGGCGGCCGACTCCGTCGTGTTCCAGGCCTCAGGCGGCGTCGCCATCACCATCACCGATGAGCACGGGCGGCCGATCAGGCTCCGGCGCATGCTCGGCCACACGGTGGTCGGCGAAATGGGCTTCTATCGCGGCGTGCCACGCTCGACGAACGTCATCGCCGAAGGTCCGACCGTGGTCTACCGGCTGCGGCAAGCCGCGTTCGACAAGATGCAGGCCGAGGATCCCGCGGCTGCCGCCGCGCTGCACAAGATGATCATCAGGATGCTGTCGGACCGGCTCGAATTCGCCAATCGCGAAATCTCGGCGCTGCTCTAGCCACTGCCTCTCAACCGCTACCACGTCATCGCCGGGCTTGACCCGGCGATCCAGGAGCCGCTTGCGCACTCCATGCAGGTTGCCCTGGATGCCCGGGTCAAGCCCGGGCATGACGAGGCGTGGATGGGGATGCTGGTATTATCCGGTAGCCGCCCAGATCAGCACGGCGACGATGGCCACGTAGGTCAGGCCGTGCAGCAGCTGGTCGATGCCGAGCGCGTGCCAGAACCCCGGATCCTGCGTGGTGAAGCCGTTGCGGTGGGTCGCGCGCTCCTTGAGCCAATCGATGTGGTAGTGGACCGTGAACTCGCCGAGCGCGATTGCCGCCGCGACGAGCAGCGATACCGGCGCGAGCAGCAGATAGACGAGCGGCGTGAGCGCGACGTGGATCCCTGCATGCAGCAAGCCGCCGGGATGCCCGTAAATGCCCTTGTTCAGATATTGATACGGCGTCTGCAGATAGAAATCGGCCAGCGCGTGCTTCGCCATGAGCACGGCAATAGCGGCGAGGACGAGGAAGGCTGGCTCCTGCATCGGCGCTACTTCGACAAGGCCTCGGCGCTGCCGTCCCAATCGGGCGGCGGCGGGTCCACGCGGAACTGGGCGATGCGTTCGCGGTAGAGCGCGTAGAGGTGGTCGAGCCGCGCGCCGTCCATGGTCTCGCATTCGCGCGACAGCGTCTCCGCCGCGTCCCAGTCGCGCGCGCGGAACTTAGCGAGGAACTCGCCATGGCGCTTGCTCAGGTCGATGAAAGGCCGGCCCTCCTTGACGGCCTTGTCGCCGAGCAGCGCGAAGATGCGGGTCGCCTCGGTCTTGCCCTTCACCTTGAGCAGGTCGAGCTCGAGAAAGGCAAAATCCGGCGCGCGCGACGTGGTGCTCTCGCCGACCACGGTGCCGACGTCATAGGTCTTGGACTGGCCTTCGAGGCGCGAAGCGATGTTCACGTTGTCGCCGATCACCGAATAGTCGAAGCGCGTGTCGGAGCCGAGATTGCCGACGCAGCAAATGCCGGTGTTAAGCCCGATGCCGAGCTTGACCGGCCGGTAGGGCCGGCCCTTGGACTCGGCCTCCTCACGCCAATTCTCGTTGAGCGTCACCATGGCGTCCATCATGCGCAGCGCCGCCGAGCAGGCATGGCTCGGATGGTTCTTGTCGTCGAGGGGCGCGTTCCAGAAGGCCATCACCGCATCGCCCATGAACTTGTCGATGGTGCCTTGCTCCTCGAGGATGATGTTCGAGAGCGGCGTGAATAGGCTGTTGAGGAAGCGCGTCAGCTCCTCTGCGTCGAGCCCTTCGGAGATGGTGGTGAAGCCGCGCACATCGGTGAAGAGCAGGGTCATGTCGCGCGTCTCGCCGCCGAGCTTGAGCCGCGTGGGATCGTCGGCAAGGCGCTCGACCAGAGCCGGCGCCATGTAGTGGGAGAAGGCGTGGCGCACGCGGTTCCGCTCGCGCTCGGTGCGCAGGAACATGAACAGCGTGCCGGCGAGATAGATCGCGGTGAGGGCGATGGCCGGATAGATCGGGTCGACCAGCCAGCCATGCGCCTTGAAAGCGTACCACGACAATCCGACCACGCCGGCGACAGCGAGCGCGCCGAACAGGGCGCTGACCATGGCGCCGGCAAGATAGACGAGGGTGGCGATCACGATGCCGAGCAGCAGGATGTAGAGCAGCTCCGCGGCAGTAGCGAAATCGGGCCGCTGCAGGAAGGAGCCCGCGATGATCTGCTCGATGGCCTGGGCGTGCAGCTCGACGCCCGGCACCGACGCATCCAACGGTGTCGCGCGCAGGTCGAGCAGGCCGGCGGCGCTCGTGCCGATCAGGATGATGCGGCCTTCGATCTCCTCGGCGGGGACCTCGCCCGCGAGAACCTTCCAGGCCGGCAGGTAGCGGTCCCAGCTCTGCGGCGTGAACCGGATCCACATCTGCCCGTTGGCCTCGGTCGGCACCTCGAACTCGCCGACGCGCAGCTTGGCGATGCCGGTCTTCTCGCCGAAGGATTCCTCGCTGCTCGCGCCGGACGACATGACGATGAAGGTCGAGGCGTCTTGGGCGAGCCTGAGCGCGTCGGCCGCGAGCGAGGGATAGAGTGTGTCGCCGACCCGCACCATCATGGGCATGCGGCGGATGATCTGATCGTATTCCGGGATCCAGTTGAGCGCGCCGGCGCCTTTCGCGGGCTCCTGCAGCACCTTCAGGCTCGCCGCCGCGCCCGTGTAATGCGGGGCGTACATTTTCGGATCGTCGCCGCCATAGCTGAAGCCGGCCTTGGTCTCGGGGATCGATGCACCTTGCGGCGCGGCGATGAAGCCCATCGCCACCGGCGCCTTGCCGATCGCCTCGCCGAACACCTCGTCGTTCGACGGCAGCTTCTCGATCTCCTCCTTGAAGGCGGCGAGCTGGTCGGATTTCGGCCAGAACTGCAGCGCGTTCGCGGGCGACAGCCGGTCGGGCTCGGGGAACACGATGTCGAAGGCGATCGCCGCGGCGCCCGCCTCGCCGAGCTTGTCGACGAGCTCCGCAAGCAGCGTGCGCGGCCAGGGCCATTGGCCGACGCGCTTCAGCGACTCCTCGTCGATGTCGACGATGCGCACGGGAATATTCGGATCGAATTCGCGTGGGCTGATGCGCTGATAGGAATCGAACACGAGCGCACGTAAGCGCGCGACCGGCGCCGGGTCCCAGACGCGGAGTGCGAGAATTGCGGCGATGACCGTCCCCACGATGAGGACATAGAGGAGACGAGGACCCATCCCGTTCTTAGGCTTATCGACGTGGAAGGCGCTGATGCGCGAGAGGGGCAGAGCCTAGCCAAAGGCGCGCGAGCGCTCCAGCCTGAACTTTCCGCGCTTATACGGCCTTGGGCGCGACGATTTCGCGGTCCCTCAGAGCGGGCGCGACGAGCCGGCCCGATCTGAGCCCTGCCTTGGCCATCGGGCCGAAGCGGCGCAGGTGCCTGAGCAGCATCCGGCGATAGGCGAAGTAATTGGCCTCGAGCAGATGGCGGTCGCTGCGGACGTAGCTGCGGGCCTGCATGCTGGCATGACCTTCGGCCTTCAGCCCCGCGAGCCAGGAGGCGCGTTCATGCCGCTCGGCGAGCGAGACGAGATAGCTCGCGACGAGCCGGGACTGATAATCCGCGAGCCGCCAGATCGACCCGTTCGCCTGGATCAGGCCGACGGCGAACAGATCGTCGTATTGGGGATGGAACACGTTGAGATAGAGCAGGGGCTTCCCGTCAGGGCCGAAGATCAGGTCGTTGTCGAGGAACGGGATCGCCGCCTTGTAGCCGGTGGCGAACACCACCAGGTCCGCCTCGACCTCGCTGCCGTCGCTGAAGCGCACGCGATTGCCGGCGAAAGACGCGATGTCCGGCTTCGCCGTGACGCGGCCATGCCCATAGAGCTGCGGCAGCACCGTGTTCATGGTCGGGTGCGTGTCCATGATGCGATGCTCGGGCTCGGGCAACCCGTAGCGCGCATTCTTGCCGACCAGGATGCGGTGCCAGTGCGAATAGAGCACGTTGCGCAGCCAGCGCGGCATCGGGATCTTCTCGAACAGATTGACTGCGCCGTCCATCGGCCGGCCGAACACGAACTTGGGCACAAAATATGTGCCGCGCCGCATGGACTGATAGACGCGCTGCGCCACGCTCGCGGCATCGACCACGATGTCGCAAGCGGAGTTGCCGGCGCCGACCACGACGATGCGCTTGTCGGCGAGCTGCTTGACGCTGCGATAGTCGCGCGAATGCATGATCTCGCCGGTGAAGGTGCCGGGAATGTCGGGGATACGCGGCACGTCGTGATGGCCGTTGGCGATGACGAGCACGCGATAGAAGCGCGGGCGCGCTTCACCGGCCACCTGGACGCGCCAGCCGCCTTCCGCGCGCTCCGCGCGCTCGACGCGTGTGTTCAGCTCGATCTTGTCGAGGATGCCGAAATGGAGCGCATAGGCGCGCAGATAGGCCAGCGCCTCGCGGTGCGAGGGATAGAAGGGATATTCCTCGGGCAGGGGGAAGTCGTCGAAGCCGGTATATTTGCGGGAGGAGACGAGATAGGTCGTGTCGTAGACCACGCCCGTATTGGTGTCCTGGTTCCACAGCCCGCCGATATCGGCCTCGCGCTCGAGGCAGTCGAACGGGATGCCGCGCTCGGCGAAGGTCTTGGCCGCGGCGATCCCGGAGAACCCGGCGCCTATGATGCAGGCCTTGTCCGTATCGCTAACGACATCCATGTTTTGCGTAGTCCTCACTCGATAGCGCTGATCGGCGGAGGGGAGGCGTTGCCGCGCGCGGCATTGTTATCCTCCCAGCTCAATGCCCGGTCATATTATGACGTTCATGGTTGAGACGCACAAAAGTCTTTGGTCGCGGCTTTCCAAGGGGATAGTCTTTACGGCAAGGATGATCCACGGCGGAGGGCTCTCCATGCGTCTTCCGGCCCTTTTGGCAATCGCCGCCGGTAGCCTCGCGCTTTATTTCGACGCCGCCGAGGCGGCGCGCGTCAGGCTGCCTGCCGCCGACAATCCCTATTGCGCCATCGCCACCTACAGGGCGCGGGAGATCCCCGAGCAGGCCATGTCGGTCAGCGATTCGAGCGGACGGCCGGTGATCGTCATCAGCGACGGCACCCTGACGAGCGATCCGTCCTACGCGCGGTTCCTCCTGGCGCATGAGTGCTGCCACCACTCGCTCGGCCACGTGCAGCGCTATCGCGAGCGGCGGGGCGCGGTGGGGCCGCAGCCGTTCTTCTTCATCGCGCCGGAGCTCAAGCGGTTGGAGCTCGAGGCCGATTGCTGCGCCGTTGGCCTTCTGCGCGACAGGAGCGAGCTCGACGGCATCGATGCGGCGCGCCTGGCCATGATGCGGTTCGGCGCGGCGCCGACCGGCGCCTATTACCCGACCGGCATCGAGCGCGCGAACAACATCATGAGCTGCGCGCGGCGGGACTGAGCCCCTGGTCATATCCTCGTTATGGGCTCGCGCGGGACTATGGCCGGCGACCCCTGAAATCGCCATATGACTTGGTCATATCGTGGCTCGGTCCTATCGCCTGGCCAGATGGCCTTGGCAGCGTTCGGCAGCCGTCCTGGACGATATGCTATGATGAGGCTTCAGGTAACGGCGCCTAAGAGGCTGGTTTGAGATTGAGCGCGATGGTTGCGGCGGTGCCCGCCTTGCGGCTTCGGTCCGCGGGGCTCGCGCTCGCGGCTTGTCTGGCGGTTGGCCTCGCTGCCTTCGGCGAAGCGCGCGGCGCGAGCGGCATCGGCGGCGAGCTGCTGCGGGTCTGCGCCGATCCCGACAACATGCCGTTCTCCAACGAGAAGGGCGAGGGCTTCGAGAACAAGCTCGCCGAGCTGATCGCCCAGAAGCTCGAGCTTCCCCTCGAATATGTCTGGTTCCCGGAAGGGCCTGGCGTGGTGCCGAATACGGTCGGCAGCGCGGCCTGCGATCTCGTCATGGGATACGCGCAAGGCACCGGGCTGATCGAGGACACCAACCCCTATTACTACACCTCCTATGTCCTGATTTACCGCGAGGGCAATCCGGAGCTCGAAGGCGTCGACCGGCTGTCGGACCCGCGCCTCAAGAACAAGCGGATCGGCCTGTTCGCCGGGACGCCGCCGGCGAGCATCCTCGCCATGTACGGCCTCGTCGCCAACGCGAAGCCGTTCGAGGTCCGGACGGGCGAGCCGCAAGGGCAGGCGGCGGAAGCCATGATCGCCGAGATCGCCTCAGGCGCGCTCGACGCGGGCCTCTTGTGGGGACCCGTCGGCGGCTACTATGCGTCGCGCGCGGGCAGTCCGCTTGCCGTCGTGCCGCTCGTGAAGGAGCGCGCGGGCCCCAACACGATCTACGGCATCACCATGGGCGTGCGCCCGAACGAGCCGCAGTGGAAGCACAAGATCAACAAGGTGATCGCCGAGAACCAGCCCGAGATCAATGCGATCCTCGAGAGCTACAGCGTGCCGCTGATGGACAAAGAGGGCGAACTGATAAAGCTCGGCGCCGCGGAGCGGTGACACTGTAGGGTGGGCAACGGCTTGCCGTTGCCCACGTAAAGCGATGGTGGGCACGCTTCGCATTGCCCACCCTACGAGGCATCACATCTTGCAGCGGCTCTCCGGCTCGTCGATGCCGAGCGTGTCGACCTCGATCTCCGGGTGGCTCGCGTGCGGGAAGCCCTTTTGCGGCGAGACCGAGACCGGCACCTTGTCGGTGGCGATCAGGATCGGCTGGCGGAATTGGCCGTCCCAGGGCCGGTATTGCTGCTTGATGCCCTTGAAGGGCGCAAGCTGCAGCTCGGGCCCGCGGATGAAGGCCGCGACCTCGGCGAACTTGTTGTCGGGATTGCGGCTCACCGCTTCGCCGACCGTGCGCGCCGCGATATAGGCTTGGTGGTCGATCGGCAGCATCAGGCGGCCGAAATCCTTCTCGAAATTGTTGTTGGCCTGGGTCGCACCCCATTTCTCGTGGCCGGGGCTCCAGGTCGTCGCGGTGAGCCCGGTGGTGCCCGCCACGGGACGCGCGTCGCCGCCGCCGCGATAGGGCATGAACGGACCAAAATGCTGGCTCTCGTCGGCGACGACGATGATCTGGTAATCGGGCGTCGCCGCAAGTGCCGCGCTGCCGAGGCTCGCCTGCCGGCCCGGCGGGATCACGCCGATGTCGTCGCGCCTGCCGCCAGAGAGGTCCTTGTATTCGCGGGTATCGACAATATTGGCGCCGAAGCGGGAGGCCGCGCGCTTGACCGCATCGGCATAAGCGAGGTCGGCCTCGGTCGAGCCGTGCACCAAGAGCCAGTTGGTCCATTGCTTGGTGACGAGATATTGCGCGAGCGCGTCGGCGAGCATGAAGCGGTCGGGCACGACATGCATGACGTTGGCGCGGCAGTCCTCCTGCCTGAGCGAGACGTCGGCGGCGCGCACATTGAAGAAGAGCACGTCCTTGTCCTTGCCCCAGTCGGCGAGCTTGAGCAGCGTCTCGGCCGAGGCATCGACCACGATATAATTGTGACCGCTGTCGAGCAGCTTCTCTGCCGCCTCTAGCGCCTCTTCGGGCGAGGCCACCTCGGCCGGATCGAGCGAATAATAGTCGCCGAGGAAGCGGCCGCCCGCGTTGTTCTCCTCGATCGCCATCTTGGCGCCGGCGAGCCCCGCGTCCTTGGGCTCGATGTCGAGCCGCGAGGAGGGCAGCGGCAAGTCCCGGTGCTCCTTGAGGTAGCCGATCGGCACCGCGCGCAAGGGCGGGGATTGCGGGACCGGCACGGTGAAGCCGCCCTCGCGCGGCTTGGTCCAACCGGGAAGCTCGGTGGTGCCGGACTCGTCGGCCGCGCGTACGCCGGGGCCCGTCAGGAGAAGCCCCGCCACCAGCCCGAGCCCACTGAAAAGCTTGAGAAAAGAGGCGTTGTGCATGACCTGCCGCGCCTATCGACCCAGATTGGTCCATGGTAGCGACAGGTGCAGACCGATTGCAAGATGGAAGCGTGGCTAGGATATATTGGCAGGGTGTCTTTCCGGGGTCAGCCTAGAGGGCGCCTGAGGAGGGTGTTGGGCTCTCGCGCTCCGAGACGCCGAGCCGCTGGACGGATTTATTGGGATTGGCGTGCGGTGACGCATGCGCGGCGCCCGCGAGTGTGCTTCTCTGAGGCGCTGGGCCGGCTCGCGGCAGGGGGTATCGGGCTATGGAATTTTCGATCAGGGCATTGGTGAGCTACGGGTGGGAAACCTTCAAATCCCGCCCCTGGATTTTCGTCGGGTCGACCGCTCTGCTCGCACTCGTACTCGGCGTGACGAGCTCGATCAGCGCAGGGATCGACGCGCTGTTCGGAGGCAGCGTCGAGGAGCCGACCCTACCCGGCACGATCTTCAGCTGGGCGACGAGCACGCTGATCAGCATGGGCGCGACCGCCTTCTATCTCGCCGCCCATGACAATCCGCAAACCGTGGAGATCGCGCAGCTCTGGCACCCGCAGAAATTCTGGTCCTTCCTTGGTACCAGCCTCTTAGTGTCGATCGTGGTCGTGCTCGGCATGCTGCTCCTGATCGTTCCGGGAATCATCTTCGCGCTGATGTTCATGTTCGCGACTTTCATCGTCATCGATCGCGGGCTCGGCCCGATCGAGGCGATGAAAGAGAGCAAGCGCATAACGACCGGCTATAAATGGAAGCTGCTAGGCCTCGGAATAGTCCTGACGCTCCTCAACGTCGTCGGCATCCTCGCGCTTGTCGTCGGCCTGCTCGTCACCGTGCCGGTGTCGGTGCTCGCCGCCACGCGCGCCTATCGTGAGCTGTCGGCGCGGGCCGGAGTTTCCGCGCCGACCGGGGCGATCGCCGACGCAAGGATTTAACGGCTAGCCGCAGCCGCAAACCTCCCCCTCGTGGGGAGGTCCAACGACGCGCATCGCGCGGCGTTGGGGTGGGGGGGCTTTCTGAGAGACAGGGATACTCACCCCACCCGGCGCGCCGTTGGCGCGCCGCCCTCCCCATCGAGGGGAGGGAATGGTCCGTGCAGCGTGAGAGAAAAAGCTACTCCGCAGGCACCAGCGGTGCGGGCTCGGCCGGCTTCACGGCTTGGGCGGCGTTGCGCGGATTGCGGTAGATGAATTCCGGCGCCGGCCGCGCGGCCTCGGCCTTGGCGAGCGCCACGATCTCGGCGTGATAAGGCGAGAGCGAGCAGGCGGGATCGGTGTTGCGCGGATCGCCGGTGATCGCCATGGCCTGACAGCGGCAACCGCCGAAATCGATCTCCTTGAAGGCGCAGGAGCGGCAGGGCTCCTTCATCCAGTCCGTGCCGCGGAAAGCGTTGAACGCGTCGGAGTTCATCCAGATGTCGAGCAGCTTCCGCTCCTTCACATTGTCGAACTTGAGATGCTTGATGGTCTCCGCCGCATGGCAGGGCAGCACCTTGCCGGACGGCGTGATGTTCATAAAGCCCTTGCCCCAGCCGCCCATGCAGGGCTTCGGCCGCCGCGCGTAATAGTCGGGCACGACCGCATCGATGGTGAGCACGCCCTTCAGCCGCTCGCGTGCCTTCTCGACCAGCTCGATCGACTGCACGGTCTGCTCGTAGGTCGGGATCAGCGCGGCGCGGTTGAGATAGGCCCAGCCGTAATACTGCACATGCGCGATCTCGAGCCGCTGTGCACCGAGCTCGACGGCGAGGTCGATATAGCGGCCGACATTGTGGATGTTCTGGCGGTGGATCGGCGCGTTGACGGTGAGCGGCAGGCCCATCTCGACCACCCAGCGGGCGACGTCGAGCTTCTTCTGCGTGGCGCCGGGATAGGCACCGATCTTCTCGGCATTGGCCGCGTCGACGTCCTGGAACGAGATCTGCACATGGTCGAGGCCGAGCTTCTTGAGCTCCTCGAGCCGGTCGCGCTTCAAGGTCACGGCGGCGGTGATGAGGTTGGAATAGAGCCCGGCCTCGGTGGCCGCCGCGACGACCGCCTCAAGGTCCTTGCGCGCGGTGGGCTCGCCGCCCGAGAGATGCACCTGCAGGATGCCCATCTCGCCGGCCTGCTTCATGACCGAGCACCATTCCTCGGTGGTCAGCTCGGCGGCAACGCGCTCGAGCTCGATCGGGTTCGAGCAGTAGGAGCATTGTAGCGGGCAGCGATGGGTGAGCTCGGCGAGCATGCCCACTGGCGCGCGCGAACAGAGCGCCTCGGTCGCGCTCTCGCTCACGCCGACCGTCGGCTCGTCATCGACGACGACCGTCTCGCAATGTCCGTTGGTCCTAAGCTCCTCGCTCATCCCTTTAGGTATCCCTTGTCGGCCAGGTCCTGGAGCAGCTCGACCACGTCTTTGTGAATCACATCGACGGGCGCCGAGTACTCCTCGGCCAAGGCGTCGGCGATATCCGACACGGTCCTGTTGCCGTCGCAGAGCTGGAGCACCGAGACGGCGGTCTGGTCCGGAGACAGAATGCGCTCCGGCGCCAGCAAGACCCATCTGTTCCGCCCCGCGTCATGACGGAGCTTGAGATAAGGCGGTAGGTATGGCCGCGTCTCGCTGCCGACAATGAGGCGCCCAGCAATCCTCGTTTCAGCCATCGGCACCGCCCGGAACGAAAGCACCCGGAGGAATGTGCCCCGGGTCGTAATAAGCGTGGTACAGCGCATCGAGCTGCGACCACAGCACGTTGGTCTTGAACTTCAGCGCATCGAGCACCGCTTGCTGCGCCTCGGGCGTCCGCGCATTGCGCTTGACGTAGTCGAGCGCGAAGGCTGCGTCGTCCGGCGCCTGGGTCAGACGGCGCTTGAAGTACTGCATCACCTTGTCGGAGATGAAGTCGTAGTTCTCCAGCATGCCGGAGATGCGCTCTTCGTGAATTTTGGGCGCGAACAATTCGGTCAGCGACGAGGCCACGGCCTCGACCAGCGTCTTCTCGCGCACGAAATCGACATAAGCCTCGACGGCAAACTTGGTCGCGGGCAGCGCGCCTTTCGTCGAGACGACGTAGTCGCGGTCGAGCCCGAGCCCGTCGGTCAGCACGAGCCAGCGCTCGATGCCGCCTTCCTCCTCGCCGAAGCCGTCATGATCCATGATGCGATGGATCCAGTCGCGGCGGAGTTGCCGGTCATGGCAGCGGCTCATCAGCGCTGCGTCCTTGCGCGGCACGGCGGCCTGATAGCAATAGCGGTTGAGCGCCCAGGCCTGCACCTGGCCCTTGTTGAGCTTGCCGCCATGCAAGAGCTTATGGAACGGGTGCTTGTCGTGATATTGCTTGGCGCCGATGGCGCGAAGCTCTTGCTCCAGTTCCTCGGGGCTCATGATCTTCGTCATGGCTTGTTCCTTCTCCTACCCATTCCTGATCTTGAAGGAACCGGTAGTCCTCCCTGGCAGTATCTGCCTTGATGCGCGTCAACGGCTTAGTTGAATCAAGTAAACGTTCGACTTGCCGCGCGGGCGTAATCCTCCAGAGCTAATATGGGCTGCCGAGATGAGAGGTGCATGACTCCCGCATTAAGGGAATCTGAACGCGGCTGCCCAGCCTTGCGCGCCAGCGTAGTGGAATTCGCCCCGTGGCGCCATGCCGGGGCATAGCCCAAAAGCGAAAACGGCGACCTGGCTAACGCCGGATCGCCGTTTCCAAATTCCGAGATGAGAGAGGCGGATTAAGCGCGATCCAGCTCTGCCGGCAGGTAGCTCGTGACCTCCATACCGGACTCCGTCTCCTCGATCGTCGGCTTGTTCCACTCACGCATTTCAATTCTCCTTCCGCGAGTTTGAAGCCAAGCGTCGGCCGGTTCGACCCTATCCAGTAGACTTGGCGGAACCCGGTACGCAAGGTCGCCCGGCTCTGCACCCTGGAATATGGTGATCGCGTATGATAATTTCCAATCGTATTTTATTATAAGAAGGATAAGCGGGCCTTATCGCAGATGGTCTCGCTCCGCCAGCTCCGCTACCTCGAATCGCTCGCCGAGACGCGGCATTTCGGCCATGCCGCCGAGGCCTGCGCCGTGAGCCAGCCGGCGCTCTCCATGCAGATCAAGGAGCTCGAGGACGAGCTTCATCTGAGCCTCGTCGAGCGGCGGAAATCGGGTATCGAGCTGACCGAGGAGGGCGAGGAGATCGCCCGCCGCGCCCGCGCCATCCTCGCTTCGGTCCGCGACCTGCTCGACTACGCCAAGCACCAGGAGGGCGTCTTGTCGGGCACGCTCAAGCTCGGCGCCATTCCCTCCGTCGCGCCATACCTCCTGCCGAAGGCGCTGCCCGCGTTGCAGCGGCGCTTTCCGGGGCTTTCGCTGCAGCTTCGCGAGACGGTCACCGAAAATCTGGTGCGCGAGCTTGTCACCGGCGACCTCGACCTTATCCTGGTCGCTCTGCCGGTCGACGACCCGGAGCTCGAGACGGTGCATCTATTCGACGACAGGTTCATCCTGGCGACCAAGGCCGGCAGCGGCGCACGACGTCCGCGCCAGGCGGCCGCGGACCTGCTGGCGAGCGAGCGGCTCTTGCTGCTCGAGGAGGGGCACTGCCTGCGCGATCAGGCTCTGTCCTACTGCCACTTGGTGACGCCGGAGGCGCGAAACAGCTTCGGCGCCTCGAGCCTCGCCACCATCGTGCAGATGGTCGCGAGCGGTTACGGCATCACGCTGCTACCCGAGATGGCGATCGAAAGCGAAGTGCATCGCCGCAAGGACATCGACCTGCTACGCTTTCGCACGCCGGAGCCGAAGCGCGAGATCGGGCTTGCCTGGCGCAAGACGAGCCCGCGCAAGGCGGACTTCGAGCAGTTCGCGGCGCTTCTGCGCGAGGTGTCGCGGCGGCCTATGAAACAGGGGGGCGGGGGACGCTGACCATCCAGATAGCGGTGCTCGTGGTGCTGGCCGTCTTCGTGAGGGCCGGCGCCGTCACCGTCACACGCCCGATCTCCGACTACTACGCCGCCGGACGGCTCGTGCCGGCGATGCTGAACGGCATGGCGATCGCCGCCTCCTTCATCGCGGTGCTCACCTACGCCATGCTCGCGGGAAGCGCGGGGGAGGGGCGGGCCCGCACGGCCCTGGTGCTGTTCGCGAGTGCCGCGGGCCTCGTCGCCGGCGGCATGCTGCTGGTGCCCGCTTTGCGCAAGTTCGGCGGCTATACGCTGCCCGATTTCCTCGGCGAGCGGTTCGGCGGCGTTTACATCCGCCCGCTCGCCATACTCGCCGTCGTGCTGTGCTCGTTTCCGGCGTTCGCCTTGGTGCTGCTCGCGCTCGGCGCGCTGGCCGCGCGCATCTTCCCGGTCTCGCTCGATCTCGCCATTCTGCTTGCCGGCGTTATGCTGCTGCTTTGCACGCTCTCCGGCGGCCTGCGCTCCGCCAGCCTGACGCAGATCGTGCAATGCCTGGTGCTGCTGCTCGTCTCGTTCGCCGCGCTCGCGATCCTGCTGTGGGTGAACGGCGGCGGGGTCGGCAGCGCCGCCGCGACCGCGCTCGATAAGGCTTGGACCAGCCTCAGCCTCAACGGGCTTGCCGCGCCCGACCCGCTCAACGCCTTCGCGCTCGCCTTCTGTCTTGCCGCCGGCGCGGCGGCGCTGCCGCCGCTCTTGGCCCGTGGGCTCACCACGCCCACCGATGACGAGGCGCGCGTCTCCTATCTCTGGGCGCTCGCCTTTCTCGCGGCGCTCTGCCTCGCGGCACCGGCCTATGGCGTGCTGTTCCTAGGCGATCCGCTCGCGGGTCGGGCCGGGATCGCCCTGTTCACCCTCGCGGCCATCGGCGCCATCGCGGCGCTGCTTGCGGCGGGCAGCGGATTGTTGCTCGCCGCCGCGAACGTGCTCTCCTACGACCTCTACTACAAATGCCTGCACCCGACGGCGCCGACTGAGCAGCGTCTCTTGATCGCGCGCGGTGCCGTGCTGCTCGTGACGATCCTCGCCGTGGCGCTCGCATCGTCGTGGCCGCAAGCCGCAGTCGACATGACGGCGCCGGTCTTCTCGCTTGCGGCGAGCGTGCTCTTGCCGGCGCTCGTGCTCGGCATCTGGTGGGAGCGCACCACAAGTGAAGGCGCGCTGGCCGGCATTTTGGTCGGGCTCGGCGTCTGCCTTTTCTACCTGCTGATGCCGCGCTTCTTCCCCATCGCCTTCTATGAGATGTCGAGCTTCCTCTCCAACGCGACGCCCGAGCAGGCGGCGAGCTACGCCTCGCTTCGCCAGGCCTATTACCTCGCCGATCCGGCGACGAAGGACGCGGCGCTCGCGTCCTGGGAGGAGGGCGCGCGCAGCATCGCCAATTGGGGTGGGCTCAACACGGCGTTCGCGGGCTTGATCGCCGCGCCACTCGCGTTCGCGACGGCTGTCGTGGTCAGTCTGTTCACGCCGGCGCCGTCAGACGACACGCAAAGCCTCGTCGCCGAGCTCCATAAGCCGGCGGGCTAAATCACTCGGCGTCGACCTTCTCGCTGAGCCAGACCTTGATCAGCGATTGATAGGGCACGTCGCGCTTGTTTGCCGCCACCTTGATGCGCTCCAGCAACCCTTGCGGTAGTCGCAGCGAGATCGACTGCGTGGACAGCTTGAGATTAGGAAACCGCACGCGCTCCGCCTTGCTCAGGTCGAAATAATCCGCCGTGTCATGGCTTTCCCAAAATGCGCGCTCCTCCGCCTCGTTGCGGAATTTGGGTACAGGCTTAAGCTTCGGGATCTTGCTCATAGGTTGCTCTTTCTTTGCGGCTCATTGGACGAGCGGAAATCACGCGGATCAGAGTGCCGCCTTCACGCAAGGTGAAGCTGACTTGCAGCTTGCGTCCGGCGGCGTCTTCTCCATAGGCGTGAAGCCGTTCCTCTCTGCCGCTGTGCTTCTCGTCGACTAAAACGCGCAGCCGCGGGTCGAGAAAAACCTGTTCGGCCTCCTGCTGGCTCACGGCGTGCTTATCGAGGCTCTTGCGAGCATTGCCATCGTCCCAGTCGAAGCCGACAACGCGCGCAAGGTCGAACATAGCTGTATATTATAGTGATATACAGCTAGTGCAAGTCTGCGGCGTGGTTATTGCCCGGTGGCGCTGGCGGCGGACTCTTCGGGATCGGATTCGCCGCCGAGCAGGCGGAAGGAGTCGCGGAAGCGCTCGGCGTCCTCCGGGATACCGCGCGCGCGAGGCGCGGCCGACGCCAGCATGTAGATACGGTCGCGGAACGGCACGACCGTCACGAGATGGGTCAGCTTGTTCTTGCCGTCGTCGGCGATGCCTTCGAAGCCCGCGCGGCCATCGACCGTGGCAGGCCCGCGCTTTCGGAGCCGCGTCTCGCTGCCCTTGGCATAGGCGTTCATCAGCTTGACGTAATAGTCGGTGTCGGCCTTGGGCGCCTTGCCTTGCGGATATTCGAACACGACGACGGTGAAGACCGTGTCCTCGCCGAGGCTCACCTGGAAGTCGTGCTGCACGAGCGGGTTCTGGCCCTCGACCGCTGCGCTCGTCACCTTCGGCGCGCCGGGGAAGGAGACCTCGAAGCCCTGCGCGTCGGACTTGTATTCCGTCCATTGCGGCTCGGCGGGCGCCGCGGCGACCTGCGCGTCGGGCTTGTCCTCGGCGGCGGCGAACGTCACGGTGGCCGCAAGCATCAGCGCGGCGAGCTTCAGGCTTATCATGCGCATGGCGGTCCCTCCGTCGTGAGGCGCCGAATCAGCGGCCAAGTTTAGCCGATGGGCGTTAACGGTTCACGCGCCGGCTAGCCCTGCGGCAAGGACTTGAGCGCCCGCGCATACATCGCGGCAACGTCCTCCTTCAGGGCGCGGCGCGAGTCCGGGCGGAGATAGAGCATGTGCCCGCCCGCATAGTCCTCGATCTGGATGGGGCGCGCGCCTTCGAGTGGCGCGAGCTGGCTCACGAGATAGGCCGGCACGGAATAGGGCGTGATCAGATCGGTATAGCCCGTGGCGATGAACACCTCGAGCGCGCGGTTCACGGTGCGGGCCTGCTGAATGTCGTCGAGCGCGCCGGCATAGCCTTGGCGCTGCGGGCTCGTGCCGAAATCCCATTTGGGCCGCACCTCGCGATTGAGCAGGCGGTAGGGCTGGTCGGTCTTGTAGCCGAGCTCTTCCTGCGCGTATTGAACGAGCGCCGCGGTCCAGAGCGGCACGGTCGAGTCGAGCACGGGATCAGGTCCGCGCGGCCACCGGCTCGACGGATGCGGATCGGGTCCGCCCACGCTGCCGTCATAGCGGCTCAGCACGCGCTTGTTCGCGCGGTCGAACTCCTTGATGAAGAGCGAGGGGATGATGCGCGCGTGATGCCGCTCGACCAGGTCGCGCGGCAGGCCTGTCAGGCGCGCGACCGTCTGGCTCGCCGTCTTGCCGCCGGCCTCGATGCCCGAGGCGAAGGCCACGAGATAGTCCGAAAGCGCGTAGCGCTCGGCCTCCTTCAGGCCCTCGGCGAGCGCCTCGCGTCCCGCCACATCTTGCTTCTCGAGGTTGACGGCGGCGTAGGAGGGAAGCGTCAGGGCCCAGGGGAGCGGATCGTAATCCTCCGCGTGCAGCATCGCGAATTCGAGCGCGGGCGAGATCAGCACGAGCCCGCTCGGCGAGACGCCGCCCGTTTTCTGCAGGCGGCGCGCGATGGTCGCGGCGCGGAAGCCGCCATAGCTCTCGCCGGCGATAAATACGGGCGAGCCCATGCGCTCCGCGTCGATCAGATAGAGCCGGATGAAATCGGCGAGGGCCTCGGTGTCCTGGGCCACGCCATAGAAATCCTTCTCCTCCTTGCCGGGGGCGACGCGGCTATAGCCGGTGCCGACCGGATCGACGAAGACGAGGTCGGTGAAGGTGAGCCAGGTCCCTTCGTTGTCGAACAGGTGGGGCGGGGGCCCGAGCACCTCGCCCTTGTCGCTCGCGGCGATCGCCTTCGGTCCCATCGTGCCGAGATGCAGATAGGCCGACGCCGCGCCGGGGCCGCCGTTGAACACGAAGGTGATCGGCCGCTTTGCGTCGAGCGGCTCGCGTGTGTAGGCGAAATAGACGATCTCGGCGCGCGTCTCGCCCTTGCCGTCGCGCAAGGGAAGCGCGCCCACCTTCACCGTGTAGCGAAGCTCTTCGCCGGGAAGGGCGAGCGTGTGCTGCGTGATGGAAGGCGGCGGCAGGAGGCTCTGGGTGTCCGCGGCAGGCTCGGGCGCCTTAGGCGGGGCGCCGTCAGGATAATGAGTGCGCGGCTGGCCTGCGACGTCGCTCGCCACCGAAGGCGCCGGCGCCTCGGCCTGGACGGCACCGATGGGAAGCAGCAGCACGACAAGCGTGCCGAGCACGAGCGTGAGGCCTGCGGTGGAACGGGTCACTGCGGTTGTCCCAATGTGATTGCCAAGAGAACTGAGGCAGGGCGGAGCGGCGAGCATCGGACGAGACGCATAGGTGACGCCAAAGGCAGTCTTAAGGCAAATGCGGCCCATGCCTGGCGACGCGCGCATGGGCTCCGTGGTCCACCTGCTGTGTCTTCCTAAAATCATTACCACATATTCCCAGGCCCTTTGGTGTCGCCGGAGGCAGGCGTCTGCTGCACGATGCCCGCCTTAAGAACACTCTAGCTCTGGGAGAGTAGCGACATGAAAAAAGGTGCAATCGCAGGTTTATTGATCTTCGGTCTGGCCACGCCGGCCTTCGCCGCCACCGAGTATTTCGTGGTGGTCGATACCGTGAAGAACTGCTCCGTCATCGAGGGCAATCCCAGCTCCGGGCTTACGCCGATCGGGAACGCGTATGACTCCAAGGATGCCGCCCAGAAGGCGCTTGCCGAGGTCCGCAAGGACGAGGGCAAGTGCGCGGGCGTGGTCGAGTAGGCCGCTTCCCAACTCTCTTCTTTGGTTGAATCGCAAGCGAAACGCCGGCCTCAAGGCCGGCGTTTCCGTCTGCCGTCTAACACTGCGCGACCATCGCGCCGCCACGATTGTCGGTCACGACACGCGGCATGGGGCGGGTCACGACCATAGCTTTCGTCGCGGCAGCGCTGCTGGCCCCGCTTCAGGCTTGCGCCGATCGCGAGCAGCTCGAGGCCAAGCAGGTCGCCCAACAAGCCGACCTCGCCGCCGCGGACGATGCGCGCTGCCGCGAGAAGGGCGAGCCTGGCACCGAGCCCTATGACGATTGCCGCGAAGCGCTCGCGGCCGACCGCGCGAAGCGGGAAGCGGTCCAATACCAGAAGGCGCGGGATTTCGACCGGGTGCTCGGCGCCGGCACGGACCTGACCAACGACTACTGAGGCGGCGCGGCGTTGGCAGTGGCAAGCGGGCCACGCAGACCGACGGATTTGTCACACAAGCGACAAAAACGGTTAGCGGGGCGCCCATTTCGCCGCTAAGCTGGTAAAATCAAGCAGAAATGGCCGCGCGCAGGGCCGCTTTTTCCGGAAAAGGCCCTGCGAATGGACGGCCTGCCTGCGGTTTGGGCTCGGCGTCGAGGGGCGCCTCAGCCCGCGCGTTCCGGCCTCCGGCGCGCGCTTCGTGTATAGTCCCCCTGAGTAGTAGCGTGCGTGAGTCTCGCGTGAGTCTTAAAGGACACATGAGGCTCGCCATGGACCTGCCGTCTAGCGGAGCCTCGGGACATGGTCAGTCCGATGCGTGAGAAACGTGTCTGGCCTCCGGCGCGAAAGGAGGCTGACGCAGCCGAGACCGTCGCCCAATTCGAGGCGACCGTCGCGGTTGCGAAGCAGACCGTTGCGAAATCCGGCGAAGTGCTCTCCTCCGCGAAGGAGGATTTGAGCGACCATCAGCGTTGGCTGCAATTGCAGACGGCCGCGGTCGAGAAGGATCGCGTCAGGCACGAGCGTTGGCTGCAGCGGCAGCGCGAGCGGAAGGAAGCAGCCGAACGGCGCGAGGAGGCGCGAGAGCGGCGTCACGCCTTCTACGGGCGCATCGGGGCGGCGATCACCCGGGCCGTCATGAGGGTGGTCAACGCCGTCACCGGCGCGACCGGCTTCGTGTTCGGGAGGATCGCCAGGGGTTTTGCGTCTGTGTTCCGCGCGATCGGCAGGGGCTTCGCCGCCGTCGGCGCGCAGATCCGGCGCTTTGCGGTCCTCATCTTCGCCCAACTCCGCTTCGGGGCGCTGTGGCTTGCGGTGAAGCTGCAGGAATTGTTCGGCGCGGCGGGCGTGAAAGTCGTCGCCACCACGGCGGCTGTAGCAGCGGTGCTGACGGCATTTGCCCGGTCCGCCGGCGAGAAGGCGACATCGACCGCCGCCGGGATCTCGGCGAAAGCCGGAGAGCTCGCGCGGTCGACCGGCGAGGCGGTGTCTTCCGGCGTGTCGCAGGTCTCGGCCAAGGCGCAGGAGATCGCCGCGCAGCGGGCGGCGCCGCCGGTCGAGATGGCTGCTTTCGCGGAAGACGACGCGGAGCCTGCGGAGGAGCGCCTGGCGGCGCCGGATATCGAAGCGATCGAGGGTCCCGCCGAGGACGAAACCGTCGCGGCCTCGTTCGAGGACAGCGGCGTGCCGGCTCATTTCAGAAGCGCGGCGGAGAGCATGGCTTCTCCCACCGTCTATCAGTTCGCTTCGGTGCAACGGCAGAGCTTCTTCCACCGCGACGAGGCCGCACAGGTGGCTGAGCCCGCCGAAACGCTCAGCGCACTCAGCGAACCCGGCGGCAATGTCGCGCCCGAGCCGCTTGATATTGAGGAGGACGACGCGCCGGAGACCGCCGACCCTTACGCCGAATTCGACGCGCCGGACCTTGCCGATCCTTACGCTGAGTTCGCCGCGCGCGACGCAAGAGCGGCCGCACAAGGGAGCGGCGGGGACCGCGAGACCGTGTTCGGCGGCGAGCCGGCGCCCGGCTCCGGCGCCGCCTTGGGCTCGGAGCTCGCCGACAGGGCGCGCGCTTTCGGCCATGACGCGGGTGCGGGGCTCGCCGCCGCGTTTGCCGGCGTCGCTGCCGTGGCGGCCAGGTTCGGCCGGAGCGTCGCGGCCTGGACGACGGCGATCTTCGCGGTTGCCTCGGCCAAACTCCGCGACATGGCGCCAGCGGGGGAGCGGGTCTCGCAATCCGTCTCGGGGGCCGGCGCCAAGGCGCGCGATCTCGGGAGCACCGCCGCAAGCTCGATCAAACCGGCGTTTTCAGGCCTTTCCGCCAAGATGCAGACCGCGATGCCCGCCTTTCACGGGCTGCTCGCAGGGGCGGGCGAACGGGCCAAGCTTTATGCCGGGGCCGGCGCCGCGGTGGCGGCCACGGGCGCGGCCCAGGTAAAGAGCCTTCGGGACGCGGGCCGAAACGCGCTATCGTTGCCCGAAGGCGTTGACAGGGACAAAGGCGAGATCAGCCGGATGCTCATCATCGCAGGGATCTTGATGCTCATCTGCGGCGCGCTCCTGATCGGGAGCGGGCTGATCCTGCGCGCCGGCGCGCCGTCCATGCCGGCCTTCTCGACGCCGTTCAGCTCGGAGCCCGAACCCGCCGAGGCCGTCGACGAGGTCGACGTGGTCTGGCTGTTCGATGATCCGGAGCGGACCGCCGAGGAGCGTTCGGTGTTCGTCACCGCGGACGGACCGGGCATCCCGCGGCTGGTTGGGCTCGCCTTCAACGCCGAGAATTGGTCCGACCACACGCTGACCGACTTCCACGGCACGGTGAAGCCGGACCTCAAGATCATCGACTTCAAGCTCGCGATCGATCTGATCGAGACGGTGGGGCCGGCGCCGGCCTCGCCCGCGCCCGACACGGTGCCGCCGCGCACGGCGTTCAGGCTCGTCGTGCCGTTTCCGCGCGAGGTGGAGGACGGCGCCGAGGGCGTCGAGGTCGACGATTTCCTCGGCGGCTATGGCGGCCTCACGCTGAAGGTGCGCTACGCGGTGGACGGCCGGGAGAAATCCTACATCCAGTATCTCTCGCCGGCCGTGCTGAAGGCGCAGCTCGCCGAGGTCGCCGGCAATGCTGACGCGATCCCGCGCTTCTGAGCGCCGCGCGCCCATGGAAATGAGCGCGGAACGACGCTAAGACTGGTGCGCGCGAGAGGTTGAAGCCCGTAGCGGCGCGATCCATCTCAGCGACAGGCACGGCGCCGGCTTAGCTCAGCAGGTAGAGCGGCTGATTTGTAATCAGTAGGTCGGGGGTTCGAATCCTCCAGCCGGCACCATCAATCCGACACGTAGCCTAAGGCAGCTTGGCGTCGAGCAGGGTGCTCGTGCCGTCGACCGCCATGCCGTCGAACGCCGCGAGCGGCAGCACCAAGGGGGTTTTGTGCTCCGCGAGCTTGCCGATGTCGAAGGCCGTATAGTTCACCGCGCCGTAGCTCCGCACGTAATAGACGTTGCGCTCGAGATCGGCGAGCTTGGTCCAGAGCGTGAATTCGGTCGACTTGCCGGAGCCGAGCCCGAGGCCTTCGGCAAGCGCATCGCCTTCACCCGACATCGCGATCGAGATGTCCTTCGGCCGGTCGAAATTGTTCATGACATGGGCGAGCGTCTTCACGGCGTCGTCCGGGTTGTCGACCTTCTCGGCGAAGGTCGAGTAATAGGCGGCGCGTACGAAGCGTCCGACCGAGGTGTCGGAGGACGGCAGGCCGGCGGTGGCGATGCCGGAATCGGGCTGCTGCACCTTCAGCTTGCCGAACTGGCCGGTCGTGCGGTCGATATTGGTGAGCGTGTAGTTGTTGAGGTTGGTGAGGTGCCAGGTGAATTGCGGCCCGTTGGTCAAGACGCCGACCGGGTTGTCGTAGATATGCTCCTTGCCGTCCTGGAACTCGATGACGAGCGAAGCGCCGGTGCGGTCATACAGCACGAAATGCAGCGGCGCCTCGGCTCCGCGCAGCACCTTGACCGGCGCGAGCACGAGCGGCTGCTCGGCGAGCGCGGCCTTCACTTCGGCGACGGTCGCGTACTGGCCGAGCGCCCAGGTGCCGAGGTCGACCACCTTGAGCAGCGCCTGCGTCATCTCGTATTGCTTCTGCGGGCCTGCCGCGGACGGATAGGCGAGCACGCTGTAGGTGAGCCCTGCGTCGTTCTGGCCGTCGATCACCTTGAGGGCGGGAAGCGTCGGCTTCTCGCCGGGCGCCACGTCGGGCATGGCGATCGCGAGGATGGCATAGCGGCTCTCATAGTCGAGCGGCGGATGGCCTTCACCGGCATTCGAGGAGAATTTCTGCCCGCGCGGAAAATAGACGAGCTGCCAGGGGAGCTGCGCCGTCAGCTCCATGGTGCGGCCGGCATAGGCCTTGTCCTTGGCGTCGATGTAAACGAGCGAGGTGCAGGCCAGCGCCGAGGCCGCCGGGAGGGACGCACCGAGGCAGAGAGCGAGAAGCGAACGAACGGGCAGGCTCTTCACGTAAAAATCTCCTTCGCCGTGTGGGGTTCGGCGGACATTGGACCAAGAACGGCGCAGCCGCAAATCGCGGCTTCGGCCGAAGCGAGCAGGCGGTGACGAGACAGGTGCGCGCGCCGCAGAAACTTGTATCATCGCGTGCCGAGGGGACGGGGGAAGTAGCGTGACCAGAGTTCTGATGATTGTGCTGGCGCTCGCGTTCTGCCTTGCGGCGGGTGAGGCGCATGCACAAGCCGGCGTCATCCCGCCCAGCCAGTCGCTGCGCGACACGCCGTCGGCCTGCGGACCGGGCAGCCAGAGCGTACGCGTCTGCAACGACGATTTGCGTTCCTGCACCAGCATCTGCGCCGCGCGCGCGCTCGACCCGACCGCCGACATCGCCGGCTGCAGCTTGCGCTGCTGCACGCAGTTCAACACGTGCCTGAGGATGCGGCACTGCGGGGCGCGGGTGATCAGCTGCTTCTAGCGGTGCCGCTGGCTAGAACGTGGCGAAGCGGTAGGAGACCTCTCCGAACACGCCGATGCGCTCGCTGGTGAAATCGTTGAGCGGCACCTCGACGTTGAAGTTCACGAACTCCGACTCGCCGTCGACCCGGGCATACCAGTAGCGCACGCCGGCTCCGATCGCCCAGCACGGGGTGAGGTCGAGCTTGACCGCGCCTTCGAGCTGATAGCCCCAGCCGGTGCCGCGGTCCTGGATGTTGGGCACGGGCCCGAGATCCGCGCGCAGTAGATGGCTGTCGTTGTTCCAGACATAGGCCACTGGCAGCACCGCCGCGTCGCCGACCAGGGTCAGCCGATCCCACAGCCTGACTTTCAGCTCGGCACCGAGCCTGAGCGATGCCCAATTGGCTTCGTTGGTGATGACCTGGCCGGAGAAGGGGATCGGGACTGAGCCCGGCGGCCCGCAAAACAGGCCGCCGACGTCGTCAGGGTTGCAGCGCACGCCGAAGGCTTCTGCCGTTTCCTGCCAGAAGTTGAAACCCACCAAGGGTCCGAGTGTCACCCTGGCGGTCGGGCCGTCGGCGAGCGTAAATCTCTGGCCGACATCGATCGTGCCATAGACCATGTCGCCGCCCTTGATGCGGCTGAACGTGTCGAGGAACTTGATCTGGCCCGCGAGATAGTCCTCGTCGTCGAGGCTGCCGTTGTTGAGCCCGCCGCCGCCGATGAAACCTTTGAAGAACGTGTCGGTCTCGTTGCGCGCGAACCAGAAGAACTCGCCGGCGAAGCCGTCCATGCCGTCGTAGCGCAGGATCGAGGTCGGGTTGCCGAGCGTGCGATCGACGCCGCTCGAATTGATGCTGAAGCGCGTCTTGCCTTCGCTGTGCCAGTAGCGCAGGCCCACTTCGAAATTCGGCTCGCCCGTAGGCGGCAGCGGTATGGGGTAGGTTTGCGGCACGGTGACCACTTGCGCGCCCGCTTGCCAGGCGGTCGCGGCGAGCGAGAGCCCCGCCAGCGCAACCATCGCCAACCGCCGCAGCATGTGTCGCCCCGCCCCCTTGCGAACGAGCCTTAGGCTCGCCTCGCGAGAGTGCAGCGGCGTTGGTTAAGACAGGATTAAGACCTGTCCCGAAACGGGACGGCCTATTTGCGGCGAGAGGCGAGCACGCCCGCCACGAAGGCGATGGCGAGCAGGGTCAGCGGGCCGGTCTGCTGCATCGCCTTGCCGAGGCCCTGGTCGATCAGGCCGAGACCGTGGCCGGCGGATTCTAAAGGCTGCGACAGTTGGGGCTCGGGCCGATGCACGGGCGCGCGCATCAAGAGCAGGATCAGCAGGCCGACCACGGTCAAGATCCCGGCGAGGATCGCGGCGGCGCCGGCCGGCGCGAAGCCATAGACCGAGATGAGCGCGTGATAGGCCGCGATCAGGCCGAAGGCGGCGGCGGCGATCAGCACCACCGCCGCGATCAGCGCGATGACCACCTGCCGCAGCGAGCGCTCGACGCTTTCCTTGATGCGCGTGCCGGCCTGGACCGAGGAGAGCAGCGACAGGACGAGGCTGAACATCGGCGCTTCGCCTAGCGCCGGGTGAACACGCCGAACAGGAAGCCTAACCCCGCGGCGATGCCGACGGCGGCGAGCGGATTGCGCCTGATGGCCTCTTCGGCCTCCTGCGCGGTCTCGAGCGCCTTGTCCTGTGCGCGGTTGATCTGCTTGTTGGCGACGCGGCTGACCGTCGAGGTCAGCGATTGAATCTCGGCGCGGATGGCGTCGATCTGTTTGGCGAGGTCGTCGGTGTCGCCGGCATTACGCTTGGACGCACCGCGTGCGGTATCGGTCGAGGACATTGGGGGGCTCCTTCCGATGTCAGGGGATTGGGGGAGGCTGTTACTCGTCGGACGGAAAAACTCTGCTCTGGCCGGCTTCGTTCCAGGCGCGCCCGGATCATGGTCGCGCTCAGGCCTTGAGACTTGATGGCGTTCCAAGCTTTCCGTCAAGTGGCGTCTCAAGCGGCGGCAACCGCATCTTCCGCTTGGTGCGCCAAGCCTTGCCTTGAGGGTGGCAGCCTTCTAGACTTGAGCCTTGCCGCTTAACGCTTGCCTCCGGGGGGATCAGGCATGGGCTGTTGCAGGCTGGCGCTTTCCGTCTTTGTGTTGGGTCTGATCGTTGCGCTCGCGCCGCAGCCCGCTACCGCGAACGGCGCCGCTTCGCGTGCGGCCGCGTCGGCGGATGGGATGGGGCATGGGGCAACCCCCGTGTCCATGTTCCACCACAAGAAGAAGGCGCGCGCTTATTATTGCTACCCGCAGGTCCATTGGTGGTTCTACCGGCCCTACACCACGGGCAAAGACGGCCATCCGCGCTGCATGCCCTATTTCCACATCCAGGGGCAGGAGCAGTACTTCAAGGGCGCGGGCAACAGCAGGCTGAAATAGCCTGCCGCGCGGGGGCTTTGTGCCATTCTGTGCCGCGCGTTAGGGAAGCGGCAATTTCTCAAGTCCTTTCAATAGCCTGACATTAACCCGCCGGATACGGGCGGGGACTTATCACTGGGATCCCCTCGCGCAGGCACGCTCTTTGCAGCCTGGCGCGTCTGGCTAGTCCTAGTGGAGTCTCCATCATGAAGAGTGTGCTGAGTCTCGCCGCCGTTCTGGCCCTCGCGGCCGGCGTGAGCGTTACCTATACCGACACCGCCGATGCGTGGGGCGGCTGCCGTGCCGCGCGCGCGTGCGGCGGGGCCGTCCTCGTTCCGACGCCGCATCCGATCCCGCTCCGGCCGGTGCGCGTGGTGCCTCGCGTCGCGCCGTGCGCAGCGCCTTGCGCCGTCCCGGTGGCGACCACCTGCGGCCCGCGCGCTTATTGGTATCAGCCGACCCGCGTCTATGCCTATTGGGCGCAGCCGGCTTACGCCACGTCCTGCGTGCGCACGCCCGGCAACGCCTATTGGCGCCGCGACTGCTGGTACGATTCCTTCGGCCGCCGCTTCTGCAATTAGGGGCCGAGACCTAACCGCCGTGTCATGCCCGCGAAGGCGGGCACCCAGTAACCGCCGGTCTTCGAGATTGCGCACCGCGTCGATTACTGGGTTGCCCGGTCAAGCCGGGCAATGACACGGTGGAGAGTCTAGGTCTTCGCCTTCAGGCTCGCCCAGTGCAGGGCAACGGCGGCGGCGTTCGACACGTTGAGGCTCGCAAGAGCGTTCGCCGTCGAGATGCGGCAGAGCTTGTCGCAGTGCTCGCGCGTGAGCTGACGCAAGCCTTTGCCTTCCGCGCCAAGCACCAGCGCGAGCGGCCGCGCGAGCTCGGCGTCTTCCAGCGCGGTGTCGGCTTCCTCGGCGAGCCCCACGCGCAGCATGCCGCGTTCGCCGAGCGCCGCGAGGCTTTGCGCCAGGTTCTTCACGAGCACGACCGGCACGATGTCGAGCGCGCCGCTCGCGGCCTTCGCCAGCACGCCCGAGAGCGGCGGACTGTGGCGCTCGGTCATGACCAGGGCCGATGCGCCGAAGGCAGCCGCCGAGCGCAGTGCCGCCCCGACATTGTGCGGATCGGTCACCTGGTCGAGCACGAGCAGGATGCCGTTCGGGTCGACGTCTTCGAGCGCGACCGGGGGGAGGGGACCGGCCTCGAGCGCCACGCCCTGATGCACGGCGTCCTGACCCAAGAGCTTATCGAGGTCGCGCGGCGCGACGGGCGTCACGGTGACGTCGCGCTTGGCGATCAGCGGCGCGAGCCGCTGTGCCGCGTTTTCGGTCGCAAGCAGACGCAGGATCTCGCGCCCAGGATTGGCGAGCGCCGCCTCGACCGCATGAATGCCGTAGAGGACGATCTTGTCGTCATCCCGCGTCGCGCCCCGGCGCCGCCCCGGGGCATGCGGCCGGCGCTGGCGGTTGGGGTCCCAGCCCTTGCCGGATCGTGATTTCTGCCGCGCCATTCGTTTTTGCCCCATCCCTCAGCTCCGTCATGCCCGGCCTTGTGCCGGGCATCCACGATTTTTTGCGCTGACCAAGACTGAAATCGTGGATGGCCGGGTCAAGCCCGGCCATGACGACCGTTGTTTCGTTGGAAGGGTTGTCCTGGACGCCTAGCCCCAAAAAAGTCCCGAAAACCGCGCCCAAAGCCCCGATTAACCGTTGACAGGACCTGAACCTCTACCCATAAACCCCCTTTGGCGGACCCTGCCGGCCGACGGCGGGGCGTTTTTGCTTGGTTTTACAAAATCCACCAGTCAATCCATCTGGTTTCAAGGAGGGGTGCCCGAGTGGCTAAAGGGGACGGGCTGTAAACCCGTTGGCTATGCCTACGCTGGTTCGAATCCAGCCCCCTCCACCAACCACTCCAAGAAGGATGGACTTGCGGGTGTAGCTCAATGGTAGAGCAGCAGCCTTCCAAGCTGAGGACGAGGGTTCGATTCCCTTCACCCGCTCCAGGGTCCGGACAGAGTGAAGGAGTGTAGCTCAACTGGCTAGAGCACCGGTCTCCAAAACCGGGGGTTGGGGGTTCGAGTCCCTCCACTCCTGCCAGGACAAGAGGCGAGCCCTTCAAGGCAAGCCCGGCGACAGGGAAGTACAGAAGGCGCATGGCGAGGACGAATCCCTTCGAGTTCATTCAGCAGGTCAGGACCGAGGTTTCCAAGGTCACCTGGCCCTCGCGGCGCGAGACCGTGATCACCACCGTCATGGTGCTGCTCATGTCCGTCGTCGCGGCGCTGTTCTTCCTCGGCGTCGATTGGGTGCTGAGCAACATCGTGACGTTTATTCTCGGGTTCGGCCGCTAGGAGGCGGACGGTCAAAGCAAATGGCAATGCGCTGGTACATCGTCCACGCTTATTCGAACTTCGAGCGGAAGGTCGCCGAGTCCATCAAGGAGCGCGCGGCTGGCGCCGGTCTCAGCGACCTGTTCGAGCAGGTGCTGGTGCCGATGGAAGAGGTCGTCGAGATGCGCCGCGGGCGGAAGATCGCCTCGGAGCGCAAGTTCTTCCCGGGCTATGTGCTGGTGAAGATGGAGCTGAACGACCAGACCTATCACCTGATCAAGGCGACGCCGAAGGTCACGGGCTTTCTCGGCACCGACAACAAGCCGATCCCGATCACCGAGGAGGAGGCCGGCCGCATCCTCCAGCAGGTGCAGGAAGGCGTCGAGCGGCCGAAGCCGTCGGTCACCTTCGAGATCGGCGAGCAGGTGCGCGTGGCGGACGGGCCGTTCGCTTCGTTCAACGGATTGGTCGAGGAGGTCGACGAGGAGCGCGCGCGGCTGAAGGTCGCCGTGTCGATCTTCGGACGGCCGACCCCGGTCGAGCTCGAATATGCGCAAGTGGAGAAATTGTAGGCGGCGAGCAAACCATACCACGTCATCGCCGGGCTTGACCCGGCGATCCAGGGGCGTCCGGCACGGAGCCATTTGCCCTGGATGCCCGGCTCAAGGCCGGGCATGACGAGAAACTGAGATGAGAGAGTAACAATGGCGAAGAAGATCGACGGATATATCAAGCTGCAGGTGCCGGCGGGGCAGGCGAACCCTTCGCCGCCGATCGGGCCTGCTCTCGGCCAGCGCGGGGTGAACATCCCGGAGTTCTGCAAGCAGTTCAACGCGGCGACGCAGAAGCTCGAGCCGGGCTCGCCGATCCCGACCGTGATCACGGTCTATGCCGACCGCTCCTTCTCTTTCGAGATGAAGACGCCGCCCGCGTCCTTCCTGCTCAAGAAGGCGGCGAAGATCGGCAAGGGCTCGAAGCTGCCGGGCCGTGACGGCGCGGGCTCCGTGACGCAGGACCAGCTCCGCGAGATCGCCGAAGTGAAGATGAAGGATCTGAACGCCAATTCCGTCGAGCAGGCGATGAAGATCATCGCCGGATCAGCGCGCTCGATGGGAATTCAGGTGCAGGAGTAGAGGCAAGATGAGCAAACCCGGCAAGAGGTTCAAGGCTGCTTCCGAAGCGGTGGAGCGCGAGAAGCTCTACGGCATCGAGGAGGCGGTGAAGCTCGTGAAGAGCGGGGCCAAGTCCAAGTTCGACGAGACGATCGAGATCGCCATGAATCTCGGCGTCGATCCGCGCCACGCCGACCAGATGGTGCGCGGCGTTTGCGCGCTGCCGCACGGCTCGGGCCGTAAGCTCCGCGTCGGCGTGTTCGCCAAGGGTGCGAAGGCAGACGAGGCGAAGGCTGCTGGCGCCGACGTGGTTGGCGCGGAGGATTTGGTCGAGCAGGTGCAGAAGGGCGTGATCGATTTCGACCGCTGCATCGCCACCCCCGACATGATGCCGCTGGTCGGCCGCCTGGGTAAGGTGCTCGGTCCGCGCGGCCTGATGCCGAACCCGAAGGTCGGCACGGTGACCATGGATGTTGCCGCCGCGGTGAAGGCCGCGAAAGGCGGCGCCGTCGAGTTCCGCGTCGAGAAGGCCGGCCTGATACATGCCGGCGTTGGCAAGGCTTCGTTCAGCGAGCAGGCGCTCGTCGAGAACATCCGCGCTTTCGCCGACGCCGTGGTCAAGGCGAAGCCTTCCGGCGCCAAAGGCACATTCGTGAAGCGTATCGCCGTGACCTCGACCATGGGTCCCGGCGTCAAGGTCGAGCCGACCTCTCTGGTCGGCGGCCATTGAGTGAAGAGTTTCGGGGCCGGCTCGCCGGTCCCGAAGGGCCGCTTCGTTAGAGGCGGTCCAACCTGTCCGAGATTGCAGGTGCGGGCAACCGCTTAAGCCTCAAGGGCCTGCATGAGACGGGAGACAGACGGTTCGATGGGATGCGGGCAGGACCCGCAACCAGGAGATCGGTTTGAACCTCGTATCTGACTCTAACGCTATTCGCGTTGCGAGTGGGACAGGACGGAAGCGCCGCAAGACCAATGCGGGGCGGCTTCTCGAGCCTGCCCTCGCGCCAAGTCTCGCGGCTTAGGTGCTGAACCGGGTGAGGGCACGCGTCCTCATCCCAGACTGACGGAGTGAGCATGGACAGAGCAGAGAAGCGCGAAGTCGTATCGTCGCTTCATGACGTCTTCGCCAAGACCGGCGTGGTCGTCGTGGCTCACTATGCGGGCCTGACCGTCTCCGACATGACCAAGCTTCGCCGCGACATGCAAGACGCGGGCGGCAAGGTCAAGGTGGCGAAGAACAGGCTCGTCAAGCTCGCGCTCGAAGGCACCGACGCGAAGGGTATCGCGGATTTGCTGCGGGGTCCCACCTGCATCGCCTATTCCGAAGACCCGATCGCGGCACCGAAGGTGGCCGTCAAATTCGCCAAGGCGAACGACAAGTTCGTGATCCTCGGCGGTGCGATGGGCCCGACGGTGCTCGATGCCAAAGGCGTGGGCTCGCTCGCGAGCCTTCCCTCGCTCGACGAACTTCGCGGCAAGCTGATCGGTCTCATCCAGGCGCCGGCGAGCAAGATCGCCCGCACCGTCAATGAGCCCGGCGCCCAGCTTGCGCGGCTGTTCTCGGCGCGCGGCAAGCAGGCGGCATGAGCCGAAGCGCTTAACGGAACCCAATACGAGAGACGAACCTAAAAGGACAAACCGATGGCTAACCTGGAAAAGATCGTAGACGACCTTTCGAGCCTGACCGTGCTCGAGGCGGCCGAGCTCGCCAAGCTGCTCGAAGAGAAATGGGGCGTGTCGGCAGCCGCCCCCGTTGCCGTGGCGGCCGTGGCCGGCGGCGGCGGCGAGGCTGCCGCAGCCGAGGAGAAGACCGAGTTCACCGTCGTTCTGGCCTCTGCCGGTGCCCAAAAGATCAACGTGATCAAGGAGGTGCGTGCGATCACCAGCCTCGGCCTGAAGGAGGCCAAGGACCTGGTGGAAGGCGCGCCCAAGCCGGTCAAGGAAGGCGTCAACAAGGAAGAAGCCGAGAAGATCAAGAAGCAGCTCGAGGCGGCAGGCGCCACCGTCGAGCTGAAGTAGCTTGGGTTGAAAGGCTCAGGGTCGGCCCCCATATCTGGGGGTCGATCCGGGCCCCCAACCCAAGCCAACAATTGAGCGTGACCTGACGTTTCTCCAGAGATTTCCGCGTGCCCCCGCGCGGGAAGTTCCGGCGAGCCGTCGCGACGAGACGAGAGGACCACATGCCGCATCAGCAGCAGCAGCAAAGTTCCAATGGCCACAAGCGTTTGCGCAAGATGTTCGGCAAGATCCACGAAGTTGCCGAGATGCCGAACCTCATCGAGGTTCAGAAGCAGTCCTATGATGCGTTCCTGATGGTCGACGAGCCCGAGGGCGGGCGCCCCGACGAGGGGCTGCAGGCCGTCTTCCGCTCGGTCTTCCCCATTCGCGATTTCGGCGAGCGCGCGCAGCTCGAGTTCGTCCGCTACGCCTTCGAGGCGCCCAAGTATGACGTCGAGGAGTGCCAGCAGCGGGGCATGACCTATGCCGCGCCGCTCAAGGTGACGCTGCGCCTGATCGTGTTCGACGTGAACGAGGAGACCGGCGCCCGCTCGGTCAAGGACATCAAGGAGCAGGACGTCTACATGGGCGACATGCCGCTCATGACGTCGAACGGCACCTTCGTCATCAACGGCACCGAGCGCGTCATCGTCTCGCAGATGCACCGCTCGCCGGGCGTGTTCTTCGACCACGACCGCGGACGTACGCACGCCTCCGGCAAGCTCCTGTTCGCCGCCCGCATCATTCCCTATCGCGGCTCCTGGCTCGACTTCGAGTTCGACGCCAAGGACGTCGTGCATGTCCGCATCGACCGTCGCCGCAAGCTGCCGGTGACGACGCTGCTCTACGCGCTCGGCCTGGATGACGAGGAAATCCTCTCCACCTTCTACGACCGCATCCCGCTCAAGGCGACCAAGGACGGCTGGCGTATGCCGTTCCGGCCCGACCGCATGCGCGGCATCAAGCCGACCTCAGACCTGATCGACGCCAAGACCGGCAAGGTGGCCATCGAGGCCGGCCGCAAGGTCACCGCGCGTCTCGCCAAGAAGCTCGCCGACGAAGGCCTCAAGGAGTTGCTGGTCAGCGACGAGGACCTCTATGGCCGCTATCTCGCGCAAGACATCATGAATATGGAGACCGGCGAGATCTATGGCGAGGCGGGCGAGGAGCTCGACGCTAAGCTGCTCGCCAAATTGCGCGAGCTGGGCCTGAAGGAAATCCCGATCCTCGACATCGATCATGTCAATGTCGGCGCCTTCATCCGCAACACGCTGGCCATCGACAAGAACTCGAACACCGACGAAGCGCTGCTCGACGTCTATCGCGTGATGCGTCCGGGCGAGCCGCCGACGCCCGAGGCCTCGCAGACCCTGTTCAACGGTATCTTCTTCGATGCCGAGCGCTACGACCTGTCGGCCGTCGGCCGGGTGAAGATGAACATGCGCCTCGATCTCGACGCGCCCGACACGATGCGCACGCTCCGCAAGGAAGACATCCTCGCGGTGATCAAGACGCTGGTCGGCTTGCGCGACGGCAAGGGCGAGATCGACGATATCGATCATCTCGGCAACCGCCGGGTGCGCTCGGTCGGCGAGCTGATGGAGAACCAGTATCGCGTCGGCCTGCTCCGCATGGAGCGCGCCATCAAGGAGCGCATGAGCTCGGTCGATATCGACACGGTCATGCCGCAGGACCTGATCAACGCGAAGCCCGCGGCCGCCGCAGTGCGCGAGTTTTTCGGCTCCTCGCAGCTCTCGCAGTTCATGGACCAGACCAACCCGCTGTCGGAGATCACCCACAAGCGGCGCCTCTCGGCCCTCGGCCCGGGCGGTCTGACCCGCGAGCGCGCCGGCTTCGAGGTGCGCGACGTGCACCCGACGCATTACGGCCGCATCTGCCCGATCGAGACGCCGGAAGGTCCGAATATCGGCCTGATCAACTCGCTCGCCACCTACGCGCGCGTCAATAAATACGGCTTCATCGAGAGCCCGTATCGCCGCGTGGTGAAGGGCAAGGTCACCGACGAGGTGGTGTACCTCTCCGCCATGGAGGAGGCGCGCTACATCATCGCCCAGGCCAATGCCGAGCTGAACCCGAACGGCACCTTCGCCGAGGAGGTGGTGGTCTGCCGTCATGCGGGCGACGTCGAGCTCTATCCGGTGGAGAAGGTCGATCTCATCGACGTGTCGCCGAAGCAGCTCGTGTCGGTTGCCGCGGCGCTGATCCCGTTCCTGGAGAACGACGACGCCAACCGCGCTTTGATGGGCTCGAACATGCAGCGTCAGGCCGTGCCGTTGATCACGGCGGAGGCGCCGCTGGTCGGCACCGGCATGGAAGAGGTGGTCGCGCGCGATTCAGGCGCCGCCATCGGCGCGCGCCGCACAGGCGTGGTCGATCAGGTGGACGCGACGCGTATCGTCATCCGCGCGACGGAGGAGACCGATCCGTCGAAGTCGGGCGTCGACATCTACAACCTGCGCAAGTTCCAGCGCTCGAACCAGAACACCTGCATCAATCAGCGGCCGCTGGTGCGCGTGGGCGATTACGTGCAGCAAGGCGAGATCATCGCCGACGGTCCTTCGACCGATCTCGGCGAGCTCGCGCTCGGCCGGAATGTGCTCGTCGCCTTCATGCCGTGGATGGGCTACAACTTCGAGGACTCCATTCTCATCTCCGAGCGCGTCGTGCGCGATGACGTGTTCACCTCGATCCATATCGAGGAGTTCGAGGTCATGGCCCGCGACACGAAGCTTGGGCCTGAGGAGATCACCCGCGACATCCCGAACGTCTCGGAAGAGGCGCTCAAGAATCTCGACGAGGCGGGCATCGTCTATATCGGCGCCGAGGTGAACCCGGGCGACATCCTGGTCGGCAAGATCACGCCGAAGGGCGAGAGCCCGATGACGCCGGAGGAGAAGCTGCTCCGCGCCATCTTCGGCGAGAAGGCGTCCGACGTGCGCGACACCTCCCTCAAGCTGCCGCCGGGCGTGACCGGCACGGTCGTCGAGGTGCGTGTGTTCAACCGCCACGGCGTCGAGAAGGACGAGCGCGCCATGGCGATCGAGCGCGAGGAGATCGAGCGGCTGGCGAAAGACCGCGACGACGAGCTCGCGATCCTCGACCGCAACGTCTATGGCCGTCTCAAAGATACGCTGATGCACAAGGTCGTCGCCAAGGGGCCAAAGGGCATCAAGAAAGAGGCGAAGATCACCGAGGCTCTGCTCGACGAGGTCGCGCGCAGCCATTGGTGGGAGATCGCCCTCAAGAACGAGAAGGCCATGGCAGAGGTCGAGGCCATTCGCCGCCAATACGAAGAGGCGAAGAAGGGTCTCGAGCAGCGCTTCGTCGACAAGGTCGACAAGCTGCAGCGCGGCGACGAGCTGCCGCCCGGCGTGATGAAGATGGTCAAGGTCTTCGTCGCGGTGAAGCGGAAGATCCAGCCCGGCGACAAGATGGCCGGCCGTCACGGCAACAAGGGCGTGATCAGCCAGATCGTGCCGATCGAGGACATGCCTTATCTCGACGACGGCACCCCGATCGACATCGTGCTGAACCCGCTCGGCGTGCCGTCGCGGATGAATGTGGGGCAGATCCTGGAGACGCATCTCGGCTGGGCGTGCCGGGGGCTTGGCCGCAAGATCGGCGAGGCGCTCGAGGCCTATCACGAGAGCCACAAGGTGAAGCCGCTCAAGGACATGCTCAAGTCGATCTATGACGACGACAAGGCGGTGAACGCGCTGAAGGACGATCATCTGATTGAGGTGAGCGAGAGCCTGAAGGTCGGCGTGCCGGTGGCGACGCCGGTGTTCGACGGCGCGCATGAGCGTGACGTGACGGCGATGCTGGCCGACGCCGGTCTCGACTCGTCGGGGCAGGTGACGCTGCATGACGGGCGCACGGGCGAGCCGTTCGAGCGCAAGGTCACGGTCGGCTACATCTATATGCTGAAGCTGCACCATCTGGTGGACGACAAGATCCACGCACGCTCGATCGGGCCTTACAGCCTGGTCACGCAGCAGCCGCTCGGCGGCAAGGCGCAGTTCGGCGGGCAGCGCTTCGGCGAGATGGAGGTGTGGGCGCTCGAAGCTTACGGCGCCGCCTACACGCTGCAGGAGATGCTGACGGTGAAGTCGGACGACGTGGCCGGTCGCACCAAGGTCTACGAGGCGATCGTCCGCGGCGACGACACGTTCGAGGCCGGCATCCCCGAGTCGTTCAACGTGCTCGTCAAGGAAATGCGGGCGCTGGGGCTCAATGTCGAGCTCGTGCAGCCCAAGCCCGAGGAGACGCCGGCTCGCGCGCGGTTGCCGCGGCCAGCAGCGGAGTAATGCAAAGACGCGCGCGCATGAGCGGCTAAACGCGGCCAAACGCGCGCAAAACGATCAACCGAAGGGGGGATAAGCCCCCGATGGGAGAGCTGAGAGAATGAACCAAGACATCGTCAATCTCTTCAGTCCGCAGGTCCAGCAGCAGAACTTCGATCAGATCCGGATCGGTATCGCGAGCCCGGAGAAGATCCTGTCCTGGTCCTTCGGCGAGATCAAAAAGCCGGAGACGATCAACTACCGGACCTTCAAGCCGGAGCGCGACGGACTATTCTGCGCGCGCATCTTCGGCCCGGTGAAGGACTACGAGTGCTTGTGCGGCAAGTACAAGCGCATGAAGTATAAGGGCGTCATCTGCGAGAAATGCGGCGTCGAGGTCACCCTCGCCAAGGTCCGGCGCGAGCGCATGGGCCATATCGAGCTCGCCGCGCCCGTTGCGCATATCTGGTTCTTGAAGTCGCTGCCGTCCCGCATCGGCTTGCTGCTCGACATGACGCTCAAGGACTTGGAGCGCGTGCTCTATTTCGAGAACTATATCGTGCTCGAGCCGGGGCTGACCTCGCTCAAGCCGCTGCAGCTCCTGTCCGAGGACGACTACCTCAAGGCGCAGGAAGAGTTCGGCGAGGACAGCTTCACGGCCGCCATCGGCGCCGAAGCCATCCGCGAACTCCTGAAGGGTCTCGATCTCGAGAAGATCGCGGCCGACCTGCGCGTGGAGATCGCCGAGTCGACCTCGGAGCTCAAGCCCAAGAAGCTCGCCAAGCGCCTGAAGGTGGTCGAGGCCTTCATCCAGTCCGGCAACAAGCCCGAGTGGATGATCCTGACCGTGGTTCCGGTGATTCCGCCTGAGCTGCGCCCGCTCGTCCCGCTGGACGGCGGCCGCTTCGCCACGTCCGACCTGAACGACCTCTACCGCCGCGTCATCAACCGCAACAACCGCCTGAAGCGGCTGATCGAGCTGCGCGCGCCCGACATCATCGTCCGCAACGAGAAGCGCATGCTGCAGGAGGCGGTCGACGCGCTGTTCGACAACGGCCGCCGCGGCCGCGTCATCACCGGCGCCAACAAGCGGCCGCTGAAGTCGCTCGCCGACATGCTGAAGGGCAAGCAGGGCCGCTTCCGGCAGAACCTGCTCGGCAAGCGCGTCGACTATTCCGGCCGTTCGGTGATCGTGGTCGGTCCGGAGCTCAAGCTGCACCAGTGCGGCCTGCCGAAGAAGATGGCGCTCGAGCTGTTCAAGCCGTTCATCTATTCGCGGCTCGACGCGAAGGGCCATGCCGCCACGGTGAAGCAAGCGAAGAAGCTGGTCGAGAAGGAGAAGCCCGAGGTCTGGGATATTCTCGATGAGGTGATCCGCGAGCATCCGGTGCTGCTCAACCGCGCGCCGACCTTGCACCGCCTCGGCATCCAGGCCTTCGAGCCCGTGCTGATCGAGGGCAAGGCGATCCAGCTCCATCCGCTGGTCTGCGCCGCGTTCAACGCCGACTTCGACGGCGACCAGATGGCGGTGCACGTGCCGTTGTCGCTGGAGGCGCAGCTCGAGGCGCGCGTCTTGATGATGTCGACCAACAACATCCTGCACCCTGCCAACGGCTCGCCGATCATCGTGCCATCGCAGGACATCGTGCTCGGCCTCTATTACCTGTCGCTCGCCATGGACAACGAGCCGGGCGAGGGGATGCTGTTCGGCAACGTGGCCGAGATCCATCACGCGCTCGATGCCAAGGTCGTGACCTTGCACACCAAGATCAAAGGCCGCTTCATCACGGTCGATGAGAAGGGCAAGCGCGTGTCGCAGATCTACGACACGACGCCCGGCCGCATGCTGCTCGGCGAACTGCTCCCGAGGAGCCCGCTGATCAGCTTCGACCTGGTCAACCGGCTGCTGACCAAGAAGGACATCTCCCACATGATCGACGTGGTCTATCGCCACTGCGGTCAGAAGGAGACGGTCATCTTCTGCGACCGGATCATGGGCCTCGGCTTCGCCTATGCCTGCCGCGCCGGCATCTCGTTCGGCAAGGACGACATGGTGATCCCGGAGACCAAGGAGGCCATCGTCCACAAGACCGCCGATCTCGTCCGCGAGTACGAGCAGCAATATAATGACGGGCTGATCACCCGCGGCGAGAAGTACAACAAGGTGGTCGACACCTGGACGGAATGCACCGAGCAGGTGGCCAAGGAGATGATGAAACGCATCTCCTCGGTCCAGCGCGATGC
>CAZWIO010000003.1:0-272631 GCA_964634195.1 uncultured Methyloceanibacter sp. | reverse complement strand
CTTCGGCGCGCGCGGCGAAGGTGAGCGCCATGCGGTGCTTGAGCACGGGCTCGGCCAGCTCGATCACGTCGTCGACCGAGGGCGCAAGCCGGCCTTCCATCATCGCCTTGGCGCGCACGGCCAGCATCAGGGCTTGGCTCGCGCGCGGGCCGGGGCCCCAAGCGATCATGTCGTCGAGCTCCTGATCGATGCCGGTGCCGGGACGCGCCGAACGGACGAGCTTCAAGATCGCGTCGACTACCTGGTCGCCGACGGGCAACTGGCGCACGAGACGCTGCGCAACCATCAATTCATCAGCGGAGAGGATGGTCTTGAGGTCGCGATCCTCGACGCCGGTCGTGGCGAACAGCATGCGGCGCTCGGCGGCGGCGTCCGGATAGGACACGTCGATTTGCAGGAGGAAGCGGTCGAGCTGCGCCTCGGGCAAGGGGTAGGTGCCTTCCTGCTCGAGCGGGTTCTGCGTCGCGAGCACGTGGAACGGACGCGGCACATCGTGGCGGGTGCCGGCGACCGTGACGTGATGCTCCTGCATGGCCTGCAGCAGCGCCGACTGCGTCTTCGGGCTCGCGCGGTTGATCTCGTCGGCCATCAGAAGCTGGGTGAAGATCGGGCCTTCGACGAAGCGGAAGCTGCGCCGGCCGCCGGTCGATTCCTCGAGCACCTCGGAGCCGACGATGTCCGACGGCATCAGGTCCGGCGTGAACTGGATGCGCTTGTTCTGGAGGCCGAGCACGGTGCCGAGAGTCTCGACCAGACTCGTCTTGGCGAGGCCGGGAACACCGATAAGCAGGGCATGGCCGCCCGAAAGCAGCGTAATCAGCGCGAGATCGATGACGCGGTCCTGGCCGAAGATGATATTGGCCGTGGTCTCGCGCACCTTCTCGATCTTGGCGCCGACCTCCTCGATGCGGGAGACAAGTTGGGGCTCGTTAGCGGCAAGTGTGGTCATGGTTTGGATTTCGCTCGGGTCCAGAGTGTTGGAGACTATAGGGCCAAAGGACTTAGGCGGCGGAGCGGTTTGCGCGGTAATTTGATCACGTTAGCGTTGGTTCCGAGGCCTGCTCCCGGCCCGGCTGCGGCTAGACGGCCAGAAACGGCATATAGGCATGCCTGACCAGGACAAAAGGGACCTTTTGGTAGCATCTGCCCGGCCTCGCGGCAAACGAGCCAAGGCCGCCTTGCCAAACATTAATGTTTGCGGGGATATCGGCCTGGCAATCGCCCGCGACGGAACCTGGTTCTACGAGGGCACGCCGATCGGGCGGAAGCCGCTGGTCAAGCTGTTCGCCTCGGTGCTGCGTCGCGAGGGCGACGGCCATTATTTGGTCACCCCGGTCGAGAAGGTGCCGATCGCGGTCGAAGGGCTGCCCTTCGTGGCGGTCGCCATGGAGCGGACGGGAAGCGGCAAGAAACAGCGTCTGACCTTCCGCACCAATGTCGACGACGAGGTCACCGCGGGACGCAAGCATCCGCTCGGTTTCGAGCAGAGCGAGCGCGGGCCTGTGCCCTTCATCGAAATTCGGGATGGCTTGCGGGCGCGGCTCGCCCGGCCGGTCTATTACGAGCTTGCGGGTCTGGCGGTGGAGGCAGCTGACGGCAGGGGCCTCGGCGTGTGGAGCGGCGGCGCGTTCTTTCCGTTCCCCGATATCGGGGTCGAAGCTTAAGGACCAGGATCGTCGCGCGCGGCGCGCTCGCTTTATGACACGACCGAAGCTATGGTGCGCGGCTCTTAAGATTGGAGTCCGCCCCGCAAGATGCTTCGCATCGCGCTGATCGATATTCTGCTCTTCGCGCTGCCCTTTATTCTGTACGGGGCCTACATGTACGGCGTGAAGGGCGTCGCGCCGGGCGATCTCTGGCAGAGCGCGCCGATCTTCTGGCTGCTCGCGGCGGGTTGCGGGCTGCTGCTCGTCGTCATGGCGACGCTCATCCAGTTTTCCGGCGGCGAGCGCGGCGGCACCTATAGTCCGCCGGTGATCGAGGACGGCGTGATCAAGCCGGGCCATATCGACTAGGCGATGCTTTGCGATGGCCGAGACTCCTTCATCCGCGCGGAGCGCCGCGCCGCCTTCGCTCAAGGATGCCGCGTGGCTGAAGCGGCCTGAGACGCAACGCGTGTTCGAGGTGCTTGCGGCGTCAGGCGTCGAGACGCGCGCGGTCGGTGGCGCGGTGCGCGATACGCTGCTCGGGCGTCCCGTGCGCGAGATCGATCTCGCCACCACCGCCACGCCCGAGACGATCGTAGCGCTGGCGCACAAAGCCGGGATCAAAGCGATCCCGACCGGCATCGAGCACGGCACCGTCACGCTCGTTGCAGGCGGCACATCGTTCGAGGTGACGACGCTCCGGCGCGATGTCGAGACGTTCGGCCGGCACGCGACGGTCGCCTTTACCGAGGATTGGGCGGAGGACGCACGCCGCCGCGACTTCACCCTGAACGCACTTTACGTGGGGCGCGACGGGACGGTGTTCGATCCGCTCGGCGGTTATGAGGATGTCATCGCCGGGCGGGTTCGGTTCATCGGCGATGCGGAGGCGCGCATCAAGGAAGACTATCTGCGCATCCTCCGCTTCTTCCGCTTCAACGCCACTTACGGCAAGGGCGCCTACGACGCCGAAGGGTTAGCCGCCTCGGTCAGGCTGCGCGACGGACTCGACCAGCTTTCGGCTGAGCGGATCAAGGCCGAGCTGTGGCGGCTGCTCGAGGCACCGCGCGCGGGCGAAGCCGTGGAGACGCTGTTCGACTACGGCCTGCTCACCGCTGTGCTCGGCAGCGCCCCGCGGCTCGCGCGCTTCGAGCGGCTGATCGCGATTGAGCAGGCGCAAGGCCTATCGCCGAACGCGGCGCGGCGGCTCGCGGCACTCGCCGTGTTCGTCGCGGAGGACGCGCCGCGCCTTGCCGCGCGCTTGAGGCTTTCCAACGCCGAGCAGGCGGTGCTGGCGCTCGGTGCTATCGGGCCTGACGCGCTGTCCTTGCCCGGCGAGGATGCGGCGAAGGTTCTGCTCTACCGGCTAGGCGTGGAGGACTTCCGAACCTCCGTGTTGCTCGCCTGGGCGGGCACTGATGCCGCCACCGACGACCCAGCGTGGCAAGCGGCGCTGGCGCTGCGGGAACGCTGGCAGGCACCCGACTTCCCCTTGCGCGGCGCGGACCTGGTCGAGACCGGCGCTTTTCAGGGGGCGGAGATCGGCGCGGCGTTGCGGCGTCTCGAAGCGGAATGGATCGCCGGCGGCTTCGCGGGCTCGCGTGAAGAGCTGCTCGCGCGCGCCGAAGCGCTCAGCCGAAAATCATCCAAGCCAGGCCGATAAGCGTCGCGGCAATCGCGAGCGCGACCGGGATCAGCGCGATCTGGATCAGCACGTCGCGTCCGCGCATGGTGCCGCTGCCGATGCCGACGCGCGCTTCAAGGAACTCGCGGACGCTCGTCTCGCGCGCGGGCCAGCGCGGGTCATGCATGCTGTAGGACGCGGTGAACAGGAACAGCGTGAAGAAGATCGCGAAGAACAGCGTCACGATGGCGAGCAGGTAGTCGATCTCGCCATTGCCGGCGAAGGCGATCCAGGTCACGGCGAGAAACCAGATCGTGGCGCCGATGGCGATCTTGGCGACGATTGGATGGACGCCGACTTCGCCTGGGCTCGATTGCTTGTGCTCAGCGCCGCGTTCGAGCGCGCGATGAGCCATCTGCACCCTCCATTGCGGTTGGTAGCGCCCGCCGCCAGTCTCCGAGGGAAACGCCCGAAGAGCGGGTTCGGTCCCGGTCAAATCGACGCGGGGGGCCGACTATTCGAGGCGCTCGATCAGCGCCATTGCTGCCGCCGGCGCACGTAATTTGCCTTCGTGAATAAAGTAGATGAACGCGTCGCGCGGTTTCGCGTCCTGCTTGCGCGCATCGTCGATGAGGGGAAGGTCGTCTGGGACATCGCCCTCGGCCCAAACCTTCGCGCGCTTCGCCCAGGCATCGAGCTCCGGAGCCGGATAGGCGGCCTCGAGCTTGTCATCGCCGCGCTGGAGCCGCGCATAGATGACATCGCCGGTCGCGTCAGGAATGTTCGGCCAGGTCTCGGCATCGGTGTAGACCGCGCCGGCTCCGGCATCGCGCAGCCGCGTCACGAACTCCGGCGTGGCGAAGCTGGTGTGGCGCGCCTCGATCACGTGGTTGAGCTTCCGCCCATCCAGGGTCCGGGGGAGCAGGTCGAGGAACCTGCCGAGATCGTCCGCATCGAAGCGCTTGGTGGGGGGAAATTGCCAAAGGATCGGTCCGAGCTTGTCGCCGAGCTCGCTCAATCCCGACCCGATGAAGCTCTGAACGAAATCGCCCGTCCCGGCTAACACCCTCGAAGCGGTTACGAAACGCGGCCCCTTCACCGAGAACTTGAACCCCGCGGGCGCGGTGTCCGCCCATTTGCGGAAGCTCTTCGGGCTCTGCGTCCGGTAATGCGTGGCATTGATCTCGATGGCGGTGAGCTTGCTCGATGCATAGGCGAGCTCGTCCGCTTGCTTGAGCCCCTCCGGATAGAACACGCCACGCCACGGCGGATAGAGCCAGCCGCCCACGCCGACATAGACGTGGCCTGGGTTTGCGGGTGTGCTTTGCTGTTTCATCGCCATCCGAACAAGTTGTCATGCCCGCGACGGCGGGCACCCAGTAATCATCGCCATAGCCAATTCGGCTCCAGCATGGGCTACTGGGTTGCCCGGTCAAGCCGGGCAATGACGAGGAGGGGGATGGAAGGTCATAAAACGAAGAGCCGCGCCCGGGGCGGGCGCGGCTCAATACTCTGGGGGTACAATTACGCAGGGACGCAATAAGCGTTACGCAACTTACGCGTACGAACTGGCCGCTACATAAGGACGGCGGACCTAAAAGTCCATATCGCCCATTCCGCCCGCGCCCGGAGGCATTGCCGGGGCCTTTTTCTTCGGCTTTTCGGCCACCATGGCCTCGGTTGTGATCAGGAGACCTGCAATCGAAGCGGCGTCTTGCAGCGCCGTGCGCACCACCTTGGCGGGGTCGATCACGCCCTGCTTGACCAGGTTGCCGTATTCGCCCGAGGCCGCGTTGTAGCCGAAATTGTAGTCGTCCTTGTCCATGACCTTGCCGACCACGACCGCGCCGTCCTCGCCGGCATTCTCGGCGATCTGCCGCGCTGGAGCCTGAAGCGCGCGGCGCACGATATTCACGCCGACCTTCTGGTCCTCGTTCGCGGTGTTGAGCTTCTCGAGCGCCTTGAGGCTGCGGATCAGCGCAACGCCGCCGCCGGGCAGGATGCCTTCCTCGACCGCGGCACGGGTCGCGTTCAGCGCATCGTCGACGCGGTCCTTCTTCTCCTTCACCTCGATCTCGGTGGCGCCGCCGACCTTGATCACCGCAACGCCGCCGGCGAGCTTCGCCAGCCGCTCCTGCAGCTTCTCGCGGTCATAGTCGGACGTCGTGTCCTCGATCTGCTGCTTGATCTGGGCAACGCGCGCCTCGATGTCGGCCTTCTTGCCGGCGCCGTCGACGATGGTCGTGTCGTCCTTGGTGATGACCACCTTCTTGGCGCGGCCGAGCATATCGAGCGTCACGTTCTCGAGCTTGATGCCGAGATCCTCGGAGATCACCTGGCCGCCGGTGAGGACGGCGATGTCCTGCAGCATGGCCTTGCGGCGATCGCCGAAGCCGGGCGCCTTCACCGCGGCGACCTTGAGCCCACCCCGCAGCTTGTTGACCACGAGCGTGGCGAGCGCCTCGCCCTCGACGTCCTCGGCGATCACGAGCAGCGGCTTGCCCGACTGCACGACCGCCTCGAGCAGCGGCAGGATCGACTGCAGGTTCGAGAGCTTCTTCTCGTTGATGAGGATGTAGGGGGCTTCGAGTTCGACGCGCATCTTGTCGGCATCGGTAATGAAGTAGGGCGAGATGTAGCCGCGGTCGAACTGCATGCCTTCGACCACGTCGAGCTCGGTCTCGAGCGCCTTGGCCTCCTCGACCGTGATCACGCCCTCATTGCCGACCTTCTCCATGGCCTTGGCGATCATGGCGCCGATCTCCTCGTCGCCATTGGCCGAGATGGTGCCGACCTGGGCGATCTCGCCGCTGGAGGTCACCTTCTTCGCCTTCGACTTGAGCTCGCTGATCACCGCGTTGACCGCGAGGTCGATGCCGCGCTTGAGGTCCATCGGGTTGGCGCCGGCGGCAACCGACTTCGAACCCTCCTTGACGATCGCCTGCGCGAGCACCGTCGCGGTGGTGGTGCCGTCGCCCGCGGTGTCGGAGGTCTTGGAAGCGACCTCGCGCACCATCTGCGCGCCCATGTTCTCGAACTTGTCCTCGAGCTCGATCTCCTTGGCGACCGTCACACCGTCCTTGGTGATACGCGGCGCGCCGAAGGCCTTCTCGAGCACGACGTTACGGCCCTTGGGGCCGAGGGTTACCTTGACCGCATTGGCCAGGATATCGACGCCGTGCAGCATGCGCTCGCGGGCGTCTTGGGAAAATTTCACTTCCTTGGCAGCCATGTTCTTCTCTCCATTGGCTCTACGCCGTCATCCTGAGGTGCCCGAGCGAAGCGAGGGCCTCGAAGGATGCGGCGGGAATTTTGAAGATCGTCCTTCGAGGGCTGCCCTAAGGCAGCCGCCTCAGGGTGACGGATATTCGATCTACGCAGCCTTCTTCTTCGCGACGGCGCCTTCGAGCACGCCGAGGATATCGCTCTCTTTCATGATAAGTAGGTCCTGGCCGTCGAGCTTGATCTCGGTGCCGGACCATTTGCCGAACAGCACGCGGTCGCCGGCCTTCACATCGAGCGGGACGACCTCGCCCTTCTCATTGAGCGCGCCGGGGCCGACAGCGACGACCTCCCCCTGCTGCGGCTTCTCCTTGGCGGTATCGGGAATGATGATGCCGCCCTTGGTGCGCTCGTCCTCGTCGATGCGGCGTACGACCACGCGGTCGTGCAGCGGACGGAACTTCATGGGTGAACCTCCTGAAATCTACCTGGCAGTTTCGATTTTGGAATTGGGTGGGAAGGGGAGCCGGACTCCCCTTTGGGGCTATGTAGAATCGGCTTTTGGCACTTTCAAGATGAGAGTGCCAAAAATGGCAGCAGGCCTATTCGCTGGCTGCTAGCATGCTGATTTGCTTGGAGAATCCATCTCGACGCAACCCGCGTCCGCGGTTAACACTTATGGAGTCGTAACGAGATTCGAAAAACCATCGGCAGGGCCGCATGACAGACGCAGCCTTTCTTCGTCAGATCGAGGGATTTTCGCTGACCACGGCAGAGATCCTCTATCGCCTGCCCGATCACCCGAAGCTGCTGCAAAGCTATGTCTGGCAGGATTACGACATGGCGCCGCGCTTTCCGAAGCTAACGGACTTTCTCGATTTCTGGGCGGCCAACCTCGAGGGGCGCCTGTTCCGCGTCCGCGTGGCGCATAGCCGGCTGATCCAGCCGGCGGAGTTCAGCTTCGTCGCGGGCGAACTGAGACTGCATTAGCCGGGTAGCGACCAACCCACCGCGTGTCATCGTCCGCGAAGGCGGACGACCCAGTAAACGGCGCGGCCAGCCGAACTCTGCAACGGCATCGATTACTGGGTGCCCGCCTACGCGGGCATGACAAGGCTCGTTGCACGAAGTATCGTGCGCGGCCATGTGGCGGTCGTTCAGGATTTTTCTTCTCGGCGGGGTGTTCGGCGCGGTCTGCGGGATCGCGCTCGGGCTGTTCCTGTTTCCGTTCCTGTTTCCGCCGCCGGAGGCCATGGAGCGGCTGACCGAGACGGAGCAGGCGACCTTCGTCGCCGACGGCAGCTTCGTCCATGCCGACCCGAACGATCCGATCCATTGGGGGAAGGGCAAGGTCAGCGTCTATGACGGCACGGTGTTCCTGCACGAGGATTTCGAGGTCGGGCCCGGTCCGAAATTCCACGTCTTGCTCGTGCCGAAGGCCGACATTCGCGCTTCGTCCGACGTAAAGGACACGATGTTCATCGACCTCGGGCGCTTGCGCGCCTTCAAGGGCAGCCAGAAATATCCGATCCCCGCCGGCGTCGACCTCTCGAAATATCCGAGCGTGGTGATCTGGTGCGAGCAGTTCTCGGTGCTGATCTCGCCCGCCGACCTCAAGTTCAAGCCGGCGAGTTAGACCCCACCACCTAGCGAGTGTCATCGTCCGCGAAGGCGGACGACCCAGTAAGCGGCGCGGTCAGCCGGACTCTAGATGCCTGCGATTACTGGGTGCTCGCCTACGCGGGCATGACAACGGTCGTGCAAAGAGCAACCCGGCCCACTAGTGCCCGAACTCGTAGATGTGCGCCTTCTCCTTCTCCAGTACCGGCTTCAGCGAGCGGAACGCCTTCGGATAGAGGTAGAACGGCACGCGCGGGAAGAGGTGATGGATCAGGTGGAAGTTCTGGAACATGTAGAGCCCGTTCACCACCGGCTCGACCACGCGTCCCTTGAACCAGAACACGTTGGTGTCGCGGTAGCGTTCATGTGCCTCGTGCGGCGCGTGGGTGAGATAGGCGAAGAAATAGATGATCAGCGCCGAGGCGAGGAAATGCGGGAAGATCCACAGCATCAGCACCTCGCGCCAATAACCCATCACCGATAGGCCGAGCGCGATGCCGTAGAACAGCGCGTACATCGCCATGATGTGGATGGCGAGCGCCCGCATGCCGGGGATGTGCGGATGGAAGGCGATATGCCGCCAGAAATAGCGCTGATACCAGAACACGATCGTCATGCAGCGCCAGAATATCTTGAGGGGCCCTTGCACCGCGACCCAATGGTCGGGATCGATCTCCTCGTTGTTGGTGTCGCGATGATGGGCGAGATGCATGTAGCGGAAGGCCTTGTACTCGTGCAGCAGGATCGCGCCGCAGGCATAGCCGACGAGATGGTTCAGCCAGAGATAGTTCGAGTCCTTGCCGGCGATGTTGCCGTGGCAGGCCTCGTGCAGGGGGGTCTGTGAAGCGTAGAGGATGAGCGTGTTCAGGATCAGCCCGAGCCAGAGCGGGATGATGCGCATGGTGCCGAGCGCGCAGACCAGCGTGAAGGCGGCGACGATGCCGAGCGCCAGCAGCACTGTCGGCCACGCCACCATGCCCTGGTAGGGCTTCACCAGCCCAAGCGCTTGCCGGTCAGCGGGCACGTTCGGCGCGTCGCGCGGCTTTTCGATGACCGGTTCGGGGGCGGCTGCAAGTGACATGGTCCAAGGGTCCTTCTTCAGTTCATGAACGGCACCATGCGCCGGCCCTTGAAAGACCAGCGGCGCAAACGGGGACTCATCTCGGAGCGCGACAATCTTGCGATGAGAGACCGTCCGGTTCAAGACAGAACGGGCAAGGCGGTCCCGCCGCATTGACGCAGGGCAAAGCGCGTGGGGGCGCTTTAGTTGCGGCCGCAAAGAAAAAGCCCGCCGCGCCGAAATCATCGGGGCGGCGGGCCGGTAACGGCGTCGTGCAACTAGCGGCAGAAATAAACGCCGCCATCGGCGCCCTGGTAGTAGCCGGTATTGGCATCGAAATTCGGCCCGTGCAGCGAGCGGCAGTAACGATACCAGCCCGAGGTCCAGGGCTGCGGGCCGCCATAGGACGCGGGGCCGTAATAGGCCCGGCGCGGAGGCGGCGGGGGCGCGACGTAGACTTCGCGCGGGGTCATCGCGCTGCCGATGATGGCGCCGACGCCAAGGCCGATGATACCGGCCGCAAGCGCGTCTCCGCCGCCACCGCCACGGTGGTAGTGATGATGGTAGTGGTTGCCGCCGCGATAGCCGCGGCCCGCTTCGGCCGGTGCGGCGACCGTGAGCGCAGCCGTGCCGATCACCGCAGCGGCGACGACGGCCTTGTAAGAGAGATTGGTCATGTGTCGTGTCCGATTTGTTGCGGCCCGCCGGGAAGCGGGCAGGGGTGCCCCAGGGAATTGAGCTGGCGCTATTTGGCCCGCGCTTTTGGGCAAAATAGAGCCTTCACGATGAATCGCACGTTAAGCCTGAACCGCACATGAACAGGCCCGCGCAGCCTTCGCGCGCAACAAAAAAGCCGCCGGGGCGATGCCCGGCGGCTCTCAATCCTAAAGCGCGCTTGGGCTGTTAGCCGGCGAGCTGGACGTTGGCAGCCTGCTTGCCGCGGCCGCGCTTGTCGTCCTCGATCTCGAAGGAGACTTTGTCGCCTTCGTTGAGCGCCGGCACGCCCGAACGCTCGAGCGCCGTGGCATGGACGAATACGTCCTTGCCGCCGTCCTCCGGCTGAATGAAGCCGAAGCCGCGCGCATGATTGAAGAATTTCACAGTGCCGTTCACACGAGACATCAGGGATTTTCCTTTCCCGTAGAAGTTTAACACAAACGGGCCCTAGGGCCCCGAACGAGGGACCTTCGGCGTCTTGAGATTTCAGGAAAGGTCGTCGTGCTCTTTAGGCTCGATAGTCACTTGCCGTCGTCCAAGTCCGCGCCCAAAGCCTTGGGCGCCCGGTGGCATAAAGATGGGCGAGGACGCCGCCCTTGGCAAGCGCGAAGTGACCGCTCCCGTTCAAGAATTCTAAACCGCAGATGAACGGCCCCCTCAGACTGAGTTCAGCCGCAAACGCCTAAACCTCCAATCACGCTCCGGCGACGGGGCGTGGGGACGAGGAGGGTGACATGCGGAAGATCGTGACGATCCTGGGGTTCGCGGCGCTGGCGATGGCGGCGGCCGGTTCCTTCGAGATTTCCGCGATCCAGGCTTTCGTCGATGCGATTGCCGCCACCGACGCCGCCCAGATCAACCCCCCGCTGATGTACGCCGGTATCCGTGGCTAAGGCCAGCGGACAAGGGGGGGCATGGAGGAGAGGATCGCCTCGACATTGCCGCCGGTCTTCAGCCCGAACAGCGTGCCCCGGTCATATAGGAGGTTGAACTCCACATAGCGGCCGCGGCGGACGAGCTGCTCGTCGCGGTCGGCCTCCGTCCACGGCGTGCCCACGTTGCGGCGGACGATCTCGGGGTAGATCTGCAGGAAGGCACGGCCGACCGCTTGCGTGAAGGCGAAGTCGGCCTCCCAGTCGCCGGTATCGAGATAGTCGTAAAAGATGCCACCGATGCCGCGCATCTCACCCCGGTGCGGCAGGTAGAAATATTCATCGCACCATTGCTTGAAGCGGGGATAGTCGGCCGAAGGCTGGCCGTCGCAGGCGGCCCGCATGGCCGCATGAAAATCGCGCGCGTCCTGGTCGTCCTGGCTGCGGCGCGCGTCCAGCATCGGTGTCAGGTCGCCGCCGCCGCCGAACCAAGCCTTCGATGTCACCACCATGCGCGTATTCATATGCGCGGTCGGGGCGTTCGGGTTCAGCGGATGGGCGATGAAGGAGATCCCGCTTGCCCAGAAGCGAGGATCGGCGTCGGCGCCGGGGATCTGCTTGGCGAACTCCGGGGCGAAGCTGCCATGCACGGTCGAGACATGGCAGCCGACCTTCTCGAACACGCGCCCGCCCGTCAGCAGCGCCATGACCCCGCCGCCGCCATCCGCCTCTGAGCGCGTCCAGGGCGTGCGCACGAAACGGGCAGGCGGCCTGCCGCCGGCGCTAGGCACGTCAGGCGAATCGTCCTCGATCGCCTCGAGCGCGGCGCAAATCTGATCGCGCAACGCCTCGAACCAGGCGCGCGCGCGAGCCTGCCGTGCTTCGAGCGGGGCGGCCTCAGAGGCTGCTGTCAGGTTCGGTTTCATGCGGCCGGTGCAGTCTCGATTGTGGAATTCGTCGTCGCTTTGACGCAGGTCAGGAATAGCGGCTTCTGCGCCAATTTGCCCATGCGCCCGCCCCTGGACAACCGGTGAGGGTGATGCAAGAACCCCAAGCCAAGAATGCCAAATCAAGGCATCAGAACTGGCAACACATGCCGGTGTGGGAGGCTCGGGTGCAAGTGCCTTCTCCGCCGGTTGTCTGTGACACTGGGCTTTAGCTGGGACTGTCAATTTTCAAAGCCCGATCCAGGAGCCTTCGGCCCGTGGCCAACCACGATATTCCGCTAGACCCCGCACAGCCTACAGATGAAGAGCTTTCGCGGCGCGACGTGATGCTGATCGCGGCCGGCGGCTTCGCCACCATCGGTGCCGCGGCCGCCATCTGGCCGCTGCTCGACCAGATGAACCCCGACGCCTCGACGCTCTCGCTCGCCACCACCGATGTCGACCTCGCGCCGATCGCCGAGGGCCAGGCGATCACCGTGATGTGGCGCGGGAAGCCGATCTTCATTCGCCATCGCACGCAGAAGGAGATCGAGGAGGCCAAGGCGGTCCCGCTCAAGGACCTGATCGATCCGCTCGCGCGCAATGCCAACCTGCCCGACGACGCCGAGGCGACCGACGTGAACCGCGCGGCGGCCGACAAAGAGCCCTGGCTCGTGATGATCGGTATCTGCACGCATCTCGGCTGCATCCCGCAAGGCCAGGCGCCCGGCCAGTACAAAGGCGAGTTCGGCGGCTGGTTCTGTCCGTGCCACGGCTCGCAATACGACACGGCGGGCCGGGTGCGCATCGGCCCTGCGCCGGAGAATCTGTTTATCCCGCCTTACAGCTTCACCGACGAGACCAAGATCAGGATCGGATAAGGCGGCCGATGGCCCACGAATCGACCTATCGCCCGAAAAGCGGCTTCGCCGAGTGGATCGATGCGCGTTTGCCGATCCCACGGCTCGTGCACGACCAGTTCATGGTGTTCCCGACGCCGCGGAACCTGAACTATTGGTGGACGCTCGGCGGCATCCTCACCTTCATGCTCATCGCGCAAATCGTCACCGGTGTGGTGCTGGCGATGCATTACGTGCCGACGCCGGAGCACGCGTTCGACAGCGTCGAGCGGATCATGCGCGACGTGAACTGGGGCTGGATGCTGCGCTATGCGCATGCGGTTGGCGCCTCGATGTTCTTCCTCGCCGTCTACATCCACACCTTCCGCGGTCTCTATTACGGCTCTTACAAGGCGCCGCGCGAGGTGCTGTGGGTGCTCGGCGTGCTGATCCTGCTGCTGATGATCGTCACGGCGTTCATGGGCTACTCGCTGCCCTGGGGGCAGATGAGCTTCTGGGCCGTCACCGTCATCACCAACCTCTTCTCATCGCTCGACGCGGTGATCCCGGGGCTTGGCACCACGCTCGTTGAATGGATCTGGGGCGGGTTCTCGGTCGGCGCGCCGACGCTCAACCGGCTCTACAGCCTGCACTATCTCTTCCCGTTCATCATCCTCGGCGTGGTGGTCTTGCATGTCTGGGCGCTGCACATGCCCGGCAACAACAATCCCACCGGCATCGAGGTGAAGACGGCGCGCGACACGGTGCCGTTCCATCCCTACTACACGATCAAGGACGGCTTCGCGCTCGTGCTGTTCATCCTGCTGTTCGCGGGCTTCGTGTTCTACGCGCCGAACTTCCTCGGCCACACCGACAATTACATCCCCGCGAATCCGCTGCAGACGCCTGCGCATATCGTGCCGGAATGGTATTTCCTGCCGTTCTATGCGGTCCTGCGCGCGATCCCGAACAAGCTGCTGGGCGTGATTGGGCTGGTGTCCTCGGTCGCCATCCTGTTCTTCGTGCCGTGGCTCGACACCTCCAAGGTGCGGTCCACGCGCTACCGGCCGATCTACAAATGGTTCTTCTGGGCGTTCGTCCTGACCTGCCTCGGGCTCGGCTACCTTGGCGCCCAGGCGCCCGAGGGCTGGTACCTCTTCTTCGGCCGGGTCCTCACCTTCTACTACTTCGCCTTCTTCCTGGTGGTGATGCCGGTGCTCGGCTGGTACGAGCGGCCGGGCAAGCTCCCGGGCAGCATCACCGAATCCGTGCTGGGGCCCGAGCCCGCCACGCCCGCGCCAAAGCCGAGCGCCCGCAAGCGGAGCCCTGAGGCGGTTGGCGCCATGCTCTTGTTGATCCTCGTCTTGCCGGGCGCGGCGCTCGCCGATGCCGAGCACGAGCACGGGGCTACGTCGATCGAGCGGCAGAATTGGAGCTTCGCGCCGCCCTTCGGCACGTTCAACAACGCGCAGCTGCAACGTGGCTTCCAGGTTTATCGCGACATCTGCGCGGGCTGCCATTCGATGCGGCTGCTGTCCTATCGCAATCTCGGCGAGCCGGGCGGCCCGGAATTCTCGGAGAAGGCGGTCGAAGCCATCGCGGCCAAGGTTCAGATCACCGATGGCCCTGACGACAAAGGCGAGATGTTCCAGCGGCCGGGCCGGCCCTCGGACCGCTTTCGCTCGCCCTATCCGAACGAGCAGGCGGCGCGGGCGGCGAACCGCGGTGCGCTGCCGCCTGACCTGTCCGTGATCGCCAAGGCGCGGCCGGGCGGCCCCGACTATATCTACGCGCTGCTCACCGGTTATCGCGATCCGCCGCCGCACTTCGAGCTGGCGCAGGGCATGCACTACAACGAGGCTTTCCCCGGCCATCAGTTCGCCATGCCGCAGCTCCTGCGCGACGGCTCGGTCCAGTACACCGACGGCACCGACAAGACGCTCGACAATTACGCGCGGGACGTCTCCGCCTTCCTGATGTGGGCGGCCGAGCCCAAGCTCGAGGAGCGGCACCAGATCGGCTTGCGGGTCATGATCTTCCTAGCCGTGCTGGCCGTGCTGATGTATCTCGCCAAGCGCGCGGTCTGGGCGCCGCTGCACCGCCAGAAGCACAAGGCCGCCCACGAGGCGTAAAGGTGCTCTGGCCCGATTGCGGTCCGGGGACCGAGGGCGAGGCAGAACGGCAAATGACCAAAGCAGTGCTGGGGATCATCGGCGGCTCGGGGCTCTACGATCTGCCGGGCCTGCGCAATGTGCGCGAGGTGCGCGTCGAAAGCCCGTGGGGCGAGCCGTCGGCGCCGCTCAAGGTCGGCGATATCGACGGGCTGCCCATCGTGTTCCTGTCGCGTCACGACAAGGGCCATAGGCTTTCGCCGAGCGACATCAACTACCGCGCCAATATCGACGTGTTGAAGCGGGCAGGGGTCACCGACCTCGTCTCGCTGTCGGCCTGCGGCTCGTTCAAGGAGGAGCTCCCGCCCGGCACCTTCGTGCTGGTCGATCAGTTCGTCGACCGCACACACAACCGGGAGAGTTCGTTCTTCGGCAAAGGCTGCGTCGCGCATGTGTCGATGGCGCATCCGGTCAGTCCGCGGCTGCGCCTCCATCTCGCCGAGGCCGCCGAGGCCGAAGGCATTACCGTCGCGCGGAGCGGCACCTATGTTTGCATGGAGGGTCCGCAATTCTCGACGCTCGCCGAGAGCCTGACCTATAAGGGGCTCGGCTATTCGGTGATCGGCATGACCAACTTGCCCGAGGCCAAGCTCGCCCGTGAGGCTGAGATCTGCTACGCGACCGTCGCCATGGTGACCGATTACGATTGCTGGCACCCGGATCACGACGCGGTCACGGTGCAGGACATCATCAAGGTGCTGATGGCGAACGCCGAGAAGGCGCAGCGGCTCGTGGCGCGGCTCGCGCTGAGCTTCCCGCGCGAGCACGAGCCGTGCCCGATCGGCTCGGACCGCGCGCTCGACACGGCCATCATCACCGCGCCCGAAGCGCGCGATCCCGAATTGCTGGCGAAGCTCGACGCCGTCGCGGGCAGGGTGCTGAACGCATCGTAGGGTGGGCAAAGCCGTGCGTGGTTCGAGGCAAGCGCCGTCATCCTGAGGTGCGCGGGTAAAACCCGCGCCTCGAAGGACGGCGCTTGCACCTCACCATGACGGGGTGAGAGCCAACCTCAAGGCGTTGGCGGGGTTGGCACCTCGGGGATCGGCACGCCGATCACGCCCATCAAGCCGACGAACAATCCGCCGAGCAGGGCGAACAGCGCCGAGTAGATGATGCCGATGACGATCATCGCCGGGATGGCGGCGATGCTCCATTTGATAAGTATGAGCACGATCCGCCAGAACGGTACGTCGATGTCGCGGATGGTGACGATATTGCCGCCGTCTGCCATTCACTCCCCCCTTCGAAATGCTCACGCCTCGACTAGCCAGCCGGCTTGGACTATAGGCTGAGCGTCGGCGGCGCGGCGCGCGCGGTGTTACGGAGATCCCCGAATGAGTCTGACTGCGGACATCGATCTCAAGGACCTGGTGCGCACCATACCCGACTATCCGAAGCCGGGCATCATGTTCCGCGACATCACCACGCTGCTCGGGCATGCCAACGGCTTCCGTGCCTGCGTCGAGCGGCTCGCCGCCCCCTTCACCAATCGCCGTGTGCAGGCGGTGGCGGGCATCGAGGCGCGCGGCTTCATCCTCGGCGGCGCGGTGGCGGACCGCTTGCGCTGCGGCTTCGTGCCGATCCGCAAGAAGGGCAAGCTGCCGGCCAAGGCCATCGGCGAGGAATACGAGCTCGAATACGGCATCGACGTGATCGAGATTCACGAGGACGCGATCAGCGCCGGCGAGCCGGTGCTCCTGATCGACGACCTGATCGCCACCGGCGGCACGGCGGAAGCCGCGGTCAAGCTGCTCCGCAAGCTCGACGCCGAGGTGGTCGGCGCCTCGTTCGTGATCGAGCTGGCGGACCTCGGCGGCTGCGCGCGGCTCGCCAAGCTCGGCGTGCCATGCCATTCGCTGCTCGCCTTCGAGGGCGATTGAGCGCGCGCCGATGAAGATCGACGGCAAGCCCTACCGCACGATCTGGCTCAACGAGGACGGCTGGTCGGTCGAGATCATCGACCAGACCAAGCTGCCGCATGTCTTCGAGACGGTCACGCTGCGGACGCTTGACGACGCGGCGCGGGCGATCTCCACCATGCAGGTGCGCGGCGCGCCGCTGATCGGGGCGACCGCGGCTTACGGCGTGGCGCTCGCGCTGCGCGAGGACGCCTCCGACGAGACGCTCGACCGCGCCTGCGAGACGCTGGCCGCGACACGCCCGACCGCCATCAATCTCCGCTGGGCGCTCGAGGAGATGCAGCACGCGGTGCGCAACCAGCCGCGCGAGGCGCGGCTCGCCGCGGCCTATGCGCGCGCGGCCGCCATCTGCGACGAGGACGTCGAGGCCAATCGCCGGATCGGCGAGCACGGCGCAGGGCTGATCAAAGCGCATTCCGAAAAGAAAGAGGGCGCGCCGGTCAACATCCTCACGCACTGCAACGCGGGATGGTTGGCTTGCGTCGATTGGGGCACGGCGCTCGCGCCGATCTACAGAGCCCACGACGAGGGCATCAAGGTGCATGTCTGGGTGGACGAGACGCGGCCCCGCAATCAGGGCGCTTCGCTCACCGCCTTCGAGCTCGGCGCGCATGGCGTGCCGCACACTATCGTGGCCGACAACACCGGCGGTCACCTCATGCAGCAGAAGCTGGTCGATCTCTGCATCGTCGGCACCGACCGCGTCGCGGCCAACGGCGACGTGGCCAACAAGATCGGCACCTATCTCAAGGCGCTCGCCGCGCGCGACAACGGCGTGCAGTTCTTCGTCGCGCTGCCGCACTCGACCATCGACTGGAATCTCAAGGACGGCAGCGCCATCCCCATCGAGGAACGGGATGCGCGCGAGGTCACGCATATGACGGGCAGGCTGCCGTCGGGCGAGGTCGCGACCGTGCTGATCGCGCCGGAGACGAGCCCCGCCGCCAACTACGGCTTCGATGTTACGCCGGCGCGCCTCGTCACCGGTTTCATCACCGAACGCGGGGTCACGCCGGCCACGCGCGAAGGCTTGGCGCTGCTCTATCCCGAGCGCGCCAAGTCCGCCGCGTAGTTTGCAAGCGCTAGGCTAGAAGCCGAACCATAGGCTCACGCCAGGCCGGCGGTAATACGGATAGCCCCAGCCGCCGTAATAGGGCCGGTAGTAGGGGCGGTAAGCGTAAGGCCGGTAGTACGAGTAGGGTCGGTAGTAGGGCCGGTAATAGCCGTAGTTGCGATACCGGTAGGGCCTGTAGCCGTAGCGATAGCGCTTCTTGTAGTACTTGCGCTTGCCGACCTCTTCGACAACGCCGGCCTGTGAGCGATCCAAGTTGATCGCCGCGGCGGCGGGGTTTGCCGAAACAGGCTGCGGTGCGGCGACGGCAAAGCCGGCCGCCACCCCAAGCGCAAGCACAGGAAGTAGGAATCCACGCATGGTCTTCACCGTTGTTGTTCCTCGGTCACCTTTCCAACAGATTATATCGCCAAGCGGTTCCGATTGTGGCGTTTCTTTAGGCAAAGGTAACCAGCGCAAAGAACCCCACCAGCACCGCTAGCGTGGCCGGCACGATCCAGAGCGAGAAGGCGCGCTCGTGCGCGTCGTCCGGCAGTTCCACCAGGGCGCGATGCTTGGCGTGCCATTTGGGCCCTGGCCGCGCATATAGTGGCGCTCGGGCCGATACCGTTCCTTGGACCTCATCTCAGAACTTCCCCGTACAAACGCAAAACCTGTCTGACGAAATTCCATCGCCAAAGTGTTGCAAATGCGTTTCCGCCCATGGCGGAAGCGGGGCAATTTTTCGCAGGCTGCACGTGACCCTTGCGTCGCCGGTTGAGGGCTGCAACAAGGCGCGCCATGAAAAGTCAGTGGAACGACAATGTCGCGCGCGAGACAGTCGCGGCCTATGCCGGGAAGGGCGTAAGCGAGGACGTCGCGCTCAGGGTCTACACCACGCGGCTGCTCGGCCGCGATCCTCTGCTCGTCCTGCATGGCGGCGGCAACACTTCGGTGAAGACGCGGGCGACCGACGATCTCGGGCAGGAGCACGAGGTGATCTGCGTGAAGGGCTCGGGTGCCGACATGGCGGATATCGAGCCCTGGGGACTGCCCGCGGTGAAGCTCGGACCGCTGCGCACGCTCCGCGCGCTCGAGGCGCTGTCGGACGAGGCGATGGTCAATGTGCAGCGCCTGAACCTGCTCGATGCCGGCGCGCCCAACCCATCGGTCGAGACGCTGCTGCACGCCTTCCTGCCGCACAAATTCGTGGATCACACGCATGCGGCCGCGGTGCTTTCGATTGTCGATCAGCCCGATGGCGAGGCGCTCGCGGCTGAGATCTACAACGGCCGCATGGGCATCGTGCGCTATATCGCGCCGGGCTTCGGCCTCGCCAAGGAAGCTGCTGCCGTGTTCGAGCGCAAGCCCGACGTCGAGGGGCTGATCCTGCACAAGCACGGCATCTTCACCTTCGGCGAGGATGCGCGCGAGGCTTATGAGCGGATGATCGAGATGGTCTCGCTCGTCGAGAGCCGGTTGCGTCAGGGCCGCCCCATCGTGTTCCCGGCCCGCCAGATTGAGGCCGCGGTGGCGGAAGCCGCCGAGATCGCGCCGATCCTGCGCGGCGCCTGCGCCATCAAAAAGGATAACGCCGAGCCGGTCCGCTTCATCGCCGAGCTCCGCACCGGGCCGGAAATTCTCCATTATGTGAATGCGGTCGAGCTCTCCTCCCATAGCCAGCGCGGCGTGGTGACGCCCGACCACATCATCCGCACCAAGAACAAGCCGCTCGTGGTGCCGCCACCGGAAGCGGGCGCGCTCGATCAGTTCGCCGAGGCGGTGCGCGCGGGCGTGGCGCAGTTCGCCGCCAACTACGACGCCTATTTCGCGCGCGAGAATGAAGCCGCGGGCAATGCCAAGACGAAGCTCGATCCGATGCCGCGCGTGGTGCTCGTGCCGGGCGTCGGCCTGTTCGGTCTCGGGCGCACGGCGAAAGACGCGTCGATCGCCGCGGACCTTGCTGAGAACACCGTGCGGGTCGTGACCGACGCCGAGGCCATCGGCCGTTACGAGCCGCTGCCCGAGAGCGACCTTTTTGCGCTGGAATATTGGAGCCTCGAACAGGCGAAGCTGAAGGGCGCGGTGGTGAAGCCGCTCACCGGCCAGGTCGCGGTGGTGACGGGCGCCGGCGCGATTGGTGCGGCCACGGCACGCGCCCTGGCAGCCGAGGGCGCGGCGGTGGCGATTCTCGACATCGACGGCGCGCTCGCCAAGAAGGCTGCGGGCGAGGTGAAAGGTCTTGGGCTCGAATGCGACGTCACCAAGCCCGAGCAGGTGAAGGCGGCGTTCGCGGCCGTCTGCGAGCGGTTCGGCGGGGTGGATATCCTCGTGTCGAACGCGGGCGCCGCCTGGCAGGGCCGCATCGGCGAGGTCTCCGACGAGACCCTGCGCAAGAGCTTCGAGCTGAATTTCTTCGCGCATCAGACCGTGGCGCGCGAGGCCGTGCGCATCATGCTGAAGCAGGGCACGGGCGGGACGCTGCTGTTCAACCTCTCCAAGCAGGCGGTCAATCCGGGCGCGAATTTCGGCCCCTACGGCCTGCCCAAGGCAGCGACCATGCTGCTGATGCGCCAATATGCGCTCGATTACGGCGCCGACGGCATCCGCTCGAACGGCGTGAACGCCGATCGCATCAGGAGCGGGCTGCTCACCGACGAGATGATCGCGGCGCGGGCCAAGGCGCGCGGTGTGACCGAGGCCGACTACATGGCGGGCAATTTGCTGCAGGCCGAGGTGCTGGCCGAGGACGTGGCCCAGGCCTTCGTCGCGCTCGCCAAGGCGCGCAAGACCACTGGCCATGTCGAGACGGTCGACGGGGGCAATATCGCCGCCGCTTTGCGCTAGGCGAGCTGGGGCCGAGTGGCCCCACAATCGAACCGCTCCTAATAGAGTCTTAACCACAAACAGAGAGGCTTAGGCCGATCTGCCACGACCGGGATTCGGCCTTCCAGAAGGCGTGCCCGGGCGAGGGGTTGGCCCGCGTCTCAATTCGAGAGAATCCCATGGCTTTGCGCTCGAAGCTCACGCTCGCTTTTGCCGGTACGGCTCTCGCCACCGTGCTGCTGACCTATCTGGTCGTGGCCACGATTCCCGGCCCGAGGGCCGCGGCGCTCGTGGCGCTGATCGTCGCTGGGGGTTTAGGCGCAGTCGTCGGCTACGCGCTCGGCGGCGAGCTTGCCAAGACGCTCCGCGACCTCAACGCCGTGATCCTGCGCTTCGTGAAATGGGACATGGACGGCACCGTTCCGCACCTGGCTCGTACCGACGAGGTCGGGGCGCTCGCCAAGTCGCTGAAAGCCTTCCAGGCCGACGCGATCAAGTGGAGCGAGAGCCACAAATCGGAACAGGACAGCCAGATCCAGGGGCGGCTTGCCTCACAGCAGCGCACCGAGGAGCTGATCCACCAGTTCCGCGGCTCGATCGCGGGCATCCTCAGCGCCTTTGCGGGCAGCGCGCGGCAGATGGACGAGACGGCGCGGGCGCTCTCGACGGTTGCGAGCGACACCAACGAGCGGGTGACCGTGGTGGCCTCCGCGTCCGACGAGGCCTCGGCCAATGTGCAGACCGTCGCCGCTACTGCCGAGGAGCTTGCCGTGTCGGTCGGCGAGATCGGCACGCGCGTCTCGACCGCAAGCCGCATCGTCAGCCAGGTCACCGAGAACGCGCGCGCCGCCAACCTCAAGGTCGAGGGGCTAGCCAGTGCCGCGCAGAGGATCGGCGATGTGGTGAGCCTCATCCAAGACGTGGCGGCGCAGACCAACCTGCTTGCGCTCAACGCCACCATCGAGGCCGCGCGCGCGGGCGAGGCCGGCCGCGGCTTCGCCGTCGTCGCGAGCGAGGTGAAGACGCTCGCCGACCAGACCGCCAAGGCCACCGAGGAGATCAAGCAGCAGATCGCCGCGATCCAGAGCTCGACCAACGGTGCGGTCGATGCCATGCAGTCGATCGTGACGACGATGGGCGAGGTCAACAAGAACACGCAGGAGATCGCCGGCGCCGTGCAGCAGCAATCGGCCGCGACCTCCGAGATTTCGCATAGCGTGCGCCAGGCCGCGCGCGGCACCGAGGACGTTGTGGCGCATATGCCGGGCGTAACCAAGGCGGTCGACGAGACCAGCCAGTCGGCGACGCAGATGCTGCAGGTCTCCCGCGACCTGGGCCGCCAGGCCGAGCAGCTCCGCCATACGGTCGAGAACTTCCTGCGGCAGGTCGCCGCGGCCGACGCTCTCAAGCGCGCCGGATAGGGTCTAACGGGGGCAAGCGCGCGGTACTCGCGACTTGCCCACTTGGACCGCTTAACAGACCCTCAGTCTCGTCGTGCCCGGCCTTGTGCCGGGCATCCAGTAAGCGCCGGCATCGGCAATGCCTTGGTTACTGGGTTGCCCGGTCAAGCCGGGCAATGACAAATCGTGGATGGCCGGGACAAGCCCGGCCATGACGCGTCTTTTGAACTATGCTAGCCGCTCAATCCTCGACTCGGGAGCGCCGCGTGGCCCGCATCTTTCGCATTTTCATCGCCGGGCTGCTTGTGCTGCTACCGATCCTCGTCACGGTGTTCGTGACGATCTGGGTGGCGCAGCTCCTGCAAGGCTATGCCGGCCCGAACTCCATGCTCGGCAAGCTTATCGTCTTGCTTGGCTCCAACCTCGTCTCGTCGCGGACCGTCGCCTATTTCTTCGGCCTGCTCATCGTGCTGGCCTGCATCTTCCTGCTCGGGCTGATCGTCGAGTCGCGCTTGCGCCCACTGGTGCAGGGCGGCCTCGACGGCGTGATGATGCGCATTCCGATCCTGTCCAACATCTACGATCTGTCGAAGCGCTTCGTCGCCATCGTAGACCGGCGCGGCGGCGACAAGGACGACCTCAAGAGCATGAGCCCGGTCTGGTGCTTCTTCGGCGGGGAGGGGAGTGCCGCAGTGCTCGCGTTGATGCCGTCGCACGAGCCGGTGACCGTCGGCGAGCACAGCTATCTCGGTGTGCTCATCCCGTCGGCGCCCGTGCCGTTCGGCGGCGCGCTGGTCTATGTGCCGGCCGAGTGGATCAGGCCGGCGGAAGGCGGCGTCGAGCGGCTGATGAACGTCTACGTGTCGATGGGCGTGACGCCGCCCGTCTCCAAGCCGCCGCTGATCGAGGCGAGCGCGGTGAAGCCCAAAGCACCCAAAGTGCCGAAGCCGACCTGATCAATTCGCGAAGCGGAAGTGCAGGACGTCGCCATCCTTGACGATGTAGTCCTTGCCTTCGAGACGAAGCTTGCCGGCGTCGCGCGCGCCGGCCTCGCCGCCGAGCGACACATATTCGTCAAAAGCGATGGTCTCCGCGCGGATGAAGCCCTTCTCGAAATCGGTGTGGATTACGCCGGCGGCTTGCGGCGCACGGGTGCCTTCCGGCACGGTCCAGGCGCGCGCCTCCTTGGGACCTGCGGTGAAATAAGTGATTAGTCCCAAGAGCTTATAGCCTTCGCGGATGAGCCTGTTGAGCCCCGGCTCGGCAAGTCCGAGCTCGGCGAGATAGGCTTTGCGCTCCTCGGGTCCAAGCTCGGCGAGCTCGGACTCGATCTTTGCCGAGATGACGACGCAGCCCGCGCCCTCGCTCAGCGCGCGCGCCTCGACCCGCGCCGAATAGTCGTTGCCGGTCGCGGCGGAGTTCTCGTCGACGTTGCAGACATAGAGCACGGGCTTGGCGGTGAGCAGGCCGAGCCCCTTGAAGGCGGCGCGCTCCTCGTCCTTGATCTCGGCGAGACGTGCAGGTTTCCCCTCCCGCAGCAGCGGTAGCACGCGCTCGACGAGCGCCAGCGTCTGCTTGGCTTCCTTGTCCTGGCCGCGGATCTTCTTTTCGAGGATCGGCAGCCTGCGCTCGAGACTGTCGAGGTCGGCGAGCATCAGCTCGGTCTCGATCGTGTCGGCGTCCTCTATCGGATCGACGCGCCCCTCGACATGCACCACGTCGGGGTCATCGAAGCAGCGGAGCACGTAGGCTATGGCATCGACCTCGCGGATATGGGCGAGGAACTGGTTGCCGAGCCCTTCGCCCTTCGAGGCGCCGCGCACCAATCCGGCGATGTCGACGAAGGTGAGCCGCGTCGGGATGGTCTGCGCAGACTTCGCGACCGAGGCAAGCTGGTCGAGCCGCGGGTCGGGCACCGGCACCTCGCCGACATTCGGCTCGATGGTGCAGAACGGATAATTGGCGGCCTGGGCCGCCGCGCTTTCGGTCAGCGCGTTGAAGAGGGTGGACTTGCCGACATTGGGCAGTCCGACGATGCCGCATTTGAAACCCATGGGATCAATCCGTCATGTGCCGAACCAGCGGCGGAGCTTCTCGGCAAGCGTCCCTGATGGCGCTGGCGGCTGGGCCGTCACTTCGGCGGCGGGCGCCTTCCGCTTGGGCGCAGGCTTCTTGCGCGGCGCGGGCGCTTCGGTGTCTTCCTCCGCCTGCACCACATGGGCGACGCGGGACTGGAACTTGTCAGGCGCGCCATCGGCGAGCAGCGGCGCCTCCTCGGCGATGGCGTCGAGCAGAGGCTCGAGCCATTCATGGTCGGACTTCGCGAAATCGTGCAGCACGTAGCCCGAGACCAGGTCCTTGCGGCCCGGATGGCCAATGCCGATCCGCATGCGGACATAGTCGTTGCCGATATGGGCGGTCAGAGATTTGAGCCCGTTATGGCCGGCGACACCGCCGCCGGTCTTCACCCGCAGCTTGCCGGGGGCGAGGTCGAGCTCGTCGTGGAAGACCGCCACATCGCCGAGATCGAGCTTGTAGAAGCGCACCGCTTCGCCGACCGCGCGGCCGGATTCGTTCATGTAGGTCTGCGGCTTGAACAGCAGCACCTGCTCGCGCCCGAGCCGGCCTTCCGCCGCGAGGCCGGAGAAGCGCTTACGCCACGCCGGAAAGCCGTGCGTGGCGGCAATGGCGTCAACCGCCATGAAGCCGACATTGTGACGGTTGAAGGCATAGCTCGCCCCGGGATTGCCGAGGCCGACAAAGAGCTTCATCGCGTCACCTTAGGAACCCTGGCGAGAGCTGTTCTGATTGCATGTCCGTGTCATTGCCCGGCTTGACCGGGCAACCCAGTAACCACTGCGCGACTTAGACCGGTGCTTACTGGATTCCCGCATTCGCGGGAATGACAAGTCGTGGATGGCCGGGCCTTCGCCCGCCGAAGTAGAAACTCCGAAGACTGAGCAAAGCGAGGCTTCGGCGTAGGCGGGACAAGCCCGGCCATGACGAGTCTTTGAACTGAAGCCGGGCGCGAAGAAGGAACTAGTCCTTCTTCTTCTCCGCCTTGGGCTTCTCCTTGTCCTCGCCACCCGCGCCCGCTGGCGCAGCAGCCTCGGCACCCGCCTCGGCGCCCTCGGCCGCCGCCGCGCCGGTCGCGGCCTCTTCGGCCGCACGGCCGACGATGGTCGCCACGGTGAAGTCGCGGTCGGTAATGGTCGGGCGCACGCCGTCAGGCAGCTTGATGGCGGAGATGTGGATGGAGTCGCCGATCTCGAGCCCGGTCAGGTCAACCTCGAAATGGTCGGGGATCCTGTCGGCCGGGCAGCGCACCGGGATGTCGTGGCGCACGATGTTGAGCACGCCGCCGCGCTTCAGGCCTGGCGATGCGCCTTCATTGAGGAAGCGCACCGGCACGTCGACATTGATCAGCGCGTCCTTGCTGACACGCATGAAATCGACATGGATCGGGAAGTCGCGCACCGGATCGAGCTGCACGTCACGGGGGATCACCCGCGTCTTGCTGCCGTCGATGTCGAGCACGAAGATCGTGCTGCGGAAATGCCCCTTGTGCAGGTGCTGGTTGATCTCGCGATAATCGACCGCGATGGTCTCCGGGTCGCGCTTGTCGCCATAGAGCGTGCCGGGAACGCGGCCTTCGCGGCGCACCGCGCGCGCGCCGCCCTTGCCGGTGCGCGGCCTTGCCCAGGCCTTGAGTTCGGTAGCCTCTGCCATAACTGCCTCCGAAGGCTGAAACGATGCGGGGCCGGAAAGCGGCCCCGAAGGTCGTGCGCGGGCGCGGTCAAAGCGGCCCACGGCTGAGATCGTGCTGGCTTATAGCCTCTAAGCCATGGCCCTGACAATCGGCTCTTGAGAGGTCTTGGGCCTAGATTGGGGCTCCGGACGCCGAGGCCCTAGGTACGCCAGGGATGGGCCGGAAGCTCGCTCACGCCGAGCACCTTGACCCCGGCTTCCGCCACTTTGTGGTCGTTCTCGACCGAACTGCCGCTCACGCCGATAGCGCCGACCAGCACGCCGTCCTCGTCGACGATGGGCAGGCCTCCGGGGAAGGTGATCAGCCCATTATTGGAATGCTCGATGCCCCAAAGCGGCTTGCCGGGCTGTGACAGCTTGCCGAGCTCACCGGTCGCCATGCCGAAGAAGCAGGCGGTCTTGGCCTTCTTGATGGCGATGTCGATCGAGCCGACCCAGGCATCGTCCATGCGCAGGAAGACCTTCAGCTCCGCGCCGGAATCGACCACGGCAATGCACATCTGGGTCTTGAGCGCGACCGCCTTCTTGCGCGCAGCTTCCAGGACCTTCTCGGCGTTCTCCAAATTGACGTGCATGGGGTTTATCTCCTGGGTTGGACTATTCGGGGTGCAGGTCCGGACTAACGCGAAACCTGCCGGACAAGTGCCATCCTTCTGCCCATGTCTTGCCCGGCTTGGCCGGGCAACCTAGTAATCGAGGTAGAGGAAGATCTTGCATGGCTGGAGCTTACTGGGTGCCCGCCTTCGCGGGCATGACACACCGCAAGATTGGGGAGTGGTTGGCTTAGTAGAACAGGCTCGAGACGGATTTCTCCTCGGCGGTGCGGGCAATCGCCTCGCCGAGCAGCGGGGCCGTCGGCAGCACGCGGATATTGGGTGCGTTCTGCACGCCTTCGCTCGGCAGGATCGAGTCGGTGATGACGAGCTCCTTCAGCCGCGAGCCCATGATGCGGGTGGCGGCGCCGCCCGACAGTACGCCATGGGTGATATAGCCCGTCACCATCGTGGCGCCTTGCTCGAGCAGGGCGTCTGCGGCGTTGATCAGCGTCCCGCCGGAATCGACGATGTCGTCGACCAGGATGCAGGCGCGCCCGGACACGTCGCCGATCACGTTCATGACCTCAGAATCGCCCGGCCGCTCGCGGCGCTTGTCGACGATGGCGAGCGGCGCGTCGATCCGCTTGGCAAGCCCCCGCGCGCGCACCACGCCGCCGACGTCCGGCGACACGACCATCAGATTGTTGCCGGCAAGCACCTCCTTGATGTCCTGCACCATCACCGGCGCGGCGAACAGATTGTCGGTCGGGATATCGAAGAAGCCCTGGATCTGCCCGGCATGGAGGTCGAGCGTCAGCACGCGGTCGGCGCCGGCGCGGTCGATCATGTTGGCGACGAGCTTGGCGGAGATTGGCGTGCGGGGGCCTGGTTTCCGGTCCTGCCGCGCATAGCCGAAATAGGGGACGACCGCCGTGACGCGCCTGGCCGAAGCGCGCTTCAGCGCGTCGATCAGGATCAGGAGCTCCATCAGGTGGTCGTTGGCGGGCGCGGAGGTCGATTGCAGCACGAACACGTCCTCGCCGCGGACGTTCTCCTGCACCTCGACGAAAATCTCCATGTCGGCGAAGCGCCGCACGACGCATTTGGTCAGGGGGACGTTGAGGTAGCTAGCGATCGCCTCGGCGAGCGGACGGTTGCTGTTGCCTGCAACCAGTTTCATGCCAGCGTTCCTTGCCCACCGAGCCGGCGATAGGCCGGACAGCCCTCATCACGAGGGCTTTTAACAAGCGCGCTCGGCCGCTGTAAACCTGATCGCCGCGCAATCCACCGCGTCACGCGGGCGCAAGGGAGGTCGTGCTTAACGGCAGGGCTTATTGTCCAACAGGTCCTGTCATTGCCCGGCTTGGCCGGGCAACCCAGTAACCAAAGGCGGTCGTAGTTCGGTGGGATCAGGGCTTACTGGGTTCCCGCCTTCGCGGGAATGACAGCGTCTTGGGCACTGCCGGGCCAACGGCTAGCCGGACCTGGGTAGCAGCTTGAGAATGCCGTCGGCGGCGGAGGCCGCGGCTGCCTCGGCGATGGCGCCCCAGGGGCCGTTGAGCGAGCCGCGCGGGATGGTGTTCTGCTGTGAGACGGTGCCGAGCTTCTTGCCGGCGGGGTCGAGCACCTGCCAGTCGATGCGGATGTTCTCCTTGCCGCCGCTCGCGTTCGACATCTTCACGATGCCCTTCACCGTATAGACGTTGGTGGCGGGACCGTTGGCGAGCTTCACGCCCCCCGCATAGAGCTTCTTCTTCAGGGCCACCGGCAGGGAGCGCTGGCCGTCGCCGGGCGCGCCCGACACAGGAACGACGAGAACGCCGGCAGGCCGCGTGCTGGCCGGCGTGGCGGCGCGCGGCTGCGGCGCGGCGGCCGTTGTGGCCGCTGCTGTGGCGCCCACGCCGGGTGTCGACCCAGGCGTCGATCCGGCGGTAGCCGCGGGACGGGCGGGCTCGGGAGTAGAGGCAACGGCCGGCGCGGAGGACCGGCCGCCGCGCCCGAGCGACGCCGCGAGCTGGGAGGTGGTCTTGCCGGCGATGGCGCGGGTCGCGGCGGCATCGACCTTCTTCCAGGGATCGCCGCCCGACCGGCCCTTGACCATTTCCTCGCCGGATACGCGGACCACGCGCGCGCCCTTAGCGTCGCTCACGTCCCAGACGTAGGAGACCTTGGCGCCACCCCGCTCGTTGTTGGCGAGCAGATAGCCGCGCATGGAGTAGTTGGCCTCGCCCGAGCCACTTGGAATGATGGTCAGGTTGCGGTCCTTGCCCGCGACCATGAGAGCGTGGGTCAGGTCCTCGGCGACTTCGGGCGGCGCACCGACGATCGGCGAGACCGCGATGGTCTTCGAGCCGCTGAACCATTTCGTGGTGCCGCTCAGCCAGCCCCCGCTGCTACTGCTGCCGGCGCTCGGATTGCCGGCGCCTCCGCCGCAGCCGCCAAGGACCACCAGCGCCAGGATGGCCAGCGCCGTCGCCGCGATGTACCAGAACTGGCCGCGCACGCGTGGTGAGTCCGCGTCCAACAAAATACTCCCTCTGTTGGCCGCACAGCACCGTTCACGACAAGGCTGCCGTGACGGGACTCCCAACCCTCTTCCGGACACCAAGATTACCTGCCTCGCCCCGCTCGCGTCCAGTCAAGCATGGCCCGGCGCCCTGGGGCGGGGGTCCCTCATAGTGAATCACAAAGTCAGGCAAGCAGAATGGCGGAAATTTGGCGCCCGTAGTCCGGTTCGCCATGATGCTGCGACCGCCGATAGCTGAAAAGCCTGGTCTCGTCGCAATACGTGCAAAGGCCGAGATCGGAAACGCTGCACACACCGGCGCGCGCCAACCGCTCGCCCACATAGCCGGCAAGGTCGAAATGCGGCTCGCCGGAGCCCTCGTCGATGGCGAAGAAGGGGGCCGAATCGCCATCCTCGGCCAGGAAATTCTGCATGAAATCGTGTCCCACCTCGTAGGCGCGCTGCGAGATGGCCGGGCCGATCGCGGCGGCGATGGTCTCCCGGCGCGCGCCAAGCTCGAGCATGGCGTCGAGCGTGGCCTCGAGAATGCCGGAGAGTGCGCCCTTCCAGCCGGCATGCGCCGCGCCGATGACGCGCGCCTTGGCGTCGTGGAACAGGACCGGCGCGCAGTCGGCGGTGAGCACGCCGATGGCGAGGCCCGGCGTTGCGGTGACCATGGCGTCGGCCTGCGGCGCCGCGCCGTCCCAGGGCTTCTCGGCGATCACGGCGCGGGCGCTGTGCTGCTGTTGCACCGAGAGCAGGCGGTCCGGCGTTGCGCCGAGCAGTTCGGCGACGCGGGCGCGGTTCTGCTTCACGTTCCCAGGCTCATCGCGGGAGCCCGGCCCGCAATTGAGCGAAGCGTAGATGCCGCCCGAGACGCCGCCTTGGCGCGTGAAGAAGCCGTGGGCGATGCCGTTCGCGGCGAGGCTCGGGGCGCAGAGCTTGATCTTGTCCGGTGTGACCATGGAGGCGAAACGCGTAGCGCGCTAAATGTCTCCGAAGGGCGGCGGCGGGGCAAGTCCCGCGCTCGTCACAGCCAGGACCTTGAACAAGAGACCCATCTGGCGCGGGTCTACTAGGCGCGCAGCACCGGTGAGGATGGCTTCCGCCTGCGCCTCGGTCGCGCGGGTGAGCAAGCGGTCGCGGCGGGCTTCCAGTCCGAGAGCGAGCAGGAACGCGCCTTGCGGCACGGGACCGTAGGTGTTGAGGCCCGCGGCTTCGGCTTGATGCTTCAGCGCGGCGAAATCGACATGGGCTGTCAGGTCGGCCTCGCCGGGCGCGGCGAGCGGGTTGGCGTAGTCGTGGCGCCGCACGGCCTGCAGCGTGTCGCCGAAGCCGGACGTGTCGTGGCCGTAGTCGATAAACAGAGCGGCGAGAGGGGCTTGCGCGGCGCGTGCCGCAAGAGCCGAGAGGAGAGAGTCGACGCCGGGCCGCGTCTCGAAGATCGCGCCTTCGGGTGCGTCGCGGCCGCACTCGACCGTTTCGCCTTCGGCGAAGACGAAACTGCCGTCAGCGCCGAGCCCGACGCAACGCTCGCGCCATGCGCCGTCACGGCGCACGAGCTGGCGCACGGGAAGCGCATCGACGAACTCATTGGCAATGACGATGAGCGGGCCGTGCGGCAGCTCTTCGAGGCGCTCATGCCAGGTGATCTTGGCTGCATCGGCGAGACGGGCCTGCTGCATCGCGCGGAGAGCAGGGCTGGTCTCGACGAGAGCGACCGACGCTGCATCGAGCAATTCCGGCACGCTGCGCCAGGCGCGCAACGCATCCGCCATTAGCGTGCCGCGCCCCGGTCCAAGCTCGGCGATGACGACAGGGTTCGGTGCGCCCATCGACTGCCAGACGGCGGCGACCCATAGACCGACGAGCTCGCCGAAGATCTGGCTGACCTCTGGCGCCGTGACGAAATCGCCGTTTTTGCCGATCGGCTGGCGGGTCGTGTAGTAGCCGGCCTCAGCGTCGGCGAGGCAGGCCTGCATATAGGCCTCGATCGTGATTGGCCCGTCGCGGGCGATGCGCTGTTTCAACCGTCCGGCGAGCGGCGCCTCTCTGTCCAGAGCTTTGCCCTGCGCGCTCATGCCGTCAGGCGGCGACCGGCTGCCGCCGCGCTCGCCAGACCAGCCAGGCGCCGATCAGGATCATCGGGATCGAATAGACGATGCCGGGCGTGAAGATGCCGACATCCATCGGGTGGCCGGCATGCGGCTCCCGGAAGAACTCAACGAGGCTGCGGAAGAGGCCGTAGAAGATGAGGAACAGGCCGAACACCGTGCCGGGCCGCGTCAGGGCGAGATAGCGGTGGGTGGCGATGCGCAGGATGATGAACAGCACGATGCCTTCGAGCGCCGCCTCGTAGAGCTGGCTCGGATGGCGCGGATTGTCGCCCGCTCCGGGAAACACCATCGCCCAGGGCACGTCGCTCTCGCGGCCAACCACCTCGGCATTGATGAAATTGGCGATGCGGCCGAAGAACAGGCCGAACGGCGTCGAAGCCGACGCCACGTCGCCGAGTGAGAGCGGGTTGATGCCCTTGAAGCGCGAGAACAGATAGACGGCGACCGCGACGCCGATCAGCCCGCCGTGGAACGACATGCCGCCCTGCCAGATCGCGGGGATCTGCGAGGGGTGCTGCCAGAAATAGCTCGGCTCGTAGAACAGCACGAAGCCGAGCCTGCCGCCGACCACGATGCCGAGCGTGATCCAGAGCAGGAAATCGTCGGCCTGGCTCACGGTCATCGGCGACTTGCCACCCCACAGCCAGTCGCGCGACACGAGATAGCGGCCATAGAGCCAGCCGCAGAGAATGCCCGCCATATAGGCGATGCCGTACCAGCGCACGGAGACCGGCCCGATCTCGAAGGCGATCGGGTCGATGATCGGGTAGGGGATGGCGAAGAGGCTCATGCGCGCGAAGCTTGGACGTTTCCCCGAAATTGCGGCGACCCTTCACCGCCGCGCATCCGCCTGTCAAGGCACGCAAGGCCGCGCTTTTTTCCTCTCCCCCTTGGGGAGAGGCTTTTCGCCGCGATCTTGCGGGGCGTAGCCCTCGCAAGTCGCATGGCGGAAAGGGTGAGGGGGCACGATGTCCGGACACGACTTTGCCGCTTCCCCCTCACCGCGCTCGCAATGCGAGCGCGTGCTCTCCCCCAAGGGGAGAGCGGGGGGTTGCGCCAAGTGGTCAGGCCTCTCATAGTTGACCCATGACGCAGACCACCGGCAGATTTTTCGACGAGATCGGCAAGCTGATCACCGATGCGGCCGGCGCCGCCGAGGGCGTGCGCAAGGAGGTCGAGGGCGTGGTGCGCTCACAGGCCGAGCGCGTGCTGCGCGACCTCGACGTCGTGCAGCGCGAGGAGTTCGAGGCGGTCAAGGCCATGGCCCAGAAGGCGCGGGAGGAGAACGAGGCGCTCAAGCAGCGCATTGCCGAGCTCGAGGCGCGGCTGAACAACCCGCTCGGCCAATCCGGCTGATTCCAGCCGCCAAAAAAATTTCAGCGCGCTGTCGATTCCGCCGCCTGTCGTTCGACGTGAGGGCAGGGACGGGCGTTTCCACTCCGAGACATCCGCCCAGCAACGGAAGGAGACAGTCGATGCGTTTCATGATCCTGGTCAAGGCAACCAAGGACACCGAGGCCGGCGTGATGCCGACCGAGGAGATGTTCCAGTGCATGGCGGCGTATCACGAGGAGCTCGCCAAGGCCGGCGTGCTGCTCGACGCCAACGGCCTGCAGCCGACTACCAAAGGCTGGCGGGTGAAATATTCCGGCGACAAGCGGACCGTGACCGACGGGCCGTTCACCGAGAGCAAGGAGCTGGTCGCGGGCTACACCATCATTCAGGTCAAGTCGCGCGAGGAGGCGATGGAATGGGTGCGGCGCTACCCCAACCCGCATATCGGCGAGGGCGAAATCGAGGTCCGGCAGATCTACGAGCTCGACGATTTCGCAGAGAGCCCGGCGATCGAGCGCTTCCGCGATCTGGAGCGGGCTGGCTACTAGCCGCTCGCGCAAGGCCAACCCATTCACCGTCACAGGAGACAGAGATGCGTTTCATATCCATGGTCAAGGCGAGCGAAGCGCTGTACGCGCCGCCACCCAAGCGGTTTCTCGATGCGATGGACCAGCTCATCCAGGACGCCGCCAAGGACGGCTGCGTGATGGTCTCGGCCGAAGGCTTGCTGCCGACCGCGAATGCCGCGCGCGTCCGGCTCGACGGCGGCAAGGTCAGCGTCACCGATGGCCCCTTCACCGAAGCCAAGGAGGTGATCGGCGGCTTCGCGATGTTCGAGACGGACTCGATGGAGAAGATGCTCGCATGGGCGCGCCGCTTCATCGAGCTGCACAAGGCCTACCTGCCAGGTTGGGAGGGCGAGGCCGAGGTCAGGCAGATCGCGGGACCGGGCGAGAAGCTGTGCGATGCGGCCCATGCGGAGGAGCGCGCCACCGCGTGAGCCGGTTGCGGCGCCGCGCGAGAAAGCGTTAGTCGGTGGCGATGCGCGCCACCGACACCCATCGTGCCATCGAGGCGGTGTTTCGCGTCGAGCGGGCCCGGCTGATCGCTGGGCTCGTGCGCATCGTGCGCGATGTGGGTCTCGCCGAGGAGCTGGCGCAGGACGCGCTGGTCGCGGCGCTCGAGCAATGGCCGTCGTCGGGCATTCCCGAGAAGCCTGGCGCGTGGCTCATGGCGGCCGGCAAGCATCGCGCCATCGACAGCTTTCGCCGGCAAAAGCTTGCGGCGCGCAAGCATGACGAGGTCGGTCGCGCGCTCGAGATCGAGCAGGCCGAGGCGCCCGATTTCGATGCGGGCCTCGACGATGCCATCGGCGACGACCTGTTGCGGCTCGTGTTCACCGCCTGCCATCCGGTGCTGTCGACCGAGGCGCAGATCGCGCTGACCTTGCGGCTGCTCGGCGGCCTGACCACTGACGAGATCGCGCGCGCCTTTCTCGTGCCGGAGCCGACCATTGCCCAGCGCATCGTGCGCGCCAAGCGCATGCTCGCCGAGAAGCGCGTGCCGTTCGAGGTTCCCAACACGGCGGAGCTGCCGGAGCGGCTCGCCTCGGTGCTGTCGGTGATCTATCTCATCTTCAATGAGGGCTATGCCGCGACCAGCGGAGACAACTGGATGCGCGTCCAGCTTTGCGACGAGGCGCTGCGGCTCGGCCGCATCCTGGCGGGGCTCGCGAGCGACGAGCCCGAGGTGCATGGCCTCGTCGCGCTGATGGAGATCCAGGCGTCGCGCTTCCATGCGCGCGCCGGCCCTGCAGGTGAGCCGGTGTTGCTGCTTGATCAGAACCGCGCGCGCTGGGATCAACTGCTCATTCGCCGCGGCCTTACCGCGCTCGAACGCGCCGAGGCGCTATGCAAGGCGGCTCGCCGCTCGCCTGGACCTTACGCGTTGCAGGCTGCCATCGCCGCCTGCCACGCGCGGGCGGCGCGGGCAGAGGACACCGACTGGGCACGCATCGTCGGTCTCTACGGCGCGCTTGCCGAGATCGCGCCGTCGCCGATCGTCGAGCTCAACCGCGCCGTTGCGCTCTCGATGCTGTTCGGGCCGGAAGCGGGGTTGGCGATCGTCGATGCGCTTGGCGAAGAGCCCGTGCTCAAGGCCTATCACCTCCTGCCGAGCGTGCGCGGCGACCTTCTCGCCAAGCTCGGCCGCAGCGACGAGGCCCGCGCCGAGTTCGAGCGCGCCGCTTCGATGACCCGGAACGCCCAGGAACGGGCGCTCCTGCTGCGCCGGGCGGAAGCTTGCATGAAGGGGTTGACTGACCGGGAGCAGCCATCGGTCCGAAACGAAGCCGAATCGAGGACTCGCAACAGCTAGTGGCCCGCGAGTAATCCACAGCAATCTTTAGGTGGTCCACAGCAATCGACTCAGGCGGACTCGCCGCCCGTTGGTGCGCGCTGACTCCCCGAGCTATAACTGATTCACAAGTGATTCGCGGGACTTGCGCCCGCTGACGGGGACTTTCGGAGGCCACCAGGCACGGCATGGCTATCGCGCAGGCGCTCTACGAGCATTTCGCAAATCCCGTGGACATGGTCGAGCATATCGCCACCGTCCACGACTGGACCTTCGAGCGGAGCGCGCCTGACGAGCTGACGCTCTCGGTCGCCGGCGGCTGGTGCGACTACCACATCTCGCTCACCTGGCGGGACGACCTCGAAGCGCTGCATCTCGCCTGCGCCTTCGACTGCAAGGTGCAGGACGGGCGGCTTCCGGAGGTCTACCGGCTGATGGCGCTGATCAACGAGCAGCTCTGGCTCGGGCATTTCGATCTCTGGAAAGAGGATGGCCTGCTGCTCTACCGGCACGGCCTGATTCTCGCCGGCGCGCATACCCATGCCGGGCAATGCGAGGCGCTGCTCAAGGGAGCCCTTGAGGCCTGCGAGCGTTATTATCAGTCGTTCCAATTTGTGCTGTGGGCGGGCAAGTCCGCCGAGGATGCGCTCGCGGCCACCATGATCGAAACGCAAGGACACGCATGACCCTTCGCCTCGCCGGCCCGCTGCTGCTTGTCGGTGCGGGGAAGATGGGCGGGGCGCTGCTCGAAGGCTGGCTCGCCCACGGCCTCGACCCCAAGCAGATCTTCGTCCGCGACCCCAAGCCGCCGCGCGCCGTCGCCGCACGCATCGCGAAACGCCGCATCGGCGTCGCGCCGATTCTGCCAGACCCGCCTGCGGTCGTCGTGCTCGCGGTGAAGCCGCAGCTCGTCGACCATGTGCTGGTCGAGATCGGACCCTTCATGGGCAAGCGCACGGTGCTGCTGTCGATCGCGGCGGGGAAGACGCTCGCGAGCCTCGCGCGGCCGTTGGGAAAGGGCGCGGCCATCGTGCGCGCGATGCCGAACACGCCGGCGGCGATCGGGCAGGGGATCAGCGTCGCGGTCGCCAACGATAAAGTGACGCGCGGACAGAAGCGCGCCTGCGATGCGCTGCTCGGCGCGGTAGGCGAGGTGGTGTGGCTCGACGACGAACGGTTGATGGATGCCGTCACCGCGGTGTCGGGCAGCGGCCCGGCTTACGTGTTCCTGCTCGCGGAGTGTCTCGCGGACGCGGGCGTAAAGGCCGGGCTCGATCCAGCGCTCGCCGATCGCCTCGCGCGCGCGACAGTGGGCGGCGCCGGCGCGTTGTTGCGGAAGTCGCCACTCTCGGCGGCGGAGCTTCGCAAGAACGTCACCTCGCCGAAGGGCACGACGGCGGCGGCGCTCGACGTGCTGATGGGGCCGGGAGGCTTCAAGGAGCTGCTCGCCCGCGCCGTCAAGGCCGGCGCGAGGCGCTCGAAAGAGCTGTCGTCGTAACCAATCCCATGGTTCGAGGCCCGGCCGTCATCCTGAGGTGCGCGGGGGAAGCCCGCGCCTCGAAGGACGGCCGGGCACCTCACCATGACGGGGCTTTACGCTAGAACGACCACGCACCACGCCTTCCGGTTGCCACGGAAAGCACCTATGTTTTCAGGCAGGAAGGAGTACGCCCATGTTCGACGATTTCTCCAAGCGCGCCAAGGCGGTGCGGGCGGCGTTCAAGCTCGCGGCAGAGCGCGGCTGGGGCAAGACCAGCCTCGCCGACATCGCGCAGGAAGCGGGCTTGAGCCTCTCCGAGCTCAGGCGCGAGTTCTCCTGCAAGAACGATATCCTCAGCGCCTTCCAGAAGGAGGTCGATGCCGAGGTGCTCGCCAAGGCGAAGACCGCGCCGGAGCAGAACGCGCGCGACCGGCTGTTCGACATCATCATGACGCGCTTCGAGGTGATGACGCCCTACAAGCCCGCGCTCAAGCGCATCTCGTCTTATCTCGCCTGCCGCCCGGGCGAGGGCGCTTCGCTCGCCTGCTCGACGCTCACCTCACAATATTGGATGCTGGCCGGAGCGGGCGCCAAGCTCGACGGACCGGGCGGTGCGCTCCGCGTCGCCGGGCTCGCCGGGCTCTACGCGCAGGTGTTCCAGGTCTGGCTCAAGGACGACTCGCCGTCACTCGACAAGACGATGGCGGCGCTCGACCGGCGCCTCACCAATGGCGAGCGCTGGCTGGCGCGTGCCGACCAGGTCTGCGAGAGGCTGTGCCGGTTCGCTTCGGCCTTCGCGCCGCGCCGCAAGGATAGCGGCTCCGCACCGCCGCCCAATGCCGGGCCTGCGCCGTCACCCGCGCCGAGCGTGCATTAGCCCCTATTCGGGAAGCGGATCGTCGTCGTCGGGACCTGACAGGCTCTCCGGCCCTTCGCCAGGCAGCTCGTTGTCGATCGGGTCGCCGGCATCCGGAAATGCCGGATCGGCGGGGAGCATCGGCGTGCCGCCAGGGGTGACGTTGAGGCCGTCGCCGAAGATCTGGATCTCCGAGCCGGGCATCTCGCTGTCCTCGATCTGCTCCGTCTCGTCGGCGCCGAGCGCCGGTCCCGCCAATGCGGCCGCGAATATCGCCAGTCCAAAACTCAAGGCTCGCATCGGCGTCTCCCTTTCGTGTTGTGGTTAGACCGGAACTTTTAGGACGGCTCTCAATCCGCCGAGCGGCGAGTCGCTGAGCGTGATGTCGCCGCCATGGATGTGGGCGATGTCGCGGGCGATCGCGAGCCCTAAGCCCGTCGAGCCCGCGTCTTGATTGCGCGCATGGTCGATGCGGTAGAACGGGCGGAACACGTCCTCGCGCTCGGCCTCGGGGATGCCCGGCCCGTCGTCCTCGACCGAGACGGTGAGCGCGCCGTTGTGGCGGACCGCGCTGACATTGACGTGCTCGGCGAAGCGTGCCGCATTGTTGACGAGGTTCGCGACCGCGCGCTTGAAGGCGTGACGGCGCACCGGCACGACCAGCGGCGCATCCTCGACGGCGATGGAGATGTCCTTGGCGCCGTGCGCCTGGCTCTTCACCTCGCTCAGGATCTCGCCGATATCCGCGCGCACAATCTCCTCGCCGGAATCGCCTTTGGCGAAGGCCATGTAGTCCTCGAGCATGGCCTGCATCTCGTCGACGTCGGCACGCATCTCCTCGATCTCCGGACTGTCCTCGAACATGGCGAGCTGCAGCTTGAAGCGGGTCAGCACGGTGCGCAGGTCGTGGCTCACGCCGGCAAGCATGACCGTACGCTGCTCGACATGCCGTTCGATGCGATCCCTCATCTCGATGAATGCGTGCGCCGCTTGACGCACCTCGCGCGCCCCGCGCGGCCGAAAGTCTTCAGGCGGCGGCCGTCCCTTGCCGAAGCTGTCGGCTGCCTCCGACAGGCGCAGGATCGGCTTGATCTGGTTGCGCAGGAACAAGACGGCGACCGTCAGCAAAACCAGCGAAGTGCCGACCATCCACAGCAGGAAGATCTGCGAATTCGAGGCGTAGGTCTGGCTGCGCCGGGCGAGCACGTGCATCACCGCGTCGTCGAGCTTGATGCGGATGTCGACGAGGTTCGAGCGGCCGACCGTGTCGATCCAGAACGGCTTGCCGATCTGCCGGGTGATCTCCTCGGAGAGCGTCGAGTCGAGCAGGTCGAAGAAGGGCTTGGAGCGCGCCTCCGGCAACTCCTCGCCCGGCGCGATGCGCACGCGAAGCCCCAGGTCCTGCTCGGCGAGGCGGATCAAGGTCGCCGCGTCCTTGTCCTGCGGGAAGGCTTTGTACATGTCGATCAGCATGGCGATGTTCTGTACCGTCACGGTCGAGAGCCGCCGCGTCACGGTCTGCCAGTGCCGCTCAAGGAACACGAAGGTCAGCACCGATTGCAGCAGCACGACAGGCGCGATGATGATGATCAGCGCGCGCGCGTAGAGGCCCTTCGGCATGCGGTCGCCGAACGCGGCGATCGCGCGCTTCAAGAGCGACGGGCGCGGCTCGGTCACGGTGGCGATGTCGGGGCGCGCGTCCATCACTCGGGATAGAGGATGTAGCCCTTGCCGCGCACGGTCTGCAGATAGACCGGGTTGGCAGGGTCTTGCTCGATCTTGCGGCGGAGGCGGTTGATCTGCACGTCGACCGCGCGCTCGCCGCCGCTCTCGGCGTCCTTGGCAAGCTCATGGCGCGCGACGGGCATGCCGGGCCGCTGCGCGAAATAGCGGAGCAGCTCGCGCTCGCGCTCGGTGAGGCGCACCGTCTCGCCGTCGCGTTTCAACTCGCCGCGTGCGACGTGGAACACGAAATCGCCCATGCGCACTTCGCCCGAGGCCTGCGCCGGCCCGCCGCGGCGGAGCACATTGCCGACGCGCAGGAGAAGCTCGCGCGGATCGAAGGGCTTCGCGAGATAATCGTCGACGCCGGTCTCGAGCCCCTCGATGCGCTGCTCGGGCTCGGCGCGCGCGGTGAGCATCAGGATCGGCACTTGCGAAGAGGTGCGGAGCGAACGCGCGAAGTCGATGCCGGATTCGTGCGGCATCATCACGTCGAGGATGAGCAGGTCGAAGGAGAGCCCGCGCATGGTCGCGCGCGCCGACGCGGCGTCGACCGCGGTCGAGACGCGAAAGCCATGGTCGCGCAAATAGCGGGCGAGCAGATCGCGGATGCGGCTGTCGTCGTCGACGACGAGGATGTGGGGCGCGTTGTCGTCAAGGCCGCTTCCGCGCTGCGGCTTGATCGCGGTCGGCATGCTCACTCCCCTTCCTCGCTGCCGCCTCCTTCGAGCGGTGCAGGAGACGTGGCCATGATGGAGGAGACTTTGGGCCGTTCTTCGGCATTGACCATGGCTTCCAGGAAGCGGCGAATGGCCGCTTCGGCCCCGGGACCGGCGGCCTGCATCGCGCCGGCAAGCCGCACGAGCTGCGGTGCCGCGAGCCGGCTGGCTAGCGCCCGGCCCTTGTCGGTGGGGTAGAGCAGGCGTTCGCGGCGGTCCGAAGCGCCCGCCTCCTGCACGATATATCCCTTGTCTATCAGTTGCTTGAGGACGCGGCTCAGGCTCTGCTTGGTGATGTTCAGCACGTCCAGCAGGTCGGCCACGCGCAAGCCGGAGTGCCGGTTGACGAAATGCAGCACGCGATGATGCGCCCGGCCGAAGCCGAAATCCTTGAGGATCGCATCGGGGTCGCGGGTGAAATCGCGATAGGCGAAGAACAGGAGCTCGGCGAAGGCCAGCAGCTTGGCCTCGGGCAGGGGGGGCGCTTTCCGCGCAGGGGCGCCGTTGCCGCGCCGCTTGGCGAGCGGGGCTTTCGAGGCGCGGGAGAGAGGCTCATTTAGGTCAGCCATGTTGACTTAATTTTTCGCCGATTGTATGTCAGTCATGTTGACTTATCGCGCCTTTGATACGCTTCGCCGCCTGCTCGCGCAATTGCCGTTCGAGGTGCTATGAGAGGCGTTTCTTGCGCGAAGGCGGCGCGGTCCGGCGCATAAGAACGGCCGGCCTTGAACCTGGAGGAACGCTCGTGGCCCCCGTGCCTTACGATCAGCGCGACGGCTTCATCTGGCTTAACGGCAAGCTCCTGCCCTGGGCCGACGCGAAGGTGCATGTGCTGACGCATGCCATGCATTATGCGAGCGCCGTGTTCGAAGGCATGCGCGCCTATGGCGGCGAGATCTTCAAGCTCACCGAGCATAACCAGCGCCTGCACAAATCGGCGAACATCCTCGACTTCGAGGTTCCGTATTCCGTCGCGGAGCTGGACAAGGCGTGCTGCGAGGCGCTGCGCGCAAACAAGCTGGTCGACGCCTATGTGCGCCCGATCGCCTGGCGCGGCAGCGAGCAGATGGGCGTGTCGGCGCAGCACACCAAGATCAACGTCGCCATCGCTGCGTGGGACTGGGGCTCGTATTTCGATCCGGCCGCGCGCGAGAAGGGCCTGCGGTTGGCAATCGCCCAATATCGCCGGCCCGATCCGCGCACCGCGCCCACGACAAGCAAGGCGGCCGGCCTCTATATGATCTGCACCATCGAGAAGCATCGCGCCGAGCGCGCGGGCTATGCCGACGCGCTGATGCTCGACTGGCGCGGGCAGGTGGCCGAGGCGACCGGCGCCAACGTGTTCTTCGTCAAGGACGGCGTGCTGCATACGCCGCTGCCCGATTGCTTCCTCGACGGCATCACCCGCCGCACCGCGATCGCGCTCGCCAAGCAGCGCGGTCTCAAGGTGATCGAGCGCGCGATTCAGCCGGAGGAGATGGCGGAGTTCTCCGAGTGCTTCATCACCGGCACCGCGGCGGAGGTGACGCCGGTCGCGGAGATCGGCCCCTACCGCTTCGCCATCGGCGACATCACGCGCAACATGATGGACGACTACGCCGCGCTGATCCGCCCCGTGAAGGCCGTCGCCGCGGCGGGCTAGAAGGTCCGGCGTCGCGCCGCGCGCCGCGATCGCATGCTAGGGTCGCGAGGTCATGGGGCCGCTTGGCAAACAATTCGAGCAACGTTCGGGGGAGCGGCCTGCGATCCGTTCGCCGCGGTTTGACGCCCAGTTCCGCGCGCAGCTGATCGATCTTCTGAAGTGGCGGCGGGATGTCCGGCGGTTCAAGCGCACGCAGCTGCCGCAAGGCACCATAGAGCGGCTGATCGCGATTGCTTCGCTCGCGCCATCGGTCGGCTTGAGCGAGCCATGGCGCTTTGTCGTAGTCGAGGACGAAGCGCGCCGTGCCGCGATCCGGCAATGCTTCGAGGATTGCAACAAGGAAGCGCTGCAGATGCAGGCAGCGGAGCGCGCCGCGCTCTATGCGCGGCTCAAGCTTGCAGGACTAGACGATGCGCCTTGCCAGCTCGCTGTGTTCGCCGACCATGCCACCGCGCAAGGCGGCGGCCTCGGGCGCCTCACCATGAAGGAGACGCTCGACTATTCGGTAGCCATCGCCATCCACACGCTGTGGCTCGCCGCGCGCGCCGAGGGGCTCGGTGTCGGCTGGGTCTCGATCCTCGATCCTGCGCGCATCGCCGCGATTCTGGATGTGCCTCCGGATTGGCGCTTCATCGGCCATCTCTGTGTGGGCTATCCGGAAGCCGAGGACGACACGCCGGCTCTCGAGCGTCAGGGATGGGAACAGCGGCGTCCGTCCTCTGCCGTGCTGCACTATCGCTGAGCCCGGCGATGTGGATTGCCTACGCGCTCGCCGTGGACCGATGCCCGGCTCACCGCTCGGGCGCGCATGAGATGCTGACCGGGCCTTCGCCGTTGACCTTTATCGCTTCCGCGTTGCCACGCGCATTGGCCTCCGAGCCGCCACACGTGGTGTGCTTGTTGCCTGCGGCATAGGTGCCGGTGCAACAGAACTCCTGCGCAGCGGGCTTCTGTTCGGCCGGCTTCTCTTCGACGGGCTCAGGCTCCGCGGGCTCTTGTTCGGCGGGCTTCGCGTTCGCGTCGGCCACGCAGCCGCAGCATTTCTTGCCGCTCTTCAATTTTTCGCACACCCGTTTGAAGCCGGTCTTGCAGCCACCACCGCTATTGGGCCCTTGGATCGTGCACTCGGTCAGCCCGGTGTCCTTTTTCGACTTCGATTTCGACTTCTTCGGCTTCTCGCCGTCGTCATCATCGTCGTCGTTTTTGTTGCCGTGGTTCTTGATGTCCTTGCCGCAAACCAGCTTGCCTTGCTCCACTTTGCAGCCGAAGCCCTTCTTGAGCAGACCGCCGCCGCTCCCGTCCGCCGCGGTGGCGCTGACCGGAGCGAGGAAGACCGAGACGCAGAAGAGCAAGGCGAGGATGGGCTTCATGGTTTTTCTCCGGCGGATCGGCATTCTTGCTTTTGCCAATGTCCCGACCGCGAATGCATATTTAGCCCAAGTCGAATGCAAGCTGAACAAGTATTGGGTGCACTAAACCTTCTACGCCTCGGACTAGGCGACGAAGCCCGCGAACACGCGTGGCGAGGTTAGTCGAGCTCGGCGGCGGCGAGCTCGGCGATACCGAGGTCGAGGGCAGGGTCGTCGCTGTCGGCGATGATCCAGGCTGCGGAGAGACCCGCGAAGGCCAGCGTCCAATGCAGCAGCCGTGTGCGGTCGAGCTGCGCGGCTTCGGCGACGACGCTCGCCTGACGTGCAAAGCGCTCCGGCGCGAGCGCAGTGTTCGCATCGGGGTTGCGCAGGAGGTTGACGAAGTCGAAGCCCCGCTCGCCGATCAGGCCTTTCGGATCGATGGCCAGCCAGCCGCGCGGTCCGAAGTCGAGGACGTTACCGTGATGCAGATCGCCATGCAGCACGACTGTTTCTCGCGGCGTGTCGAGCAGCGCGCGCGCCGTCTCCGCCGCGCGGAGCAAGATGCCGCCATGCGTCGCGGCGGCGGGCCAAAGCGCGCGGAACCATTCGGACAAAGGAACGAGCTCCGATGGTGGAGCACGGCGCGGCGTATGCAGACGCGCGGCGACCGCACAGAGGATGCGGCTGGCTTCGTCGTCCTGTCCGCCGCGCGCCATCGCGGCGAGCGAGCGCGGACCCGAGGCGCGCTCGAGCAACAGCGCATCGTCGTTATGTGCAAGCACGCGCGCAGCGCTGTCGCCGTCCCACCAAAGCATGAGCGCCGCACCGCGCTTCTCCTCAGGCTCGATGGCGATCTTCAGCATCGCTTGCTCGCCGCGGCGATGCACCGGCAGCAATCGGCTGGTCGGCGTGACGATCGCTTCGCCGTCGGGCACGAGGTCCCAATGCGAGAGGTAAGGCTCGAACATATCCATAGCGCATGTCATTGCCCGGCTTGGCCGGGCAACCTAGTAGTCGCTACGCCAGCAAGCTTGTCGGGCCGGTGGTTACTGGGTGCCCGCCTTCGCGGGCATGACAAGCGGAGAGATATGCTCTCAGCTCCCGTCGCGCGTCACGTGGCGGAAGGCGGCGCGCAGATAATCGTAGCCCGTGTAGAGCGTGAGGATCGCGGCAATCCAAAGCAAGGTCAGGCCGAACTGCGTGGTGTAGGGCCAGATCTTGTCGCCGGCCGAGCCCGCGAGCAGGAAGCCGATCGCCACCATCTGCAGCACGGTCTTCCATTTGGTGAGCCGCGTCACCGGCATGCTGACCGAGAGCGTGCCGAGAAACTCGCGGAGGCCCGACACTAGAATCTCGCGGCAGAGGATGATGACGCCCGCCCAGAGCGACCAGCCGGCGATGGTGCCGTCGGCCGCCAGCATCATCAGCGCGGCTGAGACGATCAGCTTGTCGGCAACCGGATCGAGCATGCGGCCGATCGCGCTTTGCTGCTCCCAGGCGCGGGCGAGATAGCCGTCGAGGAAATCGCTCACGCCGGCGGCGATGAAGATCCACATCGCCGTCCAGCGCCCCCAGTCGCCCGTCACGAAGAAGCAGGCGACGAGCGCTGGGATGGCGAGGATGCGCCCGTAGGTGAGCAGGTTCGGCAGGCTCGCGAGGCGCTCGGACGGCGCGCCTTGCGGCGCGGCGGCCCGTTGCGCCCCCGCGCGTTGCTGCGCAGCTCGCTGCTGCGCGGCCCGCTGCTCGCCTTCTGCGGTCAAACCATGCTCGGCCATGCTTCGCGTCTTTGCGGTTCGGTCATTCACGTCGGTCAGCCACGCTCGTGGAAGTGATCATAGATGGTCTTTGCCATTTGCGCGCTGATGCCTGCAACGCTTTCGAGGTCGGCAATGCCGGCCCGGCTCACGGCCTTGGCCGAGCCGAAATGCTGCAAGAGCGCGCGCTTTCGCGCCGGTCCGATGCCCGGCACCTCGTCGAGCGGCGAGGCGGTGATGCTCTTCTTCCGCCGCGCGCGGTGGGCGCCGATGGCGAAGCGGTGTGCCTCGTCGCGCAAGCGCTGGATGCAATAGAGCGCCAGGTCGCGCGGCTCGAGCAGCAGTGGCTCGCGGCCCTTGAGGTGGATGCGCTCGCGCCCCGCATTGCGGTCCGGCCCTTTCGCCACCGCCGCCACCTTGATCTCGTCCGAAAGACCGAGCTCGTCCAGCACCTGGTAGGCCGCGGCGAGCTGGCCCGGACCGCCGTCGATCAGCACGAGGTCGGGCGCGGCCCAGCCGTTGAGCTGGTCCTTCTCCTTCACCAGCCGGCTGAAGCGCCGGGTCAGCATCTCGCGCATCATCGCGTAGTCGTCGCCGGGCGTAAGGTCCTCGCTCTTCATGTTGAATTTGCGATATTGCCCTTTGATGAAGCCATCGGGCCCCGCGACGATCATGGCGCCGACCGGATTGGTGCCGGAGATGTGGCTGTTGTCATAGACCTCGATGCGCTCCGGCGCCTCGTCGAGATCGAGCAGCTCGGCGAGCCGCGCCAGGATCGCGGCCTGCGATGAGGTGTCGGCGAGCCGCCGCGCCAGCGCCTCGCGCGCATTGACCAGCGCATGCTCGACGAGATCGCGCCGTTCCCCTCGTGACGGCCGGCTCACCTCGATCTTGCGCCCTGCGCGCAGCGACAGCGCCTCGGCGAGAAGCTGGCGGTCGGAGAGGTCGTGCGAGAGCAGCACGAGCTTGGGCGGCGGCTTGTCGTCGTAGAACTGGGCGATGAACGATTCCAGCACCTCCTCGACGGGCAGGCTCTTGTCGGCGCGCGGGAAATAGGCGCGGTTACCCCAATTATTGCCGCTCCTGAAGAAGAACACCTGGATGCAGGTCTGACCCGCGTCCTGATGCGCGGCGAACACGTCGGCTTCCCTCACGCTCGCAGGATTGATGCCCTGATGCGACTGGATGTGCGAGAGCGCGGTCAGCCGGTCGCGGAAGCTCGCCGCGCGCTCATAGTCCTGCTTCAGGCTCGCCTCGTCCATCAGCGCATGCAGCCGGTGCTTCACCTCGTCGCTCTCGCCGCGCAGGAAGCCGAGCGCCTCGTCGACCAGCGCGCCGTAATCCTCGACCGAGATCTCGCCGGTGCAGGGCGCGCTGCAGCGCTTGATCTGGAACAAGAGGCAGGGACGCAACCGGCTCTCGAAATAGGGGTCTGAGCAGGAGCGCAGCAGGAAGGCGCGTTGCAGCGTGTTGATGGTGCGGCCGACCGCGCCGGCCGAGGCGAACGGCCCGAAATAGTCGCCCTTGCGGCTCCGCGCGCCGCGATGCTTCAGGATCTGCGGCACCTTGTGGTCGCGCGCAATCAAGATGAAGGGGAACGACTTGTCGTCGCGCAGCGTGACGTTGAAGCGGGGCTTCAGCCGCTTGATCAGGTTCGCCTCGAGCAGCAGCGCCTCGATCTCGGTCGCAGTGGTGACGAACTCCAGGCTCGCCGTGTCGGCGACCATGCGCAGGATGCGGTTGTTGAGCGCCGTCGGCCGCGCATAGCTCTGCACGCGCTTCTTGAGATGCCGCGCCTTGCCGACATAGAGCACCTCGCCGCCGGCATCGATCATGCGGTAGACGCCGGGGCCGGCGGGCGCCGTCTTGGCGGCGCGGGCGATCACGGGCGCACCGGTCTCGACGCCGCTTAGCGCTTTGCGCGCGCGGGCGAGAAGCGAGGCCGGGACGCTGTCTTGATTCTCGAACTTCATGGGGTCGATTCTAGCGCAAGATGGGCTGCATCGCGCTCCAACAGGGCAAAGGTAAGGTCGCGGCGCGGCCCGGTTCAAGGGCAGCGCCGTGGCTAGACGAGGCGCTGGCCCGAATCGAGCACGATGGTCTCACCGGTGATCGAGGGGGTGGCGAGCAGGAAGCGCACCGCGCCGAGGATCTCGTCAACCTCGACGCAACGTCCGAGCAGGGTCGCGCTGCATTCGGCGTCGAACTCCTCCTCGCTCTGCGCGGTGCTCGGCAGCACGGGACCCGGCGCGATCGCGTTGACCCTGATGCGGGGGCCGAGCGCCTGCGCGAGCATGGTCGTCGCCGCGAGCAGCCCGGATTTCGAGACCGTGTAGGAGAAGAAATCGGGGTTCAGCCGGAAGACCTTCTGGTCGAGCAGGTTGATGATGTGACCGCTGCGATCGGGCGGCAGGTCTCGCGCGAAGGCCTGGGCCAGAAAAATCGGGGCCCGCAGGTTGACGTCGAGATGCGTCGCCCAGCTCGCCGCGTCGAGGGTGGCGATCCGGTCCTGCTCGAAGCGCGCGGCGTTGTTCACGAGCAGGGTCGGCGGTCCGAGTCGCGCCGCGCAAGCCTCGACCAGCGGCGCCAGCGCTTCGGTCCGCGCGAGATCGGCGGCGAGCGCAACCGCCTGCCCGCCGCCGCGCTCGATCTCGGCGACGAGGTCGAAGGCGTCGGCTTCCGAGGCATGGTAGTGGACGCCGATTCGCCAGCCCGCGCGCGCCAGGTCGAGCGCAATGGCCCGGCCGAGCCTGCGTCCCGCGCCGGTCACGAGCGCCGTTCCGGGTTCCCTATCGTCAGCCATGTTCGCGTCGCGCGGTCGCTCCAGCGATTCGCGGTGGAGCCCAATGTGGTTCGGAATTTCAGGATCGATTCGACTTTAGGCGCCCGTCTTTAGTGGAACAAGGGCGGGGGAGACGGGGCAAACACGCCGCCTCAGGGCTACGCGGCAAGCCGATGACTCTCCGCCACGATCCGAGCTCGCCCGTGCCTTGTGCATTTGCCCGTCAAGTATGCAGTTTCGGGACCGCGCAAGGTGAATGCACGGCAGGCATTAGCCCAAAGTGGCATCAAAGGCGCTTGCACCATTGCAGATTGGCAACACCCCCTAGGAGATATGCAGCAAAGCCTAGTTTTTCCGTTGCTTGGAGGGGGCGTCGGCATATTGTGAAAGTAAGACACAGGGGGCGTCGCATCGGTGCATGCGTGCGAGGGTCCTACCAAAATCTGCAGGGCGAAAGAAGATTCAGGAGAGACCAATGATAAAGCGGGGACGTGCGATCAAGACGCTCACGGCGAGCATTCTCGGGGGAGCTATGCTTGTCGCAGCTTCGATGCCGGCTTCTGCCGAAGGGGGAATCCTCCCGTCCGGGGGGCCGGAATTCTCGGCCAACGTGGCGCTGACCACCGACTACATGTTCCGCGGCATCTCGCAGACCCAGAACGATCCGGCGATCCAGGGCGGTATCGACATGACCTGGGGCATCTTCTACCTCGGCACCTGGGCCAGCAACGTGGACTTCGGCGTTGGCGATCCGGCCGACTTCGAGATCGACTTCTACGGCGGCATCACGCCGACCTGGCAGAACATCAATTTCGACCTCGGGGTGCTCTTCTACGTCTATCCGGGCGTCGGTTCCGATGGCTATGACGTGGTCGAGGGCAAGCTCGGCATTTCCACGACGGTGTTCGAGAATCTCGGCGTGGGCTTCACCGGCTACTTCTCGGACCGCAACTATCAGGTCTACGAGTTCAGCGCCGGATACGACTTCGCCAGCAAGTGGTGGGTGTTCACCCCGTCGGTCAGCGGCCAGATCGGTTTCATGGAGACCGACGGCTCGTTCGTCGGACTCGACTATACCTACTGGAACGCCGGCCTCACCTTGGGCTTCTGGGACAAGCCCAATATGTCGATCGACATCCGCTACTGGGACTCGGACCTGAACGAGACGGGCTGCACGATCAATGGCTTCAATCGCACGGGCTGCGACGCGCGCGCGGTCGCAACGCTGAAGGCGTCGTTCTAGCCAATCATCTTCCCCAAAAAGCACTTCCCACCTTGAAGGGCGCCGCTTAGGCGCCCTTTCTTTATGAGCGCGCGTCCTTTCGCGCGTCCGGCGTCCGGCGCGGCCTTTGGCCTCGCCCAGGGATGGCCATTAACCTGCCGCTAACCCTGCCAAGTCTCGCCGCGGTTCAGCGTTAACCCTTGGTAAGGGCAGGGCGCTAGCCTGTTGCGCGTCGCTTGAAGTCCTGCCGCTGGTCGTGCGCCAACCGCGCGCGCCCTCAGCGCCTTAGGGGAAGTTCGTAATGCGTAAGCCATTGACCGGGGCCGCGGCCCTTGCCGTTTTCCTGCTGACCGGAACGACCGTGGCGTTGAGCCAGACGGCCGGCGATCCTTACGGTAGTCAAGCGCCGGTCTTCTACGATTCCGGCCCCTTGCAGGATCAGAACCTGTTCGAAGGCTGGTGGCTCGGCGGCACGCTCGGCGGCGCCACGGTCAATTACGATTTCTCGCCCGGCAAGACTGTCGACACCAGCGGGCTGCTTGGCGGCGTGATCGGCGGCTATAGCTGGCAGAGCGGCCCCTTCGTGATCGGCGCGGAGGGCGACCTGCTCGCGGCCGACATCGACGGCAGCCGCCGTTTCAACGCAGGCGCCAACCGCGTCAGCCCGAGCATCGAGATGATGGCGGGTATCCGTCTGCGTGCGGGCTACACCATCACGCCCGACATCCTGCTGTTCGGCACGTTCGGCGGCGCCTGGGCCGATGCGGACCTGCCGGTCACAGGGCCGGGCGGCGCCTCCAGGAGCGCGACTTTCTTCGGCTGGAGCGCCGGCGGCGGCGCGGAATGGGCGATATCGCCGCAATGGCACGCGCGCTTCGACTATCAGTTCACCGATTTCGACTCGGAGACCGTGCGCTATCCCGGCGGCCGCGCGACCTTCGACCCCGACGCCAACACCTATCGCGGCTCGCTGATCTACCGCTTCTGATCACTGCCCGCCAGGCGGCGGCACGGCAATGCGGTTGGCGCGGCAGAGGCGCCGCTGGTCCTCGTTCAGGCCGCAATGGCGCGGGAACAGATCGCGGCCGAAGCAGACGCGTACGTCGAGCAGGTTTTCGCCGCGGCAGGTCACCGACATCATCTCGGGCTCGAGCCAGTCATTCGCCTCCAGGAACGCGCGCTCGATCTCGTCGGGCGAAAGCGCGTGCGCCGAGGTGGGCGCCGCGAAACGCTGCGGCACCTTGATGCGCTCGTAGAGTTCGCGCGCTACGCTGAAATATTGCCGCGCCTCCAGCCCCGAGCAGGTCCCGTGCGTGCGGTATTCGTGGATGACGAGATTGCGGCTCGGCATGATGTCGCTGATCTCCTCGATCACCGATTGCGGCACCCAAGGCCGCTTGCCGATCTCGCAATCCTCCGGCCAGCCTTTCTCGTATTGCGGCCAGAGTCCGTGCAGGGTGAAGGTGTGCCGCTTATCGATCCGGCATTGCGCGTCCTTGCGCTGCTTGCCTTCGCCGAGGCAATAAGACGGCGACCAGGTGAGCACGAGCACGTAATAGTCGAAGGCGCCCGCAACGTCGCGCGCGCCGGCGCGATGGGCGAGCGCGCCGAGGGCGATGCCGAGCGCGGCGAGACAGGCGAGGGCTAGACTAGCTGGGCGCGGCGTCATTCATCGCTCCGAGTTCGGCGAGGATACGCGCCCAGCTCCGCGCGCCTTTGGTGAAGCTTCGCAGATTGTATTTCTCGTTCGGCGCGTGGATGCGGTCGTCGTCGAGCGCGAAGCCGATGAGCAGCGAGTCCATGTGAAGCGCCGAGCGGAACGACTCGACGATGGGGATCGACGCACCGCAGCCGGCGATCACGGGCGCCTTGCCCCATTCCGCTTCGAGCGCGCGGGCCGCCGCGCGGAACGCGGGCGCCTTGGTGTCGAAGCCGATCGCCGGCGAGCCACCTTCGCCTGAGAAGGTGACGCGCGCGTCTTGCGGCAGGCGCTCGATGACGAAGCGATGCAGCCCGTCGATGATCTTGGCGGGCTGCTGGCCCGGCACGAGGCGGAAGGTGAGCTTGGCCGAGGCTTGCGTTGGGATCACGGTCTTGGTGCCGGGGCCGGTGTAGCCGCCATGGATGCCGTTGATCTCGGCGGTCGGGCGCGACCAGAGCTGCTCGAGCACGCTGAAGCCGGTCTCGCCCGCGGGCGTCGCGAGGCCGATCTCGCCGAGAAAGCGCGCCCCATCGAAGCCCAACGCGCGCCATTGCTCGAGCTGCTCGCGCGAGGGTTCCTTCACGTCGTCGTAGAAGCCCGGAATGGCGACGCGGCCTTGCGCGTCGTACAGCGCGGCGAGCAGGCCCGCGAGCACGCGGATCGGATTGGTCGCGGGCCCGCCGTAGAGCCCGGAATGCAGATCGCGCGACGGCCCGAACACGGTGATCTCGGAGAAGGCGAGCCCACGCAGAAAGGCGGTGATGGCGGGCGTCGCCGCGTCCCACTGGCCGGTATCGCAAACAAGCGCGAGGTCGGCGCGGAGCTCATCACCATGCGCGGCAAGGAAGGGCGCGAGACTAGGGCTGCCCGATTCCTCCTCGCCCTCGATCAGCACGCTGACGTCGACCGGCAATTCGCCGTGCTCGGCGAGCCAAGCGCGGGCCGCCTCGACAAAGGTCATCACCTGGCCTTTGTCGTCGGAGGCGCCGCGCGCCACGATGATCTTGCCGTGGCGCGGATCCTCGACGAGCTGCGGCTCGAACGGACCCGCCTTCCAGGCTTCGAGCGGGTCGGGTGGCTGCACGTCGTAATGGCCATAGAACAGCACGCGGGGCGCACCGGCGCGGCCCGAGCGCCAATGACCGACGACCATCGGCTTGCCGGCGGTCGGCTCGACGCGCGCCTCGAAGCCGATCTCGCGCAGCGCCGCGGCGCACCATTCGGCGGCGTCCAGGCACGATTGATGGAAGGCAGGGTCGGTCGAGACGCTCGGAATGGCGAGCAGGCCGAACAGGCGGCCGAGCGCCTGCGTCTCCTCGCGCGCGAGGCGGGATAGCACACTGTCGAGCCGGTCGCGTCTCGCCTGCAATTCGCCGCCGGTCACCGCCGATCTCCGTTCAGGGTCATTCAAACCGAAACGCGCGCCGCCTGGGCTGAGAAGCCGCCCAGATCGGCGCGCGTCGACAAAACGTTCGGTTATTGGGAGCCTAAGTTATTCGCCTAGCTGCACATTCACGGCTTGAGGTCCTTTACCGCGCCGGTCGGGCTCGGTCTCGAACGAGACCCGCGCACCCTCGTCGAGTGCCGGAAGCCCAGAGCGTTGCAACGCCGAGATATGCAGAAACACGTCCTTGCCGCCATCGTCCGGCGTGATAAAGCCGAACCCTCGCGAATGATTGAAGAACTTGACCGTTCCGGTCTGACGCATGGGAAGCTCCTTTCCCCCTTCAATTGCCGCGCGCTCTCCCACGCGCGGATGTTCAGGCAAGTCCAGAAAACGGGGAAAGAAATCTGCTGCGTCTCCCAGGAGCGCAAGCAGGCAGTCTCCACCCGGGTTCGCAGTCTGCCCACAAAACGCCGTACTCTAGGGGTGCGGAGCCGCAGAGCGCAAGCGTCATGTGGCCCGCCGGAGACGGGCTAAACGCCGGGAATTGAGGGCTATCGACGCCTAGTTGGGGTAGGGATCGTGGATCGGCGCGCCGTTCAAAGGTTGCGGCGGGTAGTCGTAATGCGGGCCGAAATCCTTGGGCGCCGGAGGCATTTTGGCGGGCCCCCAAATGTCGCGCAGCCGGAGCGAATAGCCGCCGGACTGCGTGCTGCGCGGGGCCTGCACCGTCTGGCCCTGCTGGGCGGAGGTGCCGCCGTTGCGCGGCTCGGCGACGGAGTCCTTTGCCGGCAGGAGGATAAGGCAAGCCGCGGCGGAGGCCACGGCAAGGGTGGGAAGCTTGCGAAGGGCGCGGAGCGTTCTCATCGAATCTCTCAACTCGCTTTGGAGGCCGGCAGTTCGAATCGCCTGCCCGTTAGTGTGTCCGGCGCAAGTTAACGATAGCGTGTGCCCGCGCCTTCGCAAGCTCTTGTTCGTCTCGACTACTTGCCGCAGACCTTGATCGCGCGTGAGCAAGTGACCAGAACGCCTTGCGGGGTGCACGAGCTGGAAGGAGCACCGGCACGAACCGCAGCATAGCCGTTCTTGTTGGCCCAGCGATTGATTTTATGCTTCAGCTTCGTCGATGCCCGCTCCGCGGCCGTGGCTTGGTTCCAGCTGCGCGCCTTGGCCGAAAGGTCGATACAAGTCGCGGCTTGAGCCTGCATAGAAACGGCGAGCAAAGAGGCAAGAGCGACGAACGCAGTCAGCGCGATAAACGATCTACGGATCATGGATGCTTCCTCATGATTGATGATTAGGACAGAATCTCTGCCCCCCGGCGGGACTATCCTATTTTTGAGGCAACCTGCCTAGCGCTTCCATGCAACACGTCCCGCCCCGCGCGCTTGGCACGGTTGCAGGTTTCGGCGGTTTTCCTGCTGATTTTCGGGGGTTTGGCGGCTGCGCTGTTCTGCCGCTAGACCAAAGTATAGGGCTGCGCCGGGCACAACATGCCCGACGCAGCTCGAATCTTGTCAGTCGCGATGCGGAAGAACTAGCCGGCCCTGAGAGCCGCCGGCGCGAACCCCGCATAGGGGCTCCTCTGGGCGACGGTCACGACGGTGCGCCTCTTGGCGGCGCTCCGGCTGCGCTGGGTCTTCGATGCAGAGGCGATGCGGGTACGGGCGCCGGCGCTCTTGCCATTCGCGTGCGTCTTTGCCGCCAGGTGGCTGCTGCCCTTGGCGCGCGTCTTCGTGGCGACGCGCCTATTGGACGCTGTCGACTTCTTGCTCGTGGTGCGCGTCTTCGAGGCGACGGGCTTCTTGCTCGACGCCTTCCGGACCAAAGGCTTCGCGCTGGCGCGAGGCGCCGCCGAGGCCTCGATGACCTTGGCATCCTGCTCGGGCTTCGCGTCCGACGGCTCGGAGGCCGCAGCTTTCGCGGCGAGGCTCTTGCCCTTCTCCACCTTCGCTGACGCATCGACCGAAGCGACCTGGGTCTCTGGGGCCTTGCCACCGCCCGCCTTCGAAATGCGGACTTTGGCGGTGCCCGAGCTGACCATGCCGATCTGCGCGGCGGCGGCCTTCGAGAGGTCGATCACCCGGCCGCCGATGAACGGCCCGCGGTCGTTGATGCGCACGACCACCGAGCGGCCGTTGGCGAGATTCTCGACCAGGACTTTGGTGCCGAACGGCAGCGAGCGATGCGCGGCGGTGAGCGCGCTCGGGTTCATCATCTCGCCGCTCGCCGTGCGCGAGTAGAGCGCGTACCAGGACGCGTGGCCGACCTGTTGGGCCTGAGCGAGGTCGGCGGGCAAAAGAGCGGCGCCGAGCAATCCCGCCAAAACCACCTTGGTTCGCAACAAAAACATGCGGTCAGTGCTCCTATTCGATTGTCTGGGAGGTAAAAGACCGGCGAAGAGTCGAACCGGCCGCACGCGTGTCGGTGCGCCGTGCAAACTAAGAAACAAATAGGCGAAAGATCGGCCTGGGCGGGGTTATTGAAGGGCTATTTGCAGGCGCCTGCAGTAACCTTGAAAACCCGATCGACTGATCAGATTTTCTTATGAAACTCGGTCGCTCTTGGTCCGGACTAGTCATCCGGTCTTTCGCCGCCAAGACCTCAACGGTTGGCGGAGGCCCTCGGTTCCCGGCGCAACTGCATGATTAAGAGGGTGTATATGGTGCCGCTATAGGCTCGAGCCATCTCTGCCTTTATCGCGGGCAGAAGACGCCTAATCTTCGCCCTTTTCCTTGCGTACTTTGGGATCGGTGATTACCTGAGCAAAGGTCGAGGAAACACCAAAGAAGGAACCAGGACTAACTTCAATGAACCAGAAGAAAAGGGCGCGCGAGCCGCAAGTCACCCAACAGCTCGCGGCTGCTGAAATATCCGGGCGGGAGCCTATGACGGGAGCGCAAGCGACCTATCTGAGGACGCTCTCCGAAGAAATCAGGGAGCCGGGGGCATTCGATGTGGGTTTGAGCAGGCGGGAGGCCTCGCGCCGCATCGATGCGCTGATCGAAAGACTGAGGCTCGGCGCGTTGCCGCCCCACACGGATTAGTGGGCTGTCCTTCGTTGTACCTGCCAGCATCACGCCTCGCGTGATCGCGGCGCGCAAGACTTGCGCCGCGTGTCCGGTGACGTACGCGCCGGCGGTGGAGGGTACGACTTCGTAACTTGACTGCACCCACCCTCCTGGTTTGACTTGCGCCCATGACTCGATTTGCTGCGCTCAATACAACCATCCTCCGCATGACAGCGCTCGCAGGCTTCGCCGCCGCGACGCTGCTCGGCGCATCGCCAGCTTTCGCCGCGGCTTGCCAGCCGGCGGCGGCCTTTCCGAAATGGCTGCAGAGCTTCAAGCAGCAGGCGGTGGCGCAAGGCATCTCGCCGCGGACCGTCAACAACGCGCTCGCGGGCGTGACCTACGATCCGGCAACCGTCGCCAAGGACCGCGGGCAGGGGGTGTTCGCGCAGACCTTCCTGCAATTCTCCGGCCGCATGGTGTCGGGCAATCGATTGCAGACGGGCGCGGCGCTGCTGAAGAAACACGCCGGAACCTTCAAGCGGATCGAGCAGGAATATGGCGTGCCGGGACCGGTGCTCGTCGCCTTCTGGGGGCTCGAGACCGATTTCGGCAAGATCATGGGCAACATGGAGTCGATCCGCTCGCTCGCCACGCTGAGCTTCGATTGCCGGAGGCCCGAGAAATTCACCGCCGAGCTGCTCGACGCGCTGCGCGTGATCGAGCGCGGCGATCTCACCCCGCAAGAGATGCGCGGTCCGGCGCATGGCGAGGTCGGGCAGTTCCAATTCCAGCCGAGCACTTATTATAACTACGCGGTCGATTTCGACGGCGACGGCAGGCGCGACCTGATCAGGAGCGTGCCGGACTCGCTCGCTTCGGCCGCGAATTATCTCAGGTCGATCGGCTGGCAGCCGAACCAGCCCTGGCTGGAGCAGGTGCGCGTTCCGAGCGATCTCCCCTGGGATCAGGCCGACGTCACCATCAAGCGGCCGCGCCTGTTCTGGGCGAAGCACGGCGTCACTTATCTCAACGGCAAGCCGCTTCCCCAGGACGCGATGCCGGTGAGCCTCGTGCTGCCGATGGGACGGAACGGTCCCGCCTTCCTCGCCTATCAGAACTTCGACGTCTATACGGAGTGGAACCACTCGCTGGTCTATTGCATCACCGCCGCCTATTACGCGACGCGGCTTGCAGGCGGGCCGCCGCTCTCCAAGGGCAACGCGCCGGTCGCCTCGCTGAGCCTCGCCGAGCTGAAAGAGGTGCAGCAGCATCTCGCCAAGCGAGGCTTCGATGTCGGCAAGATCGACGGCGTGATCGGCGCGGCGAGCCGCAACGCGATCCGCACGACGCAAGTCAAATTCGGCATGCCGGCCGATGCCTATCCCACCGCCGAGCTGCTCAACCGGCTGCGCGCTGGCCGCTGACCCGCGGCCGCTTGCGTGCGCGTCCAGGCCTGGGCGCTACTAGGCGAGCGCGACGACGACCGCCGCGGCCAGAATCGCCGCCGTGATCGAGGGAATCCACCAGCTCGAAGCCGGGAGCTCCAGGTCGCGCCTCTCGAGTTTGCTTTCTTGCAACATGTCTATCACCAGCCACGCCGGGGTCCGCTCTGCGAAGCCTTTGGGCTTCGGCCGTTTCCGGCGCCCTTTGGCAAACGAACGCGGCGCCTGGGTGGCAGTTCCGCCGGTTTCCGCGGTGGATGCAGAAAGGCCCGACCTGTTGCAGCCGGGCCTCACTACTCGATAGACGGCCCTTCGCGCCCGCTGCAAGGTCTGGGCGCGGGGGACGTCTGCTTCCTGGTGTTCGGGGCTTATTTGTAAGGCGTGGCCGCCGGCGGAAGCTCGGTCGTGTAGACCTGCTGCCGATGATGGAAGCAACCGCCAAGCGCCAAGGTGGCGGCGATGACGGTGAAGACAACGATGGTGCGCATGACGTGATCCCTCTACTTCGCACTGAACGCAAGATTGCTAGGCGACGCGATACTTCGCCCATCTCATCGCGATCGGCTTAGAAAAGGGTTAATGCCCGAGTCATTTTGGAACTGCGTCGGGATTGCTTGCTGGACCTGCGCTGAGGTCGCGCTAGGTGCCTCTCGATGAAAGCCCGGCGCGGGGGCCGGGCTTTCGCGGTCCCGCCGGCGTGAGGGGTGCCGCGGACCTGAAAAGAGCGCGGCGGCCCCGATACTGTGCGCTCGCAAGGTTGGACCAGGGCCGCCGGGGCGAACACGCCGCCCGACAAAGACGTTAGCGCAGCTGGGCCGCCCCTCTCTTTGCGCTGGATCAAGCTTGGCGGCGGCGGGCCCGCAAACCCCCGCGTTCGGCCGCCGTCATTTCGGTCGATAACCGCCAAGCGGCGGAAGCGGCGAGGGGCCTGTCATGCTAATCTCCCGCCGCTGGGCACGACTCGCGCGGCGACGTTTCGGGCGGCGCGGCGGCAACAGCTCAAGGGGGGAATAGCATGGAAAGCTGGATTACCAACTTGCTGGTACAGGCAGTGGCCGGTGCAGCAGGCGGCGCGGGCGCCGGCTCGGTGGCCAAGGATTTGAGCATGGGCAAGCCTGCCGACGCCCTGACCGGGGCGATCGGCGGCGGTATCGTGGGCCAGATCCTGGCTTCGGCGCTCGGCGGCGGCGATGTCGCTGGCATGGATGTCGGCACCCTGGTCAGGGACATTGTCGGCGGCGGCGTCGGCGGCGCGGTGGTGATGGCGCTGATCGGCGCGCTCCGCAACGCCATGATGAAGCGCTAGGCGCGTTTCGACGGCCTGTCGCAGGCTTGTCGCGCGCCGCGGCTCATCCGCGGCGCGTGCATCTTTGCGCGCGCGGGCTAGGACGGGAGGCGTGAGGCCAGATCGTCGACAAAGGCCTTGATGCGTTCCACGTCGTGATACTCGACGAGCCGCACGGGCCAGCCTTCCTCGAACGTCCAGAAATTGGCGATGGTGGTTTCGAGCTCCGCGCCGGTCTCGCGGTGGCGGTAGCGCACCGGGATCTCGACCGCCGCGCGGTCCTTCTGGATCATCAGGTCGCTGGTATCGAAGCGGAGGACGTCGAACTGTACGGCGATCAGGCGCAGGCGCTCGATCGAGACGGCCTTGCCCTCGGTAGTCCCGCCCAAAGGATGGATGCTCCGCGGGAGGTGCATCACGTAGCGGAAATCTTCGGGCAAATAGCTGGCGAACCAGTCCAAGTCCTGCGCCCGCCAGGCATCGTAGATGTCGGCGATGATACTCTCGGTCTTGGTCATGATCGTCCCCCGTAACGAACCAAGCGCACGACCCTAGCACGAGTCGTTCCGTCTACGGACTGTCTTGTTTGCGCGGGCGCGAGCGGACGCGTCCACAAACGGCGGTGCGTGCTTGATGAGGGCCTAACGGCTCTTGCCCTTATAGGCGCGGGTGCCTGGCTTGCCGGCCTTCGAGCGCGGGCGCGATTTCTTCGCCGCCGCGAGCGGGATCTCGCGATTATGCGGGCCCATCTCGTCGAGCGACGGCTTGTGGGGGATTGATAATGGATTCTGGCTCCCCCTCACCCGGCGCTGCGCGCCCTCCTCTCCCCCAAGGGGAGAGGAGGTGCCCGTGCCACTTTCGAACGAGCGTTCCAGCTCGGCTTGGCGCGCGAGCGGGTCGTTGGCGATGGCGAGCTCCATCTGCCGCAGCCGCTTGACCTCGTCGCGCAGCCGCGCGGCCTCCTCGAATTCGAGATCGGCCGCGGCGGCGCGCATGCGCTTCTCCATGTCGGCGATGACGCTCTCGATATTGTGCCCGACCAGCGCCTGTTGCTCCTCCTCGGCGAAGCCCGTTCCGGCATCGACCAGCACGTGGTCGCGCTCGTAGACGCTGGCGAGAATGTCGCCGATATTCTTCTTCACGCTTTCCGGCGTGATGCCGTTCGCCTCGTTCCAGGCCATCTGCTTCTCGCGCCGGCGATTGGTCTCGGCCATGGCGCGCTCCATCGAGCCGGTGACGTGATCGGCATAGAGGATCACCTTGCCGTCCACGTTGCGCGCGGCGCGGCCGATGGTCTGGATCAGCGAGGTCTCCGACCGCAAAAAGCCTTCCTTGTCCGCATCGAGGATCGCCACCAGCGCGCATTCCGGGATGTCGAGGCCCTCGCGCAGCAGGTTGATGCCGACCAGCACGTCGAACGCGCCGAGCCTCAGATCGCGGATGATCTCGATGCGCTCCAGCGTCTCGACGTCGGAATGCATGTAGCGCACGCGGATACCCTGCTCGTGCATATACTCGGTGAGGTCCTCGGCCATGCGCTTGGTCAAGGTCGTGACCAGCACGCGATAGCCCTTCGCCACCACCTTGCGCGTCTCGTCGATCAGGTCGTCGACCTGGGTCGAGGCGGGGCGTATCTCGACCGGCGGGTCGATCAGGCCGGTCGGGCGGATCACCTGCTCGGCGAACACGCCGCCGGTCTGCTCCATCTCCCACGAGCCGGGCGTGGCGGAGACATAGACCGTCTGCGGCCGCATGGCGTCCCACTCCTCGAAGCGGAGCGGGCGGTTGTCCATGCAGGAGGGCAGGCGGAAGCCGTATTCGGCGAGCGTCGATTTGCGCCGGTAGTCGCCGCGGAACATGCCGCCGATCTGCGGCACGGTGACGTGGCTCTCGTCGACGAACACCAGAGCGTTGTCGGGCAGATATTCGAACAAAGTCGGCGGCGGCTCGCCGGGCTTCCGGCCGGTGAGATAGCGCGAATAGTTCTCGATGCCGGCGCAGGAGCCGGTCGCCTCGATCATCTCGAGGTCGAACAGCGTGCGCTGCTCCAGCCGCTGCGCTTCCAGCAACCGGCCCGCGCCATGCAGCTCGCCGAGCCGCTGCTTGAGCTCCTGCTTGATGCCGAGGGTCGCCTGCTTCAGCGTCGGCTTCGGCGTGACGTAATGCGAATTGGCGTAGATCTTGACCATGCCGAACGCGTCGGTCTTGGCGCCGGTGAGCGGATCGAACTCGTTGATGCTCTCGATGGTGTCGCCGAACAGCGAGATGCGCCAGGCGCGGTCCTCCAAGTGGGCGGGCCACAGCTCGATGGTGTCGCCGCGCACGCGGAACGAGCCGCGCGCGAAATAGGCATCGTTCCGCCGGTATTGCAGCGCCACGAGGTCTGCCATGAGCTGGCGCTGCTCGATCTTGTCGCCGCGCTTCAGGCTGAAGGTCATGGCGGTGTAGGTCTCGACCGCGCCGATACCGTAAATGCAGGACACGCTGGCCACGATGATCACGTCGTCGCGCTCCATCAGCGCGCGGGTCGCGGCGTGGCGCATGCGGTCGATCTGCTCGTTGATCGAGCTATCCTTCTCTATGTAGGTGTCGGTACGCGGGATGTAGGCCTCGGGCTGGTAGTAGTCGTAGTAGGAAACGAAATACTCGACCGCGTTCTCCGGGAAGAAGCTCCTGAACTCGCCGTAGAGCTGGGCGGCGAGCGTCTTGTTCGGCGCAAGCACCAGCGCCGGACGCTGCGTCGCCTCGATCACCTTGGCCATGGTGAAGGTCTTGCCCGAGCCGGTAACGCCGAGCAGCACCTGGTCGCGCTCCTGCGCGTTCGCCTGCGCCACCAGCTCGGCGATGGCGCTCGGCTGGTCGCCCTTCGGCACGAGCTCCGTCTCGATGCGCAAAGCCACGCCGCCTTCCGACTTATCGGGACGGGGCGGGCGATGCGGCACGAATTGCGGCGCACCGTGGCCCGAGACCAGCGGATGCTCCTGCATGAGGGGCTGTGGCGCCTCGCCGAAGCCCGGCGGCCTGCGGTCGGCGCCGGCCGGCAGGCCGGTCGAGGTCAGGTCGCCCGGCGAGCCGGCGGCCTCGCCGGTGACGGCGCGCGGCTCGGCGCGTGAGCCGAAAGTGCGGGGACCTCGAAATGCGGGCATGGCGAGGAATATGGCGGCGGGAAGCCGGCTTGACTAGGCCCACGGGCCGCGCGCGTTGCGCTTAGCGCGTTCCTCGCCAGACCCAAAATGCTACAACGGGCGCAGGCAAAGCTGAGTCGGATCGCCAGCCATGTCCCTCATCCAGTTCATGCACGCAGTGCCACTGTGGGTGACGGCGATCATCGTCACCGCGCTGGCCTGCCTCTACAGCGTTGGCCTCATGCTGGTGACGCGCCGCCGCTACGGGCTCGACTGGCTGAGCCTCAACAACGAGGTGGCCGGGTTCAAATACGCCGTGGTGGGCGTGTTCTACGCGGTGATGCTCGCCTTCGTGGTGATCGCCGTCTGGGAGGAATACCGCGACACCGAGACGGCGGTGCGCGACGAGGCGAAGGCGGTGGTGAACCTGCATAGGGTCGCGCATGGTTTGCCCGGCGGGAGCGGCGCGGAAATCCACAAACGCTTGCTGGCCTATGTCGCTTCCGTGCGCGAGCACGAATGGCCGTCCATGGCGGACGGCAAGCCGAGCAAGGTCGTCGGCGAGTCTATCGAGCAGCTCACGCACGTGCTGCTCAACGTGCAGCCGCAGACGCCCAAGGAAGTGGCGCTTTACCAGGACGCGCTCAGGCTGCTCGCGGTCATCACCAGTAACCGCAACGAGCGGCTGGACAGCTCGACCGGCTCGGTGACGGACATGCTGTGGTTCGTGCTGATCATGGGCGGGCTCATCACTTTGGGCTACCCGGCCTTCTTCGGCTCGACCAATCTCGCGGCGCAGATCCTGATGACGGCGGCGCTGGCCGCGCTCGTGGCGTTGTCGCTGCTGCTCGCGCTTGCCTTCGACTATCCGTTTACCGGCGACGACCGCATCACCGACTTGCCGTTCGAAGAAGCGCTGCTGCAGATGCGGGACGAGTGGTCGGTGCCGTGATGGGTTCGACTTTGCGTGCAACGAGCAATGCTTCGGCGCGTTCAAGTTCTGTGAAGCGTGCTCGCCAAATTGCCACTTTCGGCCGTGATCATCGCGCCGCGATCAGCGTATAGTGCAAAAAACAATTGACTCAATATGCGGGACGGCAAGCAGTGGACGAGTGAAGCATGATTCGTGAGCCGCGCGCGTACTCCGCGTCGCGGCGGCAAAACAGAATCGGAGCGAGAGCCATGGCTACCAAAACGAGTGGGACGAAACGCACGACGAGTAAGAAGCCTGCCACGCGCCGCACGGCGCGCAAGTCTGCCCGTGCCGTGCGCAGCACCGCGCGCAAGACAGCACGCGCCGTGCGCAAGACTGGGCGTCAGGCCGCCCGCACCCAGCGCAAGGCCGCACGCACGACGCGCCGTACCGCGCGCAAGACCGCGCGGGCCGTGCGGAAGACCGGCCGCACGACGGCGCGCGCCGTCCGCAGAGGGACGGCCAAGCCGGCCGCGCGCAAGACGGCCGCGCGCAAATCGACGGCGCGGAAGAGTACCGCGGCGCGGAAGCCTGCCGCCCGCAAGACCTCGACGGCCCGCAAGCCTGCCGCGCGCAAGACGTCGACCGCGCGGAAAAGCACGGCGCGTAAGACCTCGACCGCGCGCAAGCCCGCCGCACGTAAGTCGACCGCGCGTAAATCGACGGCACGCAAGCCTGCTGCCCGCAAGACCTCGACGGCCCGCAAGCCTGCCGCGCGCAAGCCGGCGGCCAAGCGTGCCGCGCCGAAGCGCGCCTCCACGGCGAGGAAGACAGGAGCCGCGGCGAAACCCGCGGCCGCGCCAGCCGCGAGACCGGCCGCTCCGGTCACGCAGCCTTCGCCGCCGCGTCCAGTCTCGGCACCTGCCGCGCCGCGCCCGGCTTCGCCGTCACTCGGCGGCTTCAGCAGCGCGCCGCGGCCCGCGAATCCGCTCGGCGGCAGCGGTGGGTCGAGCCCGTCGCCTTCGCCACGTCCGGCCACGCCGTCAGGCGGTTTCGGCGGCGGAAGCCCGAGCCCGCAGCCTTACCGGCCGTCCTGGGCACGCGACGACGACGAGTTCTAATCATCCGGGGAGGGCGGGCCGGCGAGGCCTGCTCTCCCCGGTTTCACTTGCGCTTTGATGCCGCCTGCCGCCCGGCGGGCAGCCGGGGCTGAGACGCGATGTCCGCTGGCGCGCGGACAGCGTCCCGCTACGCTCGCGCCGCTCGCATCGTCCATTCCCTAGAGGCTCTCCGATGACCTTCGCTTCCGGCTTTCTCAAGCCCGGGCTCTTGCCCTATGTGCTGCCCGTGCTGCTGCTGGCCTGCTCCAACATCTTCATGACCTTCGCCTGGTACGGCCATCTCAAATACAAGACCGCGCCGCTGATGGCCGTGATCCTGGTGAGCTGGGGTATCGCTTTCGTGGAATATTGCTTCGCGGTCCCTGCGAACCGCATGGGCAGCGCGGTCTATTCTCCGGCCGAGCTCAAGACCATGCAGGAGGTCATCACGCTCGTCGTGTTCGCGGGCTTCACCGCGCTCTATTTCAACGAGCCGCTAAGCTGGATGCAGGGGGCGGGATTTGCCTTGATCGCGCTCGGCGCGATGCTGGTGTTCCACGGCCAGGCCTGACCGGACTGTTGCCGGAGCCCCGATGAGAGGCCTCCGGACGGGGCGAGAGCCGCCCTCCCGGAGGCCGCAAACGTCAAACGCCTCTGAACAGATTGCCCACCGCGAGAACGATATAGGCGACGATCGCCACCCAGAACCCGTTGTCGGAAATGAAGGGGATCGCCACGAATTTGCCGACAAGGGCCAGCAGCGCCAGGATCAGCGAGATGACGAACACCATGGTTGTCGGTGGTGATAGATTCATGTCCAGCCTCCCTCTGTTGACGAGCGGACTGTAATCGTTTTGTTTGAAATTGCGAGGGGTTTACAATGGCGCGGAATGCCAGCCCGAGCTAAGCGGCGGTCGAAGCTCGACGGGCGGTCGGGACCCCCACGAAGGAGGCGAAGTCATGCGTCCAATTATGCGGTTGGTTCTAGGACTTGCGGCCTTGGCCGCGATCCTGGTTGCGGTGTCGATCGGCCTGCCGTCACATGTGACGGTGTCGCGCGCCAAGGACATCAGCGCGCCGGAATCCGCGATCTTCCCCTATCTGAACGACCTGCACAATTTCAGCGACTGGGCGCCGTGGAAGGCCCGCGACCCCAATCTCGATATCGCCTATTCGGGGGCCGAGAAGGGTAAGGGCGCCGCGATCGCCTGGACGAGCGACAGGAAGAATGTCGGCTCGGGTAGCATGGAGATCACTGAGAGCGAGCCCAATCGCCGGATCGATATGGACGTGAACTTCAACGGCCTCGAAGGCACGAGCGCCTTCGAGCTCGCGCCGGCGGGTTCGGGCAGCAAGCTCACTTGGAGCTTCAGCTTCGATACGGGCTCGAGCCCGATCAAGCGGTGGCAAGGGCTGATGCTGGACAGCCTGGTCGGCACCGAATATCGCGCGGCCCTCGACAAGATCGAAGAGCGGGTCGAGGCCGACAGGCGGCCGACGGCGCCGCCGGCCGGTATCCCGGTCCCCGGCATGGTGATCCCCGGCGAGCCCGGCGCTGTGGCGGTGCCCGGCGCGGAATTGGTACCCGGCGCGATCCCCGGCGCTGTCCTGGCGCCCGGCACGACCGTACCCATGACGATGCCGCAGCAGGCCGTTCCCGCGGCGCCCGAAGCTGTCGAGCAGCCGGTCGAGGAAGCCGAGCCCGCGCCGACGCCCAAGCCGAAGCGGCAGCAGCGCCGCCGCACCGGCCAGCGCTAAACCGGCCTCGGGCCTATCCGCTTCATACCTCCCCCTCGTGGGGAGGTCCGACGCCGCTTTGCGGCGTCGGGGTGGGGGGACCATTTGCCGACCTCCCAGCTCTCTGGAATCTTCACCCCGCCCGCCGCGCGCAAGAGCGCGCGACTCCCTCCCCATCAAGGGGAGGGACGAGGCCGCGCCGGTGGTTAGGCTAAAGCTTCTGCTCGTCGGCCGGCGCGGGTTCGGGTGAGGCCTGCTCGGGCTCGGTCGCCTGCTGGAAGACGCGCAGCGAGCCGGCCACGAACGCATCGAGCGGCGAGCAGGCAACCGGCAGCGTGTCGCCCTCCTCATCGCCGATCGGCTCGCTCTCGGCGAGGTGCGGATCGACCACCACCCGCCGCCCGGCGGCCCGGGCGATGCTCGACGACCCGTCGGACTTGGTGACCGCGATGCGGTCGCGGATCGCGGCCTCGCCGAACCCGGTCGACTTGATCGGCTCGATGCGGGATTGCGGGGCCTCGTCGTTCAAGTGCTGCTGCTGACCGCTCAGGCTCTCCAGCACCGCGGCGCTCATGCCGAGCTGCGGGACCTTGGTGGTCACCGCCAGCGAGGGATCCTCCCAGGGCCAGGGCTCCATGCCGGAATGGCCGGCAAGCGCGCGGTCCCAGGCCCGTTGATGCACGAACTGCCCGAGCCCCGTCTGCTCCATCAGTGCGAAGCCGGTCCCGCTCTGGGCAAAGCCCGCCAAAGCGAGCACTGCCACGGCGGCTCCAATCCCAAAGACGAGCGCCGCGCGCCGCGGGAATGAGAGGAGGAGGAACCGTGCCGACCCCCGTGACGACATCAGATCCTCCTCCCATTCCGCCGCGGGGAGGCAAAATCGCGGCGGTGATGACGCCACAACATGAGCGTCACCGCGCTGAGGACGAGCAGGAGCACGAACAGCGCCGCCTGCGTCGCCTGGCTTGGCTTGGCTGCATTCACCGCCGGTTGAACGGCATCCTGGATCGCCGGCAGCACGGCCGTGCCGGTCTGCGCCGTCCCGTCCTGGGCCTGCTTCTCGGCCTCGGCGAGCGGCGCCGTCGCGACCGCTCCCTGCGCCGGGCTCGGTCGCGCATCGACCGGCGGCGGCGGTGCCGAGGGATCGAACTGCAAGGCGGCCAGCGCCGGTGCGGGAGAACTCGCCATGTCGTAAGCGCCGGAAAGCGATCTCATCGCGCGCTGTGCCCTCGGTTGTTGTCCGAATACCTTATCGTACACCCAGCCGTCGGGAAGATTAAGCGGCACGGCGACCGTCTTCACATCCTTGTCATCGGGCCGCGTGGCGCTCTTGTCGATGGCGACGAGGCTCGTCCGGCTCGACACGAGATGATGCGCGAGCGCGACCTGCTCGATGCCCTTGTTCACCTCGTCGGCGTTGGCGCCGGCCGAATAGAGCTTGCCTTCGAGCGCCTCGATCTTGCTGCGCGCCCAGAGCTTGCCCACGCCCGGGGCCTGCACAGCGCCGGCGAGCGCGACGGTCTCGCTCCACGGCTTGCCGTCGAACGTCCCTTCGAGCTTGAGCACGCCGTCGCGCGAGGACACCTTGGCCGAAAGCACGACCGGCTCGCCGGCATAGAGGTCGGGCAGGGGATCGGGCCAGACCTCGACGCTCGTGCCTGCCGGCCACGACGCCTTGAGCCCGACCATCACCGGCTTTTCGAGCTTGGCCAACAGCACGCGCATGCGCTCGAGCACCTGAGCATCTGAACCGATATGGGTGAAGGTGCCGCGCCCGGTCTCGGCCGCGCGGCGCATGAAATAGCTATTGGGCGCCGAGCCGATACCGACGGTGAACAGGCGCGAGCGGCCGAGATCGTCGGCAATGGCCTTGAACAATTCGGCCTCGTTGCCGACCGCGCCGTCGGTGAGGAACACCACCTGGCGCAGCCGGCTCGTGTCTGACGGCGCCGCATCCTTCAGCGCGGCCTTGAGCGCCGGCAGCATCTCGGTGCCGCCCTGCGCGTCGAGCCGCGACACGAAATGCTTGGCAACGGCAAGGTTCTCGGAGGTCGCGTCGACCGCCGTGTCGAACAGCGTCTCCATGGTGTCGTCGAAGCGGATCACGTTGAACTTATCACCCGGGCGGAGCCGCTCGATCGCGAAGAGCAGGCTCTGCTTCGCCTGCGCGATCGAATTGCCGGCCATCGAGCCGGAATTGTCGATGACGAAGATCAGCTCGCGTGGCAGGAGCTTGGGCGCCGCGTCGAGCGTGGGCGGCGTGACCATGGCGAGCAGATAGTCGCTGCCGGCGACAGTCTCATAGAAGAGCGCGGTCTGCGGGACCGAAGCCACCTTGGGCTTCCAGACAAGCTCGAAGTCCTTGTCCGCCGGCACGCTGCCGTCGGCGAGCGTCAGGGTCGCGGTCTGCTCGCCGGTATTGGTCAGCGCGATCTTGTGGTGCGCGCTGGTCACGTCGCCGAGCGCGAAGCCCGCGTTCAGCGTGACCTTGATGGAGACCGGGTTCACCTTGGACGCCTTGTCGGGATCGAGCACCGGTGGGCTGATGCGGTCGCGGTCGGGGACGGGATCGGTCACGACATATTTGCCGTCGCTGGTGACGAGGGTGACGTTGCGCGGCTCGGGGTTGTAGCGGGGACCGACGACCAGCGGGAAACGCAGCGAATAGACGCCGGAATCCTGCTTCACCGTCTGCTGATATTCGATGCGGACCGTCACCGTCTCCCTGGGGCCGATATTGGCGACGGAGTTGGTGAAGATGTTGGGCCGCTCCTGCTCGACAAGGCTCGCTTTATAGCCCGCGTCCTTGGCGGCCTCGTAGAGCTCCTTGGCTTCTTCACGCGGCTTGATCTCGCCGTCGATCACCCGGTCGCCGATCTGCATGCGGAGCGCATCGACCGCGGATTGCTCGGGCAGGGGGAAGACGTAGATGCCTTCGAGCCAGCTGTCGCCTGGGTTCTCGAAGCGCTGCACGACGGTGGTGCGCGCGATGGTGCCGTTGACTGTGGTCTCGACCTCGGTGGCGAGGCGCGGCACCTCGACCAGGCTGCCGTCCTCAGTCCGGACCAGCAGCGAGCCGGTCCGCATGTCGCGGGGGGCGAGCGTCGTCGCCGGTGTCGCGGCGGTGTCTGTCCCGGCCGGGTCGGCCTTGGCCAGGATCGGGATCAGCGTCAGGAGAAATACGAGAAGAAGCGAAGAGAAGAGGAAAGTTGCCAGAGGTTCGCGTGAGCGAAGAGCTTGGCGCCGCATGGTCATCGACTTAGCCCTCGTCTATCGGCACGAAGCAAAGGGAAGCATGCCATTTGGGCGCGCCTTTAGCCGGATTGCAGCCGCCCCGCCATAACTGTGTCTGAATTGCGATGCTGCACACACGCTTGCGTGTGCGCGCGGTGCGCCGGCTCGGCGCGGCGTGAAGCGAGGCGCGTGCGGGTTGGAACGGAAGCGCGGGCGGCGGGTTTGCCTGCTTGGACGGCGTGGCGCGGGCAGGGCGCAGTCACGCGCAACGATACCCCGGCATAAACCCGTTAGCCCAAGGAGCACCCCCCATGACTGCCCTTAAATCGCTGGAGGACCTCTTCGTGAACCTCCTCAAGGACATGTATTACGCCGAGAAGCAGATCCTGAAGGCGCTGCCGAAGATGGCCAAGAAGGCCGACTCGGACGAGCTGCGCCAAGCCTTCCAGCACCACCTCAAAGAGACCGAAGGCCAGGTGCAACGCCTTGAGCAAGTCTTTGAACTATGTGCGCTAAAGCCCGCCGGCAAAACCTGCCCGGCGATCAAGGGCATCCTCGAGGAAGGCGAGGAAGGCATCAAGGACGCCAAGGATCCGGACGTGCTCGATGCCGGCATGATCGCCGATGCGCAAGCGGTCGAGCATTACGAGATCGCCCGCTACGGCACCATGATCGCCTGGGCGAACCAGCTCGGCCTGAGCGAGGCGGCTAACCTCTTGCAACAGAACCTCGATCAGGAATACGGCGCCGACCGTCTGCTTACCGATCTCGCCGAAGGAAGGCTCAACCGCGAGGCGGCGTAAGTCCCGTCTCGCTTGACGGCCAGGGATGCGGCAGGCGCGGGCCTCCTTCGTGGGGCCCGCGTCTTTTTGTTGCGATGTTGGGGTGGGAGACTTGCCGGGCGCCGCGCCCGTGCTTAGGTTGCGCGCGGCTCGGGAGCCGATTTTCACGTCAAGCTCAGGAGAGTTTCATGGGACTGGTCGCCCGCACGCTCGAACGGGTCAAGCCCTCCGCCACCATGGCGATCACCAACAAGGCGCGCGAGCTGAAAGCGGCGGGCCAAGACGTGATCGGGCTCGGCGCCGGCGAGCCGGATTTCGACACGCCGGAGAACGTCAAGCAGGCGGCGATCGAGGCGATCAAGGCCGGCCACACCAAATACACGGCGGTCGACGGTATCCCCGAGCTGAAGCGAGCGATCTCGGAGAAATTCCAGCGCGAGAACAGGCTCGCCTACAAGCCGTCCGAGATTACCGTGGGCGCGGGCGGCAAGCAGGTGCTCTACAACGCGCTGCTCGCCACACTCGATCCCGGCGACGAAGTGGTTATCCCCTCCCCCTATTGGGTGAGTTATCCTGACATCGTTTTGTTGTCGGGCGCCGAGCCCGTGATCGCCGAGACCAAGATCGAGGACGGCTTCAAGCTGAAGCCCGAGGCGCTGGCAAAGGCGATCACGCCGCGCACGAAGTGGTTCATCTTCAACTCGCCGTCGAACCCGACCGGCGCGGCCTATACGCGCGCGGAGATCAAGGCGCTGACCGACGTGCTGCTGAAGCACGAGCGGGTCTGGGTGCTGGCCGACGACATCTACGAGCATCTCGTCTATGACGGCTTCGAGTTCGCGACGCCGGCGGAGGTCGAGCCGCGGCTCAAGGACCGCACCCTGACACTGAACGGCGTGTCCAAGGCCTATTCGATGACCGGTTGGCGCATCGGTTATGCCGGCGGGCCGGAGCCGTTGATCAAGGCCATCGCCACCTTGCAATCGCAGTCGACCTCGAACCCGAGCTCGATCAGCCAATGGGCCGCGCTCGAGGCGCTCCAGGGCCCGCAGGATTTCCTGAAGGACTGGGTGAAATCGTTCCAGGAGCGGCGCGACCTCGTCGTGTCGATGCTGAACCAGGCCAAGGGCATCGACTGCCCGAAGCCGGAAGGCGCGTTCTATGTCTATCCGTCCTGCGCGGGCTGCATCGGCAAGACCACGCGCGACGGCAGGACCGTCGGCAACGACGAGGACTTCGCTACGCTGTTGCTGGAAGAGGAAGGCGTGGCGGTGGTGCACGGCGCGGCGTTCGGGCTCTCGCCGTTCTTCCGCATCTCCTATGCGACCGACGCCAAGGCGCTCGAAGAAGCCTGCCGCCGCATCCAGCGCTTTTGCGCTAATCTGAGCTGACGCCTCCTTGAGGCGTCATGCCCGGACTTGATCCGGGCATCCATGCCATTACGCTTCAACGCGATGAGGCGCTATTGGAATGGATTGCCGGGTCAAGCCCGGCAATGACGAGTGTCTAGGTGGGCATTGGGAGGTAGGCATGGATGTGAAATTCAGCAAGCTCAGCACCGGCAACCAGATCGCCGGCAAGATCATGGAGATCCGCAAAGGCGCGGTGACGGCCATCGTCTATGTGCAGACCGCCGGCGACACCATGCTGCAGGCGAGCGTCACCATCGCCACCCTGGAAAATCTCGGCCTCTACGAAGGCAAGGCCGTCGCGCTGATCATCAATCCGAGCGACATCATCATCGGCTGCGAGTAGGACGCGCGCTATCGGCGATCGATTGGCCGTCTCCAACGGGGATTGTCATGCCCGCGAAGGCGGGCGCCCAGTAACCGCTGCCGTGACAAAAGATCGACGGACGGTGCTTACTGGGTCGCCCGGCCAAGCCGGGCGATGACACGGAAAGGAATCGAGAAGCTCCGAATGGATGCCGCCATGAGCGCCCATGGGTCCGCCGAGCGCCGGGACGCGCGCGTGCTCACGCTCGCCGACGGGCGGCAGCTCGGCTACGCGGAATACGGCGACCCGCAAGGCCTGCCGCTGCTCGCGCTGCACGGCACGCCGGGCTCGCGCTTCATGTTCGCGCTCGGGCACGAGCCCGCGCGCGACAAGGGCTTGCGGATCATCGCGCCCGACCGCGCCGGCTATGCACTGACCGGGTTCCGCAAGAGCGACAGCCTGCTCGATACCACCGCCGATCTGCGCGAGCTGGCGGATGCGCTCGGGCTCGACCGCTTCGCCGTCGCCGGCATCTCGGGCGGTGGCCCGCATGCCGTCGCCGCCGCTGCCGCGATGCCGGAGCGCGTGCAATTGCTGGCGCTGGTGAGCCCCTGCGGTCCTATCGCTGATCATGCCGGCGAGATCGTCATGACGGCGCTCAACAAGCTGATCTTCAACCAGATCGGACCGTCGCCCAAAGCGTCCTCGGCCTTCTTCTGGGCCCTGCGCAACCTCGTGCTCTGGTCGCCGGACGCCGCCTATCGCACGCTGCTGCAGCACGTCACCGCCTCCGACGCTGAGGTGCTCGAACGCCCTGAGGTGCGGGCCAACCTTCAGGCGACCTTCCAGGAGGGCCTGCAGCCCGGCATCGAAGGCGCGGAGCAGGACCTTGGCCTCTTCTGCATCCCCTGGGATCTGCCAATTCGAGAGATTGCGGCGCCCGCGATCCTCTGGCAGGGCAGCGCCGATACGGTGGTGCCGCCGGATGCCGCCTACCACCTCGCACGCCAGCTCCCGAACTGCCGGCTGCATGTCATTCCGGCCGCAGGTCATTATTGGGGCTTCGGGCAGTTCGGACCGATCCTCGACGAGGTCGCGACGGCGCTCAACCAGGGGCAAGCCCTGCGCCAGGCATGACGCCCGCCTTCACCCATTGCGCGCTGCATGTGCGCGATCTTGACGCTTCGATCGAATTCTATCGGCGCTATTGCGGGCTCGAGATCGTCAAGGAGCACGGGGAGGGGACGGGCCGAACGGTGTGGCTCGCGAGCCCCGGCGCCGAACAGACGTTCGTCTTAGTCATGCTGGGCGGGGGCCATACGCGATCCCAAGACAAAGACGACATGACCCATTACGGCTTCGGCGTCCCCACCCGCGAGGACATCGACCGGATCGCCGAGCAGGCGCGGGAGGAGGGCTGCCTCCATTGGGAGCCCCGCGACTACGCCCCGCCAACCGGCTATCTCTGTGCGGTACGGGACCCGACCGGCTATGTGATCGAGTTCTCGCACGGCCAGCCGCTCGGACCGCATGCTTCCGGGGCGTAAGTCGCCACGCGTGAGCCCGTTGCCATGGGCCCGACATAGTTTGCCGTCATTCAGAGGAACTTAACCCGAAGCAGTCGGTTTAGTGTGTCGGGCTGCGCGCGTAACGGGGGATGAGGCGTTGAGGGATCTCTACCACACTCTTGGCATCGAGCGCGGTGCGTCCGCGCCGGAAATCCAGAAGGCCTATCGGCAGAGGGCCAAGACCTCGCATCCCGACAGCGGCGGTAGCGTCGAGGCCTTCAGCGAGCTTGGGCTCGCTTATGCAATTCTTTCGGACCCGGAGCGCCGGGCGCGGTACGACCGCACCGGCGAGGCGGACCCACCGCGTCCGGATAATCGTGACGGCAACGCCGTCGAGGTCATCGCCCAGAAGCTCGGCCTGATCCTCCATGCCGAGCAGGACGTCACCTCGATGGATGTCGCCGTCGTGCTGGAGCAAACCATCCGTGCCGATATCGAGGAGCGCATGACGGCCATCGCCGGGCTTGCGCGCGGCATCGAGCGCGCGGCGAAGCTCCGCCAGCGCGTCCGGCGCAAGAGCAACGGGAAGGGCAATGCCCTGGTCGGCGTGCTCGACTGGCACGAGATTTCGATCAAGACGCAGATCAAGAACCACGAGCACGCACTTGCCTCGCTGGAGCGCGCGCTGGAAATCCTGAAGGACTACTCCTTCGCCGACGATGCGGTGCAGTCCGGCGAGAAGATCGCCGCGGCGGACAAGGTTTCCGCCGCGCTGCAGGATGCGCTCGAGGCGCTGGACGAGCTTGCGGTCTATCTCAACGCCGCGCCGCCGCCCAAGGCGCCGCCCGAGCCGCCCTACTGCAGCGCCTACGGCTAGTTCGCCGCTTCCCTTAATCGCCCCCTTGCCAGACGCCGCGCCGCTTGACACGATAGCGTCACTAAGGCTTGCGCGGGTGGGTGCGTCAGGAGCCTTCTCGCTTGGGCCGTAAAACGCCAAGGGAGGAGACCATGGGCCAAGCGCAGGGCCAACCAGCCCGCAGCCCCCGCTGCATCGCACTGGTTGGCCCCTATCTCAGCGGCAAGACAACCCTTCTCGAAGCCATCCTCGCGCGCACCGGCGCCGTCACCCGCCAGGGCACCATGGCCGCGAAGAACACGGTGGGAGACGCCTCCGAAGAGGCCCGCCATCACGGCATGAGCGTGGAGCTCAACGTGGCCACCGTCGATTTCCTCGGCGATTCCTACACCTTCCTCGACTGTCCCGGTTCAATCGAATTCCAGGCCGACGCGGCGAATGCGCTGACGGCTTGCGACGCGGCCGTCGTGGTCTGCGAGCCCGACGAGAAGAAGGTCCCCGCGCTGCAGCTCATCCTCAAGCAGCTCGAAGACCGCGGCATCCCGCATTTCCTGTTCATCAACAAGATCGACAAGGCCGAGGCGCGCGTGCGCGATATCGTGCCCATGCTGCAGCCGGCATCGACCAAGCCGCTGGTCATCCGCCAGGTGCCGATCTGGGAAAACGAGATCGTCACCGGCTTTATCGACCTCGCGCTCGAGCGCGCTTACGTCTATCGCGAGCATGCGCCGAGTGAGGTGGTGGATATTCCGCAAACGCTTGCCGACAGCGAGAAGGAAGCGCGCTTCTCAATGCTGGAAAAGCTCGCCGACTATGACGACGAGCTGATGGAGCAGCTACTGGAAGACGTGCCGCCGCCGCGCGACAAGGTGTTCGACGACCTCTCCAAGGAATTGCGTGAAGGGCTGATCTGTCCGGTGCTGCTCGGTTCGGCCGAGAACGGGCACGGCATTCTCCGCCTGCTCAAGGCTTTGCGCCACGAGGCGCCGTTCGTCTCGGTCACCGCGGAGCGGCTCGGGGTCGAGAAGGCCCCGTCCTGTGCCTTCGTGCTCAAGACTTTTCACACCGCGCATGGCGGCAAGCTGTCGCTCGCGCGCGTGCTGACCGGCAAATTCGCCGACGGCGCCACCGTCTATGGCGGGGCCGACGAGGAGCGCATCTCAGGCCTCTTCGCGCTGATGGGGCAGGAGCCCGTGAAGCGCGGCGAGGCGGTTGCCGGCGATACCGTCGCGTTCGGCCGGCTCGACGGAGTGAAGACCGGCGACACGCTGACGACCGACAAAGGCAGCAGCGTGAAGGTCGAGCCGGCGGAGATCAGCCAGCCGGTATTCGGGCTTGCCGTCGCCGCTAAGGAGAAGAAGGACGAGGTGAAGCTCACCGCGGCCATCGCCAAGATCATCGAGGAGGACCCGTCGCTCTCGCTCACCCACAGCCAGGACATGGGCGAGATGGTGCTGTGGGGGCAGGGCGAGATGCATCTGCGCGTCGCGCTCGAGCGGCTCGTGCGTAAATACGGCATCGACGCTTCGACGCGCCCGCGGCAGATTCCCTACAAGGAGACCATCCGCAAATCCGCCGAGGTGCGCGGCCGGCACAAGAAGCAGTCCGGCGGACACGGCCAGTTCGGCGACGTGGTGGTGACCATCTCGCCGCAGCCGCGCGGCGCCGGCTTCGCCTTCTCCGACAAGATCACCGGGGGCGTGGTGCCGAAGAACTACATCCCCTCGGTCGAGATCGGCGTGAAGGACTATCTGCAGACCGGGCCGCTCGGCTTCCATGTGGTCGACGTGGCGGTCTGCCTGATCGACGGCTCGTACCACTCGGTCGATTCCTCCGACATGGCGTTCCGCCAGGCGGGACGCATCGCCATGAGCGAGGGCATGCCGCAATGCTCACCGGTGCTGCTAGAGCCGGTCATGGCGGTGGAGATCGCCGTGCCGTCTGACGCGACCGCCAAGGTCAACTCCATCGTGTCGTCGCGGCGGGGGCAGATCCTCGGCTTCGACGCGCGGCCGGGTTGGCCAGGCTGGGACGTGGTGCAGGCGCAGATCCCCGAGTCGGAGATCCAGAACCTGATCGTCGAATTGCGTTCGGCGACCGCGGGCGTGGGGACCTTCAACGCCAAGTTCGACCATCTCGCCGAGCTGACCGGCAAGGTGGCCGATCAGGTGCTGGCGGGGAAGGCGAAAGCCGCCTAGATTGTAACCCTATCGCGTAACCCTATCGCGGAGACGGCCATGAATGGTCGGCAAGCTGCCTGGATACTGGCTCTCGTTGTCGGCCTGTCGCTTGTTGTTGCGGGCGGCGATCCCAGCGCGAATGCCGTCACTGCATCTTTGGCCGTTCATGGGATCGAACATCCCGCTCTCGTTGTCGGCGCCAAGCTGCAATGTGGGACAGTCAACGGGCAGAGGGTCTGTTTAACGGGTAAGCAACTCGACAAGATCCTGAAAAACCAACCGCAAAGCGGTCAGAAAAAGGACGGGAAGGGCAAGGGCGGCAAGAACAAGAACGAGTCGAAAGGCAAAAACAAGAACAAGGACAAGGACAAGGACAAGGACAAGAACAAAGGCAAAGACAAGAACAACGACAATGCGCAGAAGGGCACTGAGAAGCAGGGACAGACACAGGTCTGCTGCACGATCCAAGTGACCGAGGCGAATGGCAGCCCGGCACCGTCCCCGGCCTACGTGCACTGCGGCCCCACCGAGGCTGCAGCGCGGGCGGCAGCTTCTACCTTCGCCGACAACAATTCCTTCCGCGTGAACAGCACGTCCTGCCAGTCGCGTGCGCAATAGTCGGCCGATAGGCTTTGCCGCGAGCGTCCAGGTCGGCGGGGGCCGGTCGTGGCGGGTGAGCTTGCGGATAGAGGCAAAGCAGGACCAACGCGGCTCGAGGATGCCCGGCTGCCTATGTCGAATTCGCCCGTTTCGCGATCGTGTGCTTGCCGCTCTGACCGAGGGGCGCTAGACGTTTGTGCCTATTTCTTGACCAAGTGAACTTAGCCGAGGTGCTCCAATGACGATCTATCCGCAGCTTGAAATCCCCGAGACACTCGCCGCCGGCCCCGGACCGGGCAATACCGATCCGCGCGTGCTGGAGCGGTTCGCCAAGACCGGCGTCGCCGATCATATGCAGAAGGACGTGCTGCGGGGCATGCTCGAGGCGAAGGCGATGCTGCGCGACCTGTGGGGCACCAAGAATGTCTACACCTACGGCGTCGCTGGTACGGGCTTTTCGGGGCTCGACTGCGTGCTGCAACTGATCCTGCCGGGCGACAAGGTCGTGGCCTTTCCCAACGGGACCTTCTCCGGCATCGACGCTCTGACCATCCGCATGAAGGCCGCCACCGCCGAGGAGCTTGCGGCCGATAGCCTCAATCCGAAAGCGGCAAGCGTGACCGTGATCGAGACGCCGCACGGCCAGCCGGTGACCGGCGCGGCAGTGGACAAGGCGCTTGCCGAGCACAAGCCGATGTGGGCGTTCATGGCGCATTGGGAGACGGGCTCGGGCCGCATCAACGACCTCAAGGGCTTCTCCGACGCCTGCCTCAAGCACGGGGTGATGGGCATCGTCGATGCCGTGTCGAGCCTCGGCGTCGCCGATTTCAACATCGACGACTATCCGGGCGTGGTGGCCTGGGCGTCGTGTCCGCAGAAGGGCGTGCTGTCGTTGCCGCTGACCTACGCGCCGGTGAGCTTCACCGACAAGGCCATCGACATGGTGAAGAAGCGCGGCTGCCGCACCTATGTCCATCACCCGGTCCTCGACGCGCGCCACTGGGGCATCGTCGACGGCAAGGACGTGGACACGCCCGGCTATCACCAGACACATTCCTGCTATGCGGTGGCCGCGTTCCACGAGGCGCTGCGCATCATTCTCGGCTATGGCCGCGCCCGCAAGGCGTCGGACTACAAATATCATGAGAATGCGCTGCGCCAGGCGGTCGAGGCCATGGGCTGCGAGGTCACCTCGGACATGCCGAGCCTCGTGGTGTGCAACCTGCCCGGCAAGCTTGCTGGTCGCGAGAAGGAGCTGGTGCAGGGCGCCCGCGCGCAGGGCTTCGGCATCTGGCCGACCCTCTCCGAGCCGGTGCAGGTGCGCATCGGCATCCTCAATCAGCTCTCGCCGGAACAGATCGGCGAGATCACGAGCCGCTTCGCCGACGCCATGCTCGCCATGGGCGCCGAGTTCGACAAGGCCGCCGTGATGAACCAGCTGAAGTCCTACTACGCCAAAGCCGCTTAGGCAGCAGCAGCGCGGGCGATGCTTGGCGTCGCCCGCGCAAGCTCCTCGGTGTCAGTGCTCGGCCGCCGGAGGCGATGATCTCCGGGTCAGGCGCAGCACGAGGCGCACGGCCCACCAGAGCAGCAATAGGACGAGCAGCAGCGCGACGAACGGTGCGAGCAGCGCGAGGATCGACAGCAGCAGCGAGCCGCCGACCTCTGCCGTAGCCAGCACCGGATTGGCGAGCGTGCCGGTCGTCACCGTGGATTTCGCGCGGAGCAGAGCGGTCGTGCCTTGCGTTAGGCCGGCGATGCCGCCGCCGGCGATGATGGCGGTGGTCCATTTGATCAGCGGCGGCAGGTCGACGATCACCGCCGCCGAGATGATCGTGCCGGCGACGAAGGCCGCTGGCGTGGCGATGGCGTCGAGCAGATTGTCGACGCCGGGGATGTAATAGGCCGCGGTCTCGACGATCGCCGCCACGCCGAGCAGGGTCAGCGCCGCGGGCGTGGCGAGCCAGGCGAAGTTCTCGCCGAGCGGCAGATTGCCGGTATAGGCGGCGGCGCTCGCAACCAGCATCGGCAGGAACACGCGGAAGCCGGTCGCCGCGGCGAGCGCGATGCCGAGCGCCACCGACAGCGCCAGATCGAAATTGGAAATGTCAAAGCCCGGCATGGAGGTCTCCGCGACGCCGCTTCGCGCCCGAAGTCTCCGCAGCCCGCGCGCTAGCGCTCGATGCGGCTGATCTTCGAGCCTTCCAAGGTCAAATTGTACATGAGTCCCTTCTGATCAAGTACGAAGCCGATGACCGGGCTCGTGATCTTGTCGGTGTCGATCGAGCCGCCGACCCCCACCGCGATGATAGCCACGGAGCCGTCGACGCCGATCTTCCAGCCGGCGGTGCGGTAGAATCGGTCGAGCGCCTCCTGCGTCATGAACATGATGATGATGGCACGCTCCTGCACGCCGAGCTGAAACCCGAACGAGGCCGAGACCAGATTGTAATAGCCGCCGGGCTGGCCGCCATTAACCAGCATGATGCCTTCGCCGTACTCGCCGCCGATGCCGATGCCGGCCTTGACGACGGACGGGAACACGAGGACGCCGGCTGCTTTCTGCGCGATCTCCTTGGCGCCGGGGATCTGGCGGACAAAGCTCCGCAGCGTCTGGTCGGCGCTGGCGTTTATCTCCTCCCCTGACGCCGCTTCGGCGCGGGGCGCGTCAATGGCGCAGGCCGCGCCTACGAGCGCGAGGATGAAGACGGCACGTCTGATGGCTCTCATGCGGGCGACCCTCTCGCTTGCCACTTGCGGTGGCAGTCCTAAGGTCATCTTGCGGCGGGAGAAAGGCCGGCCTAGTCGAGCCGCGGATTGTCCTTGCTCCGGCCGGAAGGCCCAGTCACCACGCGGCCAACTCCGGTCTTACCTCAGGGCGCGACAAGCTCGACGCGTCGGTTCAATGACCGGCCGTCCTCGGTTGCATTCGAGCCTACCGGCGCGAGAAAGCCTACGCCCGCCGTCTTCATCCGGCCCGGTGCGATGCCGTAGGACTTCGCGAGGGCGGCGGCCACGGCGGCAGCCCGCTTCCGCGACAGGTCGACATTGTAGTCGTAGGCACCTTGGTTGTCGGTGTGGCCGACGATGTAGACGCTCAGCTCCGGTTGGCCGTTGAGCAGCTTCGCGATCTCCTCCAGAGTCGGCTTGCTTTCCGGCTTGAGGACCGCCTTGTCCGTGTCGAAATAGATACCATAAAGCGCGATGTGGCCGGATTCGCCGAGTCCCTTCGCCATCGCGGCGGCGTCGATCATCTTATGTTCGACCTCACCCGCTTGGGCGACGACGAGCTGGGCGTAGATGTCGTCATTGTTCTGGCTCACCAGCACAGTGGCGTAGGTCTCTCTACCATCGCCGGCCTTGCGCGCGGCGTAATAGCGGTAGTTGAAGCCGTCGACCCACATCGTCGGGATCGGCAGCACGTCGATACTCTCGGTGAAGGGAATGCCGCCGCATTCATCGGTCTGGCAGGCGACAAGCTGCTCGAAGCCCGCCTTGGCGAGCTGCGTCTCGAAGTTGCGCGAGACTTCCAGCATGGACGGCCCGGGACCTGGAGTCTTGTAGCCGATGCGCGTCACACGGCCTTCGATCTTTCTCGCGTCGGTCGGCTTCCCGTCGGCGAAGGGCGCAGCCTGGATCCGCGCCGCATCGAAGTCCTTTGCCTCGTAGCCGGTGATGATGCTGCCGGCGAAGCGTCCAATGCCCGGATAGTCCTTCGAGCCCGGAACATCGCCGTCCGCGGCCAGTGCTGGTGGTGGACCGATTAAGGGCGAAGCAAGAAGGCAGGCGAGGGCAAGCAGGACTGCGCTCAATCTCCGCATGGCGTGGCCTTTGCTGGTTTGGGATGGATAGGCCGTCGAGTGGCCTGGAGCGGAACAGGACCCTGCCCCAAAACAAGCACACTGTCATCCCGGACGCGGCCGATCGGACGCGGCGGCCCAAGGAAGCCCGCCCGGCCTTGCGCCTAGTCGAGCCGCGGGTTGTCCTTCCGCCAGTCGTAGGGACGGTCGAAGGTTCCGCGCCAGATGCCGCGCTTGGCCGCTTCCGCCTCGTCCTGCGCGTCCCGATAGGGTCCTGCCGAGCCGCCGGGGCCATAGTCGATGGCATAGCCGTCGCGCACCAGCTGCTCGCCGATATCCGGCACGCCTTCCGCGCTGCAAACGGCGATTGCGCGTTGGAACTTGTCCTTGGCGCGGACCTCGCAGCTCACATTGCCACGCTTGAGGAGAGTGGTGAGCCGGGCCTTCGCCGCGCGGCCGCAGAGCCAGTCCTTGCCGTTCGCCTCGAGGCAGGTCTGATGCAGCTCGGGCGCGTCGATGCCGTAGATGCGGTACTCGGAGCCGTCACCGGCGCGGATCGTGTCGCCGTCGATCGAGGTGACTTGGGCCTCTGGCCCGAAAGCAGGCGGCGTGTAGCTGCAATAGCGCTCGATCAGCACGATCAACAGCAGGACCAGCACGACCGCGATGATCTTGCCCAGCACCTGGGCAAGCTGGCGCTTCATCTGCGCGTCCGTCATCTCTTGCGGCTCTTGCCGCGCGGGCGCCTTGCGTCTGGTCCGGCTGGTCACGCCCAGGAGTTAGCGCAGATTCGTGCCCCGAGCCAAGCCGGCAAGCAAAAAGGCTAGTCGGTCGCCGCGGCCCGCGTGCCGTCGATCTGCCGGCCGATAATGGCGATCGACTGCTGGTAGACGCTCGCGGCGTTCCAGCCCTGGATCGCCCGGAAGTTCGGCTGGCCGGGCTGGTAGCCGGCGCCAGGCTGCCAGCCATGACCCTTCAGGAAGTTGGCGGTGGAGGCCAGCGCGTCGGCCTTGGTGTTGAGGTTGACCCTGCCGTCGCCGTCACCGTCGACGCCGTAGAGCATGATGCTCTTGGGCAGGAACTGGGTCTGGCCGACCTCGCCATGCATGGCACCCTTGGCGCCCGCACTGAGCACGCCGCGATCGATCAGCTGCAGCGCGGCATAGAGCTGGTCGGTAAAGAATTCAGGCCGGCGGCAATCGTAGGCGAGGGTAGCAACGGCGGAGAGCACGTTCTGGCTGCCCATATAATTGCCGAATCCCGTCTCCATGCCCCAGATGGCCAGCAGCGGGCCTGCCGGCACGCCGTAGCGCTTCTCGATATTGGCAAACAGGCCGGCATTGGCCTTCTTGAGGCTCCTGCCGCGCGAGGCAATCGCGGGCGCGCCGCGCTTCGCCATGAACTGATCGAGCGAGAGCTTGAAACCCTTCTGGCCACGATCGGCCCTGATCGTGCCGACCGAATAGGTCGTGCCCTGGAGGGCGGCGATGCCTCTCGGCCCGATGCCGCGCTGCGAGGCCTCGCCGGCGAAGGCGCGCTTCCATTTCTCGAAGCCGGCGGCGTTGTTGCCGCATTGCGCCGCGAGCGCGGGGCCGGCAAGGACAATGACTGTGGCGGCGGCCAGGATTGCCGTGCCAAATCGCATTTTCACCATCGGTTCCCTTCCGCGCTTTTTCAGGCCCGCGCCGTGAAAGCGCCGAACCGCCGGGTGTGAATCATGGTAGCGGGCTCAGGGTAACCCGGTCGGCGTGACAGGTCCATCGCCCAGCTGGTTACAATTCAAAAACGTTGCCAAGGCCCGGAGCACGCTCCAGCTGTGACAGAAAGGGCCCATCGCGTCAGAGATATTAGGGCTTTTGCCCGGCGAAGGTTGCGGCATGGTCCCCTCTGACGTTAAGCTACTTGCTCGATGCGGCACGGGCCGGCTTCCGACCCGAGAGAGACATGACCAGTGAGCGTAACCAGCGCCACCAGGCGCAACGTCCTCCGGGCCGATCGGGGGCGAGTGAGGCGGGGTCCTCATCGGACGGCGATGGCGCGCCGGCCGGCCACGCCGAAATCGTCAGGCGCGGCCCTGTCCTGTGGAATGCCTGGCGCCAGAACAATCCCGGTATCATCCCAGACCTGACGGGCCTTGCGCTCGAATGGTCCGAGCGGCGGCTCGGGACGCGCGACGGCGGTCCGATCGATCTCAAATTCGCCCGGCTGCAAGAGGCCGATCTTAGCTTCGCCGATCTCGAAGGCGCCGACCTCGAAGCGGCCGATCTCGCGCGTGCGGACCTGCAGCATGCGCGGCTGGTCGAAGCCAAGCTCAACGCGGCCGACCTGATAGAGGCACGCCTCGACCATGCCGACCTTGCGGAGGCGCAGGCCAAGAAAGCCGATTTCGGCGGCTGCGTGCTGCGTTTTTCGCGGCTGCATGCAGCAGATTTCCGGGGCGCCGACCTGGCGGGGGCCGATCTCCTGCATGCGCAATGCCGCGATGCCGATTTCAGCGGCGCCGATCTGACCAATGCCAGGCTCGATCATGCCGATCTCGCCGGCGCCAAGCTCGCCGGCGCCGATCTTTCGGGCGCGAGCCTCCACCATGCCCGGAATCTCACCCGCGACCAGCTCGAAGAGGCGCGGGGCAGCGACATGACCAGCCTGCCGCCGGAGCTTGAAGGCGCGGTGTCCTGGTCGATGGCGCGAAAGAATACGCTGAAGAGCCGGCGCATCGCCGACCTCGCCGACGCGCCGCGCACGAGCCATCGGGGCGGACGGGTGAAGATGGCGGCGTGGATTTCTGCTGCGGCCATCCTGGCCTTGCTCGTGGCCGTCCTTGCTCTACAGCCGCGCACCGCCGCGGTGCCGCTCTCGTTGGCGGTCTCGCCTGGCGGTCCAGACCAAGCGCCGCGCGAGACCAAGCGCGCGGTCCAGCCCGACGCCTATGCGGCCCTTCTGCCGCCGGCCGATACAGCGCACAGCGGGGCGGCTGAAGGTCTCGCGCCGTCCAAGGTCCAAGAGCTCCCGCCGACCCCTGCGGCCGGCATAGCGCCCAGGCGGTTCGACGGCACGCCCACAGGCGCGATAGCCACGGTGGAGGCAGCCGCCGAGGTCGCTACGGCGGTCAGCGGATCGATACCGGGAGTCGATGAGACACCCACGGCCGCGCCCGCCAAGGTCACCGCGGCAGAAGTGGTGACGCCAGCTTCCATCCAAGCAGGGCAGCAGGTCGATGCAGCATCCGCGGCCGTGCCCGCGAGGCTCGCGGCAACAGCTCAGGCCGCGCCGGCCAAGATTGCCGCAGCGGCCGAGATCGCGGCGGCCCGGATCGATGCCGTCGCCAAGGTCGCGCCGCCGATCGTCTCCGCCGTCTTGCCGGACGGCGAGCTCAACGCGTCTGCGCCGGCCGCGCCCAAGCCCGCCAACACTACAGATGTCGTGGTCGAAGCCGTGGCGCCGGCGAGGCTCGACCCGCCGCCCGCCGAAACCCTGGCGGCATTCCCGGCGGAGACCTCCGATCCCGTGATGCCCGCGGATCCCGTAATGCCCGCGGTGGCAGACGCCGAGATAGACTTGGCGAGCCTACCGGCCGCGAGCGGTGCCGTGCTCCGCCTCGCCGCGCTCGATCGTACTCTCTCTCCACTCGTTCCGAGGCGAGCCGTGCGTGCGGTCGAAATTGCCGCTCTGCCCGGCGAGGCGCAACCCGGCACGGCGGCGCCGGTCGAAACGCCGGCTGAGGCGGGACCGCCCGAGCCGCTGCTGCTCACGGTTTCGCTGCTCGAGCAGAAGCTCAACGTCTATCGCGGGCTCGAGCTGATCGAGACCACGAAAGTGTCGAGCGGCGCGCGCGGCTACGAGACCCGCACCGGCGTGTTCAGCATCCTCGAGAAGAAGCGGCACCACCACTCGAACCTCTACAGCAACGCGCCGATGCCTTATATGCAGCGGCTGACCCGCTCGGGCACCGCGCTGCATGCGGGCGTGGTGCCGAACTACCCCGCCTCGCATGGCTGCATCAGGCTGCCGTTCTCCTTCGCGCCCAAGCTGTTCAAGATCACCGAGGTCGGGGCGAATGTCGCGGTGGCGGGCCCCATGCCCGAGCCCAGGCTGGTCGAGCATCCCAAGCTGTTCCATCCGGTCGCGCTGTCGGCCGAAGATGACGCGGACACCAAAGCAACCCGGCCGTTGCGCATGCTCGTGACGCGGCGGACCGAGCGCGACACGCTAATCAGCGTGCAGCAGCGGCTCGCCGATCTCGGCTATCTCGAGCCGCAGCGTTTCACCGGCAAGCGCGGCGGTGCCACGACCGTGGCGATCAAGGCGTTCCAGAAAGCCAAGGGCTTGCGTGCGAACGGCGAGGTCACCGAGGAGTTCGTGAAGACCCTGCACGAAGCCGCTGGCAAGCCGCTGCCGCCCGCAGGTCATCTCTTCGTCAGGCAGGGCTATAAGAGATTGTTCGACGTGCCGGTGGCGTTCGAGAATCCCGCGCAGCCGCTCGGCACGCATGCCTTCACCGCCATGCAGTTCGGCCCGGACGATGCCAAGGCGCCCTGGGCCACGGTCACCGTGGAGGGCGATGCGATCGCGGCGCTCGACCGCATCGAGATCCCGGACGAGGCGCGGAAGAAAATCTCCGGATTGTTGACGCCCGGCGCCACCTTCATGATCGCGGACACGGCCGAGCATTCGGCGATCCTGCCCGAGGGCGACGACTTCATCATCGCGGCGACCGAGGTTCAATCGCCCGGGCCGAAGCTGGCGGCCGCGAGTCCCGCACCGCAGGCCGTCAAGAAGGCGAAATCGAAGCCGAGAGTCGCGGTGAGGCGCCGCGTTGTGCGGGAATACTATCCGCCGCCGCACAGGATGCGGCGGGGGTTCTTCTTCCGCTGGTAGGCGCGGCGGCGGGGCGCGCGGGGTGCTGAGTCAAGGGGAGGCGAGGGGATGTTCGGGTTCAGGCGTGGTGCGACGATCATCGGCGAAGGGCTGAAGGTCGTCGGCAATGTCACGGCCGAGGGTCGCGTGGAAATCTACGGCCGGCTCGATGGCGAGGTGAAATGCAAGTCCCTCGTGCTCTCGCGGCACGCGCATCTAGTGGGCGCCGTCACCGCGGAGCGCGCGACGATCAACGGCAAGGTCGAGGGTCCGATCCATGCGGACCATGTGGTGCTGAAGTCGCGCGCCCGGGTCGTTGGCGACATTCACCACCAATCGCTCGCCATCAAGAAGGGTGCCCAGTTCGAAGGCCGCTCTGTGCAGGGCGGCAAAGAGCAGGCTACGGAGCCCGCCAAGGCGTGGCGGAAACAGCTCAGGCCCGTGCCGGCCAACGGCAACCGCGAAGTCGTCGCGGCTGCCCTGCCGGCACGGTAAGCAAGCAAACGTCGCGGTCGGGCGGTGGTCAGCCTTTAGTCTGCAGGTTGCGGAGCGCATCGGCCATCAGCCAGGAAAGCTGCTGGGCCTGGATGCCGAAGGTCTGCATCTGGGTCTGGGTGTAGCGGCTCTGCAAGGTCAGCACTTCCTGCACGTCCTTGGCCTTGGCCAGGTCGCTCGCCAGCGCGAAAGAGCGCTCGGCGTTCTCCTTGGCGAAGGCGACGGCCTTATCCTGCACGTTCTTGAAGCCCGCCAGTCCTGGCGTCGAGGCGCCCGCGGCGGACCCCTGCCAAGCCCCGATCGCCTGCGTCATGAAATCCATGAACTGGCCGTAGGCCGCGCGCGCCTGTTCGACATTCTTTTCAGCCAGCTCGCGCAGCTCGGATGGAATTTCAAAAGAAGGGGTCTCTGCCATGTGGGTTCCCTCGGGCTCCTTGTCGATGCATGCCGCTCAAGCCTAGCCTAGCGCATTTTCCGGTCTGTCATCCATCGGTCATGTTCGGCGCGCGGCGGCAAATAGACAAAGCGCGAACTTAACCACATCAAGTGATGCGATACGGCCTGGCCAAGTGATGTAATCCGGATGCCATGGCCCAGGCTAGTCCGGATTTGAGTTCAGCCCTTCGCGTCCTGGAGGCTCAAGGCTGGTTCGCGGACCGCTCCAAAGCGACGCGGGCCAAGCTCGGCGCCATTGCCAGGCTCCGGCATTTCGCCAAGGACGAGCGGATCTATCTGGCGGGCGATCCGGCGAACGGTGTGTTCGGTCTCGTCAGCGGTGCGCTGAACATCTCCTTCCCGCGCGGCGACGGCGAAGACTATACGATCCACCGGGCACGCGCCGGATTCTGGATCGGCGACCTGGCGATGCTCGCCGGCAAGCCGCGGCTGGTTTCGGTGCGCGCCGCCGAGCCGACCGTGATGGTGCATCTTTCGGTGCAAGACCTCGCGAAGCTGCTGCGCGAGGATTCGCGCCTTTATGCCGATTTCTGCGCGCTGACCTACGAGAACGTCGAGACCGCACTGCGCCTCGTCAGCAATCTCGCCATCGCCTCGACCGAGAAGCGCCTGGCGGACCGGCTGATCATGGAGGCGGATTCGCGCGAGGACGGCTGGATTCAGCTGTCGCAGTCGGAACTGGCTAAGCTGCTTGCGGTTTCGCTGCCGACGCTGCAGCGGCGCGTGCGCCGCTTCGTCAATGCCGGCGTGTTGGTCTCGAGCTATGGGCGCATGCGCGTGGTGGATCGCGACGCGCTTGTGAAAATTCGCGGCGATCAATCCAGTCAACGTCAAGGGAGGAATCCATGAGCGACACCCCTGAATCACCCAAGCGGAACGCCAGCCAGAACGGCATCGGGCGGCGCGAGGTGCTGTTGAGCGGCACGGCGCTTGCCGCGGCCGCCGCGCTCAGCGCCGGCGGCTTCGGCAAGACCGCGCAAGCGCAAGAGACGAAGCCCGCAGCAGATGGGACCGCGTCAGGCAAGAAGCCCAACGTGCTCGTGATCTGGGGCGACGATATCGGCGTTTGGAACATCAGCTTCAACAATCGCGGCATGATGGGCTACCGCACGCCGAATATCGACCGCATCGCCAATGAAGGCCTGAGCTTCACCGACTATTACGGCCAGCAGAGCTGCACCGCCGGCCGCGCCGCGTTCATCGGCGGCAATGTGCCCGTGCGTACCGGCATGACCAAGGTCGGCCTGCCAGGCGCCAAGGAAGGCTGGCAGAAATCGGACGTGACCGTCGCCACCGTGATGAAAAGCCTCGGCTATGGCACCGGGCAGTTCGGCAAGAACCACCAGGGCGACCTCGACGAGCATCTGCCGACCATGCACGGCTTCGACGAGTTCCTCGGCAATCTCTATCACCTGAACGCCGAGGAGGAGCCCGAGCACGAGGACTATCCGAAAGACCCCGAGTTCCGGAAGAAATTCGGGCCGCGCGGCGTGATCCACGCCTGGGCGAACGGCGACGGCACGCAGCGCATCGAAGACACCGGACCTCTGACGCGCAAGCGCATGGAGACCATCGACGAGGAGACGCTTGCCGCGGCCAAGGACTTCATCAAGCGCCACCACGACGAGGGCAAGCCCTGGTACGTGTGGTGGAACGGTACGCGCATGCATCTGCGCACGCATGTGAAGGATGAGCATCGCGGCCTCGCCGGCAAGGACGGTGACGAGTACCAGGACGGCATGGTCGAGCACGACATGCATGTCGGCGAGCTGCTGAAGCTTCTCGACGAGCTCGGCATCGCCGACGATACGCTCGTGTTCTACTCGACGGATAACGGCCCGCACTTCAATAGCTGGCCGGATGCCGGCACCACGATCTTCCGCAGCGAGAAGAACTCGAACTGGGAAGGCGCTTACCGCGTGCCCGCCTTCGTGCGCTGGCCCGGCAAGTTCCCCGCCGGCAAGACCCTGACCGGCATCGTCTCGCATGAGGACTGGCTGCCGACGCTGGCGGCGATCGGCGGAGATCCCGACATCAAGCAGAAGCTGCTCGATGGGGTCGAGCTCAACGGCCGCAAGTACCGCAACTATATCGACGGCGTCGACCAGCTCGACTATTTCAGCGGCAAGACAGAGGAGCCGCCGCGCAAGGACTTCATCTACGTCAACGACGACGGCCAGGTCGTCGCCATGCGCTACGACGCCTGGAAGGTTGTGTTCCTGGAGAATAGGGGCGAAGGCTTCGGCGTGTGGCGCGAGCCGTTCGTCGAGCTTCGCGTGCCGCTCCTGTTCAACCTGCGGCGCGACCCGTTCGAGCGGGCGCAGCACAGCTCCAACACCTACAATGACTGGTTCATGGACCGGGTGTTCGTGCTGGTGCCGATCCAGACCCTCGCGGCGAAGTTCCTCAAGACGATGCAAGACTACCCGCCGAGCCAGACGCCCGGCGCGTTCAACCTGACCAAGATCGAGCAGCAACTGAAATCGGCAATCGGCGGACAGTAGGCCCCGCGTGAACCCCTAAGGCCCGGCGCTGGGCGGCTTTGCCTCCAGTCCCGGGCCTTATTTGTCTCCGCCGATTTCCATTGGCCCCGAACGCGAATCGCCTTATGTTCCATGTTTGTTCCAGTGCGGCAAACGTGGGATACTCTTGATGGCGATGCTTACGACAGAGCGTCTCGGGTCCGACAGACTTCCGGCACGGCGCCGCCAAAGCCGGACGCTTGTGCGGTTCTTCGCGCTGGACGGCGCGATGCGGGTAGTGGTCGAGGCCGATAACGAGGACGACGCGCGCTATCTCTGCAGCGAGATGCGCTGGGACTTCATCTGTCTTTGTGACCGGTAGGAGCCTATCCCTCCCCTTGATGGGGAGGGGAGTCGCGCGCTTAGCGCGCGACGGGTGGGGTGGGTATCCCTGCATCACAGAATGCCCCCCCGACGCCGCGAAGCGGCGTTTGACCTCCCCACCAGGGGAGGTATGAGGTCAGTAGCTACTCGGCGGCTTCACCATGCGCGGCTTCGGCACGCGCCGTCTCGGTGACCATTTCGAGCTCGGCCAGATATTTCTCAGCATCGAGCGCCGCCATGCAACCGAAGCCCGCGGCGGTGACTGCCTGCCGGTAGACATCGTCGGCCACGTCGCCGGCGGCGAACACGCCCGGCACGCTGGTCGCGGTCGAGCGCGGCGCGGTGACGATATAGCCCGACGGCTTCATCTCGATCTGACCCTTGAACAATTCGCTCTGCGGTTCGTGGCCGATGGCGACGAAGATGCCGTCGACGGGAAGCGTGATGGTCTCGCCGGTCAGCGTGCTCTTGAGCCGCGCGCCGTTGACCGAGAGCGGCTCGTCGGTGCCGAGCACCTCGTCGAGCTCGGTGTTCCACATCACGTCGATCTTCGGATTGGCGAACAGCCGCTCCTGCAGGATCTTCTCAGCGCGCAGCACGCCGCGCCGATGCACCAGCACGACTTGCCGGGCGATATTGGCGAGATAGAGCGCCTCCTCGACGGCCGTGTTGCCGCCGCCGATCACGATCACCTCCTTGCCGCGGAAGAAGAAGCCGTCGCAGGTGGCGCAGGCCGAGACGCCGTAGCCCTGGAACTTGTGCTCCGAGGGAAGCCCGAGCCAGCGCGCCTTGGCGCCGGTGGCGATGATCAGCGCATCCGCCGTGTACTCGGTGCCGCTGTCGCCCTTCAGCCGGAACGGATGCCTGGTGACGTCGGCCTCGAGGATGTAGTCGGCGACGATCTCGGTGCCGACATGCTCGGCCTGCAGGCGCATCTGCTCCATCAGCCACGGCCCCTGGATCACGTCGGCGAAGCCCGGATAGTTCTCCACGTCGGTGGTGATGGTCATCTGCCCGCCCGGCTGGATGCCCTCGATGAGCAGCGGCTTCAGCATCGCGCGCGCGGCATAGATGCCTGCCGTGTAGCCGGCAGGGCCTGAGCCGATAATGATCAGCTTGGAATGACGTGATTTGGGGCTGGCCATGGAGGTGTCCGTCGCTCGGGAGCAGGATGGCAAGAGGTAAGCGCTCGCCCGCCGCGACGCAACAGTCGGCGCCCGGCGCGGAAAATTAGGCTTTGATTCCAAGGCCCAACGCGCTGCGGACGGCTGCGGCGACGCGCTCGGTATCATCCGGCGGCGCATAGCTCCACGACTCGATCCTGCCCTCGAAGGGGCGCGCGATGCCGCGTTCGCGCAAGGCAGCGTGGAAGCGCGCAAGCCGGCGCGACTTGCCGGGCAGCGGCTGCACATAGACCGGCGTGCCGGTGCCTGCGGCCTCGCTCGCCATGTTGACCGAGTCCTCGGTGACGACGATGGCGTCGGCGAGAGCGAGAAAAGCGAAATAAGGGTTGTCGCCTGTTCCGTCCCAAATGAAATGCGGCACGCTCGCGACGGCCTCGCCGAGTGCGGCGAGCGTCTCGGGGCGGGTGCGGCGCGACGCGGTCACGAGCAGCGAGCCGCCGGCCTCGCGCGCAGCCCTCGCGAGTTTCGCTCCGAGTTCGACGCCCTGCGCGGGCGGGAAGCTGTAGGCCTTGCTGTCGCCGCCGAGCAGTACGGCGATGCGAGGGGGCGGCAGCGCGCCGATGTGCGGCGCGAAGTGCTCGGCCGCCGCTTCCAGCCGCGCATGCGTGACCCCGTGCAGCGAGCCGCTCGTCGCGATCACATTCGCGCCGGTGAGCTCGTCATGCTCGGGGGCGGCGATCAGATCGAAGCGTGCGCGGCCGACGCGCGGGTCATGGATATGGAGCGCGAAGCTGCGCCCGCCCGACAGGTGCTTCACCGCAAGGGCGACCGGCACGCTCCGCCCGCCGCTCGAGATGATGAGGTGCGGCCAGGGGGCTCCAAGCGGCGCGTTCGAGCCGACCGCGCCGAGCAGGGCGCGCGCGGGCAGATGGACTTGCAGCGCGGGCGGCAGGACGCACAGCGTGCCTTTCGCCCGCACGCGCTTCACGCTGAAGGGCAGGCCGACCGCCTCGGCCACGGCGACGCATTGCGCCTCGTGGCCCGCGGCACCATCGGTAATGACCCAAGCTTCTCCGCCCCCGACGGCCGGTGACGGCCCTACCGAGCCGGCCGAACTGGAATTTCCGGAACGCGAAGAGGTCAATTTCTTTTCGATTCTTTTGGCTTGAGGACCTAAAATTGCGCGAAGCGCCGCGCATGCGGCGCCAGCCATGCCGCCCGCTTCTAGCGCGCGGCCGCCATGATCGTCCAGGGAGGACGGGACCCTTGAAGCGCGCGAGGCTCGACGCGACGGACTGGCAGATCCTGCGCGAGCTCCAGGCCGACGGCCGCATCACCAATGTCGAGCTTGCACGGCGGGTCGGCATCTCGGCGCCGCCTTGCCTCCGCCGCGTGCGTGCGCTCGAGGAGGCGGGGCTCGTCAAGGGCTTCACCGCGCTGTTCGATGACAAGGCGCTCGGCTTCGACGTCACCGCCTTCGCCATGGTCGGCCTGCACAGCCAGGCCGAGGCCGACCTGATTGCCTTCGAGGCGCGGGCGCGCTCTTCGCCGATCGTGCGCGACTGCTACATGCTGTCGGGCGAGATCGATTTCCTGCTGCGCTGCGTGGCGCCCGACCTCGGCACGTTCCAGGAGTTCATCATCCATGAGCTGACCGCCGCGCCGAACGTCGCGAGCGTCAAGACCTCGCTCGTGATCCGCGCCTCGAAGCAGGCCCCGGGCGCGCCGCTCGAGCTCGTGCAAGAGTCTGTCGCGGGCCGATGAGCGAAGCGTCATCGAGCAACCCGGTCCTGGTCGAGGTCTCGCGCGGGGACATGGTGGAGAGCCGGCACCGCGGCGCGGTCGCGGTCGCGCGCGCCGACGGCGAACTGCTGCTCGCGCTCGGCGACGTGACGCGTCCCGTCTATCCGCGCTCGGCCGTGAAGCTGCTGCAAGCCGTGCCGCTGGTCGAGAGCGGCGCGGCCGACGCGTTCGGCCTCGATGAGGTGGAGCTCGCCGTCGCTTGCGCCTCGCATAGCGGCGACCGCATCCATGTCGAGGCGGCGCGGAGCCTGCTCGCCAAGGCGGGGCTCGACGAGAGCCAGCTCGCTTGCGGGGCACATTGGCCGATCGGCGACGGCGCGACGCGCGAGCTGCTCAAGGCCGGCAAGCAGCCGACGCCGATCTACAACAATTGCTCCGGCAAGCATGCGGGCATGCTGGCGACCGCCGTCCATCTCGGGCTGGCTCTCAAAGGCTACGAGAAGCCGGACCATCCCGTGCAGAAAGCAATCGCGCGAGTCCTTTCAGAGACTTGCGGCGTCGCCTTGCAGGAGGACGCGATGGGCATTGACGGCTGCTCAGTGCCGACCTACGCGCTGCCGCTCGCCGCGTTGGCGCAGGGCTTCGCCCGCATCGCGACGGGGCAGGGGCTCTCGCCGCAACGTGCGAAGGCGGTGCGCCGGCTGATGCAGGCGTGCTTTGCCGCGCCGGTCCTGGTCGCGGGCGAGGGGCGCTTCGACACCGCCGTCATGCGCGCGCTCGCGCCAAATTGCTTCGTCAAGGGCGGGGCGGAAGGCGTGCATTGCGCGGCGTTGCCGGAGCTCGGCCTCGGCATAGCGCTCAAGATCGACGACGGCGCGAAGCGCGGCACCGAATATGCGCTCGCGACCGTGCTCGCCGCGTTGCTGCCGGAAGCCAGGGCGGCGTTGCGGGACCGGATCGCGGGCGAGATCGAGACCTTGCGCGGTGCGCGCGCCGGACGCATCGCGCCAAGCGTGGCCCTCGCCGACGCCGCGGCGGAGCTTGCCCGAATCGTTTCCGCGGCCTAGCGCGCGACGTTGGCGTAGACCGCGAGGTTGCGATAGGCCTCGGAGCTTTCGCGCGCGAGGTCTGGGCCGATTGGCGTCGGCCCGCTCAGCGCACGGATCGCGCCGTCCTTGGCGCCCGAGATCAGATTGTCGGTGATGAGCGCCGTGCCGGAGGCCGGATCGACCGAGACGGCGATGCCGATATGCGCGTCGCGGATCACGTTGCTGCTGACGTTCACGTCACGGAGATAGGGACCCCAGCCGATCAGGATTCCCCAGGTCGGCACGCGCTCGATCACGTTGCCGCTCACCGCGGCATCAGCCTCGACGCCGATGCCGATGCCGCGCGACTCAACCTCCTTGCGCAGGAAGATGTCGCGGATGAGATTGCCCTGCACCACGGCGAGCCTGCCGCCGTCGTTAAAATTCGTGACCGAGATACCCATCGCCGCGCGGTCGACCAGATTGTTGGCGATCACCGCGCCCTCGAAGGCGAACTCCGCATAGAGCGCCACCTCGCCAAGCCGCGCGCAGGAATTGCCGATCATCTGGCAGTTCGAGGCGGAATTGGCGCGGATCGCGGTGAAGTCGCAGTCCGAGATGCGGTTGCCGCTGACCTGCACCGAGCCGGCGCGGAACAGATTGATGCCGTTGCCGTACTGGCCGCTGCCGCCGCTCTTCGCCGCGATGCGCTCGACGCGGTTGCCGGTGACGATGGTGCCGTCCTCGCCGGCCTCCGAGCGCCACACCTGGATGCCGTTGTCGCCGCAATCGTGCACATGGTTGTGCGCGATCTCGAGCCCCGCAGCATCCTCGCTGAACAGGGCGCCCTTGCGGATGTCGGCGAACGTGCAATTCCGGACGTGCCCGGCGGCCCGGCGGAGCGCGATGCCGTTTTGCGTGCTGCCGAGGAAGCGGCAATCGGCGATGTCGAGCTGCTTCGCTTCGTCGGCATCGAGCAGCGCGCCGTCTTCGCCGATTGGCGCGCCGCTCTCTTCCAGCACGATCCCGGAAAGCCGGACGTTGTCCACGCCTTCGAGGCGCAGAATCGCGCCGCCGCCGCGATAGCGTAGGATCGTGCGGCCGGGCGCGCCGTGAATATGCGTGCCGGATTTGAGGCTGAGCCGGTTGGTCGCATAGATGCCCGGCGGCAGGAACAGCGGCGTGCCCGACTCCGCTGCAGCGTCGGCGGCGACCTGCAGGGTCGCTGTCTGGTCGAGCTCACCACCGCCCGGCACCACGCCATAGGTGCTGAAGCCTTGCGACGCTGGCTCGCGCGCGGCCAGCAGCCGCGGCCCGGCTAGCGCTGCGAGCCCGAGGCTCGCGCCCGCCAGCACGATCTGCCGCCGGCCGAACAGCATCACGGCGCGTCCTTCCCGGCGAGCACGATCTCGCTCATCGCCGCAGGCACGATCGGAGCGCCGACAGGCTTGCGTACCTCCGACCAAGCGAGCACGTAGCGCAGAATTTCCTGCGCGCCGTGCAGCAGGTCCGCGTCGCTGAGCGCGCCGCCTTGCGCGGCGGTTCGCGGAACATGCACGAACAGCGCGAGCGGCGGGGCCTCCTGCCGCGCGGCCCAGGCGAGCGAATGGTAGTAGAGGAAATTGCAGAGATAGCGTCCTGCCGAGCGCGACGCCGCGGCCGGCAGGCAACGCGTCCTGAGATGCGCGGCGAGCCGTGCAGTTGGAATGAACGTATCGAGCCGCGCCGCGCCTTCCGCCAGCACCTGGCGCACAGCCGGCAGCGCGGCGCAGGCATCGGCGCGCGGCGCGATGCGATTGAAAGCCGAGCGCTCGATGCGGAAGCCCGGCGTCCTTTGGCAGAGCCCGAAGTGAATCATGACATGGGGTTGCAGGCGCGCGTAAAGGCGCGGCGCGAGCGTGGCGACCGCTTCCCATTCGGTGGGCAGCACTTCGGCGTGAAGGGTGCAACCTTGCGGGCGCATGTCGCCAAGCGGCGCGGCGCCAAGCGTCTCGGCGAGCCGCGCCGACGGATTGACGGGGGCGCCGGGAAAGGGGCCGAAGCCCGTGACGAGGACGCGCGGCCGAGCCATGATTTGGACTTACAAGGCGCCCCGGCGCGAGGGAAGCGAATTCGGCCGAATGCCTTTATTCCCGGTCCACGATACCGGCGAGGCGGCCAAGCTCGGCCGCGGCGGCGCCGGCCGTCATGGCGCCAGCGCGCACCTTTTCCTCCATCTCCTGCCAGTGGCGGGCGGCGCGGCGGCCGCCCTTGAAGGCGGCGAGCAGGCGCTGGTCGAAGATCTCGCGCATCCACGACACGGCCTGTTCGGCGCGGCGCAGGGCGAGGGCGCCCGAAGCCTTCAAGGCGGCGTGACGCTGCGTGATTTTTTCCCACAGCTCGTCGAGGCCGCGATTGTCGCGCGCCGAGATCGTCAGTACTTGCGGGTCCCAGCTGGTCTGGCCCGAGGCAAGAATATGCAGCGCGGTCTTGTATTCCATCGCCGCGCGATTGGCGCGCTCGACATTGTCGCCCTCGGCCTTGTTCACGGCGATGATGTCGGCGAGCTCCAAGAGGCCGCGCTTGATGCCCTGCAGCTCATCGCCCGCGCCGGGGATGGCGACCACCACGAAGACGTCGACCATGTTGGAGACGGCGGTCTCGGACTGGCCAACGCCGACTGTTTCGACCAGGACCACGTCGTAGCCGGCGGCCTCGGCCAGCGCGATGGTCTCGCGCGTGGTCTTGGTCACGCCGCCGAGGCTGTCGCCAGCTGGGGAGGGGCGGATGAACGCCGCGGGCTCCGACGCGAGCCGGCCCATGCGGGTCTTGTCGCCGAGGATCGACCCGCCGCTCCGGCTCGAGGTCGGATCGACGGCGAGCACGGCGACCTTGTGACCCTGCGCGACAAGGTTCAGGCCGAGCTGGTCGATCAAGGTCGACTTGCCGGCGCCCGGCACGCCGCTGATGCCGACGCGGATGGCCTTGCCGGTCGCGGGGAGCAGTGTCTCGAGCAGCTCTTGCGCCTGCTCCTGGTCCTCGGGCTTGGCGCTTTCGACCAGCGTGATGGCGCGCGCCAGCGCGACGCGGTCGCCGGAGCGGACCGCCGCCGCGGTTTTCTCGACGTCACGTTTGGATGTGGCGGCATCGCTCATGGCGAGCGGGGTAGGGGGAAACTCATCAAAGCGCAAGCAGGATGAAACGCGCGTCGGCTACTCCGCAGCCTGCTTGGCGTCGGACTTGGCGCCGAGCTTGCCGAGCACGTCGATGGCGGCTTCGCTGATGGGCGTACCGGGACCGAAAATCGCCTTGGCGCCGGCGGCATAGAGCTCGGGATAGTCCTGCGGCGGGACGACGCCGCCGACCACGATCATGATGTCGCCGCGGCCTTGCGCTTCGAGCGCCTCGCGCAGCGCCGGCACCAGCGTGAGATGGCCCGCGGTGAGCGAGGACACGCCGACGATATGCACGTCGTTCTCGACCGCCTGGCGCGCGGCCTCCTCGGGCGTCTGGAACAGCGGACCGATATCCACGTCGAAGCCGAGATCGGCGAACGCGCTCGCGATCACCTTCTGGCCGCGGTCGTGCCCGTCCTGGCCCATCTTCGCGACCAGGATGCGGGGCCTCCGTCCATGCTCGCTCTCGAACTGGTCGATCAGCTCCTTGATGCGGCTCATGCTTCCGTCCATGCGGCCCATCTCCGCCTTGTAGACGCCGGTGACCGCCGTGATGTCGGCGCGATGGCGGCCATAGATCTTCTCCAGCGCATCGGAAATCTCGCCGACGGTCGCCTTGGCGCGCGCGGCCTCGACGGCGCCTTGGAGCAGATTGCCGGTGCCTGTCTCGGCGTAACGGGTCAGCGCGTCAAGGGCCTGGGCGACGGCGGCCTCGTCGCGCTCGGCCCTCAGCCGCTTCAGCTTGTCGAGCTGCTGGCGGCGCACGGCGCGGTTGTCGACCTTGAGGATGGCGATGTCGGCGTCCTTGCCGGAGCGATATTTGTTGACGCCGACAATGGTCTGGCGGCCCGAGTCGATGCGCCCTTGGGTGGCGGTCGCGGCCTGCTCGATCATCCGCTTCGGGATGCCGGCCTCGATGGCCTTCGCCATGCCGCCGATCTTCTCCACCTCCTCGATGTGCTTCAGCGCGCGCGCTGCAAGGTCGTAGGTCAGGCGCTCGACATAGAAGCTGCCGCCCCACGGATCGATGATGCGGGTGGTGCCGGATTCCTGCTGCAGCATCAGCTGCGTGTTGCGGGCGATGCGCGCCGAGAAATCGGTCGGCAGCGCGAGTGCCTCGTCGAGCCCGTTGGTGTGCAGCGACTGGGTGTGGCCCTGCGTCGCCGCCATCGCCTCGATGCAGGTGCGCACCACGTTGTTGAACACGTCTTGTGCGGCGAGGCTCCAGCCGCTGGTCTGGCAATGCGTGCGGAGCGCGAGGCTACGCGGGTCTTTCGGTGCGAAGTTCTCGCGCATCAGCTTCGCCCAGAGGAGCCGCGCGGCGCGCATCTTGGCGATCTCCATGAAGAAGTTCATGCCGATCGCCCAGAAGAAGGAGAGCCGCGGCGCGAACGAATCGACATCCATGCCGGAGGCGATGGCCGCGCGCACATATTCGATGCCGTCGGCGAGCGTATAGGCGAGCTCGAGGTCGGCGGTCGCACCAGCTTCCTGCATGTGATAGCCGGAGATCGAGATCGAGTTGAAGCGCGGCATCTCCTTCGAGGTATAGGCGATGATGTCGGAGACGATGCGCATCGAGGGTGCCGGCGGATAGATATAGGTGTTCCGCACCATGAACTCTTTGAGGATGTCGTTCTGGATCGTGCCGGAAAGCTCGGCGTGCGGCACGCCCTGCTCCTCGCCCGCGACGATGAAGAGCGCAAGCACGGGCAGCACCGCGCCGTTCATGGTCATCGATACTGAGACTTTCTCGAGCGGAATGCCGTCGAACAGCGTGCGCATGTCGTAGATCGAATCGATCGCGACGCCCGCCATACCGACGTCGCCGGTCACGCGCGGATGGTCCGAATCGTAGCCGCGGTGGGTGGCAAGGTCGAAGGCGATGGACACGCCCTGCTGCCCGGCCGCGAGGTTGCGGCGATAGAAGGCGTTCGAATCCTCCGCGGTGGAGAAGCCGGAATATTGGCGCACCGTCCAGGGCCGCTGCACATACATGGTCGGGTAGGGACCGCGCAGATAGGGCGCGATGCCCGGCACGCCGTCGAGGAAGTCGAGCCCGCCCAGGTCGCCGGCACCATAAGCCGGCTTGACGGCGATACCTTCAGGCGTCTGCCACGGCGCGGCATCGGGCGCGGCCGCGCCGCCGCCGTTGCTGGCCTCGAAATTCACCTCGGCGAAATTGGGTATTCTGACCATGCCTTCCCTTCCTCGTCATCGCCGGGCTTGACCCGGCGATCCAGGGCAGCTGGCTCGATGCGTGCGGCCCGTGGATGCCCGGGTCAAGCCCGGGCATGCCGTGAGTTTAGGTTCAATCGATCAACTCATATGCGGCATTCAGGATAGCAAGCGTATCACAGCCCTGGTGAAGGAAGGTGCTAATCCCAGCCCTCTCCAAGGCCGCGCGCTCCTTTGGTCGCCCCGCGAGGTAAACGCGTCTGGCGCCCGCTTCGATCAGCGCCTTTGCCGCGTCTGCGGCCGCCTCGGCATAGACCTTGTCGGAGGAGCAGAGGCAGGCGAGTGCCGCATCGGATTCCGCGAATCCTTTCGCGAGGTTATCGCCGCCCCCTTCCACCGCCTCGATGCCGCCGGCCTCGAACAGGCTCTTGGCGAAGCTCACCCGCGCCGTGTAGTCGGACGGGCGGCCGAGGCGGGCGAGGAATACTTTCGGCCGCGCGCCGTGCTTGGCCAGATGCGCGTCGCTCCGCTCGCGCAACGCCTCGAACGGCTCGGCGAGACGCATGCGCGGCAGCGTGCCGCCGCTTGCACCGGCACGCGCCGTGCCGAAGACCTCGACGGGGTCCTCGCTGAGATTCGGGAAGTCGCCCGTACCGACCAGCGCCTCCTTCCGGCGCGCGACATTCGTCTCGCGCGCGACGCGCACCTTGGCCACGGCGCGTTGCATCAGGCCCGAGGCGAGCGCCGCGGCGATACCGCCTTCGCGCTCGATCCGCTGGAAGAACCACCAGGCCATGCCGCAGAGCTGATCGGTCAGCGACTCGATGGCGCCCGAGCCCGCGGCAGGATCGGCGACGCGGTGGAGATTGGATTCCTCGATCAGGATGGTCTGCGTGTTGCGGGCGATGCGGCGCGCGAACGCATCGGGCACCCCGAGCGCCGCGTTGAACGGCAGCACGGCGACCGCATCGGCACCTCCCACCGCGGCGCCAAACGTGGCGATGGTGCCGCGCACGATGTTCCCGTGCGGATCGCGCTTGGTCATCATGCGCCACGCCGTCTCGGCGGAAATGAAAGCCGGCGCCGGCTCAAGCCCGCAGGCCTCCTCGACGCGCGCCCAGAGCTTCCGCAACGCGCGGAACTTGGCGACAGTCAGGAACTGGTCCTGATCGGCGGCGAGGCGGAAGGCGATGAAGCGGCGCGCATCGTCGAGTGCGATACCACCGGCTTCGAGCGCGCGCAGGTAAGCCACAGCCACCGCGAGCGCAAAGGCAAGCTCCTGCACCTCCGAGCCGCCAGCCGCATGCACGACACGCGCATCGGCAACAGCAAAGGGCCCGGCAAACCCACGCGCGGCGAGGTCGGCGACCTGGCCGGCGAAGCGGGGCGCGGCCTCGCGCCAGCGCGACGCGGCACCGGCCGCCGCGCCCAGCGGATCGAGACCGAAGCGGATGGAGACGCTCTTTGGATCGAGCGCGCGCGCCTTGACCAGCGTCGCGACAAGGCCGGCCGCGTCTTGCGTCTCCGCCCCGAGCTCCAGCTCGAGCGCGACGCCCCACTCGAGATGGACATCGGTCAGCGCCGCGCTGATCGCGGCACCTGTCGCGGGCAGTGCATAGCCATAGTCGCCAGCGGCGCCTTCGAAGACGAGGGCCAGCGCGCTCGCGCCGTTGTTCAGGTCGTCGAGGATCTCCGTATTGGCCACCTCGGGGTCGGGAAGGTCGACGCGCTGAGCGACCTCCCAGGGCGTGCCCGGCGCGCGCCCCGCGACGACCGGCGCTTCGGTCACGCCCGCATAAAGCGGCTCGATCTCGATTCCGTCATAGCTCCGCGACCTAAGCCCCTCGAACGGTGCGCCTTTCAGCGCCTCGACGACGAGCTTCCTCCACGCAGCCTCGTCGGCCGCCGGAAAGTCGCGCGCGAGCGGAAGCTTGGTCATGTCTTTCCCCTATGGCGCTACCGCGCTTCGCGCTGCTCGAGCGCACAGCGGTGCCGAGTGCCGTCCTAACACGAAGCGCAACCGGCAAGAAAGCGTGCGGCGAAGAGGTCGCGTGGGCTCGGGCGCCGTTGCACCCAGCGGCGCAGGCGCTAAAGTGCAGCGGAATCGAGGAGGAGCAGCAATGGCGACCAAACGCAAGGCGGCTGCCGACGAGGACAAGAAGCCGGCACGGAGCAGGAAGCCGCGTGCCAAGAAGGATGCCGGCGGCACCAGCAAGGCGGCAAGTGCCCCCTCTGACGGACCTGACGCTTCGGCCGGGGCGGCGCCTGAGGCATCCGTCTATATCGGGCAGAGCATCAAGCCGGAATATATCTGGCTCAGGCTTGCCAACCGCCATGGCCTGGTTACCGGCGCAACGGGTACCGGCAAGACCGTCACCCTGCAGGGCATCGCCGAAGGGTTTTCCGATGCCGGCGTGCCTGTGTTCTGCGCCGACGTGAAGGGCGATCTTTCCGGTGTGGCCGAGAAGGGCGCGCCGAAGGGCTGGATCGAGGATCGCGCCAAGCTGATCGGCTACAATGTCGATTATCAGGCCTACCCGGTGATCTTTTGGGACCTGTTCGGCGAGCAGGGCCATCCGATCCGCGCAACGGTCTCCGAGATCGGCCCGCTGCTGCTTTCCCGCCTGATGAACCTTAACGACACGCAAGAAGGCGTGCTCAATATCGCCTTCCGCATCGCCGACGACGAGAAGCTGCCGCTGCTCGATCTGAAAGACCTGCAAGCGCTGCTCGAGGACCTCGCTGCGCGCGCCGACGATCTCACCACGAAATACGGCAACGTGGCCAAGGCGACGATCGGCTCGATCCAGCGCTCGCTGCTGGTGCTCGAGCAGCAGGGCGCGGAGCATTTCTTCGGCGAGCCGGCGCTCGACATCAGGGACCTGATGCGGACGGGGCGCGACGGGCGCGGCTATATCAGCGTGCTCGCCGCCGACAAGCTGATGAACTCGCCGCGGCTCTACGCAACCTTCCTGCTGTTCCTGCTGTCCGAACTGTTCGAGGTGCTGCCCGAGGTGGGCGATCCCGACAAGCCGAAGCTCGTGTTCTTCTTCGACGAGGCGCATCTGCTGTTCAAGGACGCGCCCAAGGCGCTGCTGGAGAAGGTCGAGCAGGTGGTGCGTCTGATCCGCTCGAAAGGCGTCGGCGTCTATTTCGTGACGCAGAACCCGCTCGACATTCCGGACACGGTGTCGCGGCAGCTCGGCAATCGCGTGCAGCATGCGCTGCGCGCCTTTACGCCGGCTGAGCAGAAAGCGGTCAGGTCGGCGGCGCAGACCTTCCGCAAGAACCCGAAGATCGACACCGAGCGGGCGATCATGGAGCTCGGCATTGGCGAGGCGCTGGTCTCGACGCTCGACGACAAGGGCCAGCCGACCATGGTCGAGAAGACCTGGGTCAAGCCGCCGAACGCGCGCGTCGGCCCGATCACGGCGGAAGAGCGCAAGGCGGCCATGGCGGCAGACCCCGTGCGCGGCACCTATGACGAGGTCGAGGATCGCGAGTCGGCTTACGAGATCCTGCAGAAGCGTACCGCGAAGCGCGTCGAGGAAGTGGCCGAGGCCAAGACCCAGCAGGAAGAAGAGAAGGCCGCGAAGACGAAGAGCGGCGGCGCCTCGCGCAGCGACGGCTTCTGGACGACGCTCGGCAAGACGGTCGTCCGCACGGTGGTGCCTGCGGCGACGCGCGTGATCGAGCAACAACTCAAGCGCGGCGCACTTGGTGGAATTAAGCGTGGTGGAGGAGGTAGTGGCTTCAGCGGGTTAGGTCTAATGCAGCAGTCTACTTCCGGCGATCCACCAGCGAGAAGTGTAAGGGAAAGCCCCCAACCGCAGGACGAACCAACAGGCCTTGGCTCAGATCGCTCTGGTGAAAGCACTCCTTTTTCTGGATTGGGCTTTGTTAGCCAGGGTGTTGGCGCCAATCCATCTCCAAGCATAAAGCGTGGATTGATGGGGAACCACAGTCGCGGCGTACGGCACGGTTATATTGAGCCTTAGTTGGTATCGGAAAGGGTTTGCGCTGACCGCGCCGGTTTGATCTGCAGTGTGCGGCAAGTGTTCCATGCTTACGCTTGACGGAATCACGCTCCGCCTTGGCGGGCACCTCATCCTCGACCATGCGTCGGCGAGCCTGCCGCCTAAGGCCCGGGTCGGGCTGGTGGGCCGCAACGGCGCGGGCAAGTCCACGCTGCTCAAGGTGATCGCCGGGGTGCTCGAAGCCGATGACGGCCGCACCGAGACGCCGTTGGCGACGCGGATCGGCTATCTCGCGCAAGAAGCGCCGGGCGGGGAGGGGTCGCCGTTCGAGCATGTGCTGGCCGCGGCGACCGAGCGCGCGGCTTTGCTTGCGGAGGCCGAGCACGCGAAGGACGCGCATCGAATCGCCGAGATCCACGAGCGGCTGAACGCCATCGATGCGCATGGCGCACCGGCGCGGGCGGCGCGCATCCTTGCCGGCCTCGGTTTCAGCGAGGAGGCGCAGCACCGGCCGCTTAGCGCGTTCTCGGGGGGCTGGCGCATGCGCGTGGGGCTGGCGGCGCTGCTGTTCTCCGAGCCCGACCTGCTGCTGCTCGACGAGCCGTCCAACCATCTCGATTTGGAGGCGGCGTTGTGGCTCGAATCGTTCCTGCGCGCCTATCGCGGCAGCCTCATCGTCGTGAGCCACGAGCGCGATCTTCTGAACAACGTCGCCGACCACATTCTCCATCTGGAGCGCGGTGGGCTGACACTCTATCCGGGGAACTACGATGCGTTCGCGCGGCAGCGGGGCGAGCGGCGGGCGCAAGCTGAAGCCGCCCGCGCGCAGGCCGAAGCGAAGGCCAAGAAGCTGCAAGCCTATGTCGACCGCTGGCGTTACAAGGCGCACACGGCGCGCCAGGCTCAGAGCCGCTTGAAGGCGCTCGCCAAGCTCGGTCCGATCGCCGCCATCGCCGAGGATGCGTCGGTGACGTTCGACTTTCCGAGCCCGAAGGAGCTCAAGCCGCCGCTGATCGTGCTCGACGAGGCCGCGGTGGGTTACGTGCCGGGCGTCCCTGTGCTGTCGCGGCTCAACCTGCGCATCGACCCCGACGACCGCGTGGCGCTGGTGGGACGCAACGGCAACGGCAAGACGACCTTGGCGCGGCTGCTGGCAGGACAGCTCAAGCCGATGGTGGGCGGACTGGCGGCGAGCGGCAAACTGCGGGTCGGCTATTTCGCGCAGCATCAGATCGAGGAGCTGGTGCCGGACGAAACGCCGGTGCAGCACATGGCACGGCTGCTGGCTGGGGCGAAGCCCGGCGAGGTGCGGGCGCAGCTCGGCCGCTTCGGCTTCTCGGGCGACAAGGCGAACCTCGCCGTGCGCGAGCTGTCAGGCGGGGAGAAGGCGCGGCTATCGCTCGCGCTGATCACGCGTGACGCGCCGCATATCCTGATCCTCGACGAGCCGACCAACCATCTCGATGTCGAGGCGCGCGATGCGCTGGTCGAGGCGCTCACGGGTTACGGCGGCGCGGTGGTCGTGGTCAGTCACGACCGCCATCTGCTCGGGCTGACCGCCGACCGGCTGGTGCTGGTCGATAGCGGAACCGTGCGCGAGCTCGACGGCAGTCTAGACGATTATCGCGACATGGTGCTCGGCGCGGCGCGTGGCGGCACCGATGACGGCGAGCGCACCGGCCGCAGGCCGAAACGGCGCGGGGTGGCACTCTCGCGCGATGAGCGTCAGGCACTGCGCAAGGCCGCGACCCAGGCCGAGGCCGAATTGAAGCGGCTGTGGAAGCGGCGCGAGGACATCGACGCGCTGCTCGCCGCGCCGCAAGCCAATGGCCAGTCGGTCGCCGAGCTGATGAAGACACGCGCCGAGCTCGAGCGCAGCGTCACCGCGGCCGAGCGGACCTGGCTCGATGCAAGCGAGGCAGCGGAAAAGGCTGAGTGATCCCGCGTGGGCAACGGCTCGCCGTTGCCCACCCTACGAGCCGGTTACGTCCCCGGCGCCTGGGCGTACATCTCCTCGACGTGATCCCAGTTGATCAGGTGATCGAACCACGCTTCGAGATATTTCGGCCGCTCGTTGCGATAGTCGAGATAATAGGAGTGCTCCCACACATCGACGCCGAGCAGCGGCCAGCCGCCATGCACCAGCGGGTTCTCGCCGTTCAGCGTCTTGGTGACCTCGAGCTTGCCGTCCTTGTTCAGGGCAAGCCAGGCCCAGCCCGAGCCGAACTGCGTCTTGCCCGCCTCGATGAAGTCGTTGCGGAACTTGTCGTAGCCGCCGAGATCGCGATCGATCAGCGCGAGCACCGAGCCCGGGATCTTCTTGCCGCCGCCGCCCTTCTTCATCCACGGCCAGAACTCGATGTGGTTGAAGTCCTGCGCGGCGTTGTTGAACACGCCGGCGTTCTTGCCGAAGCTCTTCTTCACGATCTCCTGGAGCTCCATGCCCTCAAACTCGGTGCCCTTGATGAGCCTGTTGAGGTTGTCGACATAGGCCTTGTGGTGCTTGTCGTGATGGTAGTGCAGCGTCTCGGCCGACATGTAGGGCTCGAGCGCTTCGTAAGCATAGGGAAGGTCGGGAAGTTCGAAGGCCACGGCGATTCTCCGGCAGGTTGCAAGGTCAAGAAGCCTGCGCGAAGCTAAAGGTTCCCCGGATGCGAGGCAAGCCGGGCACGTCCCGCGGCCCGTAGCGTTAAGAATTCCAGGAGGGGGTGGGCACGGAGCCCCTGAACTCCGTGCCCGGTGCCGAGGAAGGTTCGCTTTGCCAGTACAGGGATCTGACACGCGCGACTTTGCGCGTCGCCACCTGAACCGCGGCTGAACCGGTCGTGCAGGATTGAGTCAGGAACTTCGCGCGCGATCACGATGCTGTTATCGCCGGCGTAAGCTGAGCGCGCGTAGAGCAACTCGCCGCAGCATCCTCTCCCTTGTGGGGAGAGGCTGTTCGCCCGACTCGCGAAGCGAGGCGTTTTGGCGAACAGGTGAGGGGGATTGAGGCTTGAACCGGAGAATTTCGTTCCCCCTCACCCTTTCCGCCATGCGACTTGCGCGCATGTTTTGACGCGCTACCGCTTCGCTACTTGAGCGCGATGCGCGCAAGGTCGCGGCGGAAAGCCCTCTCCCCGATGGGGAGAGGAGATTATTTGATCAGCGCCTGAACTTCCTTGAACTCGGGCGTGCCGGCGCGCTCGAGCCACTCGAACAGCACCATCTCGCTATCGACGATGTCGGCGCCCGATTTGAGCAGCCGCGACTGCGCGCGCTTCGCGCTCGCCTTGTCGCGCGAGCCGACGGCGTCGGCGGCGACGAAGGCCTCGAAGCCTTGGGCCTCCAGGTCCATGGCGGTCTGCAGTACGCAGACATGAGCCTCGATGCCGCCGACCACGACCTGCGAGCGTCCCTGCTTGCGAAGCTCGTGCAGCCGCTCGCGCAAGGTCTCGTTCTTGAGGCAGGAAAACTCGATCTTGTCCAGGACCACGCCTTTATTGGCGAAGGCTTCGCGGATCGGATCGACGGTCGGGCCCAGCCCTCGCGGATATTGCTCGGAGATGGTGATCGGCACGTCGAGCGCACGCGCCGCGCGCACCAGCCGCACGCAGGCCTCGACCACCTTGTCCTTACCGGAGATCGCCGTGAGCAGCTTCTGCTGGACGTCGACGATGAGGAGCTGGGACTTGTCGCGGGCGAGAAGCATGCTTGGGCCTGTAGCATAGGTTAAGGCACGGGAACATACCTCCCCCTCGTGGGGAGGTCCGACGCCGCGCATGCGCGGCGTCGGGGTGGGGGGCTCACTCGCAATTAAGTTGCCAACGCAGGGGTACTCACCCCACCCGTCGCGCCTATGGCGCGACTCCCTCCCCATCAAGGGGAGGGATGGGAGAAGCGGAACCGCTCTGGCTAATCATCAACGCGAAAGCGTAGGCGAGCGCGACTTCCTTCAGGCGGTCGAAGCGGCCCGAGGCGCCAGCGTGGCCGGCCTCCATATTGGTGCGCAACAGAATGAGGGGATCGCCTGTGCCGATCGCCCGCAGCTGCGCCACCCATTTCGCCGGCTCCCAATAAGTGACGCGCGGATCGGTGAGACCGGCAAGCGCCAGGATGTGCGGATAGGCTTGCGCGCGCACATTGTCGTAGGGTGAGTAGGCGGCGATGGTCCGGTAGTCGGCTTCGCTCTCGATCGGGTTGCCCCACTCGGGCCATTCCGGCGGCGTCAGCGGCAGGCTCGCATCGAGCATCGTCGTGAGCACATCCACGAACGGCACTTCGGCAATGATGCCGAGGAACAACTCCGGTGCCAGGTTGGCGACGGCGCCCATCAGCATGCCGCCGGCGCTGCCGCCATGGGCGACGATCCGCCCCCGCGACGTGAAGCGCTGCTCGGCGAGATAGTCGCCCGCGGCGATGAAGTCGGTGAAGCTGTTCACCTTCTTCTCGCGCTTGCCGTCTTTGTACCAGCGATAGCCTTTGTCCTTGCCGCCCCGGATATGGGCGATGGCGTAGACGAAGCCGCGATCGACCAGGCTCAGCGCGTTGGTCGAAAAGCCCGCCGGAATGGTGATGCCGTAAGCGCCGTAGCCGTAGAGCAGGAGCGGCGCGGTGCCGTCGAGCTTCGTCTCCTTGCGGTAGAGCAGCGATACCGGCACGCTCTCGCCGTCCTTTGCTGGCGCCATCACTCGCCGCGTGACGTAAAGCGACGGATCGTGGCCGCTCGGAACCTCCTGGGTCTTGCGCAGCTCCCGCGTCCGCGTGCGCATATTGTAGTCGAACACCTGCGCGGGCGTGGTCATCGACGAATACGTGAAGCGCAAAATCTCGGTGTCGAACTCGTAGCCGTGCGACATGCCGAGCGCGTAGGCCTCCTCGGCAAAGGCGATGTCATGCTCCTCGCCGTCGGCGAAGCGCCGCACGACGATGCGCGGCAGGCCGTCCTCGCGTTCGAGCCGCACGAGGTAATCCTTGTAGGCGACGACATCGAGAATGAGCCGGCCCGGACGATGCGGCTCGATCTCGCGCCAATTCTCGCGGCCCGGCGCGTCTGCCGGTGCCTCGACGATGCGATAGTCCTCGGCGCCGTCCGAGTTTGTGCGGATGATGAGACGGCCGTCGTGATGGTCCACCGAGTAGTCGTGCTCCGGCTCGCGCGGCGCGATGAGACGCGGCGGCGCCGAAGGATCGCGCGCATCGATCAGGCTGACCTCGGCCGTCTCATGGTCGTACACGCTGAGCAGGAGATAGCGCCGGTCCTGCGTCTCGCCGATGCCGAGGAAGAAGCCGGGATCGTCCTGTTCGTGGATAATGTCGTCCGCGCCCTCGTCGCCGACAGCGTGGCGCAGCACGCGGCGCGGACGATGCTCGTCGTCGAGCCAGACATAGAGCAAGGTGCGGCTGTCGGCGGCCCATTGCAGCGAGCCGTTCGTGTCGGCGATGCGGGAATCGATCAGCGTGCCGGTCTCGGCCTCGATGATGTTGACGCTGTAGAACTCCGAGCCCTTCGTATCGACGGCATAGGCGATGAGCTTGTGATCGGGGCTGTGCGTGACGCTGGCGATGCGGAAATAGGCGTGGGGCGCCGCGAGCGCGTTGCCGTCGACCAGCACCTGCTCCACGCCGCCGTCTCGCGGCATGCGGCAGAACAGCGGATGCTGTCCGCCGGTGACGTAGCGCGTGTAATAGGCGAACGGTCCGTCCGGGGCCGGGACACTCGAATCGTCCTCCTTGATGCGGCCCTTCATCTCGGCGAACAGCCGGTCCTGCAGGCTCTCGGTGCCCGCCATCATCTGCTCGATGTAGGCGTTCTCGGCTTCGAGATAGGCCCTGATCTCCGGATCGAGCACGGCCGGATCGCGCATCACCGCTTGCCAGTTCGGCGCGCGCAGCCAGGCGTACTCGTCCACCCGTTGGGTGCCGTGGTGAGTCGAGACGGACGGAATACGGCGCGCGCGAGGAGGCCCCGCGCGCAAGGTCTTGTTGCTCATTGGCGTTGATTAGGCGGTTTTGCCGCCCTCGTCTTCAGAGTCGAAGTTCAAGGCCGCGCCGTTGATGCAATAGCGCGCACCCGTGGGCTCTGGCCCATCGGGGAAGACGTGGCCGAGATGCGCTTCGCATTTCGCGCAGCGGATCTCCGTGCGCTGCATGCCGAAGGAGCGATCTTCTTTTTCGCTCACCGCCGCAGCATCGGCCGGGGCGTAGAAGCTTGGCCAGCCGCTGCCGGATTCGTATTTGGTCTCGGAGCTGAACAGAGGCTCTCCGCAGCAGACGCAGCGATACATCCCCTGGCGCTTCTCTTGGTTATAGGGATGGCTGAAGGCCCGCTCCGTGCCGTGCTCGCGGGTCACATGGTACTGCTCGGGCGTAAGCTTTGCGCGCCACTCGGCGTCCGACGCCGCAGTCTTGGGAGAATCAGTCCTGCCGCTTCTATCAACTTTGCTCATGGCTGGAACACTTTCCGGGTTGGTCGCATTTATTCGACCGAAATATAGGAAGAGGAGGGGTGCTTCCGAAGAGCGCGATAGGCCACTTCACGAAGCCTTTATTCGCCGGGCGCAGCGCTTTGTCCTAGATCGATAGTGTTCGGCAGAATTTTCGGGTGGCCTACCGGCCGGTTGAGAGTCTAATTTGAGCAGCCGGCGGGGGGCGTCGAGGAAGCGGAAGTTTCAACCCCACTAATTGTAGCGTTTGCGTGGGCTAGCTTGACTAGAAGAGGCGCTATTGTGCGTGCGCAGGAGGCTGCTTTAGAGGGTAAATCAACGAGTATGCCAAGAGGACGCAGTTTCTAGTTGAGAAACATTGAAGTTTCGCGTCACAAAATGGGCATATTCAGGTACTCAAGAGTCATGCGGGCCCGGGAGATGTGCGAGCACCAGGACGGTGCTTGGGGGACCGGGAATTAGACAGGACAAGGAGCAAATTTCATGGAAGCGAATCTGGAGAAGAACGAGCTTGTCGAGCTTACGGCAGAGATCGTTTCGGCTTATGTCAGCAACAATGCGGTGGTCGCTTCCGACCTGCCCGGCGTCATTCACAACGTGTTTGACGCGCTGAGCCGGGCCTCGAACTTTACCGGGCTGCCGGCGCGCGAGGAGCTCAAGCCCGCCGTGCCGGTGAAGAAGTCGGTCACGCCCGAATACATCATCTGCCTCGAGGACGGTAAGAAGTTCAAATCGCTGAAGCGTCATTTGCGGACGCATTACGATTTGTCCCCGGAGGAATACCGCGAGAAGTGGGGATTGCCGCACGACTATCCGATGGTCGCGCCGAATTACGCGGCGGCCCGCTCCGATCTCGCCAAGCGCATGGGGCTCGGCCAGCGGCGCCGATAGGACGCGCGCAAGCGCGCCGATAGAGCAGCGACGCGCGCCGATAGCCGGACATGCGCAAGCACGCGCGGCTTCGGCCGAGCCTGGGCGCGCATGAGCGGTCATGCCCAAGATCGGGTAGAGGCTCGCGCGTCTCCCCACAAGCCTTTGTGATTCATTGCGAATCCGGCGCGCACCGCTTGCGCGCCGACTCCGAGTTTCGCATAGTCGGAGGTGCAACGGCGATTCGCGGGCCGCTAAGGGCTTGCAATTGGGGGACAAATGCCGGCAGGACGCGCCTTCAGGGCCCAGCTTGTGCTTTCCGGACAGCGGGAGCTGTTCGACTACTGGATCCGCTCAGCGGGCGCGCGGCCGATGCCGGCGCGGTCGGATCTCGATCCCCTCAACATCCCGAAACTGCTTCCGAATCTCGGACTGATCGATGTCGGCACGGACTTCGACGGCGCCCGCTTCAGGCTCGCCGGCACCCGCCTGCACGAGATCTACGGGCGGGAGATCACCGGCAAGCGGCTCGGCGAAGTTTTCGCCGGCGAAACAGCAAGTTACTGGCGGCGCGTGCACAGCCGCGTGGTGGAGACGGGCTTTCCGCTTGCCGGCGTGGTGCGTGGGCCCGCCGCGGGCCGCGACCATATCCTGTTGTATTGGCTGCGACTTCCGCTCTCGGAGGATGGCGAGACGGTCGACCGGATCCTCTGCCATGACGCAGGCGTGCCGGCCGCGGGCCGGGCGGAGACCGTGCACCGCCTTCCGCTTGCCTACGGGCGGCGGCGGGCGCCAGGCCTTGCGCCGCAACGGTTGGCGCGCTTCGGCTGACCGGGCGGACGCTGGCCCAGGCGGGCAAGCTCGGCACGGTAGGCGCTGAGCAATCCGAGATGCCGATTTAGGTCGTAACTCCAATGGCCTCCGCGCGCGCGGACGCGTTCGGCGCGGAGCGCCTGGCGCAATTTCGCGAGAACGCGCAGCGCGCCCTCGGGGCTTTGGTCCTCGAGTTCGTGCGGCCAGAGCGCGACCAGCCGCGGCAGGTCGCGCGCCCTGACATAGGCCGCCGCGCTTTCCCGCACGCCCGCATCGAACAGGCGCATCGCCGTCGATCGCCCGCGCCTGGCAGCGCTATCGCTGCGCATCTTTGCGCGTGTCTGTCTCTCGCGGTTTTTGTCTGACATGTGGCTGTGCCTCTTGCGCGATGCGCAAGAATGCGCGCGCCACGGCAGCCGGGGATTGGCGGCGGCGATGCGCTCGCCTTATCCCCGCCCCCGAGTTCCCTTCTAGAGTGTGTTAGGGATTTATTCCTATCAGTGCGTGTAGAAGGGAGTCGGGTATGCGAGAGGTCAGTGCAGTCGAGGGCTATAGCAGGGGCGGTCGGAGCGCCGTCACGGAGAGCAGGCGGGCGCCGTTCAGGCAGGCGATCGATCCCATCGTCGCGGCGGTATTCAATGTCGGGATCGACGACCTCCACGCGCCGACCCGCCGCTCGCCGCGCGTCGCCTTCGCCCGCCAGGTGGCCATGTATCTCGCCCATGTGGTCTGCGGCTTGAGCCTGACCGAGGTCGGCACGCTGTTCGCGCGCGACCGCACCACCGTGGCGCATGCTTGCGGCGTGGTCGAGGACCGGCGCGACGATCCGGAGCTCGACGGCAGCCTCGAGCATCTCGAATGCGCGGTCGCCTCGCTGCTGGTCGCCCTGGCGCTGCGGCGGAGCCTGCGATGAACCGCAAGCCGCAAGCGCCGCGCCGGGCGAATGACGACGACGACGATGTCTTTCGCCGCCAGCACCAGCTTCGCGTCACGGGGACGCGCGAAGTCGGCGGCGCGCAACGTCCGGTGATCGTCAACGCGGCCGAGAGCCCGCTCGGCTGGCTCAGGAGCCGCAAGGACCGCAATGGACGCAAGCTGATTGAGGACCATCAATTCGAGGCGGGCGAGCGGCTCCGCGCCGACTATTGGTTCGCGCATATGAGCCCGCGCGTGACCGCGAACTGGTCCTCGCTCGCGCCGTCGGACCGCGCGCGCCGCGGCGCGCCGTCCAATCCGGCTGCTCTGCGCGACGAGGTGATCGCGGCGAAGGAGCGCGTCATGCGCGCGCTTGCGGCGGTCGGGCCCGAGGTCGCCGGCGTGCTGGTCGATGTCTGCTGCGAGCTAAAGGGGCTCGAAGAAGCCGAGAAGGAGAACGGCTGGCCGCAGCGCGCCGGCAAGGTCGTGCTGCAGATCGCGCTGACGCGGCTCGCGCGGCATTACGGTCTGCTTGCCGCCGGCGCGCATGATCCACGCACGCGCCGCAAGCTGCGCCACTGGGGCAGCGACGACTATCGCCCCACGCTCGATGCCTGGAGCAGAGATGCGTGACATCCGTCACGTCTTCATCCCTCCCTAACGCGGGAGGGCGATGCGCCCGACGAGCGAAGGGAGGCCGTTCGGCGCGTCAGGTAGGGAGCTCTAGACAGTCCTAGAAAACCAAACTCAACTTGGTCTCGACAGACCAGCGCATTACTTTTGGGTTTCGGAATAGCCACGAGTGTGGGGCATGAGGCCCCAACCAACCCCAAGAAGTTGACCGTTGGTGCCGATGATATTCCGCACCTGCTCCTGCCCATTACGGCTTCGGAATACAAATTCCCAACGCCTTCCGAATACGTCCTTGTACCTAGCATAGCCCCAAACGAAGATTACAAGCTGGCCGTTACTCACCGCATTGATCTGCGCATTGGAGATTGGAACCCAACCAGAGGGGACACCGTGATTGGTTCTTGGCCCGATGATTGATCTTTGTACGGGTTCACCAAGTTCACCAAAAGGGTCGTCATCGGGTTGCCCGATGCGGATTCCTGTCCAAGTCTCAAAGTCATAGCCAGGGGTTTGACCCGTGTTCTCGACTTCGACTGCCGCTGCGACCGCCGTTGCAGTATCATTAAGCTGAACACTGCCACCCTTTATAAAGACATAGGCACGTGTCTGACCCCGCACTGTTATGGATTGCTCGGCAGCTACCCATACAAGCAAGCCAGTTACGGCCACCAGAAGAAGGGTGGCAACTGCTGTCCACGTCGTGGCGGTGATGTTTCGAATCCAGATGACAAAGCGTCTTAAGAGGGGTTGGCGCTTCTTCGAGATGTCGCTGGTCTGTGCTTGCTGGATGTTGGTTTGGTCGTGCCGGCGCTGGGATTGCTCAGTTAAAGCCCATGCAACCCCTGCAACAATCGCAACAAGACCTAGGAGAATTATCGACCGCCACCGCATTTTCTTGGCCTAGTTCTGTTGCTTCAAGCGGTCAAACGTTTCAACAAGTTAGACCGCTCTAACATTGTCCCAAAGGAGGTGCCAAAAAAATATCCATGTTCTGGCGATGATTATAGCGGAACTGGAACTCACCAACAGAGGCGGAAGATACTTGCGACTAACCTTGTGATAGGTGTGCCGATCACGACGTGTCTCAGGATTGACCATAGCCTTCAATCGTGGACGGACCGGTCACTGAACCATTGTTCTTGCGCGATAGCCACGCGAGTCACACTGCTCTTAAGGGAGCAACTCCGCACCGGCGAGGGCGGCTTCGGCGTCGGACTTGATGCGCTTCACCATCGCCATCAGCCCGTTGGAGCGTTGCGGGGTGAGGTGCTCGCTGAGATGCAGCTGGCCGAGCCGCTCCGGCGCGTCGATGTCGAGGATCTCTGCCGCGCTGCGGCCTGAATAGAGCGCGAACAGGATCGCGATCAGCCCGCGCACGATATGCGCGTCGCTGTCGCCGCGGAAGGTAAGGCGCGGCGCATCACCGTTGGGCTCGACGTCAGTCGCAAGCCAGACCTGGCTCACGCAGCCTTGCACCTTGTTGGCGGCGCTGCGCTCAGCCTCGGGCAGAGGCGCAAGCCCGCGCCCGAGCTCGATGACGTAGCGGTAGCGATCCTCCCAATCGTCGAGCAGCTCGAAATCGGCGAGGAGGTCGTCGAAGCTGGCGCCAGTGCGCGTGTCGTTCAGCGTGTCCATAGGGGGAATATAAGCGCGTTCGGCAGCCGCCGCGACGGTTCGCGCCAAAAGGGCGGGGCGCGCAATCCGGGAGGGAAAGGGCAGGGGCCCATCCCGGATGCGCGCCCCTGGCAGGCGGGGGGCTGCCAAACTCATTCATGCCGCGGGCGGATTTCTCCTGTCCGGTTGCCTGAAGCGAACCGGCCGTCTCCGCGGTTGGATTGCGATGCCTATTCGGGCGCGCCCCAGGCGATCTCGCGATCGTGGGCGTTGAGCGTGTCTTGCGAATCGGCGCTTTGCCAAAGCGCGGGGCCCGATCCGTCGCCCTCGGCGGCCGGCGGCACGACCTCTGTCCTGACGGACCTGACAACCGGAGCCGCCGGCAGCGCCGCCGAAAAATCGCTTTCCTGGCCGTTCACAACGTCCATCAGGAGCGTCGCACCGTATTGCGCCTTCTGCACGAGCACGGTGAAGGCCTCCTGGCCGGCCTCGCAAGTGGCCGGATTGCGATCGCAGAACGTGGCCACGTCGTTGACCGCGGCCTGAGCCGTTCCGTAAATCTGGCTCCGCTGCTGCTCGTCGGTTGGCAGTAGCAGGACAAGGATCGTCAGCCAAAAGGCTGTCTTGATCAGAAACATCATCGGTTTGCCCTCTCTGTTACAAATCTTGCGGCTTGGCGCCGCTTTCCCGCTTTGATGATGCAACTATAGCGCAAACAAAATAAGGGAGCTTCACTGCAATCGATAAAGTTTGAGGGGAAAATTGAGCCATGGTTTAATGAATAGCTAACGTTAAATTGGGCTAACCATGGTTTCACATTCGATTTATATTGTTCAAAGATTCGAGACGAATTTATCTAAAATTTGAGACATCTCGGCGCATCGAGCGCCTTCCGCTCCTCTCGGCCGCTTTAGCCTTCCGTAAAGGCGGCGCGCCCATAATCCGCGCCAAGACAATTCGGGACGTAGCGGCGCAAGGCCCGCTCCGAGATGCGCGTGTTCGGTCGTGAAAGCGTTAGCAGCGGGCTTGCCGCCTATTTCGGCTCGTTGGTGCACGAGCAGGTTCGCGGCGACATCCTGACCGCGGCGCGGCACCAATCCTTCATCGCTTCGCACCTGCTCGGCGGGCTGCTCGCGCTTTGCGCCTTCCCCGTCTATCTCGTGCTCAACGGCAAGCCGTCTCTCTATGTGGTGGCGGCCTTCGTCTGGCTGCTCACGCCGATCGGGATCGCCGTCTTCCTTTCGCGCACCGGGCGATTCGCCGCGGCGCATCTCATGTCGGCGGCGAATTTCGCAGGCCTCGTCACCTATTCGGCCTGGCTGACTGGCGGCTTGAGCTCCTGGCTCATCCCGTGGATGGTCGCGGTGCCGCTCGAGGCGGCGCTCGCGACGGACAGGCGCATCGTCGCCTGGGCCGCGGGCGCGGCAGGCGTCGGACTTGCGGTGCTCGCGGCGCTCGGTGTCTACGGCATCGCACCGCCGCCGCTCACCCTCGACCTGCCGCCGGCGCTGCTCGCACTCGTCGGCGCCCTGTCGGCGATGACCTATGCCGCGGTGCTGGCGATCATGGTCCAGCTCGTGCACCGGCGCTCGGAGAGCGCGGTCCGCGCGGGCGAGGAACGCTATCGCCTGCTCGCCGAGAACGTCACCGACCTGATCACCCGTCACGACGAGAAGGGCCGCGTGGTGTTCGCCTCGCTCGCCGCGCAGCAGCTCCTCGGCGAGCCCGCGCAGAAGATCGTTGGCGACGGCCTGTTCGAGCGCGTGCATGTCGCCGACCGGCCGGCCTATCTCACGGCGCTGTCGCGCTGTCAGGCGCATGGCGAGCCGATCGCCGTCGAGTTCAGGTTGCGCCGCGGTGCCGGTGCGGGCGCGCGCTACATCTTCGTCGAGATGCGCTGCCGGCCGATGCAGCCTGCCGAGGGCGAGACGCTCGACAGGCCGGGCATCGTCGCCGTCACCCGAGATATCTCCGAGCGCAAGGCGCAAGAGGCCGAGCTCCTGCGCGCGCGCGATGAAGCGGAAGGCGCAAGCCGCGCCAAATCGCAATTCCTTGCCAATATGAGCCACGAGCTGCGCACGCCGCTCAACGCGGTGATCGGCTTCTCCGAGATCCTCAACCGCGAGCTGTTCGGCGCGCTCGGCGAAGCGCGCTACCGCGACTATGCGCGGCTGATCCATGAGAGCGGCGAGCATCTGCTCAACGTCGTGAACGACATTCTCGACATGTCGAAGATCGAGGCCGGCAAGTTCAACATCGTCAAGGAGCCGTTCGAGGTGGCCTCGCTCGTGCGGTCCTGCTGCGACATCCTGCGGCACACGGCCGAGCGGCGCGGCGTCACGCTGATGGCCGATGTCGCGCCGGGCATTCCGGAGCTTCCCGCCGACAAGCGCGCCTGCAAGCAGATGCTGCTCAACGTGATCGCGAACGCGATCAAGTTCACCAACGAGGGCGGCTGGGTGCGCGTCAGCGCGCGGGCGTTGCGCGGCAAGGTCGAGCTCGCGGTCGCGGATAACGGCATCGGCATCGCGGCCGAGGATCTGCCGAAGCTCGGCAATCCGTTCGTGCAGGCGAGCAATTCCTACGACCGGAGCTACGAGGGCGCCGGGCTCGGGCTCTCCGTGGTGAAGGGGCTCGCGCGGCTGCATGGCGGCACGTTCGAGCTTCAGAGCACGCTCGGGCAGGGGACGACGGCGCTCATCGTGCTGCCGCTCGAAGGGGCCGGCGATTCGGCCGAAGCGCCGGTCGCGCTGCCGGAAGTCTCGGCCGCATAGGCCCTTTTTCGGGCTGGCGCTGGCGCCTTGCCGCCGTTTAGCATCTCTTTAGTTTCGGGCGCGAAGATGCGGGCGAGGGCCTCCAACCGAGTTCAATCCGCATGAATACCGTGCTTGCGCGAATGCTGTTCCTGGCCTTTGTCGGTCTGACCGGCACGATCATCTATAACGCGCTCTATCTGCAGGATCTTTCAGGCACGAGCCCGGCCAAGCTCGCGGCGGCGCGCGATGCCGCCAAGCAGGCCGATGCCGAGCCGACGCAGGACGCGGCGTCGGAAGCCGACCTCGACATCGCGCCGCCCTCCGAGTCCGAGCGGAAGCTGCCGCCGGTCTCGACCGACCTGCCGCCGCTCGCAGTCGCCGACGGCACGCCGACCTTGCTCGTCAAGGCCGTGCAACGTGAGCTTGCCGCGCGCGGCTTCGATGTGGGCGAGGAGGACGGCAAGCTTTCGCGCGAGACGCGCGCGGCGATCGCGGCCTATGAGCGCGACCACGATCTCGACGAGACCGGGCTCGCGACCGACGAGTTGTTGCGCCACATCCTGCTCGGCGAGAGCACGGCGCCGACCGCCTCGACCGGTGCGCTCGCCGCGCAGCAGGAATTGAGTAGCGACGACGACACCGAGGACGAGGCCGTGGTGAAGGCCGTGCAGCAGATCCTCGCCGATCTCGGCTACGAGCCGGGGCCGCCGGACGGCATGCTGACCGAGAAGACGGCGCGCGCGATCGAGTCGTTTCAGCGCGACCGTAAAGTCGCGCCGACCGGGCGCCTGACGCCCGCGCTGCTCGCCGAGCTACAGCGCGTCACGGGGCGCGACCTCACCAAGACTGCCGCGACGCGCTGAGCCCTCGCCAGTGGCGCTGCGTCATTGCCGGGCTTGACTTCACACACAGCCTACCCACCTCGTCATGCCCGGCCTTGTGCCGGGCATCCACGATTGGGCAAGCGACACGGTCGAAATCGTGGATGGCCGGGTCAAGCCCGGCCATGACGAGTATTTTTGTTGCTGTGGGCCGAGCCCTTCATGCGTGTGCGAACCGAAATCTGGATCAGGGCGTATCTGCGCCGCTGTCAGGCCGAAGGCGTTCCGGTCTATGTCGGGCGGCGGGGCGACGAGGCTGCTGGCGCCATCTTCATCTGCGTGAACCGCCTCGACGGCACCATCGCGCTTTACGGCCCGGCGCCCGCGGGCCTCGACGGCACCGAGAGTGAGCGGCGCTTCGTGAGCCTGTTCGGCGGGAACGCGGTCGCCGTGGCCGAGGTGCAGGCTTATCTCACGCGGCAGTGGGATTTCGACCCTGACGTCTGGGTGCTCGAGGTCGAGGACCGCAACGGTCGCCACTTCCTCGGCGACCTCGTGATCGAAGGTGCGTAGGGCGGGCAAAGCGGAGCATGCCCACCCTACGGACAAAAGCGATTAGGGGTTCGTTAACCTTACCGCGTTCCTAATGCTTGCACGGCAGACGCGGCCCGTCATCGTAAGGACATGCGGGCCCGCGCGTCGAGGAGACTTGAGAATGGCTACCATCCTGCAGTTCCGTCAAACCGCGGAAGCCACGGCCCGGGCCGAGAGGCCCACTGACGGCACGCTCGGCGAGATCATCATCTTCCCAGGCGTCAGGATCGAGCGCCGCAGCACGCCCGAAGCGCCGCGGCAGAGGGTTCAGCCCCGCCGGCGCGCGCAACGCAGCCGCAAGAAATAGCGCTTCGCCTCAATCAGGCTCGACGGGTTCGGGTTCGGGCGCCGGGACGACCACGGGGGCGGGCGTCGGCACATAGGCGCCGCAAAAAGCTCCCTTAAGCCCACGCTCGGCGCGCGCCGCGCCACTCGGCCCGGCAAGCGGCGCCCGGATCAAAGCCACCCCTTCGCTCGCCGGCGCGTTCACCACCAGTACCCGCTCCGCAGCTTCCGGCGCATCGACGCCCGCTTCGGCCACCGTCTGCTCGCCGGTTGCGATGATCAGGTCGATGTCTCCGCGCTTCAGGTCGCCGCCCGCGACCGCATAGAAATTGCTGCCGTCGGGCGTATAGAGCGCGATGGTCCACAGATCGTCGCCGACCGGTGCCCTGAGCCGCACCGGCCCTGCGGCAAGGTCATAGCGGCAAAGCGCGTAGCGAACATCGGGCGCCATCATCGGCATCACCTGCTTGCCCGGCTCCGCCGCGGGAAGCTGGATCATGGTGTTGACCTCACCGAGCCCCGCGAGCCGCGCATTGGCGTTGCGCGGCGCCACCATCGGCAAAAGCAGCACGGCCCCGATATGGATCAGGCCGGCCAGCACCAGGCCGAGCGCGATGTAAAGGCCTGGCATCCTTATTCGCATGACAGACGCTCGATCTTGGGAAGGCGCTCGTCCGGGACGCGGCCCATGCCGGCGGAATCCGTCTCGCGCGGGCCGTAGACGCGCAGCATCAGCACGAGGTTCTGATCGCCGGAGCCGGTCGGCAGCCAGTTCTCGGGCCGCGCGTTGCGCGCGAGGTTGACGCGGAAACTGCCGTCGGCGCGGCGCAGCGCCTCTTCGCTGTTGAAGGCGTAGCGCTCCGAGGGATTGGAGATCAGGCTGCCCTGGTCGTCGTAAAGCGCGAGCGACCACCAGCGCGCGTTGATCGGGAAGCCGTGGATTGCGTAGGCGCAATGCGAGACGAGCTGGCGGCCTTCGCTGTCGGTACGCGCTACGAAATAGCGGGCGATGGTCGAGGTGAGCGGCAGCCTGCCGCTCCGCGCGACATGGGCCTTGGTGTAGGGATCGGCTTTGGGATTGCCTTCGGCGGTCCAGCCCGACCACGGCCCGACCTTGACGGTGGTGAGCGGCGAGCCGCGCTCGATCATATGCCAGGCCGAGCCGATGCCGATCAAAAGCGCCGCCACGAAGGTAGCGATGAAATAAGCGAGCGAACGCATCGAATGCGTGCTCTCGTCCTGCCACGGCAAAGCGCGGCGGGTGGGCGAGGCCGTGACGGGCGGGTGGGGAAGGACGCTGGTCACGCGGTCACCGTCTGTCTCGTGCGAACGGGTCCAGGCCCGCTATTGCGGGACAGGGGCATCGCCCGCGGGCTCCGCCGATTGCGCGCTCTGGGCGCCCGCCTGCGGAATGGGCTTCGCATCGGCCTCGGCAAGCGGAGCGGTGGAAACGAAGCTCGGCTTCGGTGCGGCGTCGGCGCGAGGCTTGGGCTGCTGCGGCGGCGTGTCCGCGCGGTCTGGCCGCTGGTCGCTGGCGTTCAGCGTGCGCGCATCCTTCAGCAATCCGCTCAGGGTTTCGAGCACCTTGCGCGTCGCCGTCGTCATGTCCTTGACGCTTTCGGGCGGAGGCGCCTCAACGGGCGTCTCGGTGCTCGCGGTCTGCGCGCGGGCGGCGGCAAGGCGCGCGCTCTCGGCGACCTGCACCGGATGCGGGTTCAGGCCGGGGATGGTCGGGATGTTGTCGGTGTCGCGCGCGGCCTTCATGTATTGTCCCCAGACCTGCGCCGGGTAGCTGCCGCCCGTGACGCGCGCCATCGGCGTGAAGTTGTCGTTGCCGACCCAGACGCCGGTGACGTACTGCCCGGTGAAGCCGATGAACCAGGCGTCGCGATAGGCCGAGCTCGTGCCGGTCTTGCCGGCGGAATGGGTGTAGTCGAGCTGGGCGGCCTTGCCGGTGCCTTCGGTGACTACGGCCTGCAGCATTGTGTTGAGCTGCTCGATCACCTGGCGCTCGAAGATCTGCTTCCGCGCCGGCTCGTCGCGCTCATGGCTGTAGATCAGCTCGCCGGGCAGGGTGCGGATTTCCTCAATGGCGAACGGGTGCACTTCGAGGCCGCCAGCGGCGAACACCGCATAGCCGCCGGTATGCTCGAGCGGCGTCATGCCGTTGTCGCCGAGGGCGAGCGAGCAGGTCTTCTTCAGATGCGTGATGCCCATCTTGGCGAGGTCGGCGAGGACCTTCTCGCGGCCGGCCTGTAGCGAGAGCTTCACGGCGATGGTGTTGATCGACTTGGCGAGCGCCGTGCGCAAGGTCATGCGGCCCCTGAACCCGCCGGAATAGTTCTTCGGCGACCAGCGGCCGCAGCTGACATGGCCGTCGCTCATGACCGAGTTCGGCGTGAAGCCGTTCTGCAGCGCGGTCAGATAGACATAGCCTTTGAACGAGGAGCCCGGCTGGCGGTAGGCGTGCGCGGCGCGGTTGAACTGGCTCTCGCCATAGTCCTTGCCGCCGACCATGGCGCGCACCGCGCCGTCAGTCTCCATCGAGACGAGCGCGCCGTTGTTGAAATTGCGCGCGCGACCGAACTGCTTGAGGGTGCCGACCAGCGCGTCCTCGGCGGACTTTTGCAGGCCGAGGTCAACCGTGGTGCGTGCCACAACGATATGGTTCTGCTTGCCGTGCAAGAGGCGCTGCACCTCTTCGAAGGCCCAGTCGAGGAAATAGTCGGGCGTGTTGGCGTCGCCGCGCTCGACGATCTTGGCGGGGTTCATGCGCGCGCCGAACACCTGGCCTTCGCTGAGATAGCCGGCCTCGACCATGTTGGTCAGCACGTCGTTGGCCCGGGCGCGGGAGGCGGCGAGGTTGACGTGCGGCGCATAGCGTGTCGGCGCCTTGAACATGCCGGACAGCATGGCGGCCTCGGCGAGCGTCACCTCGCGGATCGACTTGCCGAAATAATACTGAGCCGCCGCTTCGACGCCGTAGGAGCCGCCGCCGAGATAGGCGCGGTCGAAATAAAGCTTGAGCAGCTCGGGCTTGGTGTAGTGGTTCTCGAGATAGATGGCGATGAAGGCTTCCTTGACCTTACGGCCGAGGGAGCGCTCCGGCGACAGGAACATGTTCTTGGCGAGCTGCTGGGTGATCGAGCTACCGCCTTGCACCACGCCGTCGGCGCGCGCGTTCTCGGCAAGCGCGCGGAACGTACCCATGATGTCGACGCCGAAATGCTCGAAGAAGCGCCGGTCTTCGGTCGCGAGCGTCGCCTTGATCATGTGATCGGGGATTTCGTCGAGCGGCACCGAATCGTCGCGGAGCAGGCCGCGCTTGCCGATCTCGTTGCCGTAGCGGTCGAGGAAGGTGACGCTGTATTCGTCCGAGAGGTTGATCTTGCCTTGGGCGAGCTCGAAGGACGGCAGCGCGAAGGCGAGCAGCACGAGCAGGGCACCCGTGCCGAGCGTCAAGCCCTCGCAGGCGAGCTCGTTAAGCGCGCGCGGAAAGCCCTTGATCTCGAACCGGTTGAAGAAGGACGAGTAGCCGCTCCAATAGTCGCGGAACCGCGTCCAGGCCGTATAGAGGCCGGCGTCGATCGAGGAATCGATCTTGCGCCAGTCCACCAGCTTGGTTCGGCGGTTGCCTTGGAGGATGTCCCGCACTTTGCCCCGACCTCTCGCGCGCAAGAACAGCCCCGGCGGACGGGTGGGCCCGATCTCGCGCCGGCGCTAGCTCTATCCAGGGGGATAAATATATCGGGATTGCGGCGTTTTGTAGGGGTCCCGTAAGCCTTTGCCGACCGATTTTCGCTCCCCGCGCGCTCCATGGCCTGGCAGGGAGGACCGGCTTCTTTCTGGCGCGGCTTGCTCTTCGCGCGGCGCTTCGGCAGTCTATACTCGGCCCCATAACAACGATCCAAGCTTACGGGAGGAACGACTTCATGCCGAAGATCGCAGCGATCTTCCCATGCCTGGCTCTGGCGGTGGCCTTGGCTGCCGGGCCTGCCCTGAGTGCCGAGCCTTCGGCCGGCGCCGAGCCGGGTTCCGGCGGGGAGCAGGCCGCCGCCGGCGATCTCAAATGCCACGACAAGCCCGTGCTGGCACGGGGGGTTGGCTTCTTGCCGTCCAAGAAGGACGCCGAGGAGGCGGCCAAGGCGGCCTGGCTTCCCAAGGCGCAAGAGGTTTTCGCCGACGCCGCGTGGGACACGGCGCAGAAATCGGCCTTTCTCTGCGCCAAGCAGGGGCTCTATATGAACTGCACCGCCTCGGCGATCCCCTGCGGCAACGAGGCTGGCGCCGCGGCGGAAACCAAGCCCAACTGACCGCCGTAACCATTCGGCAACCAATCGTTTGAAATCTGGGAGGTCTCGCGGAGACGCTGACCTCCCATGTCGAACGTTTTCAGACCTGAATTCAGGCGCGGGCGCGCTCTTCGCTGGCGGCGGCACGAGCCGCGGCGCGCACGCGCGTGGCCTTGGTGGCCGCGCCGGCGACAGCGCGCAGGCCCCGATAGAACGGCGCCCAGGCGTCTCGCAGTGGTGGCCGGCCTTGCGCTCGGTCTTCTGGTGATCGGCCATGAGCGCGGTTTCGACTTTGGCGCCTTCGCGCCAGATCAGCAGGCCCAGGGCAATATCGACGTGATCGATGGCGATACCATCGCGAGCGGCGGGCATGTCTACCGCCTGATCGGGTTCAACACGCCGGAGGCGGGACTGAGCGCCAATTGCTGGCGCGAGCGCGTGCTGGCTTCAAGAGCCACGACGCGGCTACGTCAACTGGTGGCGTCGGGCGAAGCGCGCCTCGATCGCGTCGCCTGCGCCTGTGAGCCAGGGACCGAAGGCACCGATGCCTGCAACTACGGCCGGCGCTGCGGCAGGCTGACGGTCGACGGCAGGGACGTGGGGCGGACCTTGATCGACGAGGACTTGGCTGAAAAATACCACTGCTGGCAGACCAGCTGCCCTCGGCGCAGGGATTGGTGCCCGTCCTGACGCGCGCCCGGCTTTGGCATTCTTTGGCCGCTTCTCTATGCTTCAACCCAAGGCGCGGCATGAGAAGCGAATTGCATGCGTTGCGGTCGGATGAGCGCCTTGGCGGGTGTGCTGCTTGTCGCCGGAGGCGCGCATGCCGAGCCTGCGGGGGAGGCTCAAGCCAAGTGCGAGGTGGCAGAGGTCAATCCCGTGACGGGTCATGTTTTCTGCATCAAGCCGCAAGGCGCACCGGTCGAGCCGCCGCCTGAAGACATCGCGCCGCCCTGCGAGGCGGACGCCTCGCGCGGGCAGTGGAGTTGGCAGCCGACCTGCAGGCCCGCGCCCGAAGGCTGAAGCCCGCGCGCGCGGCTAGAGGAAGAAAAACAGCGTCAGCGCGATGAGGACGAGCAGCAAGGCAAAGATCAGCGGCTGGTCTTCGTCCTTGCCGATATGCGCATCCTTCAGGCGGTCGAAGGAATCCGCCATGACGGTTCTCCTGGATTGAATGGTCTCTCGGTTCGGAAAATCCAGCCACCGGCGCAAAGTTCCACCGATAGGAAAAAAGTCCTTGACAGCGTGACGCTCCTCGCCTAGGGTTCAGCTACAACGCGACAGTTGCGTGAGGCATACGCAAAGTCGCTCGGCGGCGCCGCTCCACCAGATGGGCCGGCGCCGAATTCGTTTCTGCCAGCCCCACACTCGAAGGATCGGAATGTCTCGCCGTGCTCCGCCGGATTGGGAGCGCGTGAAAGAGGAGTTCATGCACGCGATGGATTCGCTCGACGTCATCGCCGCGCGGAACGGCATCGGGCGGGGCGCGTTATCGCGGCGTGCCAAAGCGGGGAATTGGGAACGCAAGGTCAAGACCGAGCGACGCCCGCGCCGCACCAAGGCCGAGCTTGAAACCGCCGCAGCCGAGCGCACGCGGCGGACCTTGAGCCTGACACTTGCCGCGCGGCTCTACCTCGCCATCGATCGCAAGCTGCAGGAGATCGAACAGAGGATGCAGGACACCGAGCAACAGGGACGGAGCGCGGCCGATGCGGAGCGCGAGGCCCGGACATTGAGCGCGCTCGCGCGCGTCTATGCAAAGCTCGTCGAGCTCGACGAGGCCGCGAAGCCCGCGGCGAAGACGCAGAAGGAGGGCAGGCCAAGCACGCCACGGAGCAGTGACGATGCGGACCAACTCCGCCGCGATCTTGCGCGCCGCCTTGAGCGGCTCGGTGGCGGCGGGGCTGTATGAGCAATTCCTTGCGAGCCTCTCGCCTGACGAACTCACCCGGCTTCATTACGATTTCGAACTTTGGGCGCGCGACGATCAGCTGCCGCCCGCGCTTGCGCAAAGCGGCGGCTCGTGGACGACCTGGCTGATGCTTGGCGGGCGCGGCGCCGGCAAGACGCGCGCCGGTGCCGAATGGGTGCGCCATATAGCGGGTGCCAAGCGCTCTCGCCTTGACGCGCCCCCGCGCATCGCCCTGATCGGCGAGAGCTTGGCGGACGCGCGCAGCGTCATGGTCGAAGGCGTGTCGGGCCTGCTCGCGGTGCATCCGCCCGACGCGCGGCCTTTATATGAACCGTCGAAGCGGCAGGTGACGTGGCCTTCGGGCGCGGTCGCCCAGCTCTTCTCGGCGGAGGATCCGCAGTCGCTGCGCGGGCCGCAATTCTCGGCGGCCTGGTGCGACGAGCTTTGCAAATGGCGGCGGCCCGACGAGACCTGGGCCATGCTGCAATTCTGCCTGCGGCTGGGCACGAGCCCGCGCCAAGTGGTCACGACCACGCCGCGGCCGATGCCGCTCATAAAGACGCTGCTCGCCGATCCGCTCACGGCGGTGACGCGGGTCAAGACCGCGGCGAACGCCGACAACCTCGCGCCGACGTTCCTCGAAACGATCGTCGGTCGCTATCGCGGCACGCGGCTCGGCCGCCAGGAGCTCGATGCCGAGCTCTTGGAGGACCGCGCCGATGCGCTCTGGCCGCGCGCTTTAATCGAGATGACGCGCGTGCGCGATGCGCCGGGATTGGCTCGGGTCGTGGTCGCGGTCGATCCGCCGGCCTCGAGCGGTCCGCAGGCCGACGCTTGCGGCATCGTCGTCGCGGGCCGCGGCGAGGACGGCCGTGGCTATGTGCTTGCCGATCTGACCCGCGAGCGGGCGAGCCCGCTCGACTGGGCGCGTGCCGTCGTCTTGGCCTATCGCCGCTACGCGGCCGACCGCATCGTGGTCGAGGTGAACCAGGGCGGCGAGCTGGTCGAGACGGTGATCCGCCAGGTGGATGCTGCCGTGCCGGTGCGCGCGGTACGCGCCATGCGCGGCAAGTTCCTGCGCGCGGAGCCGGTCGCCGCGCTCTACGAGCAGGGCCGCGTGAGCCATGTCGGCGCGCTGCCTGAGCTCGAAGACGAGATGTGCGATTTCGGGCCCGACGGCTCGTCGGCTGGTGCAAGTCCCGACCGCGTCGATGCGCTGGTCTGGGCGCTGACCGATCTGATGCTGCGCGCGCGCACCGCACCGCGGCTCAGGTGGGTGTGACGCTCTCCGCGCGGTGTCATCACCCGCGAAGGCGGGTGACCCAGTAAACGCTGTCCTCGCAGAACAACGCTGTCCTCGCAGAACAATGCACGCGCCTGGATTACTGGGTTGCCCGGTCAAGCCGGGCAATAACACCGAAGAGGTGGTTAGCCAATGCAATCGAGACTGCGAAGCGTGCTCACCCGCCTGTTCGGCGTCGAGGCGAAAGCGAGCCGCACGGCGAAGCTGTTCGCCTTCGCCACCGGCGGGCAGCCGGTATGGACGCCGCGCGATCTTGCCGCGCTCGCCCGCGAGGGCTTCGCGCGGAACGCCGTGGTCTATCGCTCGGTGCGCATGATCGCCGAGGCTGCGTCGTCGGTGCCGCTCTATCTGTTCGACGGCGAGCACGAGGTCGACACCCATCCGCTGCTGGCACTGCTCGCGCGGCCGAACCCGACGCAATGCGGGCCCGACCTGCTCGAAGCTTGCTACGGGCATCTGCTCATCGCCGGCAACGCCTATCTCGAAGCTGTCGCCGTGGACGGCGCGGTGCGCGAGCTGCATGTGCTTCGCCCCGACCGCATGAAGGTCGTGCCGGGCTCGGACGGCTGGCCGGAAGCTTACGACTATACGGTGGGCGGGCAGACGGTCCGCTTCGAGCAGGAGACGGGCGGGACGCTTCGCCCGATCCTGCACCTCTCGCTGTTCGATCCGCTCAACGATCATTACGGCATGAGCCCGCTGGAGCCGGCTTCCGCCGGCGTCGATCTGCACAACGCGGCGGGCGCCTGGAACAAGGCGCTGCTCGATAACTCCGCCTGTCCTTCGGGTGCGCTGGTCTATACCGCGAAGGACGGCGCGCTGACGCCGGAGCAATATGACCGGCTGAAGGGCGAGCTCGAAGAGAGCTTCCAGGGCGCGCGGAATGCCGGGCGCCCGCTCTTGCTCGAAGGCGGGCTCGACTGGAAGTCGATGGCGTTCTCGCCGAAGGACATGGATTTCATCGCCGCGAAGAACACCGCCGCGCGCGAGGTGGCGTTGGCGCTCGGCGTGCCGCCGATGCTGCTCGGCATACCCGGCGACAACACCTATTCGAACTATGCGGAGGCGAACCGCACCTTCTGGCGCCAGACGGTGCTGCCGCTCGTCAACCGCACCGCCAAGGCGCTGTCGGCCTGGCTCGCGCCGGCCTTTGCCGGCGCCGGCGATGCGCCCGGCGTGTACGAAGGCGGGGCCAAGCTCGAACTCTGCCCCGATCTCGATGCGGTCGAGGCCTTAAGCGCGGAGCGCGAGGCGCTGTGGGAGCGGGTGCGGCGATCCGATTTCCTGACGGTCAACGAGAAGCGCGTGGCGGTCGGCTACGGCGCCGTGGAAGGTGGGGATAGATTGAGCGGGGCGCCGCCCGAGGGGTAGGGGGGCCGGAAAGGCCGTGTTAGCGTTCGCCTTCGCAAGGGAATCAGGCGGAGGCAACCATGGCGATCCAGCTCACACCCCCGACCAAGAACGTCTTCCATCTCTCGGTCTTCTTGGCCCTGATCGCGCTCATTCTCTATTTCCTCGGCGTGTTCGGGGTGATCGACGGCGGCTTCGCCTCGGTCGCGCATTACGCCTTCTGGGTGGCGATCCTCGGCTATGTGGCGCTCCTGGTCGGCGTCGCCGCCAAGGGGCTTTAGCCGAGCTCAGATCGTCGCGGCCTTTTCGCGTCGTCCAGTTCTTGTCATTGCCCGGCTTGGCCGGGCAACCCAGTAGGCTGCGCGCGCGCAAGTCCTGCCAGACCGGCGATTACTAGGTTCCCGCCTTCGCGGGAATGACGCCGTGCCGCGTGCAAATGAAGAGCACACAACATGCTGCAACGCTTCGGCGAGATCGCGCCCGAGCGCGAGGTGAAGTTCGCGCCCTGCGACCTGAAATCGGTCGAGGCCGACGGCACCTTCGCAGGGTATGCGAGCCTGTTCGGCGCGGTCGATCTCGGCCAGGACCTGGTCATGCCGGGCGCCTTCGCCGAGAGCCTCGATGCGCGCGGGGCGCGCGGCGTGAAGCTGCTCTTCCAGCACGACCCGAACGAGCCGATCGGCGTGTGGCTCGAGCTCAACGAGGACGACAGGGGCCTGTTCGCCCGCGGGCGCCTCATGCCCGAAGTCACGCGGGCGCGCGAGGTGCTGTCGCTGATGCGCGCCGGCGCGCTCGACGGGCTGTCGATCGGCTTCCGCACCGTGCAGGGCCGCACCGATCCCGCGAGCGGCGTGCGCCGTCTCGACAAGATCGACCTCTGGGAAATCTCGGTGGTGACGTTTCCCATGCTGCCCGAGGCGCGTGTCTCGACGGTGAAGCGCCGCGCGAACAACGCAGCGTCATTGCCGCCGCTCGCCGCGCGGCGTCTCGCCGGCAAGTTCCGCCAAGGCGCGCGTCTCCTGCGCTCCAACTAGCCTTCGAGCACAGAGATGGTTTCGTTCGGTGTAGGCCGCGAGGCCGGCACGCGGCTTCGGCGCGCGGGCTGGCTCCTGCATGCGGGCGCGGTCGGACGCAGGCTCCGCGCGCTCGAATACACGGTTAAATCGAGTTTCGATCCGAACCAGCCGCGCGTGCCGGCCGGCAATCCCGACGGCGGCCAATGGACGAGCACCGGCGGCAGCGGCGGAAGCGACGCTGGCCAATCCGAAAGAATTCGCCTTGCGCAGAACGAGCCGCGTGATCACCGAACGGATATCCCGAAGATACGACCTCCGAGTGTTCGGGAACGCAACCGGGCGATCCGCCGCGTCGCCACGCTTGTCGCCAAGCTTGGTGCAGGAGCGCGAGGCGGCAGAGTTGGCCTCATTCTCGCTGGCCTCGACGTAGCCCAATGGGTCTACGAGGAAATATCAGGCCTATGCCACTATCACAGCTTACGCCGATCCGCCGAAAACTCTCGAGGAGCTGCAGCGTGCAGCCTCTTCACGCTCTGCGGGCTACGAGATTCACCACATCGTTGAGCAAAGCCCGGCTGAGAGCGAAGGATACTCAAGAAGGCTTATTGACGCGCCCGACAACTTGGTGAGAATTCCAAAACTGAAGCACCATGACATCACCGGCTGGTATTCTACGCCAAATCCGCGCTTCGGCGGTCTTCGCCCTCGTGACTACCTACGAGGTAGGAGTTGGGAAGAGCGAAGAGCAATGGGGATAGAGGCGCTCATCAGATTTGGGGTTCTCAAGCCATGAGGCGACCGCGTCTCGCTGACATGTCGGTCCAAGAGCTGGTGGAAAACTTTGCGGCAATCGCGGTCGCTCAAGACGCGGCACTCCTAGACAGCGACAACATAAAGTTCTCGCGTCTGTTCCGACAGATGGAAGAGGTGAGTGCGGAACTGAAAACGCGGTCTGGTGATCAAAGACGGGCGTTATTGGCGCTATACGATCACCCCAACGCTCAAGTTCGCCTAAAGGCCGCGGACGCGACTTTGGCGGTAACACCCGAAGCCGCGCGAGGGAAACTTAAAGAGATCGCTGAGTCACACGAATTTCCCCAGGCGGGCGATGCGGGCATGTCGCTGTGGGCGCTCGACCAAGGCATTTCCAAGCCTTGGCCTAAGCCATGAAACGTGCTGCGCTTGGCGACGCGACAGTCGAGGAGTTGGTACGACATTTCGAGGCCATTGCGCTTGACCAATATGAGGCTCAGCTCGACGACGACACTGCAAGATACTCTCGGCTTTTCCGCCAAATGGACGATGTCAAGGAGGAGTTGAAGCGTCGCCTTGGTGACCAAAGGCGCGCTCTGATGGTTCTCTACGTCCATCCCAATGTGGAAGTTCGTTTGAAGGCTGCAAAGGCCACGCTGGCGGTCGCGCCTGAAGAGGCGCGGAGCCTAATAGAAGTTATCGCTAAATCGCATGAGTTCCCGCAGGCGGGCGACGCAGGGATGACGCTGCGGGCGCTCGACCAGGGTATCTTCAAGCCGACTTAGTGTCGCCACTCGCCGCGCCGAGAAATTGCAGAGCCTCGTTTAGACCACCACGCCTCCCTGCATTGGCCCGAGCTTGTCGCGGGCATCTAGAGACTAGTCCGCCTGCCTTTCATCCATGACGTGGATGGCCGGGACAAGCCCGGCCATGACGGGAGACGTATGTCTGGTGACGGCGCTTGAAAGAGGATGACATGGCAAAAGTGAAGCACACCGAGACGATCGAGACCAAGGCCACGCGTGGCTATGCCGCGCGCGGGCGCCGCTACGGCGCGCGCAAGGACGACGCGCTGCCCATCGACAGCGGCGCCGACACGAACGGCAACGGCACCGCCGTGCTCGGCGAGGACGTGGCGCTTGCCTTCGACGACTTCATGCGCGCCTTCGAGGCGTTCAAGATCGCCAATGACGAGCGGCTCGCGCAGATCGAGCAGAGCATCTCGGCCGACGTGGTCACCACCGAGAAGCTCGACCGCATCAATCGCGCGATCGATCAGCATAAGGCACTGGTCGATCAGCTCACCTTGAAGGCGGCGCGCCCGCCGCTCGGCGCCTCGGGCTTCCGGGCGAGCGGCGCGGTGCTGCAGCACAAGGCCGCGTTCGAGGCCTATGTCCGCCACGGCGAGGACAGCGGCCTGCATCTGCTGGAAGAGAAGGCGCTCAAGGTCAGCGTCGGTGCCGACGGCGGCTATCTCGTGCCGGCCGAGACCGAGGCCGCGGTGATCCGCGGCGTGAAGAACATCTCGCCGATCCGCGCCATCTCCGGCAACCGCACGGTGAGCGCGAGCGTCTACAAGAAGCCGTTCGCCATCACCGGTCCCGTGACCGGCTGGGTGGCCGAGACGGCAACGCGCACCGAGACCAACTCGCCGACGCTCGCCGAGCTCGCCTTCCCGACCATGGAGCTTTACGCCATGCCGTCGGCGACGCAGACGCTGCTCGAGGACTCGGTGGTGAATATCGACGAATGGCTCGCCGAGGAGATCCAGGTCGCCTTTGCCCAGCAGGAGGGCACGGCCTTCGTCACCGGCGACGGCTCGAACAAGCCGAAGGGCTTCCTCAACTACACCAAGGTCGCCAACGCGTCCTGGGAATGGGACAAGATCGGCTATGTCGCGACCGGCGAGGACGGCGCGTTCGCCGACGAGGACCCGAGCGACAACCTGATCGACCTGATCTACTCGCTCAAGTCCGACTATCGCGCCAACGCCCATTGGGTGATGAACCGCGCGACCCAGGCGGCGATCCGCAAGATGAAGGACGCCGATGGCAACTATATCTGGCTGCCGCCTGAGCGCGCCGATCTCGCGCCGACCTTGATGAACTATCCGATCGCCGAGTCCGAGGACATGCCGAACATGGCCGAGGACAGCTACTCGATCGCCTTCGGCGACTTCTCGCGCGGCTACCTCGTGGTCGACCGCGCCGGCATCCGCGTGCTGCGCGATCCGTATTCCGCCAAGCCCTACGTGCTGTTCTACACGACCAAGCGCGTGGGCGGCGGCGTGCAGGATTTCGACGCGATCAAGCTGCTCAAGTTCGGCGAGTCGTAAGAGCGGCTCACCTCAGAGAAGGTCTGGCCAGGCCGGCGGCCGCGACGCGCCCCTCCCACGCGCGCGGCCGCCACTCTTTCCCCTACGAGGCATGCGCATGGCACTTGTGCTGACCGATCCGCCGGAGGCGGAGCCGATCGCGCTCGCCGAGGCGAAGGCGCATCTGCGCATCGATGCCGACGACGAGGACGCGCTGCTCGAAGCGCTGATCGCCGCGGCACGCATGCATGTCGAGCGCGCGCTCGGCCTCGCGCTTATCACGCAGACCTGGTCGTACCTGCTCGACTTCTGGCCGCGCGGCGGCTGCATCACCTTGCCGATCTTGCCGGTGCAGGCGGTCGCCTCCGTAAAGCTGCACGACACGGCGGGCGGCTCGGCGACGCTCGCAGCCGAAGCCTACGACGTCGATGCGCTGTCGGAGCCGGCGCGGCTCGTGCTCAAGGGTGCGTTGCCGTCCGCCGTGCCGCGCGCACTCAACGCTTATGAAGTGTCTTTCACGGCGGGCTACGGCGGCGAGCCAGAGGACGTGCCGGCGCCGATTCGCCAAGCGCTTCTCCTGCTCGTCGCCCATTGGTTCGAGCGGCGCGAGCCGGTCGTGCTCGGCGCCGCGCCGCAAGAGGTGCCCGCGACTGTCGCAGGCCTGTTGCTTCCCTATCGCAGGCTGAAGCTATGACCGAGTTCCTGCCGAGCGATCTCAGGCATCGCGTGACGCTCGAAGGGCTGGTTCGCGACGCCGATGGTGGCGGTACCTTCGCCGAGACCTGGACCGAGATCGCCGAGCTTGCCGCGGACATTCGTCCCGCGGACGGCAGCGAAACCGTCGAGGCCGACCGGCTCGCTGGCAGCCTCACGCATCAGATCGTGCTGCGCTACCGGCCGGGTGTCGTGCCGGCTATGCGCTTCCGCAAAGCGGCGCGCGTGTTCCACATTCTGAGCGTCGTCGATGTCGATGAGCGCAAGCGCTGGCTGAAATGCTTCTGCGAGGAGCGCGAGCTATGACGGCGACGCGGGTCAAGGGCCTCGCAGTGCTGCAGGACCGGCTTGCCGGCTCTGTCGATGAAGGGGCGGTTCGGGACGTATTGCGCCGCGAGGCCGAGGCGCTTGCCGCCCAGGCCCGGGCGGAGGCGCCGCGCGGGCTCGCTGAGACAGTCGAGGTCAGGGACGACAGCCGGGGCGGGGGCATTGCCTACGCGGTGGGCACGCCCCATCCCGCGGGCCATGCGCTCGAGTTCGGCACCCTGCGCCGCCGCGCGGCGCCCTGGCTCCTGCCGATTTTTTGGGCACGTCGCAACGTCGTTAACGACGTCTTACGAAATGCGGTTCAGGCTGGCTTCAGGCGAAGCGGTCGCGCGTTCTAATCGCGGATTGGTGATCGGCGCGGGGGATTTGCAGCGGGCACGGCGCCACCCCATATCTTGGTTAACGAGATATTGGAGACCCTGTCATGGCGGAAGTTGCGAGTTGGGCTTTGCAGCGCGGGATCTACCAGGCGCTTGCCGGATCTTCGACCCTTACTGCGCTGCTCGGCGGCGTGCGCGTCTATGACGATGCGCCGCAGGCGGCTTCCTTTCCTTTCGTGACGCTCGGGCAGAGCGTGGTCCGCGACTGGAGCACGGGCACCGAGGACGGCGGCGAGCATGAGCTGACGCTGCATGTCTGGTCGCGGGCCGGCGGCAAGCACGAAGTGCTGGCGATCGCCGAAGCGATCAGGCTCGCGTTGCACGACAAGCCGCTCCTGCTCGAGGACCATCACCTCGTCAATCTGCGCCATCAGTTCTCCGAGGCGCGGCTCGATCCCGACGGCGACACGTTCCACGGCATCGTGCGCTATCGCGCCGTGACGGAGCCCGCGATCGCCGAGGCCGCTTAGGGAGTTTGCCCAACTTTCAACGATTGTCATTGCCCGGCTTGACCGGGCAACCCAGTAAACGCAAGCGGCGGTTGTTACTGGGTGCCCGCCTACGCGGGCATGACAATTTCAGTGGGCTGCAAACTACGCTATAGAGGCTCCCGAGCGGAAGCAGGGAGCCTCATGACCATCTGGAACACGTTTCAGCAGCTCGTCGACCGCGTCCTCGGTGAGGATAAGCGGTCTCTCGAATTGCGCGAGGAGGAGCTGCGGCTCGCTGCCGCGGCGCTGCTCATCAATGCGGCCTCTGTCGACGGGAAGTTCGATCCCGAGGAGCGCAAGAAGCTAAAGGCCCTGCTGAAGGCGCGCTTCGACCTCGAGGGCGATGGCCTGAGACAGGTTCTCGGTGAGGCCGAGGCGTGGGAGCAGGAATCCGTCGACCTTTACAGCTTTACCTCGATCCTTGCGCGCGAGCTGGATCAAGATGGCCGCAAGCGCATTGTCGAGATGCTGTGGGAGGTGGCCTTCGCCGACGGCGTGCTGCACGAGTTCGAATCGAATCTCGTCTGGCGCAGCGCCGAGCTGCTCGGCGTCTCCGACCGCGACCGGATCGCGCTGCGCATGGCGGTCGAGAGCAAATTGTAGTTCTAGATTCTATCCACCGTGTCATCCCCGCGTAAGCGGGGACCCAGTAGTCGCTGACCGTGCAGGACTTGACGGGGCGTTGGCTACTGGGTGCCCGCCTTCGCGGGCATGACAACGATCGGGGTTACGGCGAGGGCGGCTTCGGCCGCCTTTCTGTTTGCGCATCCCAACACGAGGACCAGGCATGACGGCGCAGAAGGGCAAGGACCTGCTGCTCAAGGTCGATTCGAACGGCGAGGGCAGCTTCACCACGGTCGCAGGGCTCCGTGCGCGCACGCTCGCCTTCACCGCGGCCGTCACGGCGATCGGGCTGTGGGCGGTCGGCGACATGACGCTCGCAGAGCTCGTCGCGGCGCTCCCGGTGGCGCTGGGCGGGCTCGGGATCGCCGCGCTCGGCGCCAAGGTGGATGCGGCGCAGACCTCCCACGCGGCTGAGGAAAAGCTGGCTAAACCCGAATAAGTCAGCAAAATCCGCGTTCAGGCGAGGTTCATATGCCTTTCTCTATTTTGCCCCCAACAAGCATAGCGGGGACTGAAACGGTGAGTTGGGCGATGAGGAAAGCAAGTATCATGGCGATGGCCGTCGTCTTCCTGGCGATGGCCGCGGGCGCGGCGGCCGCCGGCTGCCTCTCCTGGAAGGAGGCCGGGCCGGTGATTTCCAAGAATGGGCTCGTTCCGGCCAATACGGTCTATGACAGCGTGCAGAGGCGCACCGGCGGCAAGATCGTCGGCGCCAAGCTCTGCCAGGATGGCGGACGCTTCCGCTACAAGTTCTCGGTGCTCGGGCCGACGGGCGACGTCGTCAAGCTCGACGTTGACGCCAAGAGTGGGCAGTTCTAGGACGACTCGCGTTATCCTACCGCGCCCGAGGGGAGGCAGAGGACTTGCGGCTTCTCGTCATCGAGGATGATCCCGACCTGAACCGGCAGCTCGTTGCCGCGCTGAGCGACGCGGGCTATGCCGTCGATACCGCCTTCGACGGCGAGGAGGGACACTTCCTCGGCGATACCGAGCCTTACGACGCGGTGGTGCTCGATCTCGGTCTGCCGAAAAAGGACGGGCTGAGCGTGCTCGAGCAGTGGCGGCGCGACGACCGCAAGATGCCGGTCCTGATCCTCACCGCGCGCGAGCGCTGGAGCGACAAGGTGGCGGGCATGGACGCCGGCGCCGACGATTACGTCGCGAAACCCTTCCACATGGAAGAAGTGCTGGCGCGTTTGCGCGCGCTGCTGCGCCGCTCGGCCGGGCATGCGCGTAACGAGATGGAATGCGGGCCGCTCAGGCTCGACACCAAGACCGCGCGCGTGACGGTCGACGGCCAGGCCATCAAGCTCACCTCGCACGAATATCGCGTGCTGCATTACCTCATGCTGCATCGCGAGCGCGTGGTCTCGCGCACCGAGCTCGTCGAGCATCTCTACGAGCAGGACTTCGACCGCGACTCCAACACGGTCGAAGTGTTCATCGGGCGCCTGCGCAAGAAACTCCCCGTCGACCTCATCAAGACCGTCCGAGGGCTCGGCTACCGCCTCTCGGACAGCGAAGATGGGGCGTAACTCTCTCGCCTTCAGGCTGTTCGCCTCGGCCGCGGCATGGACGCTCGTGGTCGTACCCGCGGCCGCCATTCTGCTCTCCTCCCTCTACCGCGAGGCCGTCGAGCGCAATTTCGATGCGCGCCTCAACGTCTATCTGACGAGCCTCGTCGCCTCCTCGACGGAAGACGTCACCACCGGCACGCCCAAGGAGCCCGCGGGCCTCGGGGAGCCGGCCTTCCGAATTCCCTTTTCCGGCTGGTACTGGCAGATCAAGCCGCTCAACGCCGAGCGGCCGCTCTTCATCTCCGATTCCCTCCTCGACCAGCAGCTCACCCTGCCCAGCCAGAGCGGCGTCGACGCGGACGAGACCCGCACACGGCGCGCCTATGAGCCAGGCCCCGAGCATCAGCGCCTGCGCGTCGTCGAGCGCGAGATCAGGCCTGGCGGTCCGAACTCCACCCCTTACTCCTATGCCGTCGCGGGCGACGCCGGCGAGATCGACAGCGATCTCGGCTGGTTCACCACCATGCTGCTTGCGGCGCTCGGCCTGCTTGGCCTCGGACTTGTGCTCGCGACCTTGTTCCAGGTGCGCTTCGGGCTCGCGCCGCTGCGCGCCATCCGGCGCGACCTCGCCGAGATCCGGTCCGGCAAGGCGGAAAAGCTCGAGGGCGAGCTGCCCGACGAGATCAGGCCGCTGCAGGAAGAGCTCAACGCACTGATCCAGTCCAATCGCGAGATCGTCGACCGCGCACGCACGCATGTCGGCAATCTCGCGCATGCGCTCAAGACGCCGCTCAGCGTGATCTCCAACGAGGCGCGCAATCAGGGCGGGCCGCTTGCCGGCAAGGTCGTCGAGCAGGCCGAGATCATGCGCACGCAGATCACCCACCATCTCGACCGGGCGCGCGTCGCGGCGCGTTCGAGCGTGATCGGTGACGCGACCGAGGTCGAATCCGTGCTCGGCGCGCTCAAGCGCACGCTCGACCGCATCTATGGCGAGCGCGGGCTCGATATCGAGGTGAGCGCGGAAGCTGGACTGAAATTCCAGGGCGAGAAGCAGGATTTCGAGGAGATGGTCGGCAATCTGCTCGACAATGCCTGCAAATGGGCGGACCGGACGGTCAAGGCGTCAGCCGAGAAGGGCCGGAAATCCGGCAGCTTCCTCGTCACTGTCGATGATGACGGCCCCGGCCTGTCGGAGGAGGATCGCGCCAAGGCGGTCAAGCGCGGGCAGCGGCTCGACGAGAGCAAGCCTGGCTCGGGGCTCGGGCTCTCCATCGTGGCCGATCTCGCGCATCTCTATAAGGGCAGGTTCGAGCTCGAGCCTTCGCCCGAAGGCGGCTTGCGGGCGCGGCTCGAATTGCCATCCGCCTGATTCCCGCGGGGTTTCCCGACGCAACCTAATTTGGCCAGAATTGTTATTTGTTAAGGGGTAACTGACACGCTTAAAATACTCTCAGTCTCGTGCTCGGGGCATGACCATCGGGTCGCACTCCGTAGGGGGTATCGATGAGACTAGCGCCAATTTTCGCCATCGCGCTCCTGCCATCCTTGATGGTGGGAATGACGGCCTGCGGGCCCGGTAACAAGCAAGGCACCGGCACCATTCTCGGCGCCGCCGGTGGCGCTGTCGCTGGTGCGGCGATCGGCGGGCGCGGTAGCGGCCGCATGGTTGGCGCGGGTATCGGCGCCGTGGTCGGCGGCATTCTCGGCAATGAGATCGGCCGGAGCATGGACGAGCGCGACCGCCAGATGGCGGCCGCCGCCGAGTTCAGGGCGCTCGAATACGGACAGCCCGGGGTGCCGACGACCTGGGATAATCCCAATTCGCAACATCGCGGCCAGATCGTGCCCGGCAGGCCCTACCAGCAGGGCGGCTCGCATTGCCGACCCTACACGCACACGATCTATATCAGCGGCCAGCCGCAAACCGTGCGCGGTACCGCCTGCCGCAACCCAGACGGCACCTGGCAGACCGTCAGTTAGGGTTCGTCCTCTTTCGCAGTCCGGGTCATTCTGCGGCCAAAAAGGCTGAGTAATCCTCCCTTAACCATTTTCGTTAACGTTTCAGTAGGGGACGGGGGGATCACACGATGCAGGGAACGAAACTTGCCGATGACGTCATTGTGGATTTCGACACCGCGGTAGTTGATATTCGGGCTACCCGGCTGCTGCGAGCAGAAGCTGCCTCGCTCCGGGAGACTTACGGGTGCAACCCTTACTCGGATTTCGTTTCTAAGAAGGGCTGCCGCCCCGATCGATCTCAGGCGAGTGCTATTGGCCGCCTTATGGGTGTTCGCGTGCGCGCTGCCGATGGCTCTATGCAGCCATCGCCAAGCAAAGCCGAACAAACCGCCGCCCGCGCTGTAAAAGATCTTCGCAAAACTGAGAGTGACTATATCGAGCAGATTCTGCGATTTCGATGTGCGCTAGCAAATCTCGCCGAGAATTCTAGTGATCCAGCGGACGTAATCCGGTATATGGACCCGCTTTTCGGGGATGTGGCAGTGATTCGGCGACAACTCGCCCACGCTGTGCAGTGGATCAATCGCTTCGCAGAGGAGTGGTGCCGTGAGCAAGAAACTCATGGAGGTCAGAGAAAAATTTAGCGAGTTCTTGCGCGATCCCGCTCACCTAGATGCGACGAGCCCACAGATCGCGGCAGCCTTTTTCGAAAAGTTTTGTTCGGAGATTTCTGAAGAAGCTTGGGCTGAGGTGACTAAGGCAGGTTTGGTCCATATGCTGGGGGGTCTACGGACGCGCCGCAGGCCTCCTGTCAAAGACCCGGTCGATGCCCCGGATCTGTTCGCTGGCTTCAATATTGAGCCTATTGTCGTAGTGCGAGTATCTGAAGCAAGCGGCGGCGTGGTCTCCAAGAACAAGGATCGCGCATCTCTGACGCTTGCTGAGGCGCTCGACTATTTGAACCGCTTCACCAAGGAGCGTACGAGCAATCTGAAAAAGGCCCGTGAGTGGCGCCGGCTTATTTCCCGAGTGAGGCCCTTCATGACCAAAGATGGGATGACTTTGGGTGAAGGACTGCGATTGGCGCAGGCTGCTGAGGCCAAGAAGAAAAAGGCTGACAAAGCATAACGCGGCCCATTCTCGCCGGATTGCCGGGAATTAATCTTCGGCCGTGCGCGGGTGCTTGCCCCTCTTTCCGCCTTTCCCTATGCCTAGCCTTCGGTTGAGATTTGGAGGCTTGCGGCTCCGGTGTTGCTTTGGATTGTCCTTGCGGTTCTCACGGGCGGCGTATTGTTCGTGCTGCTGCGGCCACTCGCGCGCCAGGAGGCGAACGATGCGGTGGAGGCCGCTTGGCATGAGGGCTTCGACGAGGCCGTCTATCGCGACCAGCTCGCCGAGATCGAGGCAGACCGCGCGCGCGGTCTGATCGGCGAGCCCGAGGCCGAGGCCGCCCGCATCGAAATCGCACGCAGGCTGCTCGCGTCCGACGGGACGGCGAAGACATCTTCCGGTGGCGCGTCTCGCGGGATCGCGGCGAAAGCGGCGATAGTCTCGGTGGCGCTGCTGCTGCCGTTCGTCGCGCTCGGCTTCTACCTCTCCTACGGCTCACCTGGACTGCCCGATCAGCCGCTCGCCCTGCGTCTCAAGGATCCGGCGAACGAGCAGAATCTTGCGGTCCTTGTCGCCCGCGTCGAAGCGCGGTTGCGCGAGCACCCCGAGGACGGCGAAGGCTGGGACGTGATTGCGCCAGTCTATCTCGGTGGCCGCCGCTATGGCGATGCTGCCGGCGCCTATGAGCAGGCGATCCGGCTGCTCGGGCCGACCGCCGCGCGCCTCTCGGGGCTCGGTCAGGCGCTCGTGCTGAAGAATGACGGCGTGGTGGCGGAAGAGGCGCGGCGCGCGCTCGAGCGCGCGGTCGCGCTGGACAAGACCTTGATCGAGCCGCGCATCCTGCTCGCCATCGCCAAGGAACAGGACGGCGACTTCGCCGAAGCGGTCGAAGCTTGGCGCGGTCTGCTCGCCAATGCCGAGGCCTCCGCGCCCTGGCGCAAGATGGTGGAGCAGCGCATGGCGTTCGCCGAAGCGAAGCGCGACGGCAAGCCTTTGCCCGAGCCGAGCGAGGAGGCCGCGCCGGCGCAGGCGCAAGCCATGGGCCCGGCCGAGCGTCAGGCGATGATCGAGAACATGGTGGCGGGGCTCGCGGCGCGGCTCCAGACGCAAGGCGACGATCTTCCCGGCTGGCTCAGGCTCGTGCGCGCCTATAGCGTGCTCGACCGCAAGGACGAGGCGCTGAAGGCGCTCGACCGCGCCAAGAGCCAGTTCAGCGGCAACGCGGCGGCGATCCAGGAGCTCGACGCGCTCGCGACCGAGCTGGGGCTGAAATCATGACGCGGAAGCAGCGGAGAGGCGTCCTGATCGGCACATCGCTTGGCGTTCTCGCCTTGGCGGTCGGGCTCGTGCTCTACGCCATGCGCGACTCGATTGTCTTCTTCTATACGCCGAGCGAGATCGCCAAGATGGAGATCACGCCGGGCCAGCGCATCCGGCTTGGCGGGCTCGTGGACAAAGGCAGCGTGGTTCGCGGCGAGGGGACTTCGGTCCGCTTCGCCATCACCGACATGACGAAAAGCCTGCCCGTCACCTATGAAGGCGTGCTGCCGGACCTGTTCCGCGAGGAGCAAGGCGTGGTGGCTGAGGGAACGCTCGAAGCCGACGGCATCTTTCACGCTGACAGCGTGCTCGCCAAGCACGACGAGAATTACATGCCGCCCGAGGTCGCCAAGAAGCTGAAAGAGCAGGGCGTCTGGAAGGGCGAGGGAGAGGCCGGCGGATGATCGCCGAGACCGGACATTACGCGCTGATCTTGGCGCTTGTCGTCTCCATCGTGCAGACGGTGCTGCCGCTGATCGGCACCCGGACGCGCGATCCGCAGCTCGCGGGCATCGCCGCACCCGCGGCGCAGCTCCAGTTCCTCCTGATCGCCATCGCCTTCATCGCGCTGACCGTGGCCTACGTGACCTCGGACTTCTCGGTCCAGAACGTGTGGCAGAACTCCCATTCGGCGAAGCCGCTGATCTACAAGATCTCGGGCGTGTGGGGGAACCATGAAGGCTCGATGGTGCTGTGGGTCTTGATCCTCGCTCTGTTCGGGGCGGCGGTCGCGACCTTCGGCACCAACCTGCCGAGCGAGCTCAAGGCCAACGTGCTCGCGGTGCAGGGCTCGATCGCCGTGGCGTTTCTCCTCTTCATCATCACCACGTCGAACCCGTTCACGCGCATCGACCCCGCGCCGTTCGACGGGATGGGGCTGAACCCGATCCTGCAAGACCCCGCGCTCGCCATCCATCCGCCCTTCCTCTATGCCGGCTATGTCGGCTTCTCCATGGCGTTCTCCTTCGCCGTCGCGGCGCTGATCTCAGGCCGCGTCGATGCGGCCTGGGCGCGCTGGGTGAGGCCCTGGACGCTAGCCGCCTGGATGTGTCTTACCCTCGGCATCGCGCTCGGCTCGTGGTGGGCTTATTACGAGCTCGGTTGGGGCGGGTTCTGGTTCTGGGACCCGGTCGAGAACGCCTCCTTCATGCCGTGGCTCGCGGGCACGGCGCTGCTGCACTCGGCGCTCGTGATGGAGAAGCGCGACGCGCTGAAGGTCTGGACCATCCTGCTCGCCATCATCACCTTCTCGCTCTCGCTGATGGGCACGTTCCTGGTGCGCTCGGGCGTCTTGACCTCCGTGCATGCCTTTGCCGTCGATCCCGCGCGCGGCGTGTTCATCCTGATGATCATGGGCGTGTTCAGCGGCGGGGCGCTCGCGCTGTTCGCGTGGCGCGCGCCGCTCCTCTCGCAAGGCGGCATCTTCGCGCCGATCAGCCGCGAAGGTGCGCTGGTGCTGAACAATCTCCTGCTCACCACGGCCTGCGCCGCCGTGTTCGTCGGCACGCTCTATCCCCTCGCGCTCGAAGCGATCACCGGCGACAAGATCTCCGTCGGCGCGCCGTTCTTCAATCTCACCTTCGTGCCACTGATCGTGCCGCTCTTGCTCGCGGTGCCGTTCGGGCCGCTGCTTGCCTGGAAGCGCGGCGATCTCTACGCCGCCGCGCAACGGCTGACCGCCGCGGCGGTGGTGTCGCTCGCGGTGATGATCCTGCTGCTCGCCATCTACCGGAAGGGCCCGTGGCTTGCGCCGCTCGGCATCGGGCTCGGCGTGTGGCTGATCATGGGTGCGCTCACCGAGATCGGTTTCCGCGTCAAGCTCACCGAGGCGTCATGGAGCGAGATCTGGCGGCGCCTGCGCAACCTGCCGCGCGCCGCCTTCGGCTCGGCGCTCGCGCATGCGGGGCTCGGCCTCACCGTGATCGGCATCGTCGCCACCACCGCCTGGCGCTCGGAAGCGATCCTTGCGCTGAAGCCCGGCGATACGGCTGAGATCGCAGGCTACAGCCTCAAGTTCGAGGGCGTTGCGCCGCATCAGGGCCCGAACTTCCGCGAGCGCGTCGCGCAGTTCAAGGTCGTGCGCAACGGGCGCGAGATCACGACGCTCGTGCCGTCGAAGCGCGAGTACATGATCGAGCAGAGCGCGACGACAGAGGCCGGCATCCATGCGAGCTGGCGCGGCGATCTCTATGCCGTGCTGGGCGATTCCCTGAAAGACGGCGCCTACAGCATCCGCCTCTATTTCCACCCGCTGGTCAGGCTGATCTGGATCGGCGCGCTGGTCATGTTCATCGGCGGGGCGGTCTCGCTGTCCGACCGCCGCCTCAGGGTCGGGGCGCCGAAGCGCGCGGCCGCGAAGCCCGCAGCTTTGCCGGCAGGCGAATGACCATGCTGCCGCGCCGCCTGTTATCTTCCCTCCTGTTTGCCGTGACACTTCTGCTGGCCGCCCCGGCCGGCGCCGTGCAGCCAGACGAAGTGCTGCAAGACCCGGCGCTCGAAGCGCGCGCCCGCGCGCTCTCGGCAAATCTCCGCTGTCTTGTCTGCCAGAACCAGTCGATCGACGATTCGGACGCCCCGCTCGCCAAGGATTTGCGCCTGCTTGTGCGCGAGCGGCTCAAAGCGGGCGACAGCGATGCGGAGATCGTGGATTTCGTCGTGGCCCGCTACGGCGAGTTCGTGCTCCTCAAGCCCCGGCTTTCCAACCAGACCCTGCTGCTCTGGTTCGCCACGCCCGCGCTATTCCTGGCCGCGTTGGCAGGCATCGCGCTCTGGCTCAGGCGGCGCAAATTGGCCGTCGCGGCGCCCGAGCCGCTCACCCGCGCGGAAAAGCGCCGGCTCAAGCAAATCCTCGAAAAGCTGGAGTGACCGGGCGGCGCCCGCACGCTCTGCCGCGTCGGCGCATATCCAGCGATCTCTTTATGATTTCAATCCGCTGGCGTGCCGGGCTGACACCTTCCAAAACGCGTCGCAAATTCCTACATTTGCCGCGCGCCGGAACCTTACCTAAATTTAATGCCGCCGAAACGGCCGCGTTAGTTGCGAACCCCTATATCTGTTGCCCGGAAAGCCTCGCTCCTCACCGACGCAAGGCTGAATCTACGGGATTTTTCATCTCAGGAGAGAGGTAATCATGAGACTTGACCAGAGCCATGCCGCGAATGACAGCGCAGGCAAGCGGACGCTGACCCGCAAGCCGGTGCTCATGGCGGCTGCCGCCCTGATCGCCACGAGCGCATTAGGGCTGACGCTCGGCAACAGCGTTCCCTTTGCCGTCGCCGAGACCTCCCAGAGCCAGACCGTTCAGACGCCGATGGGCCCCGCGCCGATCTCCTTCGCCGATCTCGTGCAGAAGGTGAGCCCCGCCGTCGTCAGCATCAACGTCAAGGGCGGCAGCAAGCTGGCCTCGGAGGACGGAGGACCCCAGATCCCGGGCCTGCCGGACATTCCGGAGGACAACCCGCTCTACGATTTCTTCAAGCAGTTCCGTAAGGGCATGCCGGGCGCGCCGGCGAAGCCCTCGCCGAGCCTCGCTCAGGGCTCCGGCTTCTTCATCTCGCCCGACGGTTTTCTCGTGACCAACAACCACGTGGTCGAGGACGCCGACGAGATCACCGTTACGCTCGAGGACGGCAAGAAGTACCCCGCCACCATGGTGGGCTCCGACTCGCGCACCGACGTGGCGCTGCTCAAGGTGAAGGCCGACGGCGTGACCTTGCCGTTCGTCGAGTTCTCCAACACGGACCCGCGCGTCGGTGACTGGGTGCTCGCAGTGGGCAACCCGTTCGGCCTCGGCGGGACGGTCACGGCCGGCATCATCTCGGCGCATAACCGCGACATCGGCTCAGGTCCCTATGACTATCTGCAGATCGACGCGGCGGTTAACCGCGGCAATTCCGGTGGCCCGAGCTTCGGCCTCGACGGCAAGGTGGTCGGCATGAACACCGCCATCTTCTCGCCCTCCGGCGGCAATGTCGGTATCGCCTTCGCGGTGCCCGCGGCGCTGGTCAAGGAGGTCGTGTCGAAGCTGCAGACGAGCGGCACGGTCGACCGCGGCTGGCTCGGCGTTGTTATTCAGAACGTCTCCGACGACATCGCCGACTCGATCGGTCTCGCCGAAGCCAAGGGCGCAATGATCACCAAGGTGACCGAGGACGGTCCGGCGGCCAAGGAAGATCTCAAGGCCGGCGACGTGATCGTCGAGGTGAACGGCGACTCGATCGCCGACTCGCGCGACCTTGCCCGTAAGATCGCCGAACTCAGCCCCAACACGGACGTGAAGCTTGCCATCGTCCGCTACGGCGAGAAGAAGAATGTCGACATGAAGCTCGGCACCTTCCCGAACTCGAAGAAGCTGGCCTCGTTGCAGGAGGACAAGCCTGACACCGGCCAGGAGATGAAGGATCTCGGTCTCTCGCTCGCGCCTGCCGCCAAGTTCCCGGGCGCCGGCGAGGAGGGCGTGGTCATTACCGAAGTCGATCCGCAGAGCGATGCCGCCGAAAAGGGCCTCAAGCCCGGTGACGTCATCCTTCAGGTCGCCGGCGTCGAAGTCTCCGAGCCAGGCGACGTCGCGCAGGGCGTCAAGAAGGCAATGGCCGGCTCCAAGACCGACAAGGACACGGTCAAGGTGCTGATGCAAGTCAAGTCCGGCGACCAGACGCGCTTCGTGGCGCTTTCCCTGAAGAAGGCTTAATCGGTCTTCACGCCGGAGGGCGGCGCGGTTTCCCCCCCAACCGCGCCGCCCACCTTTTATCTCCAGCCCACGGGAGCGCCGGCCATGCGCGTTTTGGTGATCGAGGACGATCAGGAAACCGCGTCCTTCCTCAAACGGGCGCTGAAAGAGGCGGGCCATGTCGCCGAATATGCCGGTGACGGCCAACTCGGCTTCGACCTCGCCCGCGCCAATGCGTTCGATGTTTTGATCGTCGACCGCATGCTACCCAAATGCGACGGCCTCTCGGTCATCCAGAAGCTGCGCGCCGATGAGATCAAGACTCCGGCGCTCATCCTCTCCGCGCTCGGTGAGGTGGACGACAGGGTCAAAGGCCTGCGCGCCGGCGGCGACGACTATCTCACCAAGCCCTATGCCTTCAGCGAGCTGCTCGCGCGCATCGAGGCGTTGGCGCGGCGCACCTCGCCCGAGGAGGGCTCGACCCGGCTCACGGTCGGCGACCTCATTCTCGACCGCCTGTCGCACAAGGTGACGCGCGCGGGCGAAGCCATTATGTTGCAACCGCGCGAGTTCCGCCTGCTCGAATATCTCATGAAGCACGCGGGCCAGGTGGTGACCCGCACCATGCTGCTGGAGAATGTCTGGGACTATCATTTCGACCCGCAGACCAATGTCATCGACGTCCATATCTCGCGGCTCCGGTCGAAGATCGACAAGAATTTCGGCAGCCCTCTCCTCCATACGGTCCGCGGCGCCGGATATTCCATCCGTGACAGCGCTCAGTAAGCTCTTCCGGACGACCGCCTTTCGCCTATCGCTGACTTACCTTGCGCTGTTCAGCGCGGCCGCCGCCGTGGCCATGCTCTATATCTATTGGAACACCACGGTGCTGCTGCAGCGCCAGCTCAGCGAGACGATCGACGCGGAGCTGCAGGGCCTCGCCGAGCAATACAAGGCGGGCCGGCTCGACCAGCTCGTCCGCACCGTCGCCGACCGCTCCCGCACGCCCGGCAACAGCCTCTATCTCGTGGCCGACAAGGATGGCCGCCGGCTTGCCGGCAATCTCACCGCCGTGTCGCCGCAGCTCTGGAACAGCCTCGGCCCCGTCGAGTTCGCCTATCGCCGTCCGGCGGAAGGCGGCACGGAGCGGCGGCTCGCTTTCGCCAACGTGTTCCGCCTGCCTGACGGCTATCGTCTGATCGTCGGCAGGGACATCGAGGACCGCCGCGTGCTCGCGCGCACCGTCCGCTCGGCCATGCTGTGGGGGCTCGGCGTGATGGCGCTGTTCGGCATCGGCGGCGGGTTCTGGGTGAGCCGAAAGCTGCTCGCGCGCATCGATGCGGTGTCCGACACCACGCGCACCATCATGGATGGCGATCTGACCGGGCGGCTGCCGGTCAACGGCTCGGGCGACGAGCTTGACCGCCTGTCGGAGAGCCTCAACCTGATGCTCGCGCGCATCGAGCAGCTGATGGCGGGCTTGCGCGAGGTCTCCGACAATATCGCTCACGACCTCAAGACGCCGCTCAACCGCCTGCGCAACCGCGTCGAGGCGGCGCTGCAGGAGCCAGGCGGGGGTCCGGTCTATCGCGAGGCGCTGGAGCGGACCATCGAGGAAGCCGACGGGCTGATCAAGACCTTCAACGCGCTGCTGTCGATCGCGCGGCTCGAGGCGGGGGCGGGCGTGGAGAACCGCGAGACGCTCGACGTTTCGGAGCTCGTGCGCGACGTGGCCGAGCTTTACGAGCCCGTCGCCGAGGAGCGCGGGCTGGCGCTTCGCTGCGCGACAGGCGAGCCGATCCATGTGCACGCCAACCGCCAGCTGCTCGGCCAGGCCATCGCCAATCTCATCGACAATGCCCTCAAATACGGCGCCTCCGCGCCCGGTCATGCCGGGAACGGCGCGCCGCCCGAGATCGCGGTCGGCGCATGGCAGCATGGCACCATGGCGGAGATCGCGGTGAGCGACCGCGGCCCCGGTGTGCCCGCGGCGGATCGGGAGCGGGTGCTCGACCGCTTCGTGCGCCTTGAGGCGAGCCGGTCGGAGCCCGGCAGCGGGCTTGGGCTTAGTCTTGTCGCGGCGGTCGCGAGGCTGCATGGTGGCACCGTGCGGCTCGAGGACAACCATCCGGGCCTCCGTGTCGTCCTCGCCGTGCCGGTCGAGGCCGAGGCGCATGTTAACGGGGCGGCGCAACAGGCGTCCGCGGGAGCAGAGATCCGGCCCACGTGACGGCCTTTTTCGAGCGCATTGCGGCCTCGCCGCTTCCCTACGACGCGGCGCGCGGCGCGGACGTGCTCGACACGCTGTCGCAAGCCGACGTGCCCGAGCTCGCCGGGCTGATCGCCGGAAATCCCGACGTCAAGGAACTGCTGCTCGGGACCTTCTCCTGCTCGCCATATCTTGCCGCGCTGTCGCTGCGTGACCCGCGGGCGCTCGCCGGCTGCCTGACGCGCGATCCCGAGGCGCATCTCGCGGAGGCCGAGGCCGCACTCGCCGCCAAAGTTGCCGAGGCGCCGTCCTCCAAGGAGGCGATGGCGCATCTCAGGCAGTACAAGCGCCGGATGGCGCTGCTGGTCGCGCTCGCCGATCTCGGCCAGGTCTGGACGTGCAAGAGCTGCATCGAGGCGATGAGCCGCGCCGCCGACGCCACGCTTCATGCGGCGACTGACTTTCTGTTCCGCAAGGCGCGCGAAGGAGGCCAGATCGTTGCAGGCAAGGGGGCGTCCGAGCCCCGCGGCTATTTCCTCATCGCCATGGGCAAGCTCGGCGCGATGGAGCTCAATTACTCGAGCGACATCGACTTCATGGTCTTTTACGACGCGGACGAGGCGGGTCTTGGCGCGGACGTCGAGCCCTCCACCTTCTTCGTCAAGCTGACGCGCGAGCTGGTGCGTTTGCTGCAGGAGCAGACGGCCGACGGCTATGTGTTCCGCACCGATCTCAGGCTCCGGCCCGATCCCGGCGCCACCCAGATCGCGCTCTCCACCGACGCAGGGCTCACTTACTACGAAAGCTTCGGCCAGAACTGGGAGCGCGCGGCGCTGATCAAGGCGCGCATTGCCGCCGGCGACCAACAAGCGGGCGACGAGTTCTTGCGCCAGCTCTCGCCCTTCATCTGGCGAAAATATCTCGACTTCGCCGCAGTCGCCGACATCCACGCCATGAAGCGGCGGGTGCACGCCCATAAGGGCCACGGCGCCATTGCCGTGGAAGGCCACGACATCAAGCTCGGCCGCGGCGGCATCCGCGACATCGAGTTCTTCGCCCAAACCCAGCAGCTCATCATGGGCGGGCGGCATCCGGAGCTTCGCACGCGCGGCACGATCGAGACGCTGGATCGGCTCAGCGAGGGCGGCTTCATCACCCGCGCCGATGCCGACGTCTTGACCGAGGCCTATTATTTTCTGCGCCGGATCGAGAACCGGCTGCAGATGGTCGGCGACCAGCAGACCCATATCATTCCCGCCGACCGGGCCGAGCTCGACCGCATCGCGCGCTTCGCGGGCTATGACGACACCGATGCGTTCGCGGGCGCACTGCGCGACACGTTCAAGCAGGTCGAGGCGCATTACGGCGCGCTGTTCGAGAAGCTTCCCGAGCCGCCGGCCTCAGCGCCCAATCTCGTCATCACCGACGAGGCCGACCCCGCCGCACTCGCGAGCCTCGAGCGGATCGGCTTTCACAATCCCCAAGCGGCGCTCGCCGCGATCCGCGCCTGGCAATCAGGCCGCTATGCCGCGACGCGGAGCGCCGCCTCGCGCGAGCGGCTGACCGCGTTCCTCCCCTCGCTGCTCGATGCTTTCGGCCGCACCGCCGAGCCCGACCTGGCCCTCGCCACCTTCGACAAGGTGATCTCAGAGATGCCGGCGGGATTGCAGCTCTTCTCCCTGCTTGCCGCCAATCCGAGCCTGCTCCGGCTGCTCGCCGACATCATGGGCACGGCGCCCCGGCTTGCCCGCATCATCGCCCGGCGTCCGCGCCTGCTCGATGCCGTGCTCGATCCCGGTTTCTTCGGCGCGGTGCCGACGCCTGAAAAGCGCAATGAGCTGGTCGCAGGCGCGATCGCCGAGGCACGCGACCAGCAGGACGCGCTCGACCGCGCGCGGAGCGTCGGCCGCGAGCAGGGCTTCCTCATCGGTGTGCGGGTGATCTCGGGCACGCTGTCGGCGCGCCAGGCGGGCGCGGCCTATGCCGGCCTCGCCGAGACGCTGATCGCGGCGCTCGCGGCCCGCGTCGAGGCTGAGCTCGAGCGGCAGCACGGCCGAATGCCTGGTGGCCAGGCGGCGATCATCGCCATGGGCAAGCTCGGCGGCCGCGAGATGACGGCGGGCTCCGACCTCGATCTGATCGTGGTCTATGACTACGAGGGCACCGACGCGCAATCCGACGGCGCGCGCCCGCTGCCGGGCCCGCAATATTATTCGCGCTTCACGCAGCGGCTGATCGCGGCGCTCTCCGCCGAGACCGCCGAGGGCTCGCTCTACCAGGTCGACATGCGGCTCCGGCCCTCGGGCAGCCAGGGGCCGGTCGCGACCAGGCTCTCCAGCTTCATCGACTATCAGAAGGCGTCGGCCTGGACCTGGGAGCATCTGGCGCTCACCCGCGCGCGGATCGTCGCCGGGCCGGCGTCGCTGCGCGAGACGATCGACGCCACGATCGAGGCGGTGCTGTCGCGGCCGCGCGACCGCGCTTCGGTGGCGGAGGATGTGCGCACCATGCGCGCCAAGATCGAGGAGGAGAAAGGCACCACCGACATCTGGGACCTGAAGCAGGTGCGCGGCGGACTGATCGACCTCGAATTCATTTCCCAGTTCCTTCAGCTTGTGAGCGCCGCCGCGCACCCGCAAGTGCTCGACCAGAACACGGAAGCCGCACTGGCGAAGCTCGCCGAGGCCGGTGCGTTGCCGCCGGGCGACGCCGAGGTCCTAGTGCCCGCCGCGCGGCTCTACCACAACCTGACGCAGGTCTTGCGGCTCTGCCTCGACAAGCCGTTCGTCGCTGAGGAAGCGCCGCGCGCGCTGAAGGATTTGCTCGCCCGCTCGGCCGACATGCCCGACTTCGCCACGCTGGAAGCGTCGCTGCGTGAGACGCTCGCCGCCGTCCACGCCGCCTACGAGCGCATCGTCGCGTAGCTAGTCGCGCGGTATCGACCTGGCCTTGGCTGCCCGGTGCAACGCGACTATGGCGGCCTGCACCTGTTTGAACAATCGAGGCGGCAGGAAGCCGTAGACGCAGCTCCCATCGGCGCGCGGCCTGAGGTCGTATCCGGGCCACACGAACTCATTGCCCTCCGCGACCACGATCCAGGACGGCTCCTCGTCAAGGCCGAGATGCTGTTTGACCGCTGCGGGAATCTCGACGGCCGAGCCCGGGGTCTCCGGCCTTCGGTGGGTGATCGGTAGCACTGTCACGATGGTGGAGGCGTCCTCCGTGCTTTCCACACAGAGCACGATCACGCTCGGCCGGTCCTTGCGACCCTCCTCGCGCCCGGCCTCGTGCTCATAGTGCCAAAGATACGCGTAGTTTATGACAAGGCCCGGCTCCGGGGAGGGGACCGACGGCATCGCGCGCTTATTTGGCCTTCAGGAGATTGTCCAAGTGCTTGTGGCGCGGATGCATGCGCGCCTTGGCGATAGCCTCGACCTTCTCGTCGGTTAGCTCGACGGTGGCGAAGCTTCTACGCGCGGCCTTCATGCGCTCATACTCCTCATATTCGTGGGGAGCGATGAAATAGCCGGTAACCTCGCCGTGGCTGGTTACAGCCACTGCCCTGCGCTGTGCCTGCATGCGGTAGCGCCCGAAATTGCGGACGAACTCCGAGGCGGACACACCCGTGGAATTGGTCTTGGTGTCCATAATGCTCAATATAGGGGAGTTGCATAAATTCTGCAATTTGCAGAATAGGCGCCTAGCGCCTTGCTCGCCCTACGGCTAAGCCGAAGCGGCGAGGTCAGTTTCGGCGGGGCGCACGGCCTGCACCGGCAGGGTGCAGGTCACGGTCGTGCCCTGGCCCTCGCGGCTCGTGATGCGCAACGTGCCGCCATGCAGCTCGACCAGCGCACGGGAGATGGCAAGGCCAAGCCCGCTGCCCTGATGGCTCTTGGAGAACTGGTTCTCGACCTGCTCGAAGGGCCGGCCGAGCTTGGCGATGTCGGCCTCGGCGATGCCGATGCCGGTGTCCTTGATGGCGATCTTCACTAGGCCGCGCGCGCGGGAGATATGCACATCGACGCTGCCGCCGTCGCGCGTGAACTTCACGGCGTTCGCCAAGAGGTTCAGGAATACCTGCTTGAGCGCCCGGCGGTCGGCCTCCAGCATCATGTGCGGAGGACCGTGGCGCTCGAGCGCGATGTTGCGCTCTTCGGCCGCCTGGCTCACCACCTTCATGCTGTCGTCGACGATGTCCGCCACGTCCACCTGGCCGAGATGCAGCGACATGCGGCCCGCCTCAATCTTCGACATGTCGAGAATGTCGTTGATCACTTCGAGCAGGTAGGCACCGCTCTCATAGATGTCGCGGGCATATTCCTGGTACTTGGCGTGGCCGAGCGGGCCGAACAGAGATTTCTGCATCACCTCCGAGAAGCCGATCACAGCGTTGAGCGGCGTGCGCAGCTCGTGGCTGATATTGGCGAGGAACTCCGACTTGGCGCGATTGGCGGCCTCGGCCCGGTTCTTCTCGGCGGCGTATTTCTCGGCGAGATCGACGAGCTGCTGCTTCTGCTGCTCGAGCTCGCGGCGCGAAAGCCTGAGCTCCGCGACGCTCTCGCGCAGCTGGCGCTCGCTCTCGGCGAGGCGCTGCTGGCTCTCCTTGAGCACGGTGATGTCGGTGCCGACGCTGACGTAACCGCCGTCGCGCGTCCGGCGCTCATTGATGTGCAGCCAGCGGCCGTCCTCGATCTGCGCCTCGTAGGTGCGGCTGTCGTCGTCCTCGCGACCGGCGACGGCGACGCGCTTGGAGACGAGCGGCTCGGATGCTGCCGCTATAACCTCTTCATACGGGCTGCCGGGGCGCACCATCTCGTCGCCAAGTCCGTGGAACTGCTGGTATTTGCTGTTGCACATCACGAGCCGATTGTCGCGGTCCCACAGCACGAAGGCTTCGGAGATCGTCTCCACCGCGTCGCGGAGCCGCGCATTGGCATCGGCCGAGCCGGGAATCGCGTTGCGGTCGGCCATCACGGCGATGCCGGTGAGGATCGGCTCGCGCCGGTCGGCACTCCGCGTGATGTGCCCGCGCAGCCTGAACATGACCCACGGACCATCCTGGTGGCGCAGGCGGAAGCTCTCATCGAATTCCGTCAGGCCTTCGCGCAGGTGCCGCTCGATCGCGCCGCGCAGATCGTCGTCGGGATGCAGCGCGCGCGCAATCGTGCCGAACGGCATGGCGGCGTCGGAGGATTTGAGCCCGAGCATGCGGAACATCGGCGCAGACCACTGCACGTGCCCGCGTGCGAGGTTCCAGCGCCACATGCCGCAACCGGGCAGGGCCTCGCTCAGTTGGCCGGCGATGGCCTCCTCGCGCACGCGCGCGGCGCCCGGCGCCAGATACCACAGCGCGCCGCCGACCAGCGCGAGCACAAGCCCGGTGCAGACGAGGAGCGTGATCTCGAGCATGGCGCCGCGCTTCCAGTCCGCGAGCGCTGACGCCACCGGCTGGATCATCGCAAGCTGCGCGTCGGTGTTGGGGATGTTGCGCACCGTGACGAGGGAGTCGGTGCCGTCGAGCAGGGTGAGGCGCAAGACGCCCGCCTCGGCGCCGAAGGTGGTGAGCGGCTGCTGGGGCCCAAGCACGGTGAGCAGATTGCCGGCGCGCTCGCCTTCGAGCGGCGCGCGGGCCTGGATGTTGCCCTCTGCGTCGGCCAGAAGCGCCACGCGTCCGTCGCGGGTCGCGCCCTTGGGCAGGCTCGCGGCCAGCGCGCTCTGCCAGTCGATGCCCGAGCTCAGCGTCTTGTCGTCGAGATTGAGGGCGGTGACGTCGGCGGTGAGCGTCAGTTGCCTACGGGCCGCGTCATAGGCATCGCTCTTGCCGTTGGCGAGCTGCAGGGCGAAGCCGGCAATGGCGACGACGACAAAGACGGCGAGCAGGAACGGGACGAGGCGGCGCAGCGCCTCCGTCTTGGGAACATGGCGGTCGACAATCGCCCGCACGTCCTGCAAAAGAGGACCCGTGCCGGCGAAGACTCCCGCACGCGCGGAACGCGCCCGCGACATTCGGTCCCCCCGTGTCGTTCTCCCGCGTCGAGCCGGAGAACTTGCCGCATCTCCGAATCGCCCTCGCTTCGAGTTGACTCGATGAGGGCGCCGTCTGTCCAGAAGAAAGCTGTGGAAATTCGGTTAATAACCCGTTGACGACCGGCGACTCTATTCGGCAGCGAGGGTCTTGGTGACGATCTCGTAGCTGTCGGTGGAGAGCTCGGCTCGGGCGAGATTCGCGAGCGTCTCCTTGGCCTTGGCCCGACGCCCAGGTTCCAGGATGCGCCAGCTCTCGAAGGCGCCGAGCAGCCGCGCGGCCATATGCGGATTGAACCGGTCGATGGCCAGCGCCTGGTCCGCCAGCAGCCGGAAGCCGGCGCCGTCCTTGCGATTGAAGCCGGTCGGGTTGCCGTGGACGAAGCTGCCGATCAGCGCGCGGATCCGGTTCGGGTTCTTCAGCGAGAATTTCGGATGCACCAGGAGCGCCCACACCGTCTCGACGGAGTTCGGCCGCGCGGCACGCGCCTGCACCGCGAACCATTTGTCGAGCACCAGCGGCTCGTCGTGCCAGCGCGTATAGAAATGATCGAGTGCCTCGTCGCGCGCGGGATCGTCGAGATGCGACAGGATCGAGAGCGCGCCGATGGCGTCGGTCATGTTGGTCGCGTCGCGATAGTGCCGCGCCGCGCGCGCGGTCTCTTCGGCCGAGCCGCTCGCCACGAGCAGGTCGAGCGCGGCGGTTCGCAGTGCGCGTGAGCCCGCGCTGTCGGGGTCCGGAGAAAAGGCACCGGCGGGCGCAGAGCGCTCGTAAAGCTCGGCGAGTGCCGCGCCGATCTCCACGCCGATCGTCGCGCGCAAGGCCTCACGCGCGATGCGCACTTTGTCAGGGTCGACGTCGCGGCCAAGCTCGCGCGCGATATCGGACTCACTCGGCAGCTTGAGGAACTCGGCGCGATAGGCGGGACGCAGCGTCTCGTCGCGCGCGGTGGCGGCGAGCGCCTCCGCCAGCCGCGCGGCCTCCTTGCCGGTGGCGCGCCCGAGCTCGTCGTTGCGCGCCGCCGCGGTGAGCAGATTGGTGGCGTAGCTCTGCGCCGCCTGCCAGCGATTGAACGGATCGCTGTCGTGGCGCATCAGGAACTCGATCTGGTCGGGCTCGAGATTGACGGTCAGCCGCACCGGCGCGGAGAAATTGCGCAGGAGCGACGGTGTCGGCGGGGAGGGGACATCGCGGAACTCGAAGACGTGCTCGCGATCCGTCACTTCGAGCAGGCCGTCCGAGACCGGCGTGCCGTCGGCGAGGGTGAGCGGGAGGTCCTGGCCGTTCGCGCCGAGCAGCCCGACCTTGAACGGGATCGGCATCGGCTCCTTGCCGGTCTGGCCGGGCGTCGGCGGCACGACCTGGCTCACCTTCAGCCGCGCGGTCTTGGCATGCGCGTCGTAGTCGAGCGAGCAGGCAAGCTCGGGCGTGCCGGCCTGCGTGTACCACAGCATGAACTTCTTGAGGTCGCGGCCCGACGCATCGGCCATGCAGTCGATGAAGTCCTCGACGGTGACCGCCTCGCCGTCATGGCGCTGGAAATAGAGGTCGAGGCCTTTGCGGAAACCGTCGCGACCGAGCAGGGTCTGCAGCATGCGGCAGATCTCGGCACCCTTCTCGTAGACCGTCGCCGTGTAGAAATTGTTGATCTCGATGAACGATGCCGGCCGCACGGGATGCGCCAAGGGCCCCGCGTCCTCCGGGAACTGGTTGGTCTTGAGCACGCGCGCATCGACGATGCGCTCGACCGGGCCGAGGCGCATGTCGGCGGTGAACTCCTGGTCGCGGAACACGGTCAGCCCTTCTTTCAGGCAGAGCTGGAACCAGTCGCGGCAGGTGATGCGGTCGCCGGTCCAGTTATGGAAATATTCGTGCGCGATCACGCTCTCGATCGCGGCGTAGTCGGCGTCGCTCGCGGTGTCGGGCCGGGCCAGCACGAGCTTGTCGTTGAAGACGTTGAGGCCCTTGTTCTCCATCGCGCCCATGTTGAAGTCGCTGACGGCGACGATGTTGAACACATCGAGATCGTATTCGCAGCCGAAGCGCTCCTCGTCCCACCGCATCGAGCGCTTGAGGGAGTCCATGGCCCAGGCGCAGCGGTCCTCCTTGCCGGGCTCGACATAAATCGCGAGCGCGACCTCGCGGCCTGAGGCGGTCGTGAAGCTGTCGCGCACCGCAGCGAGATCGCCGCCGACCAACGCGAAGAGATAAGATGGCTTGGGGAAGGGGTCGTGCCAGACCGCATAGTGACGGCCGGTGCCTTCGATATCGCCGTGCTCCACCGGGTTGCCGTTCGAGAGCAGCACCGGGGTCGAGGCCTTGTCCGCCTCGATGCGCACCGTGTAGACCGCGAGCACGTCCGGCCGGTCGATATAATAAGTGATGCGGCGGAAGCCTTCCGGCTCGCATTGGGTGCAATAGACCCCGCGCGTGCGGTAGAGGCCCGAAAGCTCCGTATTGGCCTCCGGATCGCAGGTGGTGACGATCTCCAGCGTGAAGGGCCATGCCGGGACTTGCGGGATGGTCAGCTTGCCGGAGCCGAGAGTGTAGTCGGCAGGCGTGAGCGGCTTGCCGTCCAAGGCAACGCTCTCGAGCCTGAGCGCCTCGCCGTCGAGCTCAAGCGGCCGCCCGCCGGTCGCGACCTTCGGGTTGGGCCTGATCCGAAGCTTGGAGGCGACGCGCGTGGTCTTCGGCTCGAGCGAAAAGTCGAGCGCGACCTCCTCGATCAAATAGTCGGGCGGCGCGTAGTCCTTGAGGAATTTCGGCTGGCGGGCGGTGGTGTCTTGCATCGCTCGCTCTTAGAGGGCGGGCGTGTTTCTGCCAAGCCCTACCACTGTCATTGCCCGGCTTGACCGGGCAACCCAGTAATCAGCGCGCAATATCGTTCTTGCACGGGCGGTGCTTACTGGGTGCCCGCCTTCGCGGGCATGACAAAGGTTAGGTTTTGAGAAAAACCTACTCCGAGGTCTCGGAGAGGACGCGGCGGGCGACCTGGGCGAGCTTGACGAGGTCGTCGCTCAGGTTCTCGGGCTCGTGCTCGGCGTGGTCGACGAACTCTTGGAGCAGCTTCATGAATGCCGGCGCGCGGGCGATGATTTGCGCCTGGCGCTCGACGCGGAACGGGTCGAGGTCGTACTCGGCTCCAGGCACGCGCCAGCCGCCCCAATCGCGCTCGCTCGTCATGACGGTCGGGTGCGTGCCGGGATAGGGATGATGCCCGCACTGCTCGGCGCTCTTCCAGCGGTTCTGTCCGCGAACAACGCGCCAGGTTCCGTCGAAGCCGTTGCCGCCATTGAGCTGGAGCCCGGTGGATTCCTCGGTCAGCTCTTCTTGCGCGAACTCGCGGCCCATGCCGCAGTCATAGGAGACCTTGATCGGCTCGTCGCAGCCTTTGACCCATTTCGGCACCACGGCCTCGACATAGGCCCAGGTGCCGACCGGCTTCACATAGACGCGCTGCGATTTGTGGAACTTTGCCTTGGCCATTCTCGATCCCTGCCCTGGGTTATGGCTCCGGGTCGCGCACCCTAGCGGCAAAACGTTAAGATTTGGCCCTCCCGCGCGCGCATTCCCGGCTCGCGCGCAACCGGGCGTGGGGCCGTTGCGTTACCCTCTCCAACGACAAGGGAGGTCGACATGGCTACCATGACAAAGGACAGGCCGCGGGCCGCGGCGCGGCCCTATCCGGCCGACAAGGCGCGGCAGGGCGACATCGTCTTGCGCAAGCCCTGGCAGCGGACCGTATTCTTCGCGGGCCTGTTCGGGGGGATTGTGCTCGTGATCGCCATCGGATTGCTGTTGGCGGCGACGGCCTGACGAATTGGGCGAGACGCGGGGATGACTGTGGATGCCGAAACCGAAGCGCCTGGGCGACCTCTGTTCCTGCCGTCCTGGCGGGAGGCGTCGGTGCTGGCGCTGCTTGCCGCGGCCACGCTCGGCACGGCGCTCTTCTTCCGCTACGGCATCATCCAGAACACGCCGCTCGGGCTTGCCTGCGAGGCGGGCAGGGGCGGCTTCGTCTGCGCGACCCGGCTCGCGGTGATCCTCAAATTCACCTTCGGGGTGTTCGGTTGGGGCGCGCTGATCGCGAGCGTGCTGCAGCTCTGGCGCCCGAACGTGATCACCTTCGCCATCGGGCTCGTGTTCGCCTGCGCGGGACTGGTGCTCTACAACACCGGCGCCTCGGCGCTCGCCTTCGCCCTGCTGCTGCTCAGCCTGGCACGCCCGGTAACTGCGGCGCGGCCTGCGCGCGAAGCGCGGTGAGCGCGAGCGCCACGAAAAGCAGAGCGACCCATACCGCCTGCCAGTTGGCACTGCCTTCGTTGGCGACGACGAACAGGGCAGATGCGCCCAGCACGAAAGCCGCGGCGATCTCAGCGGCGCGGGGACGCATAGCTCCGCGCGCGTTCATGAAGGCGAGCACGCCGAGCGCGGTCACCGGCCCGGTCAGCGCGGCAAACGGGAAGTCCTTGTAGCGCGGGTCGAACACGAGGCCGAGCGCGACATGGAGCGCGGCCACCACGGTCGCGACCAGCAAGGCGGCGAGCAGCGCCTCGTTGCGCGAGGCCCCACGCCAGCGGCGCGGATCGAGCGCCGCGACGAAGCCCGGGAGCGCCCAACCCCGGGCCAAGGCGAAGGCCGCGCCCAGCGGCACCGCGAGCGCGAGCGCCAGCATGAGCAGGCCGCGCAGCCACTCGCCGGGCAGCGCGTTCTCGAAGGCAAGGTTCGTGGCCGCGAGCCCGAACAGCAGCCCGCTCGCGAGCGCCATTCCCGCCGCGGCGAGATCCCGCCGCCAACGCGCGCGCGCGTCTCCTCCCGATCTCCCCCGCACGCCGAGCCGGTAGGCGCCGAACACGAGTCCGGCCGCGCCGATGCCGAGCCCTGCCTTCAGCGTCCAGTCCGGATGGTTCGACACCGGCTCGCCGAAGCGGAATTTCAGCTGGCGCGTCGTGTCGTCGTAAAGCCCCCAATGCCCGCCGACCGTGCCTTCCAGCAGCCGCTTCCAGTGCTGGTCGAAGGCCTCGATGATATTGACGCGCCAGCCCGCCTCCTTGGCCGCCGCGACTACGCGGCTCACGACCAGCGCCTGGTTCGCGGGCGAGGGCAGGGCCGCCTCGCGCATGCGCCCGGCGCTCGGCCAACCGACCTCCCCGATCAGAATCTCCTTGCCGGGAAAGGCCGCGGCAACGCGTCGCATCACTTCGCGGAGATGCGCGTCGATCTTCTCGGCCGCGACCGGCTTGTTCTCCCAATAGGGCAGGATATGCACGGTCAAGAAGTCGGCCGCGCCGGCAAGCTCCGGGTGCTCGACCCAGAACTCCCAGACATCGGCATAGGTCACCGGCAGCCGCGAGCGCTGCCGCACCTCGTCGAGATAGGCGTCGATGTCTTCGGCTGAGAGCTCCCCGCGCAGCATCGCCTCGTTGCCGACGATCAGCGCCTTGATGGTGCCGGGATAGGCTTTGGCCAGCTCGAGCGCAGCCTCGATCTCGCGGCGGTTCTCCGTCCGGTCGCGGTTGAGCCAAATGCCCTGCAGAACCTCCAGCCCATGCTTTGCGGCGAGCCTCGGGATCGCGCCTTGCGGGCCCATGGCCGAGTAGGTCCGTAAGCACGAGGCGATGCCCGAAACCTGCTTCAGGTCGCCCTCGATCTGGCTCTCCGGGATGACAAGGCCGGGCGTGAACGGCCCCTGTCCGTCATGGAACGGAGCGTAGGAGATGCACGTTAGCTTTTCGCCCGGGCCGAGGGGGGAAGTCGGCATCGGCATTGGCCTGCCCAGAGCGTGCCAGGCGGCGGCGATGGCGCCGGCAACGAGCGCAAACAGAACCAGGGAGCGGACCATGTCGGGACTTCGAACCGAGAAGATGCGACGCATAGCAGCTTTGCGGTGCGAAATGAACTGCCGGCCCGCACCTGTGCACGTGCGCAACGATAAACCGCAGTCCTGCCGTTGGACTGCCAAAATTTGGTGGTTTAACGCGAAAAATGACTCCCTCTGACGTGGGGCCCCTGTCCATGCTGCGCTGCACTGTCCTCGCCGCCATATTGCTCGCCGGCGCCGGCTTCGTTCACCCTCAAGCCGCCTTCGCCGAGTCGGGCGGGACGCCTGCCGAGAAGGCACCGGCCGAGAAAGAGAAGAAGGCCGAAGAGGAGAAGCCGCCCGAGGGCGACGACGAGAAGGCCAAGGCGCAGGCAAAGGCCGAGCAGGAAGAGGCCGCCAAGGCGATGGAGGAATATCGCTCCGCCGCGGCGACCCTGCCGAGCGCGGCCGGCTCTGCCGAGTGCGTGTGGACGGGCCGCCGCATCGCGAGCCTGCTCTGGCGCGACGACATCGACACGGCGCGCCGCTATATCGATCTCTACGATCGCTTCGGCTGCTCGCCGAAGCATTTGAAGCTGGTGTTTCGTTGCGTCATCCAACAGGGGCCGATCGATCCCAAGGCTGCGGACCGGTTGAACTCCCGCGTGCACGAATGCTGGATGGCGCCCGAGACGCCGACAACCGCGAGCCGGGAAGAGCCGAGCGCGGAGACAAAAAGCGGAACGATTCCCAACTAGAAAAGTTTAGGGATGGGCTGCGGAATTTCGCTGCGGCGTGACGGCCGAGGGGGACTGGTCGGGCCGGGTTCTAAGGACTGAAGCTCCAAAAGATGCGCAACGTTTTGGTCGTCGTTGTGGTCGCGTTGGCGACCGCCCTCCATGCGGCTGCATGGTTCCTCCTCAAGGATGAGGTGTCGCCCCCCGATACCAGGGGCGCGCTCGCCAGCGTCTCGTTCGCGCCCGTCCATCGCGGCAAGGACGGCGAGGCCGACACCATCACCGAAGAGGAGATCAGATCGGATCTCGCCGCGATCGCTCCCTACACGCGCATGGTCAGGACCTATAGCGCGATCGGCGGGCTCGAGCGCGTGCCGGCGATCGCCTCGGAATACGGCTTGCGCGTCACGCTTGGCGCCTGGCTCGACGCGGGCGCCGCGCGCAACGAGCGGGAGATCGAAAGCGCGATCGAGCTCACCAAGCGCTACCGCAACATCGACAGCGTGATCGTCGGTAACGAGACGATTTACCGCAACCGCACGCTGGAAGGCGACGACGGCGTCGCCGCGCTGATCGAGCAGATCCAGCACGTCAAGCGCGAGGTCAACGTGCCGGTGTCCACCGCCGAGGTGTGGGACATCTGGCTCGAGCATCCCGAGCTCGCCTCGGCGGTCGATTATCTCGCCGTACACATTCTCCCGTACTGGGAGGGCATTCCCGCCGATGCCGCGGTCGATCACGCGGCGCAGATCTATGAGCGGCTGCGCAACGCCTATCCGGGCAAGCGCATCGTGATCGCCGAGTTCGGCTGGCCGAGCGCGGGGCTGAACCGCAATGCGGCGGTGCCGGGAAAGCTCGCGCAAGCCGAGATCATCCGCGATTTCATCGCCCGTGCCGACGCCATGGGCATCGACTATTCGATCATCGAGGCGTTCGACCAGCCCTGGAAGACGAACGAAGGCAGCGTCGGTCCGTATTGGGGCATCTTCAACGCCGACCGCGAGCCGAAATTCTCGTTGGCCGGCACCGTCGAGACACCGAACTTCCTCTTCAAGATGCTGACCGCGCTCGGCATCGGCATCCTGTTGTCGATCCCGATCTTCGCCATGCCGCGCGTGCGAGCGGCGCAGGCCGCCGTGGTCGCCGGCACGGCCGCCGCCATCGGCGCCTGGTCCGCCAATGTGATCGACTATTGGGTGACGCACTATTTCGTGCTCGGCTCGCAGATCGCCATGTTCGGCGGCATGCTGCTGCTGATCCCGCTGATCGTGATCATGCGCCAGCGCATCGAGGAGCTTGCCGCCATCGTGTTCGGCGCTAGCCCATCGCGCCTGCTCACCCGCGCCGATGCGCCTGGCTACCAGCCATTCGTCTCCATCCACATCCCCGCTTATCGCGAGCCGCCGGAGATGTTGCGCCAGACGCTCGACAGCGTGGCGCAGCTCGACTGGCCGAACCTCGAATGCGTGGTGGTGGTAAACAACACGCCGGACCCCGCGCTCTGGGGCCCGGTCGAGGAGCATTGCCGCCAGCTCGGCGAGCGCTTCAAGTTCGTGCGCGAGGACAGGCTGCAGGGCTTCAAGGCCGGCGCGCTCAGGCTTGCGCTCGAGCACACCGACCCGCGCGCCGAGGTCATCGGCGTGCTCGATGCCGACTATGCCGTCACGCCCGACTGGCTGAAGGATCTCGTGCCGGCCTTCGCCGACCCCGCGGTCGGCCTGGTGCAGGCGCCGCAGGACCATCGCGACGGCAGCCGCCATCTCACCCAAGCGGCGATGAACCGCGAATATGCCGGCTTCTTCGACATCGGCATGGTGCAGCGGAACGAGGTGGACGCCATCGTCGTGCACGGCACCATGTGCCTCATCCGGCGGGCGGCGCTGGAGGATGCCGGCGGCTGGTCGAGCGACACGATCGTCGAGGACAGCGATCTCGGGCTTAGCCTGCTCGCGCGCGGCTGGCGGGCGCATTACACCAAGACGCGCTACGGCTATGGCCTGCTGCCCACCGACTTCGCCGCCTACAAGAAGCAGCGCCACCGCTGGGCCTATGGCGGCGTGCAGCTCATCCGCAAGCATTGGCGCGCTTTCCTGCCGGGCGGCAGCCGGCTCACCCCGCAGCAGAAGGGTCAGTTCCTGTTCGGCTGGCTCACCTGGCTCGGCGCCGAGAGCCTCGGCGTGCTGATCGCCATTCTGAACTTGATCTGGATGCCGCTCGTGGCGTTCCTCGGCATCGCCGTGCCGGAAGCCGTGCTGCTGCTGCCGGTGCTGGCGACCTTCGGCGTGACGCTCCTGCACTTCATGGTGCTCTACCGCACGCGCGTCGAGGCGCCGGTCGGGGCGTCGCTCGGCGCGGCGGTCTCCGCCATGGCGCTGCAACTCACCGTGGGGCGCGCGGTGCTCGACGGCGTGGTGCGCGACAAGCTGCCCTTCGTGCGCACCGCCAAGGGCTCGGCCTCGCGCTGGGCCGACGACTTCCCCGCTCTGTGGGAGGGCGTGCTCGGCGGGCTGCTGCTGCTCGGCTCGCTCATTCTCTATCTCACCAACTATAATCAGGTGCGCGAGATCTCGATCTTCAGCGCCGTGCTGTTGGTGCAGAGCCTGCCCTTCCTTGCGGCGGTCGGCATCGCGCTGCTCGAGCGTTCGCGGCTCAACGCGTTCGCCACCTGGCGGCGGCTTGCCTCGCTGCCGGCCTTCCGGCCGCGCCTGCCGCGTGGACCCGCGCCGAGCGCAGGCCCGCAAGCGGGCGGCGGCGTGAGCGTCGTGCCGTAGCGCCGTCAAACCTCCCCCTTGTGGGGAGGTCGGAGTTCGCCTTAGCGAACTCCGGGTGGGGGGTGGTTCGAGGGCCGCCCGTCATCCTGAGGTGCTCGGGCAAAGCCCGAGCCTCGAAGGACGGGCGGCCACCTCACCATGACGAGACAGGGGTACTCACCCCACCCGTCGCGCCAAAGGCGCGACTCCCTCCCCATCAAGGGGAGGGTGAAGACCGTGCATTTGCGCTTCCTCCCATTCTGCCTTCTGGTTTCGGGCCGCCATCTTCCCTACATTTGTGGGCGAGGGAGCCCCTAGCAGCACGCCGCTTTCGCGCGAGGTAGCCTAGTGTCGACGTGGATTGCGCTCTTCATCCTCGCGCTGGCGGCCATGCTGCTCGTGAGCAACGAGTCCGGCATGATCGCCGGGCTCGACTCGACCACCTTCGGCTATGCGGCCTTCCTGGTGGCGCTGCTGGTCTATCTGGCCGGCGGCTTTCTCTCGAGCTATGGCGGCGGCCGCGCCCGCGGCATGGTGCGCGATGCGGTCACCTGGCTCGCGCTTGGCCTCGGCCTGGTCGCGCTCTACGCCTATCGCAATGAGCTGATGCCCATCGCCGGCCGCGTGGCGGGCGAGCTTCTGCCCGGCAGCGCCATGACGGTCGAGGAGAGCGCAGGCGGCGCGACCGAGGTGCGCATCAGGCGGAGGATCGACGGCCATTTCACCGCCCATGTCGACGTGAACGGCGAGAGCGTGTCGATGATCGTGGATACCGGCGCCTCCAGTATCGTGCTCAAGCCCGAGGACGCGCGCCGAGCCGGCATCGATACCGAGGGCCTCTCCTATACCGTGCCGGTGCTCACCGCCAATGGCCGCACCGTGGCCGCGCGCGTCCGGCTCGACACGGTGGCGATCGGCCCGGTCGACCGGCAGAAGGTCGATGCGCTGGTGGCCAAGGAAGGGGCGCTGACCCAAAGCCTGCTCGGTATGAGTTTCTTAAGCCGCCTGCGCTCCTATGAGTTTTCCGGCGATTTCCTGACGCTCCGCGGCTGATGTCCTGCGGGGCGCGCCCCCGAGGAGCAGCCCCCGTTGAGCCCATCCGCCAGACATGCCTTGCGCGAGGCGAGTGTTTGGGGTGCCGCGGCACTCGGCGCTCTGCTGCTGGTCTATTTCTTCGACGACCTCAGGGCCGCGCTCGGACCGGGCGCGGGCGACGCGCGGCCCGACGCCGCCGCCATGTTCGAGGCGCGCGACGAGGCGAAGCCCGGCTTCGCCCGCGAGGTCCGGCTCAAGGGTGATCGCGCCGGGCATTTCGTGTTTGACGTTGCGGTGAACGATCGGAACGCCACCGTCATGGCTGATACCGGCGCGACGCTGGTGGCGCTCACCTATGAGGATGCCGAGCGCCTCGGGCTTTCGCCGCGCAGCCTCGATTTCTCGGGCCGTGCGCAGACCGCAAACGGGATTGCGCGCGTCGCGCCCGTGACGCTCGACCGCGTGCGCGTGGACGACATCGTCGTGCGCAACGTGCCTGCCATGGTGGCCGAGCGGGGGGCGCTTACCACCAACCTGCTCGGCATGAGCTTCTTGAGCCGGCTGAAGAGCTTCCAGATGCAGGGCAATGAGCTGGTGCTGACGCAGTAACACAATTCATTACCTCCCCCTCGTGGGGAGGTCCGACGCCGCTTGCGGCGTCGGGGTGGGGGGCTCACTCCCAGGAAGCGCAGGGATACTCACCCCACCCGTCGCGCCAAAAGGGCGCGACTCCCTCCCCATCAAGGGGAGGGATAAAAAGACTCAGCGCGGGTCGAGCACCGGCACGCCAGGGTGCTTCGCCTTGTGCTCCGGCTCGACATGGATGGTGATGGCGGCGCCGGGGATCTCCGCCTTGAGCGCCGCCTCGATGCGGTCGCAGAGATCGTGCGCCTCCTGCACGCTGGTCTCCCCCGGCATCACCAGATGGAACTGGATGAAGGTGGTGCGCCCCGCGCGCCGCGTTCGGAGGTCGTGCGCCTCGAGTGCGCCATGCGCCTCCTTGGAGATCACCTCGCGGATCTGCGAGACCACCTCCTCGGGCGGCGCCTCGTCCATCAGCCCGCCGATCGAGCGGCGCATCAGCCGCCAGCCGGCCCACAATATATTGAGCGCGACCAGCGCCGCGATGGCCGGATCGAGCACCAGCCAGCCGGTCAGCACCACCAGACCCACGCCGATCAGCACACCGACCGAGGTGATCACGTCGGTGAGGAGGTGATGCGCATCGGCGGTCAGCGCCGGCGAACACCAGGCCTTCCCGAAGCGGAACAGCGTGTAGCACCAGGCGCCGTTGATGACGCTGGCCAGCCCGTTGACGGCAAGGCCTTCGACCGGCGCTTCGAGCGGTTGCGGATCGAGAAAGGCGAAATAGGCCTCGCGCAGGATCGACAGCGCCGCCACCACGATCAAGACGCCGATCAGCACCGCGGAGAGATATTCGACCTTCTGATGGCCGAACGGATGGCCCGCATCCGGCGGCACCGCCGAGAGCCGCACGGCGAGGAACGTCGTCACCGCGGTCGCCACGTTGACGATGCTCTCCAGCGCGTCGGAATAGAGCGCGACGCTGCCCGTGAGCAGATAGGCGGCATATTTCAGCGCGAGCACCGTGACGCCCACGGCGATGCTGCCGGCGGCCAGCTTGATCGTCTTGTCCATGACGGGTCGCACCTAGAGGCTCGGGCGCAGTATGGCAACCGCAATCGCCGCGAATGAAACTCGCTTGCATTTGAAGAGTTGGTGACGGGCGATGGAATTCCGTATTAGGCAGGATCGTTCAGGGTAGAGCACAGGCCACGTCATCGCCCGGCTTGACCCGGCGATCCAGGAACCGCTGGCTCCGTGCTGGTTGCCCCTGGATGCCCGGCTCAAGGCCGGGCATGACGTTCCGTCTGGTGCTACTCTTCCGCAGCTCCCAAATCGAGAGACAGCATGCTCCCCAAGCCGCGTCACGACCTCACGCCCAACACCGCCGATTTCGAGCGGCTGCCTTTCATCAAGCCGACCGGCTTCCGTGAATACGACGCGCGCTGGCTGTTCCCGCAGGAGATCAACCTGCTCGGGCTCGAGGCGGTGGGGCTCGGGCTCGCCACGCTGATGCGCGAGCGCGGTGTGCCGGCGCGGATCGTGGTCGGCCACGACTACCGCTCCTATTCCGCCGCGGTGAAGGCGGCGCTCACCACGGGACTGCTCGCTGGCGGGGCCGAGGTGCACGATATCGGGCTCGCGCTTTCGCCCATGGCCTATTTCGCGCAGTTCGAGCTCGGCGTCGAAGGCGTGGCGATGGTCACCGCGAGCCATAACGACAATGGCTGGACCGGCATCAAGATGGGTTTCGAGCGGCCGCTGACCTTCTCGCCGGAAGACATGACCGCGCTGAAGGACATCGTCATGAACGCGGCCTTCGCGCCGGCCGAGCAGGGCGGGCGCTACGTCTTCGTGCCGGACATGCCGGAGCGCTACATGGCGGACCTGCTCGCGCGGCCGAAGCTGCTGCGTCCGCTGAAGGTGGTCGTGTCCTGCGGCAACGGCACGGCGGGAGCGTTTGCGCCGCGCGTGCTGGCCGAGCTCGGCGCGACCGTCATCCCGCTCAATTGCGAGCTCGACTACACTTTCCCGGCGCACAACCCGAACCCGGAAGACCTCACCATGCTCGACGCGACGCGCGATGCGGTGCTCGCGCATGGCGCCGATGTCGGCCTCGTGTTCGACGGCGACGGCGACCGTTGCGGCGTGATCGACAATGAGGGCGAGGCGATCTTCGCCGACAAGGTTGGCGTGATGCTCGCCCGCGACATCGCCGCGCGCAATCCGGGCGCGCTGTTCGTGGCCGACGTGAAATCGACGGGCCTCTTTCTCACCGATCCGGTGCTGAAGCAGCACGGCGCCAAGACCACGTTCTGGAAGACCGGCCATTCCTATATCAAGCGCTACAGTCACGAGACGGGCGCGCTGGTCGGCTTCGAGAAGTCGGGGCATTTCTTCTTCAACCCGCCGCTCGGGCGCGGCTATGACGACGGGCTGGTCGCGGGGCTCGCCGTGCTCGACATGCTCGACCGCAATCCCGACAAGACGCTCGCCGAGCTGAAACGTGAGCTGCCGCGCACCTGGCAGTCGCCGACCATGTCGCCGCATTGCGACGACGAGTTGAAATACGGCGTGGTCGATCGTGTGGTCGCGCATTTCACCAAGGTCGCCGCAAATGGCGGTGAGCTGGCCGGACAGAAGATCCGCGAGTTGATCACCGTGAACGGCATCCGCATCGTGCTCGAGGACGGCACTTGGGGGCTGGTGCGCGCGTCGTCCAACAAGCCCGAGCTTGTGGTGGTGGTGGAGAGCCCGACGTCGGAGAAGAACATGCGCGCGATCTTCGCCGAGATCGACGCCGAGCTTTCCAAGCACAAGGAAGTCGGCGCTTACAATCAGAAGATTTAGGTTAGGACGACGTCCTAACAACAGCACGTCATCGCCGGGCTTGACCCGGCGATCCAGGGCCGCTCGCTCCGTGCCTGTTGCCCCTGGATGCCCGGCTCAAGGCCGGGCATGACGTAGTGCAGCGGGGCAGGGCGGGCACCACGCGCGCCCCGCCATGGAACCGTCAGCGTTCCGTTGCAATTCTGCAAAGAGAATCTGTTTCGTTGCGCGCGTACATGATCGATCCCTCCTTCACATATCTGGTCTTCGCGGCGGGACTCGTGGCGGGCACCACGCTCGATCTCCTGCTGCTTCGCACGCTGCTCGCGCCGCCTTTCCGGCTCTGGCCGACGCCGGAGCCGGGAAGCTGGCAGGGCCTGACGTTCTGGACACTGTTTCGCGGCGGCATGGTTCTTACGTTCCTCGTCGCCGTATCGGATTGGAATGGTGCCGCGCTGTTCGACCCCAGTCGCTTCATCGTCGGCGCGCCGCTGTTCCTTATTGGCTTCGGCATCACCGTCGCCGGCTATTTCAACCTCGGCCTCGGCAATACCTATTGCGGGGCCGAGGGGCTGGTCAGCCACGGCCTCTACCGCTTCAGCCGCAACCCGCAATATGCCTCGTCCATCGCCGGTCTCGCCGGGCTCGCCATCTGCGCGAATTCGTGGCTTGCCGCGACGCTCGCCGCGCTGATGACCGGGGCCTATGTGCTCATGGCGCTGGTCGAGGAGGCGTGGCTCGAGGAGCGCTACGGCGCGTCCTATCGCGATTATGCCGAGCGCACCGCGCGCTTCCTCGACGTGCCGGCGCTGGTCGCGCTGATCGAGAAGCAACCGTCGCGCCGCGCGGGGTAGCTCCCACGAAGTTGTCATTCCCGCGAAAGCGGGAATCCAGTAACCACCGGTTTCTGTTACTTGCGCAATGCCGTGGTTACTGGGTTGCCCGGTCAAGCCGGGCAATGACAGTGATGGATGGGTTTACTCCGCGGCGACCGCGCTCATCGTCTCGCCCGCAACGATGCGGCGCGCTTCCTGCAGCACCTCGATCCCCGCGCCGTCGAGATGCGCATGCTCGGCGAGATGCCGCCGGAAGGCACGCGCGCGCGGCTGGCCGTGGAACAGGCCGAGAATATGCCGCGTCATCTGGCCGAGCCGGCTGCCGCGCGCAAGCTGCTCCTCGATATAGGGTGTGAACGCATCCAGCACGTCGAGCCGCGACGGCGCCGCCTCGTTCGCGCCGAACAACTCGCGGTCGACCTGCGCGAGCAGATAAGGGTCGGCATAGGCCGCGCGGCCGAGCATCGCGCCGTCGACCTGGTCGAGATGGGGCAGGGCCTCGTCGAATGACGCGATGCCGCCATTGATGATGATCTCGAGCTCGGGCCGCCGCGCCTTCAGCCGCCACACGCGGTCATGATCGAGCGGCGGCACCTCGCGGTTCTCCTTCGGGCTCAGCCCGTCGAGCCACGCCTTCCGCGCATGCACGACGAAGGTCCCGCAGCCGGTCTCGGCCACCGTGTCGATGAAGCGGTCGAGGCCTTCCTCGGTGTCCTGGTCGTCGATGCCGATGCGGCATTTCACGGTGACCGGCACGGAGACCGCCGCGCGCATCGCCGCGACGCAGTCGGCAACCGTCGCCGGCTCGGCCATCAGGCAGGCGCCGAAGCGGCCGGACTGCACGCGGTCCGACGGGCAACCGATGTTAAGGTTGATCTCGTCATAACCATACTCGGCGCCGATCTCGGCCGCGCGCGCGAGCTTGTCGGGATCGCAGCCGCCGAGCTGGAGCCCGACCGGGTGCTCCTCGGGCGAGAAGCCCAGCACGCGCTCGCGGTCGCCATAGAGCACGGCCTCCGCCGTCACCATCTCGGTGTAGAGGAACGCGCGCCGCGAGATCAGCCGGAGAAAAAAGCGGCAGTGGCGGTCAGTCCACTCCATCATCGGCGCCACGCAGAAGCGGTGCAGGGTCGAAATTGATGTCATCGGCTTAACCAAAAAATAACTCTCGGGCGGAGATGCGCCATTTGCTACGAATAATAGAAAACTATGGGAGGTATGGTCTCGGCTGGTTCAGTAACTCATCGACGGCCAATCATGAGCGACCAGACCGAGGCCCGAGAATATAGCGAGAGCACGCTCGGGCTCAAGGGACCGGCCGAGACTTTGTTTCTTAGCGCCGTGCTCGCCGCGGGCTATGTGATTTTCGGGCGGCTGACCTTCGCTCTCTCCGTCGACTATGGCAACGTCACCAGCGTCGTGTTCATCCCGGAAGGGATCGCTCTCGCTTTCTGCATTCGCTATGGCTCGCGCGTCGCCGGCGGCATCTTCGTCGGCCAGACCATCCTCTCTTTGTGGTCCGGACCTTCGCTCCTGGGCGGGGCGGTCATCGGCTTGGTGAACGCAGGCCAAGGCGCCCTGGGCGGCTACCTGTTTCACCGCTGGTCCCTTTCGCCGCGTTTCGATCGTCCGCGCGACGTGACGTTGTTCATCGCGCTGATCTTTCTCATCTTGCAGCCGATCAGCGCGACCGGCGGCGTCGCCGTCTTGTATCTCCTGGGAACGATACCGCCGACCGTCATTCCAGCCGAGTGGGCCGGATGGTGGATACAAGGCATCCAGAAGCCGCTGTCGTCTTTCGATCTCGTGCCCTCTGCATGGGCGCACTGGTGGATCGGTAATTCCGTCGGGCAGTTGCTGGTGGCGCCTCTGATCCTGGCGTGGACCACCAAACAGGCATCGACCCGCTGGACGAAGGGAGGGGCGTTGGAAGTCGCCATAAGCGCGGCCGGTATCCTGATGGTCGTTGCGCTGACTCAGAGCACCCTTCCAACGCATCCGCTGCTGCTGCTGGCGGCGACCTATCTGCTATTGGTGTGGATCGGTTTCTGCCGTGGGTTGCGCGGCATCACGGTCGCCAATGTTCTCATCGGCGCCGCCGTGACCTGGGCGGCTGCGTCCGGCAGCGGATTCATGGCGCATCTCCCGATCGCGGATCGCCTCTCCAGTGCCGGGTTCTTTGTCGCGGCAGCCTGCTCGCTGTCTCTTTTCCTGTTCTCGCTGTTCGAGGAGCGGCGAATTCTGATCGAGCGTCTGGCACGGCTCGCCTCCTTGGATTCGCTCGTGGTACTGCCCAATCGCCGCTATTTCATCGAGGTGGCCGAGCGGGAAGTCGCGGACGCCAATCGCGACGCTCGCGAGCTCGCTCTGCTGCTGCTCGACGCCGACAAGTTCAAAGCGCTCAACGACAAGCACGGCCATGCGGCGGGCGACGCGGCGCTGAGGATGATCGCGCTTGCCTGCGCATCGGTGAGTCCCCGGCCGGACTGCGCTGGGCGGATCGGCGGCGAGGAGTTCGCGATGCTTCTCCCCGGGATGACCATCGCGCAGGCCTCGGCCTTCGCGGAGAGGCTGCGCGCGAGAATTGCCGCGACCCCGGTTCAGGCGCCGAGCGATATCGTTTATGTGACGGTCAGCATCGGTGTCGGCGCATGCGACAGCCACGCCGATCTCAGCGCGATGATGCGCGCCGCGGATCGCGCCCTCTATGCAGCCAAAGCGCAAGGCCGGAACAAGGTCGTCCGCGCCGACGAAGCCGTGGCCGTGGTGCGGGACATCGGTCGTGAAGACAAAGGCCCGAGACTCGACGACCCGGCGGTGCGCTTGTTGCAGATGGTTGACTTCGGGACTTGTCCTCCATTGGCCGCCGCGCAGGCCAAGCCCCGGGAAGTCAAAATCAACCGCTGACGATTTTGCGGGTGCCCTGCCCGAGAGCGTGAGGGGTCTTGAGTTCGGGCCCCGCTTCGGGCAAAGGCTTCCGCCATGGCCGAAGTCTTCATCTCCTATAGCCGGCAGGACCGCGAGGCCGCGGAGGCGATCGCGCGCGAGCTCCAGTTCCTCGGCGTCGAAGTCTGGTGGGACCATGACCTCCTGGGCGGCGACGACTACCGGCAGAGGATCTCCAAGCTCCTGGAGCGGACGCAGGCGGCCATCGTGATCTGGTCGCGGCGCTCGATCGACAGCCAGTGGGTGATGAGCGAGGCCGCCGCCGCCCGCGAGCGGAAGGTGCTCGTGCCGGTGACCATCGACGGTGCGCAGCCGCCCATCGACTTCCGCGGCCTGCACACGACCGACCTCGTGTCGTGGGTTCCGGGCGACCGGCTGCCGCCGACGCTGCTCAGGTCCGTGTCGGAACGGCTCGGCCGCGAGGTAGACTACGCGGAGGCCGACATGCAGCGCGCGGGCGCCGTGGCGCGGCTGGCGCGGCGCACCACCCAAGCCTGGTATGCCGATTTCGAGAGCCTGTTGTTCTTCTTCATCGGCCAGGGCTTCGCCTGCTTCCTGCTCAACCTGCCGCTGATCTATTTCTTCCATGGCGCCGCCGAGGGTGCGCAACAGCCGGCCGTCAGCGTGCCGGTCTGGGTGCCTTATCTCTGGGCGCTGCTGAATGGCGTGATCGTCGCCGCGCTTTACATGCGGCCCGCGCTCGAATCGCGGCGCCTGTCGGTCGCCGTGCCGCTCTTCGCCACGGCCGCATTTCTCAGCCTTGTGTCCTATCTCGGCGGGCTCGTCATCTTCCTGGGGAGTACGCAGCAGATCATCCCGATGGTCGGCCTCGCGACGCTCGCCATGCTGCTCTGCAGTGCGCTCGCCCAGCGCGGCATCAAGCGCCCGTAAGTCCTTCGCAGCGAGCCGTCGGATTGCGGCCTTCGCCGGAATGACGTGGTGCGCCGGAGAGCGGCAGCGCCTATATGGAAGACCTGCAACGAGCCGCCGCCATGAATCAAAAGACAGCGCAGGAAAGCCATACGGCCATCGATCCCGTTTGCGGGATGACGGTGGACAAGCATGCCGGCAAGCCGACGCATGTCCACGCGGGGCACACTTATTATTTCTGCGCCGAGGGCTGCCGGACCAAGTTCGCCGCCGACCCGGCGCGCTATCTCGACAAGCGAGGCGCGCCGGAGCCAGTGCCGCAGGGCACGCTCTACACCTGTCCGATGCATCCGGAGATCGTGCAGGAGGGGCCTGGGCCGTGCCCGATCTGCGGCATGGCGCTCGAGCCGATGGGCGTGCCGTCGATGGACGAGCACGACCATGGCGGCAACGAAGAGCTGATCGATTTCACCCGGCGCCTGTGGGTCGCGCTGCCGCTGTCGCTGGCGCTCCTCGTCATGGACATGGGCGCGCATCTGTTCGGCATCGACGTTCTGCCGTTCATCGAGCCGCGCGCGCAGCAATGGCTGAAGCTCGCCATCGCCACGCCCGCGGTGCTCTGGTGCGGCTGGCCGTTCTTCGTGCGCGGCTTCCAGTCGCTCCGCACCGGCTGGCTCAACATGTTCACCTTGATCGGGCTCGGCACCGGCGCGGCGTTCCTCTACAGCGTGGTCGCGGTGGTGGCGCCGGGGCTCTTCCCCGACACCATGAAGGACCATCACGGTCTCGTGCCGGATTATTTCGAGGCGGCGGCGGTCATCGTCGCGCTGGTGCTGCTCGGCCAGGTGCTGGAGCTCCGCGCGCGCGAGCGGACCGGCGGCGCGATCCGCGCGCTGCTCGACCTCGCGCCGAAGACGGCGCTGCGCGTGCTCGCGGGCGGCAAGACCGAGACCGTGCCGCTGGCCGACGTCAAGGTCGGCGACATCCTGCGCGTGCGCCCCGGCGACAAGGTGCCGATCGACGGCACGGTGACCGAAGGATCGAGCGCGGTCGATGAATCGATGCTGACCGGCGAGCCGGTGCCGGTCGAGAAGGTCGCGGGCGACCGCGTCACCGGCGGCACGCTGAACGGCACCGGCAGCTTCGACATGCGCGTGGACCGCACCGGCGCCGAGACCACGCTATCGCAGGTCGTCAACATGGTGGCCGAGGCGCAGCGCTCGCGCGCGCCGATCCAGCGGCTCGCCGATACGGTGTCGGGCTATTTCGTGCCGGCGGTGATCCTCGCGGCGATCGTCGCCTTCATCGCCTGGTTCATGCTTGGGCCCACGCCGCAATTCGCGCACGCGCTGATCGCCGCGGTGAGCGTGCTGATCATCGCCTGCCCCTGCGCGCTTGGGCTTGCCACGCCGATCTCGATCATGGTGGCGACGGGGCGGGGCGCGCAAGCGGGCGTCTTGGTGCGGAACGCCGCGGCGCTCGAGCGGCTCGCCGCCGTCAACACCCTCGTCGTGGACAAGACCGGCACGCTGACCGAAGGCCGGCCCAAGCTAACCGGCGTCGCAGCCGCTCAAGGCTTCAGCGAGGATGAGGTGCTGAGCCTCGCCGCCTCTCTCGAAGCGGGCAGCGAGCATCCGCTGGCCGCCGCCATCCTGCAGGGCGCCGAAGCGCGCGGCATCGATTTCGCCAAGACGGAAGGCTTCGACTCGGTAACGGGGCAGGGCGTGAAAGGCCGGGTCGGAGGTCGCGAGGTGCTGCTCGGCAGCGCGCGGCTTCTGGAGACCGCCGGCATCGACGCCGGCCCGCTCGCCGACAAGGCGGAGGCGCTGCGCAAGCGCGGCGAGACGGTGGTGTTCCTCGCGGCCGGCGGCAAGCTCGCCGGGCTCGTCGCGGTTGCCGATCCGATCAAGCCGTCAGCACAGGAGGCAATCGAGAAGCTGCACGCGCTCGGCCTTCGCATCGTCATGGCGACCGGAGACAACCAGACCACCGCGCGCGCGGTCGCGCAGGAGCTCGGCATCGACGAGGTGCATGCCGGCATGCGGCCCGAGGAGAAGCTCACGCTGATCGAGAACCTGCAGAAGAAGGGCGCGGTGGTGGCCATGGCCGGCGACGGCATCAACGATGCGCCGGCGCTTGCCAAGGCCGATGTCGGCATCGCCATGGGCACGGGCGCCGATGTGGCCATGGAAAGCGCGGGGCTGACCCTGCTCAAGGGCGATCTCCGCGGCGTGGTGCGCGGGGTCAAGCTCGCCCGCGCCACCATGCGCAATATCAAGCAGAACCTGTTCTTCGCCTTCGTCTACAACGCGGTCGGCGTGCCGATCGCCGCCGGCGTGCTCTATCCGGCCTTCGGCATCCTGCTGTCGCCGATGGTCGCCGCCGCGGCCATGAGCCTGTCCTCGGTGTCGGTGGTCGGCAACCCGCTCCGCCTGCGCAACGTGAAGCTGGATTAACCGCGCTTCGGCGCGGACGTTTGTCGGTAACGCCTTCCGGTGCACCAAACCTCCCCCTCGTGGGGAGGTCGGCGCGCGGCGCGCGCGCCGGGTGGGGGGCGGAAGCGCGAACCTGCTCTCGCTCTGGAATCTTCACCCCACCCGTCGCGCCAAAGGGCGCGACTCCCTCCCCATCAAGGGGAGGGTTAGGCCGTGCCGGTGGCTGCGCTCAGGGGGAGCGCGCTAGTGCTGGCGGGCGAGCCACTTCTTGGCGCCGGCGCGTGCCGCTTGCGGCTGCGGCGTCTCGGCGCGCTTCACCTCGGCCTCCTCGCCGGGCTCGGGCACACGCGGCAAGGCCTCCATCACGCGCTTCTTCGGGAAGGTGACGATCACCTCGGTGCCGTAGCGGAGCTTGCTCTTCAGCTCGAAGGTGCCCTCGTGCAGCTCGGTGAGCCCCTTGGTGATCGGCAGGCCGAGCCCGGTGCCGCCTTCCGCCGTCTCGTGCGCGAGCGAGCCCTGGCCGAAGCTGCGCAGCACGCGCGGGATCTCGCTCTCCGGAATGCCCGGGCCGGTGTCCTTCACGCTGAGCAATAGACCGCCGGTCGCGGTGCGGGCGATCTTCAGCGTGATGGTGCCGCCGGGCGGCGTGAACTTGATGGCGTTGGAGAGCAGGTTCAGGCAGATCTGCCGCACCGCGCGCTCGTCGGCCCAGAGCTGCGGCAGGTCCGGCGCGAACTCCTCGACGATGCGCAGGCCCTTGTTCTCCGCGCGGAGCCGCATCAGCCGGTGGCAGTCCTCAACCACGGCGGCGAACGTCACCGGCCCTTCGTTCAGCTCGTAGCGCCCCGCCTCGATGCGGCTGATGTCGAGGATCTCGCTGATCAGGTTGAGCAGGTGCTGCCCGCTCTCGTGGATGTCGTTGGCGTATTCCTTGTAGGTCGGGTTGGCGTGCGGGCCCAAAATTTCCGTGCGCATGATCTCCGAGAAGCCGAGGATGGCGTTGAGCGGCGTGCGCAGCTCGTGGCTCATCGTGGCGAGGAAGCGCGACTTGGCGAGATTGGCTTCCTCCGCGCGGAGCCGCGCCTCGTCGGAGATCGCCTTCGACTGCTCGAGCTCGCCGATCAGCGCGTCCTTCTCCGCGCGATATTCCAGCATGGCGTGCACGGTCGAGTTCCAGCCGTTCATCAGCCAGACGAAATAGATGTAGACGCCGACCGCCATCGCCGCCATCGCCAGGTAGAACGGGCTGCCGAGCAGCGCGAAGCGCACGACGATGGCGATCATCATCGGCAGCGTGCCGGCATAGACGATCTGCTGCACCGTCGAGGCGAACAGCATGCGCATCGAGATGACGACGAGCAGCGCGGCGAAGATGAACGTGTTGGCCGCTTCGCCCGCCGTCTCGGGGCTCACGAAGGCGACGCCCGCCCAGGTCACGCCGTAGAGGAACTCCGCGGCGGTGATCTTGGCGCGCCAGACCGGTGTCTGCGCGTCGTCGCGCGGCGCCTTCGAGAACTGGCGGCAGAGCGCGACCAGGATGCCCTTCGACACGAACACGGTGGCAAGCCAGAAGATCAGCTCGCGCGGCGGCGCCCAGAACATGGCCCCGAGCGCGACGATGACCGCGAGCAGCGGCGTCGTGACCGCGCCGGACAGCGCGTTCTTCACGAACATCATCAGGAGCTCGTATTCGAACTCCGGCCTCGCGCCCGATTTGGAGGTGAGCTTCTCGCGGGCCTCCTGGACGGAGCGGAAGGCGCGCCTCTTGCCGGAAGCGAGGGCCGAATCTCCCCTCGTGGCCTCTGCCGGCGCGCTCATAGCCATTACTCAACCCGCGACTGACTGACGGAAAAGTCCGTATCGCCAAGCACATATGCCCGGCGCGGCCGATCGCGGACCCCCCGCAGGCCTCGGATTCAACTATCTCTCGGAATCCCTAACGCCGCGTTTACTCTCGCCCCGCGCTGATACGCGCGGCTAATATGCCGCCCCAATGCGACTGACCATTATCGGCTGCGGGGACGCGTTCGGCGCCGGGGGGCGGCTCCAGACCTCGTTCCATGTCCGCTCGGGAAGCTCGACCGTCCTGATCGATTGCGGGACCTCGACGCTGATCGGCATGCAGCGGCTCGGGCTCGATCCGGCCGAGATCGACGCGGTGTTCGTGTCGCACCTGCATGGCGATCATTTCGGCGGCCTGCCCTGGCTCCTGATCGACGCGGAGTTCGCGAGCCGGCGGACGCGGCCTTTGGTGGTCGCCGGGCCACGCGGCATCGAGCAGCGCTTCCGCACGCTGATGGAGGCGGTCTATCCCGGCGTCGCGGGCGAGGGGCGCTTCATGTTCGACTTTGTGGAATATGAGGAGCGGGTGCCGGTCGAGCTCGCCGGCATCGCCGCGACGCCGTTCGAGGTGCATCACCCTTCGGGCGCGCCGCCTTATGCCTTGCGCTTCACGATCGAGGGGAAGGTGGTCGCCTTCACCGGCGACACCGGCTGGGTCGATGCGCTCTACGACGTGTCGCGGGGCGCCTCGCTCCTGATCACCGAGTGCTTCCAATACGACGTCGTGATGCCGATCCATCTCGACTACCTGACGATCGATGCGAATTACGGGAAGCTCGGTGCGGAACGCGTGCTGCTTACCCATATGGGAGAGGCGATGCTCGACCGCGTGGGGGAGGTCGACGCCGCGCGCTATATGATTGCCCATGACGGAATGACGCTCGACCTATGACCCCTTCCTCTGCCGAGCTGGCTCGCGTGCTCGGCGCCATCCGCGCCTGCCGTCACTGCGTGGAGGCGCCGAGGGGCAAGCCGCTGCCGCATGAGCCGCGGCCCGTGCTGCGCGCGAGCGCGACGGCACGGCTCGCGATCTGCAGCCAGGCGCCGGGCACGCGCGTGCATCTCTCCGGCACGCCCTTCACCGACCGCTCGGGCGATCGTCTGAGAGAATGGATGGGTGTGACGTCTGACGAGTTCTACGACGAGGCGCGCGTCGCCATCGTGCCGATGGGCTTCTGCTTCCCGGGACAGGACGCGAAGGGTGGCGACCTGCCGCCGCGCCGCGAATGCGCCGCGCTCTGGCATGGCCGCCTGTTCGAGGCGCTGCCGCAGATCGAGCTGGTGCTTGCGGTCGGCTCGTACGCGCAAGCCTTCCATCTTGGTGACGCGGCCGGCGCCTCTCTGCAAGCGACGATGAGCGATTGGCGGAAGCATCTCCGGCGCAAGGCGCGCCCGCGCGTGCTTCCGCTGCCGCATCCCTCCTGGCGCAACAATGCCTGGCTCACCAGGAACCCGTGGTTCGAGGCGGAGCTTCTGCCGGTGTTGCGCCGCGAGGTCCGCAAGCTGCTCTAGGCGAGACTCTATGTTTGCGCTACCGCGCTTCGCGCTACTTGAGCGCCGGGCTCGCCCTTATCCCCGTTTGCTGGTTTGGCGCCGGGGATAAGGGAGGGGATAGGGCCAAGAGCCGCCGATCCGGGTCGCCCCGAATAGAGCCAGCGAGGCGCGTCCGCGCGCCGAGACGCGCCGACATGCGCGGCGATAGACCGACAAAACCCGCGAAAATCGGCCTCGCGCGGGCATTCGCGGCGCCCTTAAAAAATGCCCTTGCGGGGCGCAGAAAAATAATCTACTAACCTGATAGAGTTTAAGGTGATTAAAAAAGGAATCCTAGCCTTGCTCGATCCACGGAAAAATATCATCAAGAGTGCCATGTTAGACCGGATGGACCGCAAAATTCTTGATATCCTCCAGAAGGACTGCACGCTTCCGGTGGCCGAGATCGGAAAGCAGATCGGGCTCTCGACGACGCCCTGCTGGCGCCGCATCCAGAAGCTCGAGGAGTCGGGCGTCATCCAGCGGCGCGTCGCCGTGCTCGACCCGAAAAAGGTCAATGTCGGGGTGACGGTGTTCGTCTCGATCACCACCAGCCACCACACGCAGGAATGGCTCGACCGCTTCCACGAGGCGCTCAAGGAGTTTCCGGAGGTCGTCGAGTTCTATCGCATGAGCGGGCAGGTCGATTACCTGCTGCGCGTGGTCGTGCCCGACATCGAGCGCTACGACGCCTTCTACAAGAAGCTCATCACCAGGATCGAGCTGTCCGACGTCAGCTCGTCCTTCGCGATGGAGCAGATCAAGTACACCACTGCTCTGCCGCTCGACTACGCGGCGGAAGAGCGCCGGACTTAGTCTTACGCGTCACTCCTCCCAAGACTTGGCCCCTCACCGGTATCGGCGAGGGGTCTTTTCATTTGGGTTCGAGGAGCGCGATGAGGGCTGAGGTATCGAAGCGCCCGCCACCCATCGCCTGGACCTCCGCATAGAGCTGATCGACGAGCGCCGCGACAGGCAGGCTCGCGCCGTTCGCGCGCGCCTCGGCGAAGCAGATGGCGAGGTCCTTGCGCATCCAGTTGACGGCGAAGCCATAGTCGAACTTGCCGTCGACCATGGTGCGCCAGCGATTGTCCATCTGCCAAGACTGCGCCGCGCCCTTGGAGATCGTGTCGATCACCTTCTCGATGTCGAGCCCGGCGCGCGCGGCGAAATGCAGCCCTTCCGCCAGGCCCTGCACCAGCCCTGCGACACAGATCTGATTGACCATCTTGGTGAGCTGCCCTGAGCCCGCCGGCCCGATCAGATTGACCGCGCGCGCGTAAGCTTCGACCGCCGGTTTGGCCTTGCCAAAATCCTTATCCTCCCCACCCACCATGACGGTTAGTGTGCCGTTTTCGGCGCCGGACTGGCCGCCCGAGACCGGTGCATCGAGCGCGCCCGCGCCGCAGGCTTTAGCGGCGTCGTGCAGCTCGCGGGCGATGGTGGCGGAGGCGGCGGTGTGGTCGACGAACACGGCGCCTGGCGCGAGCGCGGCGAACACGCCGTCGGGCCCGAGCGTCACGCTGTGCAAATCGTCGTCATTGCCGACGCAGGTAAAGACGAGCTCGGCGCATGCGGCGGCTTCCGCGGGAGTCGCCGCGAGCGCGCCGCCATATTGCGCGACCCACGCCTCGGCCTTTTCGCGCGTCCGGTTATAGACCGTGACGTCGTGGCCTCCGCGCGTCTTGAGATGGCCGGCCATGGGAAAGCCCATGACGCCGAGCCCGATCCATGCGGCTTTGGTCATCGAATTGATTCCCACCCATCAGGCTGTCATTGCCCGCTTCAAGCGGGCAACCCAGTAATCACGGCCACGCATTCGAATGCAAACGTGTGGGCGTACTAGATGCCCGCCTGCGCGGGCATGACAATGGCTGGGATCGAGCCGGCTTTCTTAAGCGCCGAGGCGGTAGCGGCCGATGAGACGCATCGGCGAGCGGCGGCCGGCATCGCCGAACAGCGACAGGCCGTCGACCGTGACGCCCTCGGCGCAGATCTCCTCCAGCACCGGCCAGAGCGCCTGCGTCACGCGCTCGAGATGGGTGGCATCGAGCGGCCCCGCGAGCGTGATGGTGAAGCGGTAGCCGCTGCCGCCTTGCGCAAAGCTCTGCAGTAGCTGGCGCTGATAGTCGCTGAGATGCGGGCTGGCGTAAGCCTCGCGGTCGTCCGTCACGCCCTGCTCGACGAAATCGTCGAACGCGCCGGTGCATTCGCCGGCCAGCCATTCGAGCGCGGGCGTCGGCTCGACCGGCCGCAGAACGAGATAGCGTCCCGAGCGGGCAAGCGTCAGCGGGCCGGTCGCGATCGGCTTGAGGCGCGCGGCGAAATTGGCAAGCCGCGTGCGGAGCGCGTCGGGCCCGAAGCCCTCGCGCAGCCCGAACGGCGCCTTGAACAGCGCGTGCAAGCCCGTGTAGCGGCCGGGCATCGCCGGGATCTTGACGAAGCCGACACCCGAGAAGCCTGCCTCGGAGAAAGCCTGCAAGGTCACGCCGTCATTGGCGCGCCCGAACCACGAGCGGCCGAACGCGGCAAGCGGTGTGCCGGGCTGCGGCGTGTAGTAGATGGCGTAGCGGGCGGGGCTCGTGCGGCCTGCTGCGGTGTCCTTCCGCCGTATATCGAGATGAGCACAGTTCAGCATCGAATCCTCCCACGGCGCACGCGATTGGTTGGCGCGCGCTCAAGTGTGAATGGCTAGCAGGCCCCTGTGGCGCCCCCGCGACAGGTTCTTGGCCATAGGGAGGCCGACCAATGAACACTTGGTGAATCGATTTCTCCCGCATCTGCGAAGGCGTACGCGTGTGCAGTGCGAGCGGCTTTGACAGCGCGCGGTTTCGCGGGCATTCCGTTTGCCGCGCTGCGACAAAAGACCCCGGGGGAGACATGATCGAGCTTTACACATGGACGACGCCGAACGGACAGAAAGCCTCGATCATGCTCGAGGAGGTCGGGCTGCCATATCGGGCGCACCCGATCAACATCCTCGCCGACGAGCAGTTCGATGCCGCCTTCCTCAAGATCGCGCCGAACAACAAGATCCCGGCGATTGTCGATACCGACAACGGGCTGCATCTCATGGAGTCGGGCGCCATCCTGATGTACCTCGCCGAGAAGACGGGGAAGCTCTGGCCGCAGGACTTCCCGACCAAGTGGCGCGTGGTCGAATGGCTGATGTGGCAGATGGGCGGGGCGGGGCCGTTCCTCGGGCAGGTTCACCACTTCGTGAAGTTCAATCCCGGCAAGAGTGCCTACGCGGAAGAGCGCTACGCGAAGGAGGCGAAGCGGCTGTGGGGCGTGCTCGACCGACGGCTGGCCCAAGTCGAGTACGTCGCCGGTGACTATTCCATCGCCGACATCGCCATCTGGCCCTGGATGGCGCGCTTCGAGTGGCAGACGGTGGACTTCGCCGACTACCCGCACGTGAAGCGCTGGTACTTGGCCATCGCCGAGCGCCCGGCGGTGCAGCGCGGCTGGGACGTGCTGCAGGAAGGTCGCGCCATCCCCATACCTTGAGTGGGCACCTGTGCGTGGTTCGAGGGCCGGCCGTCATCCTGAGGAGCGAGGCCGAAGCGCGAGCCTCGAAGGACGGCCGGCCACCTCACCATGACGGCGGCGGTGGAACGGCAAACGCCGCTGCCGCCTTTGCGCACAACATTTGATCAGCCTTACCGCGTGCCGACACTCGAACTTCACGTGAAATGTGTTACACTCTGTAACTGCTTCGGCCATGCGGTGGTGGCCGAGCATCGAGGACCTCCATATGGCGGGGAGATCGCACGGCGCGCGGGGCCTAATCTTAGGGCTCGCGCTTGCGGTTGCCCCGCTGGCGGCCCTCTCTCCCATAGCCGCCGCCGAGCCCCAGGGCAGCCGCCCAGACAGGATCGCACAGGGCCTCGAGCCGGCGGTCACTGTGCCGGATCAGGCGGGCAGGGCCCCTCAACCAACACTGCAAGCGGTCGTGCTCGCGCCCGATGCGCCGCCCGCGCCGGGCGGCCTTCCGCCCGAGCAGGTCGAGGCCATCAAGCGTACCCAGAGTTGCTTCGCGCAGCTCGGCTACTATCAAGGCGCGATCGACGGCAAGCGCGGCGCCGAGACCTGGACCGCCTATTGGCATTTCAAGAAACAGCACGGGCTGAAGGCCCATTCCGATTTCCTCGCCAAGGCAGTGCAGGCGAAGCTCGCCGCGCTCTGCAAGGAGAAGGAGAAGCCGAAGCAGGCTGTCGCCGCGCTCGACCCCGCCAAGCAGGCGCCGCTTCTGCCCGAGGCCGCTATCGGCCCGCAGACCTCCGATCCCGCCGATCCGACTGACACGGAGGTGCCCGCCGCGGCGCCATCGCGGCTCGAGGTGGGATGTCTTCCGGCCGATCTGCTTGCGCTCCTGCCGCCGAGCCGTGCCGCAACGGTTCGGCGCTGCGCCGGGGCTTGCCTGCCGCCGCCGAAAGGCTTCAGCCAGTCGCTGCTCGACGAGCTGCAGGCGCGCAGCGGCGTCGTCTGGTGCCGCGCCTGCGTTCCGGTCGAAGGCCGGCTCACGCTCGCGGACGTGCAGGCCATCGAGCGCGCGGGCAAGGTCGATCTCTGCGCCACGCCGCGGCGGCAGGTGGCGCGTCACGTGAGCGTGGCGGCCGACAGTTCCTACACCCGCGTCCGCGAGTTCTACCGTGCTCTGCCGCCGGTGCCGGAGGACGACGAGACGGTTGCCGTCGTCATTGGCAACCGGAACTATGCCAAGCTTCCGCCCAGCGAGACCTCGGCCAACGATGCCGGCGCCGTCTCCGCAATCCTCACCGAATATCTCGGCATCGGCCCAGACAACGTCATCGACCTGCGCGATGCGAAGCAGGCCGACCTTAATGCGCTGTTCGGCACGCCGGGCGTCGAGGGCGAGCTTGCGCGCCTCGTGCGCGACCGGCCCAACGTGCGGGTGCTCGTCTACTACTCGGGGCACGGCGCGACCGACAGCGAGACCGGCGAGACCTACCTGCTTCCCGTCGAGAGCGAGCCGCATCGCGAGGCGCTGACCGGCTACCGGCTCTCCACGCTATACGCGAACCTCGCCGCGCTCGGGGCGCGTTCGGCGCTGCTGGTGCTCGAAGCGGAGTTCGGGCGCGATCGCAGCACCTCGATCCTGCCGCCGAATCTCCCCGACATGGCCACGACGGCTCTGCCGCGCGCGACCTTGCCGGGCGTGACGGTGCTTGCGGCATCCGATCGCGGGCAGCGCACGCTGATCGACGCGACCTACGATGTCGGACTGTTCACGCGCTACCTGATCGAGGCGCTCGCGGGACATGCGGACCTCGCGCCTTCCGGCAATGGCGACGGCACGCTCGATAGCGCGGAGATCTACGTCTACACCGCCGCGATGGTGCGGCTCGCCGCGCGCAAGACCTTCGGATTGCTGCAAAATCCGGTCTATTCGAGCGCGTCGGCGCCGGTCGTCGCGCGCATCGCGCCACGGCGCGACAAGCCCGACGACATCGCGCCGCCGCCGACCGTGACACAGGCGACCGAGCCCGACGGCACGGTGCTCGCGCCCCAGTTCTGATCGCGCGGGATGCGCCGCCGCCGCCGCCGCGCGGGGCCGCCATAGCGATAGGTGCCGGGCGTGTCACACAAAACCGCTTTACATTGGGTCTAGGATTGCATACGGACCACGCCGGCTCGTAGGCGATCTCGCTCAAGGGCAGTGGCTGACATCTTCTCGTGTGGGAGTAGACATGGGATGGACGTTTTCACTTCTGCCGCGGAGCTCCTGCGACATCGCCGCCCTGAGCGGCCTGTTCTAGCTTTAAGGCCGCATGCCGCGCAGCGTGCGGCGCACTGGTTTCTCGCGAACTTCCCCGGCCGCGTGCTTTACGCCGCCAAGGCGAACGATGCGCCTGAGATCGTCCAGGCGCTGGTTGACGCGGGTATCCGCTCCTTTGACGTCGCCTCGCTCACCGAGATCGAGCGCATTGCGCCCATCGACGGCGCGCAGCTCTATTTCATGAACCCGATCAAGTCGCGCGGCGCCATCGCGCGCGCTTATCGCGATTTCGGCGTGCGGAGCTTCGCCTTCGACAGTGACGATGAGCTCAACAAGATCATTCAGGAGACGGGCGGCGCCGGCGACCTCGAGCTTTATCTGCGCGTGGCCTGTCCGAACACGCACAGCCTCATCCCGCTCGAAGGCAAGTTCGGCGCATCGAGCGACGACGCGCCGGCGCTCCTGCTGCGCGCGCGCCAGATCGCGCGCCGGCTTGGGCTCACCTTCCATGTCGGCTCGCAGGCCGTGGTGCCGTCGGCGTTCAGCGAGGCGCTGCGCCAGATCGGCCAGCTCATCGTTACCTCCGGGGTGCTGGTCGACGCCGTCGATATCGGCGGCGGCTTCCCAAGCCGCTACCCGCATTCCGATCCGCCCGACCTCGCCGTGTTCATGGAGGAGGTGCTGCGCGCCGCCGACGAGCTTGCCGTGAAGCACAATTGCGAGCTGATGTGCGAGCCCGGCCGCGCGCTGGTCGCCGAGGCCGAGTCGGTGATCGTGCGGGTGGATGCAAGGCGCGGCAACGCGCTCTATGTCAATGACGGCGCCTTCGGCACGCTGTTCGACGCGGCCTATTCGCGTTTCCGCTTCCCGGCCAGGCTGGTCGCGACTGCGCGGCGCCGGCAGAAGCCGGTGGCCGAGTTCGAGCTTTACGGCCCGACCTGCGACAGCTCCGACCACCTGCCCGGACCCTTCGTGCTGCCGGCTTGCGTGCGCGAGGGCGATTATATCGAGATCGGGCAGATCGGGGCCTATGGTCGCGTGCTCGCCAACCGGTTCAACGGCTACGGCGAGTATGAAGAGGCGATCCTCACCGACGAGCCGATGCTCTCGATGTATGCGGGGACCGAGGAGGCGGCGGAAGCGCCGCTGAAGCGGGCCTAGACCGTCCCAGCCCATCACTCCGGAAGCGGCGCGGGCCACCGCCGCGCCACTCGGCCTAAGAAGCGCGAGCCGCATCGCCGCCGCGCTTTAGAGGCGTTCTATCGCTGCGCGTTCGGGCCGTTCACAGTCGCGTGAGCAGGCGTGGCAACGGCCCCGTTCCAGGCTAGTTTCGTCCTCCGGGCACAACGCAAGCTGGGCTAACGAGGGAGCAACCGACTTATGCATACTGATCGACTTGCCACTGTCTGGGCGCCGCGCGTGCTCAGCATCCTGCGTATCGTCGCAGCGCTAATCTTCTTCGAGCACGGCACGGCGAAACTGTTGGGCTTTCCCGATACGGGCCGTCCCTCGCCGGAGGTTCTCTCGTTGCCCTGGATCGCGGGCATCCTCGAAGTATTTGGCGGCGCGCTCTTGATCGTCGGCCTGTTCACGCGGCCGGTCGCCTTTGTCCTCTCCGGCCTGATGGCGTTCGCCTATTGGCTCGCGCACGCGCCGCAAAGTCCCTACCCGCTGCTCAATCAAGGCGACGCGGCAATCCTCTATTGCTTCATCTTCCTCTATATCGCCTTCGCGGGCGGCGGGCCCTGGAGCGTCGATGCCTTGCTCGCCAAGCGCAACGCGTCGGGCAGAGCGACCGCCTAGGGATTTGCTTGCGTCTGACTTGAGACGCGGGGCGGCCATGACGGCCGCCCCGGCGTCTGTCAGCGTCTTTCTCTCTGAACCACGCCTCTTGTGCTAATTTGCGCCCCGGTTCAGTGCGGCAGGGAGAGGCTGAGATGGCCAAGGCGAAAACCAAGGGCACCAAGAGCGCGACCACCAAGAGCGAGACCACGAAGAGCGCACCCGCCGAGAGCGTGAGCGTGGGCTCCCGCTACGGCGGCTGGATCGCGGCCTATGGGGTCGTGGCGCTGCTCACGTTCCTCTTCCAGCTTTGGATCAGGCTGCCGGTCTGCGAAGGGGTGGGCGGCTGCGCTGTCAGCGTGCTCAAGGGGCTTATGTGGTCGGTGATTTGGCCGACTTATTGGGTCGTATACCTGCTCAGCCATTCGCCCTGGAAGTCGCTGCAGGGCTCTTTGGGGCTGATCGGCTGATCCGGACAGGCCCTGCAATTTCGGGCCGACCGTGACCTATCTGCAACAGCTTTTGCCAGAGAATCCGCTATACTCCTTCCAGAAACGACGAGGGAATGGGGGACAGCCATGCGTGTCTTAATAGCTTGCGCGATCATCATCACGACGACCCTTGGCCTGGGCGGCTGCTTTGGCCACCACGAGAAGGCCGTTGTGTCCGAGCCCTTGAAGCTCGGCTAAGACGAGATAAGCCCAAGAATTTCTCTGCACTATCTCTCCGGCAATGCCAATCCCGGCCAGGTTCGCCTGGCCGGGATTTTTCCTTTGCCGGGCGATTGCGGCTGTTCGGGCGCCAAGAGCCGCCGTTCCTTGACTTGCCGGGGGGCCAATCGCTAAATCCGGAGGGCCAGGACGGACCTGCGCGCCAGGGCGCGGGGCATCGTCGAAGGACCGGCGTCAAACCGGGCGGTTAGCTCAGCTGGTAGAGCACTGTGTTCACATCGCAGGGGTCACTGGTTCAAGTCCAGTACCGCCCACCATCCCGCTTCCCATGGCATAGCCTAGGCCGGAATTGCGCCCGGCGTTCAGCCGACCGTGGGCTGCGAAGCGCTATTGGGGTAATGGCCGAGTCGGGGCTCGCAAAAGCAAGTCGGATGTGCTGGCTCGTTGCCCCGTTGGGCTAGTTGCCCGCGGCGACCATCTTGTTGACGGTATCGAGCGCCGCGCTTGCCTCGGCGCTATTGCCCTCGGTGCAAAGCGCATCGGCCTCGTCGAGAAGCTCGTAGATCTTCTCGGCGTCGGCCTCGCTCAAGGCGTTCGCGTCGACCCGATCCTGCACGCGCTCCTGCGCCGTGGTGAGCTGCTCCGCGCATTCGCTGTTTTCGGCGCCTTCCTCGACGGCATAGGCGCTGCCAACCACGAGGCACGCCAGGCTCGCGCCGATCATGACACGTTTGAGCATTTCGTCCCTCCTTCAGGTCCGTCCCGGTCTCCTGAGGCCCAATATTGTCATTCGACTATGGCTGTTCATTGAGAGCGGTCGGGTGGAAGTAAGATTGATCTTTGGCGGTATTTGGGCCGAGCGGCCCCGGCGCCAAGGAAAGCAGCGCGCCTGCGAGCCCTGCAAGCTCGGCGAAATGGCCGATTGTGGCGGCCAACCTACCATTGCTGCACTGCGGAAGCGGGCCATAGCCGAAACGGGTGAGCACGATCGGCACACTGGCGGCCTGCGCGGCGGCGAAGTCCGTCTCGCTGTCGCCGATCATCAGGGCGCGCCGCGGGTCGCCGCCGGCCAGCGCGATCGTGCCCAGCAGATGGCCGGGATCGGGCTTCGAGACGGGAAAGGTGTCGCGCCCGGCAACCGCCGCGAAATGGTCTGAAAGCGCAAGTTCTTTCAAAAGCTTGTGGCTGAGGCTGGCGCGCTTGTTGGTGCAGACGGCGAGCCGCGCGCCCGAGCCCGCGAGCCGCTCGAGCGCCTCGGCCGCGCCCGGAAAAGGCCGGCTCTCGGCGGCGATATTAGCCTCGTAATAGACGAGGAACGCCTCCAGCATCTCGTCCACGTCATCCTCGACGCCCGCCAGTTCGAGCGCCGCCTCGATCATGACTCGCGCGCCGCGCCCCACCGCCGCGCGGATGATCTCGGGCGCGATGGCCGCGTGGCCTCGGGCGACCAGCACGTGGTTCAACGCATTGGTGAGGTCGGGCGCCGTATCGACGAGCGTGCCGTCGAGATCGAAAACGATAGTCGCGTCTTTCAGCATCACGCGCTTTTCACACGGCGCCTTGCGGCCTGGCAAGGGCGGGCGTAGAGAGCCCCCATGCGGCTCAAGGATCCCTCGCTGCTCAAGCAGCACTGCCTGATCGACGGCGCGTGGGTCGGTATCCCGGAGCTTGCCGTCACCAACCCGGCCACCGGCGCGCTGATCGCCCGCGTGCCGGATCTTGGTGCGGCGCAGGCGCGTGCCGCGATCGAGGCGGCGCATCGGGCCTTTCCCGCCTGGCGCGGCAAGCTCGCCAAGGAGCGCGCGGCGATCCTGCGGCGCTGGTACGAGCTGCAGCGCGACAACAAGGAAGACCTCGCACTCTTGATGACCACGGAGCAGGGCAAGCCTCTGGCCGAAGCGCGCGCCGAGGTCGATTACGGCGCGTCCTTCACCGAGTTCTTCGCCGAGGAGGCTAAGCGCGTCCATGGCGAGATCATCCCCACGCCGAAAGAGAGCGGCCGCGTGCTGGTGATGAAGCAGCCGGTCGGCGTGGTCGCCGCGATCACGCCGTGGAACTTCCCGCTCGCCATGATCACGCGCAAGATCTCGCCGGCGCTCGCCGCGGGCTGCACGGTGGTAGTGAAGCCCGCGCCGGAGACCCCGCTCTCGGCGCTCGCGCTCGCCGAGCTTGCGATGCGCGCGGGATTGCCGGCCGGCGTGCTCAACGTGGTGACGGGTGACGCGGAGGCGATCGGCGGCGAGCTCACGTCGAACCCGCTCGTGCGCATGATCGCCTTCACCGGCTCGACGGAAGTCGGCAAGCTCTTGATGCGCCAGGCGGCCGGCACGGTGAAGAAGCTCGCGCTAGAGCTCGGCGGCAACGCGCCCTTCATCGTGTTCGACAACGCCGATCTCGATGCGGCGGTCGCTGGCGCCATGATCTCGAAATACCGCAATGCCGGCCAGACCTGCGTCTGCGCCAACCGCATCCTGGTGCAGGATACGATCTACGACCGCTTCGCCGAGCGGCTCACGGCGGCGGTCGGAGAGCTCAAGGTCGGGGAGGGGACGGAGGACGGCGTGACCCAAGGTCCGCTGATCAATGAGCAGGCCATCGAGAAGGTCGAAGGTCATGTGCGGGATGCGGTGGCGAAGGGCGCGCGCGTCATCCTCGGCGGCAAACGGCACGCGCGCGGTGGCACGTTCTTCGAGCCGACGGTGCTCGCCGACGTCACGACCGGTATGCGGCTCGCCCAAGAAGAGACGTTCGGGCCCGTCGCGCCGCTGTTCCGCTTCAAGGACGAGGCTGAGGCGATCGAGATTGCGAACGGTACGCCCTATGGGCTCGCCGCCTATTTCTACACACGCGACCTTGCGCGTGCCTTCCGCGTCGCCGAGGCGCTCGACTACGGCATCGTCGGCGTTAACGAGGGGCTCATCTCATCAGAGGTCGTGCCGTTCGGCGGCATGAAGGAATCGGGGCTCGGGCGCGAAGGCTCCCGCTACGGAATCGACGAGTATGTCGAGCTGAAATACGTCATGATGGGCGGCCTTGGGGGCTAGCGCTGGGAGCGGGGTTTGAGCAGGAGCGACGATTTCAAGGAGGCCGCCGCGCGCGCCGCGCTCGACCTCGTCGAAGACGGTATGCGGCTCGGGCTTGGCACGGGCTCGACCGCAGCGCGCTTCGTCGATGCGCTGGGCGAGAGCGTCGGCGCGGGGCTCAAGGTCCTCTGCGTGCCGACCTCCGAGGCAACGCGCCTCCAGGCCGAGCGCTTGCGCATTCCGCTCACGACGCTCGACGACACGCCGGAACTCGACCTGACGGTCGATGGCGCCGACGAGATCGACCAGGCGCTCCGCCTGATCAAAGGCGGCGGCGGCGCGCTGCTGCGTGAGAAGATCGTGGCGACGGCGTCGGACAGCATGGTGGTGATCGCCGACGACAGCAAGGTCGTCGAGACGCTCGGTGCCTTCCCGCTGCCCGTCGAGGTGGTGCGCTTCGGGCTGCTCGCCACCATGCGCGCGATCGAGGCGATTGCCGCGGAAGCCGGCTGCCGCGGCACGGTGACGCTCAGGCCCGGCAAGGGCGAAGCGCCGTTCGTCACCGATCAGGGCAATCTGATCGTCGATTGCAACTTCGGCACGATCCCCGAACCGGAGGTCCTCGCCTTCGCGCTGACACGTGTGCCTGGCGTGGTCGAGCACGGGCTGTTTCTCGGGCTGGCCGATTTGGCTATCGTGGCGGGCGAAGGCGGCGTGCGCGCGCTGCGCCGTCCGGGAGCCTGACGCCGTTGGCCTCGTTCGACTACGATCTGTTCGTGATTGGCGCGGGGTCCGGTGGGGTCCGCGCGGCGCGGCTGGCCGCCGAGCTCGGCGCGCGCGTCGGCATCGCCGAGGAATATCGCATCGGCGGGACCTGCGTGATCCGCGGCTGCGTGCCGAAGAAGCTTTTGGTCTACGGCGCCGGTTATGCTGGCGCGTTCGAGGATGCGCGCGGCTTCGGCTGGACTTGCGAGGGCTTGCATTTCGACTGGGCGACGCTGATCCACAATGTGCGGCGCGAGGTCGACCGGCTGAATGGCGCGTATACGCGGACGCTGGAGAAGGCTGGCGTGGACCGGTTCCTGGCGCGCGCCTCGCTCGAGGATGCGCACACGGTCAGGCTGGCCGATCGCGACACGACGGTCTCGGCCAAGACCATTCTCATTGCCACCGGTGCGTATCCCTTCGTGCCCGACCTGCCCGGCAAGGAGCATCTCATCACCTCAAACGAATGCTTCGAGCTGGAGGCGTTGCCCAGTCGCATCGCCATCATCGGTGCGGGCTATATCGGCATGGAGTTCGCCTCGATCTTCGCAGGCCTCGGCGTCGCGGTGACGGTGCTCTATCGCGGCGAGCAGATCCTGCGCGACTTCGACATGGACCTGCGCGACGGCTTGGCGGAGGCGATGCGTAATCGCGGCGTCGATCTCCGCATGAACACCGACATCGCCGCGGTCGAGAAGGAAGGGGAGTGCTATTGCGTGCATCTCAAGGGCGGCGATTCCTGTGTCGTCGATCTCGTGATGGCCGCTACCGGGCGCGTGCCCAACACCACGGGCTTCGGCTTGCAGCAGGTCGGCGTCAAGCTCGGCTGGAACGGCAATATCGTGGTGAACGAGTTCTCCCAGTCCTCGGTGGAGACTATCTATGCCGTCGGCGACGCGACGGACCGCATGCAGCTCACACCGGTCGCAATCCACGAGGCGAACGCCTTCGCCGAGACGCTGTTCAACGACAACCCGACGCCGGTCGATCACACATTCGTGCCGACCGCCGTGTTCACGGAGCCGGAGATCGGCACGGTGGGCTTCACCGAGGAGAAGGCGCGCGAGATGTGCCGTGCCGTCGATGTCTATAAATCGCGCTTCAAGCCGCTGCGTGCGACGGTGAGCGGCCGCGACGAGAGGACGCTGATGAAGCTGGTGGTCGATGCGGAAACCGATAAGGTGCTCGGCTGCCACGTGCTCGGGCACGATGCGGCCGAGATCGTGCAGATGGCGGCGATCGCGCTCAGGCTCGGCGCGACCAAGGCGCAGTTCGATGCAACGCGCGCGCTCCATCCGTCGGCCGCCGAGGAATTGGTGACGATGCGCCAAAAATGGGAGCCGCCGGCGCCGGTGGCGGGGTCAGATGCGGCGGCTTGAGGGCAGGGTCGCGCTCGTCACAGGCGCGGGCGCCGGCATCGGCCGGGGCATCGCCCAGACCTTCGCGCGCGAGGGCGCCCATGTCGTGGTGGCGGATATCGACGCGGACGCTGCGGGCCAGGTGGCCGCGGAGATCGTCACGGCGAACGGCGCGGCTGAAGCGCATGCCGTCGATGTCACCGATACGCCGCAGGTCAAGCAGCTCATGGCGGCAATCGGCGAGCGGCACGGCAAGCTCGACGTGCTGATCAACAATGCGGGGGTCGGCGAGCGTTCGGATTTCCGTCACCTCTCCGACGAGGCTTGGGACCGCGTCTGGAAGGTCAATCTCGACGGCACGGTGCGCTGTGCGCGCGAGGCCTTCGAGCTGCTGCGCGCTTCGAGCCGCGGTGCCATCGTCAATCTCGCCTCGGTGATGGCGGAGAAGCACACGCGGCAGATGGCGGTCTACTCGGCGACCAAGGGCGCCGTGCTGGCGCTGTCGCGGAGCCTCGCCGTCGAGTACGCGCCCTACGGCATCCGCGTGAACACGCTGCTGCCGGGCTATGTCGAGACGGCGCTGATCGGCCGCTACATCTCCAATCCGATGATCGCCAAGGGACTGCTGGCGCAGACGCCGCTGAGGCGCTTCGGCACGCCCGAGGACATTGCCAATGCGGCTCTGTTCCTTGCCTCCGATGAAGCAGCTTATATCACGGGTGCCGCGCTCAATGTCGATGGCGGCATGGGCACCACGCTTTAGTTACGCAGCCGGCTCGGCCTGCTTCTGCGCGCCCGTGCCCGGCACCATCAGAGTCTCCTCCATAATGCCGTCGACCACGGCGATCAGCGCCGCTTGCTCGCTGCCGCCGAGCGCCTTCACCGCCTCGAAGCGCGCGAGCTGACGGTCGGCGCTCGTGCCGCGCTCGACGATGGTGCGCGCATGCGCGATTTCGGCGACGCAGCCGAAATAGGCGGCGTCCTCGGCGACGAGCTCGAACAATTCCTCCAGCAGCACAGCGAACGGCACCACCGCGCCCTTGCCGAAATCGACCATGCCCTGCTCGATGCCGTAGCGCTGCGCGCGCCAGCGGTTCTCCCGCACGAGGAAGGGCGGGTAGTGGCGCCAGCGCTGGTTCTGCCGCCGCAGCCGATAGAGCAGGCGGAGCACGCAGCGATAGAGCGCGGCGATGCAGATCGAATCCTCGACCAGCGGACAGAGATCGGTGATGCGCATCTCAAGCGTCGGGAAGCGTGCGGACGGCCTGAGATCCCACCAGAGCTTGGTCGCGTCCTCGATCAGGCCGGCGCTGACCAGCAACTCCACCGCGCGCTCATACTCGCTCCAGCTCGAGAATTGGTGCGGCACGCCGGTGCGCGGCAGCTCGTCGAACACCGACAGCCGATAGGACTTGAGCCCGGTATTCGAGCCCTCCCAGAAGGGCGATGAGGTCGAGAGCGCGAGCAGGTGCGGCAGGAAATAGGCCGCCTGGCCGAGCAGGTCGATGCGGAGATCGTCGTCCTCGATGCCGGCATGGACGTGCATGCCGGAGATCACCAGCCGGCGTCCGACCTGCTGCAGGTCGCGCGCAAGCACGTTGTAGCGCTCTTTGTCGGTGTGATGCTGCGTCTGCCAGCGCGCGAAGGGGTGGGTCGAGGCGGCGATCGGCGCGAGCCCGAACTCGCCGGCGATCTCGCCGACCGTGGCGCGCAGATAGACGAGCTGGTCGCGCGCCTCCTGCATCGAGTGGCAGACCTTGGTGCCGACCTCGATCTGCGAGCGGAGGAACTCCGGGCTGACCTGGCCGCGCAGCGCCTCCTCGCATTTCTGGAACAGCGCCTGCGGCGGCTCCTGCGCGAGCTCGCGCGTCTCCTTGTCGACGAGGAGATATTCCTCCTCGATGCCGACGCTGAAGCTTGGTTCCTTGATGGCCATGGCGCCGAATGTGGCACAACTGCCGTGTCCGGCGGTAGCGGCAATAAGGCCTGAGCAGTGCCGCTCCTCCAACCCTCCCCTTGATAGGGAGGGCGGCTCGCCGCGTGCGGCGAGCCGGGTGGGGTGAATATCCCTGTCGTTCAGAATAATCCCCCCACCCAGACTTCGCCTCGAGGCGAAGTCTGACCTCCCCACAAGGGGGAGGTATGCGTCCCAGCAGGCGGCCCGTAAGCAAATCTTAGCGCGGCGCTGGCCACTCTCCGGCCAATCGCCTATATAGCCGGTGACTTTTGAAGGAACGCCCGTATGCCGTCCCGTTGGAGCCCCGAAAGTTGGCGCGCGCGCCCGATCGAGCAGGTCCCGGTCTATCCGGATCCTGGTGCGCTCAATGCCGTCGAGCAGCAGCTTGCCACCTTCCCGCCGCTCGTTTTTGCAGGCGAGGCGCGCGAGCTGAAGGCCAAGCTCGCCCGCGTGGCCGCCGGCGAGGCCTTCTTGCTGCAGGGCGGCGATTGCGCCGAAAGCTTCGCCGAGCATGGCGCAGATACGATCCGCGACTTCTTCCGCGTGTTCCTGCAGATGGCGGTGGTGCTGACCTATGCCGGCGGATCGCCCGTGGTGAAGCTCGGCCGCATCGCCGGACAGTTCGCCAAGCCCAGGTCGAGCGCGACCGAGACGCAAGACGGCGTTGAGCTGCCGAGCTATCGCGGCGACATCATCAACGGCATCGAGTTCACCGAGACCGCGCGCGTGGCCGACCCGCAACGCATGCTGATGGCCTATCGCCAGTCTGCTGCGACGCTCAACCTGCTGCGCGCCTTCGCGCAAGGCGGCTACGCCAATCTCGAGCACGTGCATCGGTGGAATCTGGGCTTCGTCAAGGACAGCCCGGCCGGGCATCATTATCAAGAGGTCGCCCAGCAGATCGCCGAGACCTTGCGCTTCATGCGCGCGATCGGGCTCAATCCCGACAACACGCCGCAGCTCAGGACGACAAGCTTCTATACCAGCCACGAGGCGCTGCTGCTCGGCTACGAGCAGGCGCTGACGCGCGTCGATTCGACCTCAGGCGATTGGTACGCGACCTCGGGTCATTTCCTGTGGGTGGGCGACCGCACGCGCGAGCTCGACCAGGCGCATATCGAATATCTGCGCGGCATCAAGAACCCGATCGGCACCAAGATCGGGCCGAGCCTCGATGCCGACGGCTTGCTCAGGCTGATCGACGCGCTCGATCCCGAGAACGAGCCCGGCCGGCTCACCCTGATCTGCCGCTTCGGCGCCGACAAGGTCGGCAAGCATCTGCCGGCGCTGCTCCGTGCCGCGAAGCGCGAGGGCAGGGCGCTGGTCTGGGCCTGCGATCCGATGCACGGCAATACCATCAAGGCGGGCTCCGGCTACAAGACGCGGCCCTTCGACCTGATCCTGTCCGAGGTCGAGAGCTTCTTCGACATCCATCGCGCCGAGGGTACGCATGCCGGCGGCATCCATGTCGAGATGACCGGGCAGAACGTCACGGAGTGCGTCGGCGGCGCCAAGGCCGTCACCGAGACAGACCTGCGCGACCGCTATCACACCCATTGCGACCCGCGGCTCAATGCCGACCAATCGCTGGAGCTTGCCTTCATCGTGGCGGAGCGACTGAAGCGCGAGCGGGAAGGGCGCCCCGAGCCCGAGATTTCGCTGGCGGCGGGAGAGTGATTACCTCTCCGGTTGTCATGCCCGCGAAGGCGGGCACCCAGTAGTCGCAGGACTCGGCTAATAGTGTAGATCGCTGATTACTGGGTTGCCCGGTCAAGCCAGGCAATGACACGGTGCTAGGCTCTTGTCATGCCACATCGAAACCTCAACTCCTTCAAGCTCGGGCTGGCGCAGCTCAATCCCGTCGTGGGCGATATCGCGGGCAATCTGAACAAGGCCCGTGAGGCCCGCGCGCATGCTGCCGTGCAGGGCGCGGATCTGATCGCCTTCACCGAGCTGTTTCTCACCGGCTATCCGATCGAGGATCTGGCGCTGAAGCCTGCCTTCCAGCGCGCGGCGCGCGAGGCTTGCGAGGTGCTTGCACGCGACACCGACGATGGCGGGCCGGCCATGCTGATGGGCCTGCCCTGGGGCGACCCGCCTTTCGTCTACAACGCGGTGGCACTGCTCGACCGCGGGCGCATCGAGGCGGTGCGCTACAAGAACAACCTGCCGAATTACGGCGTGTTCGACGAGAAGCGCGTGTTCGCGCCGGGCCCGATGCCGCAGCCGGTCGACTGGCGCGGCGTGAAGCTCGGCGTGCCCATCTGCGAGGACATCTGGAGCGAGGAGGTCTGCGCGGCGCTTGCCGAAGCGGGTGCGCAGCTTTTCATCGTGCCGAACGGCTCGCCCTATTGGATGGACAAGCAGTCGGTGCGCTACGGCGTCGCCGAGACGCGCGTCGCCGAAACGCGGCTGCCGCTCGCTTACGTCAACCAGGTCGGCGGCCAGGACGAGCTCGTGTTCGACGGCGCGTCCTTCGTCCTCAATGCCGACGCCTCGCTCGCCGTGCAGCTTCCCGCCTGGGAGGAGGTGCTGGGCGTAACGGAGTGGCGGCGGGAGGACGGGCGCTGGGTTTGCGACAAAGGGCTGATCGCACCCGTCGAGGAGGGCGACGAGGCGAACTATCTCGCCTGCGCTACGGGCCTACGCGACTATGTGAACAAGAACGGCTTTCCCGGCGCGGTGATCGGGCTCTCCGGCGGCATCGACTCCGCGCTCGTCGCGGCGATGGCGGTCGATGCGCTGGGCGCGGCCCGCGTGCATTGCGTGATGCTGCCCTTCACCTATACGAGCAATGAGAGCCTGAGCGATGCGGCGGCCTGCGCCGAGGCGCTCGGCGTGCGCTACGACATCATGCCGATCCACGATGCGGTCGAAGGGCTCACCGAGGGCTTGCGCGTCGTGTTCGACGACGCGGCGCCCGACACGACGGAGGAGAACCTGCAGTCGCGCGCGCGGGGCACACTGCTGATGGCGATCTCGAACAAGTTCGGCCCGATCGTGCTGACCACCGGCAATAAGTCCGAGGTCTCGGTCGGCTATGCCACGCTCTACGGCGACATGAATGGCGGGTTCAATCCGATCAAGGACCTCTACAAGACCCAGGTCTATGCGCTCGCGCGCTACCGCAACCACGCACGGCCGAAAGGCTGTCTCGGGCCGGTGGGCATCGTCATCCCCGAGAACATCATCACCAAGGCGCCGACCGCGGAGCTCAAGCACAATCAGCGCGACCAGGACTCGCTGCCGCCATACGATCAGCTCGACGACATTCTGAATTGCCTGGTCGAGCACGAGATGCCGCTTGCCGAGATCGTGGCGCGTGGGCATGCGCCGGAAGTCGTGAAGAGTGTCGAGCGGATGCTCTATCTTGCCGAGTACAAGCGCCGGCAGGCCGCGCCCGGTGTGAAGATCACCGCCAAGAATTTTGGCCGCGACCGCCGCTATCCAATCACCAACAAATTCCGCGAGACGCTCTAGATGGCCGTCACGGTGAGATTCGCGCCGAGCCCGACGGGTAGGCTGCATGCAGGCAATATCCGTACAGCGCTGCTCAACTGGCTGTTCGCGCGCAAAGAGGGCGGGCGGTTCCTGCTGCGGTTGGATGACACCGACGCCGAGCGCTCGACGGAAGAATTCGCAGAGGGCATCCGCGAGGACCTGGCCTGGCTCGGCCTCGATTGGGCGACCGAGGTGCGGCAGTCGGACCGCTTCGCGCTCTACGACGCGGCGGTCGAGAGGCTCAAAGCAACCGGCCGGCTCTATCCCGCCTACGAGACGCCTGAAGAATTAGAGCTAAAGCGCAAACGCCAGCTCGCGCGCGGCAAGCCGCCGGTCTATGACCGCGCCGCGCTGAAACTCACCGACGCGGATCGCGCCGAGCTCAAGGCGGAGGGCCGGCGGGCCCATTGGCGCTTCAAGCTTGAACAGCGCGATGTCGCCTGGGACGATCTCGTGCGCGGACGCCAGCATGTCGATGCAGCGTCGCTCTCCGATCCCGTGCTGGTGCGCGAGGATGGCACCTATCTCTATACGCTGCCGAGTGTGGTCGACGACATCGATCTCGGCATCACCCATGTCATCCGCGGCGAGGACCACGTCGCCAACACCGCGCCGCAGATCCAGCTCTTCGAGGCGCTCGGCGCCACGCCGCCGGCTTTCGGCCACCACAACCTCCTGGTTGGGGCCGACGGGCAGGCGCTGTCGAAGCGCGACCGGTCGATCTCCATCGCGGGCCTGCGCGAGGAGGGGATCGAGCCGCTGGCCGTGGCGAGCTATGCCGCCAGCATCGGCACGTCCGACCCCGTCGCGCCGCATGCGCGCCTCGACGCGCTGGTCGAAGCGTTCGATTTCGGCAAATTGTCGCGCGCGCCTGCGCGCTTCGACCCCCACGAGTTGCAGCTGCTCAACGCCAAGCTCCTGCACGCGTTGCCGTATGAGGCGGTCGCGGCGCAGCTCAACGCGCTGGGCGTCGGCGGTGGCGCGGAATTCTGGGAGGCGGTGCGCGGCAATCTCGCCGTGCTCGAGGATGCGGGGCCCTGGTGGCGCGTGGTGGCGGGGCCGCTCGCGCCCGCGATTGAGGACGAAGCGCTCTGCAAGGCGGCCGCCGATCTCCTGCCGCCAGAGCCATGGGATGGCGAGACCTGGGCGGTGTGGTCAGATGCGGTGAAGCAGGGGACCGGCGCCAAGGGCAAGGCGCTGTTCCGGCCCTTGCGGCTCGCGCTCACCGGCGAGGAGCGCGGGCCGGAGCTCAAGCAACTGCTACCGCTGATCGGGCGCGCGCGCGCCGTGTCACGGCTGAACGGCAAACCTGCGTAGCGGGTGCGTAACGAAAAGCTATTGCGGCGCGGCGTCTATGGCCGGCCCTTGGCGATGGTCGAGCCTGACGGCGCCTGAGCCTCTGCCGGAGCCTGCGGTGCGGCAGGCGCAGCCGGTTGCTCGGCGGCGGGCAGCGGCGGAATGGCCGGCGCGCCGCCGGCATTTGCCGGAAGCGTGGCGCCGGTAACGTCGATCTCAAGCGTAGGGGCTTCGCCCGCTGGCGCGGCCGCTTGCGGTGCGGGGGCAGCCGCCTGGGGCGCGGGGGCGGCCGGAGCCGCAGCCTGCGCTGGCTTCTTCGCGCTGCCCTTGGGAGGCGGCGGGGCGGCGGCATCGGCGGCGGCACGCTTGTTGGCTGCCTCGATCTCGGCCGGATTGTATTCCACCTGCTTGCAGGAGCAGCCTTTCACATATTCCTTGCGGTATTTCAGCGCGACGGGGAGGTCCATATAGGCCGAGCCCTGGAGCGAGATGGCCTGCTCGATCTCGCGCCCCACCGGGTGGACGTAAAGCTCGGCGGGCGCCGCGCAATTCGACTGGCAACGTTCGGCGTCCTGGCCGACCCGCGCGCCATAGGTCGAATAGCTGATCGGATAGAAGAAGCCGTCGCAAAGCCGCACGCAGACCGTCTTGTAGCGCCCGTTCGGGTCGATGCTGCGATAGACCGGGGTCTGGTACTCGGGCTGCGGCTCCGGCTCCTGGCCGCCGCCGAAGAAGTCGAACAGCCCGCCACGGCGCGGCTTCTGCGCGGCCGGGCCGCAGCCCGCGCGGGCCAGCGCCTGCTGCAGCTCGGCCTGTTGGCGCTTGTTGCCGCCGCCGCCGAGGATCGCCTGGCGCTGCTGCTGGAGCTGGGTGAGCTGGCGGCGCGCATCCTCGACGCGCGCATTCATGGCGAGGCATTTCGGGCTGCGCACCAGCCCGCGGCCGAAGATGAAGAAGCTCTCGAAGCAGCGCGCATTCTCCATCTCCGCGCGCGTGCCTTGGAACACGCGGTCGGCCTGGGCGATCTGCTGATCGATGCGGGGAAGCTCCGAGCGGTCGCCGCCACCGCCGCCGCGCTGCGCGGCGATGAGGTCCTGCTGGAGCTGCATGCAGCGGACCTGGTTCTCGCTCATGCCTTGGGCGAGCGCGCTCGAGCCCATGGCGACAAGCGCCGCAGCGGCAAGCGCGCGCACGGCAAGACGGCCACGCCCGCCCGGGCGCGGACGAACCGCGCGATCGCGCTCAAGCTCGCGATGGCTGTTCACGACGATTCCCAATCCCCAAAGGGTCCCGATGGCATTATGCGCTCCTAGAATCGGGGGTCAATGAGGCATGATTAAGATGCAGGGCCGGGCGGCGCGCTCGGCTTGACGGTCCCGCCGTTTGCCGTCATAAGCTGCCCCATCATGATGCAAGAGCAACTGATCCTTATCATTTCGGGCTGCATCATTCCGGTCTAGCAAATAAAGCTCGCCCGGACCGTTTTCCGTTAACCATCCTATACTTCGCTAAACGAACTCCCGGCGGGCCTGAAGCCAAGAGGCTTGGTCGTGGCGCTTACGCTTTACAACACGCTGACCCGCAAGAAGGAGCCGTTCCGGCCGCTCGATCCGGCGCGGGTGCGGATGTATGTCTGCGGGCCCACGGTCTACGACTACGCCCATATCGGCAATGCGCGCCCGGTCATCGTATTCGACGTGCTCTACCGGCTGCTGCGGCACGTCTACGGGCCCGACCACGTCACCTATGTCCGCAACATCACCGACGTCGACGACAAGATCAACGCGCGGGCGGCTGAGGACTATCCGGACCTCCCGCTGAACGAGGCGATCCGGCGCGTCACCGAGAAGACCGAGGCGCAGTTCCACGCGGATATGGCCGCGCTCGGCGCGCTGCCGCCGACGGCGCAGCCGCGCGCCACCGAATATATCGAGCAGATGAAGGCGATGATCGAGCAGCTTGTCGCCAACGGCGCCGCCTATGTGGAAGAGGACCACGTCCTGTTCCACGTGCCGTCGATGAAGGACTACGGGAAGCTGTCGCGGCGCCCGCTCGATGAGATGATCGCCGGCGCCCGCGTCGAGGTCGCGGCCTTCAAGCGCGATCCGATGGATTTTGTGCTGTGGAAGCCATCCAAGCCCGGCGAGCCCTCATGGCCTTCTCCGGCGGGGATCAAGGTGCCGGGGCGGCCTGGCTGGCATATCGAATGCTCTGCCATGTCGGCGTCGCTGCTCGGCGAGACCTTCGACATCCATGGCGGCGGCATCGACCTGGTCTTTCCGCATCATGAGAACGAGATCGCGCAATCGCGCTGTGCCTTCGGCACGCCCGTGATGGCGCAGGTCTGGATGCATAACGGCTTCCTCCAGGTGGAGGGGGAGAAGATGGCGAAGAGCCTTGGCAATTTCGTCACGGTGCATGAGCTGCTCACCGGCTGGCAGGGTTACGAATGGCCGGGCGAGGCGCTCCGCTTCAACATGCTCCGCACGCATTACCGCCAGCCGCTCGACTGGACTTTCGCCGGGCTCGACGAGGCGCATAAGACCTTGTGGGAGTGGTATGGCGATGTCGCAGGCGCGGCGCCGGCGAAGGGTGTGCCGGGGCCGGTGCTCGATGCGCTCTGCGACGATCTGAACACGCCGAAGGTCATCGCGGAACTGCACAGACTGCACAGTGCCGGCCATTGGGATCAGCTTCGCGCCGCGCTGAACTTCCTTGGCTTCTCCGGCGAGCGGAACCGGATCGAACGCGTGAAGCTTTCCGAGACGAAGGCCGAGCAAGCCGATGTCGATGCGCTGATCGAAGCGCGGCATGCGGCGCGGGCGGCCAAGGACTTCAAGGAGGCAGACCGCATCCGCGACGAGCTTCAGGCCATGGGCATCGTGCTGAAGGACGCCAAGGACCCAAAGACCGGCGAGCTCGTCACCACCTGGGAGGTCGCGCGATGAGCGAGTTCCTCAAGGACGTGCCGTTCAAAGGCTCGCGGCGCGTTTATCTCGCCATCAAGCTCATCGTGCTTGCGCTAGCAGTATGGCTTGCGCTGCACTTTGTCTTCGGCGTGGTGTAGGAACGATCATGGCCCGCGAACGCATCTCGCTCTATGACACGACGCTGCGCGACGGCGCGCAGACGCACGGCGTCGATTTCTCGCTTGAGGACAAATGGGTGATCGCCCAGCAGCTCGACGTGCTCGGCCTCGACTATATCGAGGCGGGCTATCCGGGCGCGAACCCGACCGACACCAAGCTCTTCGGCGAGAAGCGCAATCTTGGCGGGGCCAAGCTGACCGCGTTCGGCATGACCAAGCGGCCAGGCCGCTCGATCGCCAACGATCCGGGCTTCCAGGCGCTCCTCGCCGCGCAAGCTGACGCCATCTGTCTCGTCGCCAAGAGCTGGGACTTCCATGTCGAGGTCGCGCTCGGCATCAGCCTTGATGAGAATGTCGACGGCATCAGCGAGTCGATCGCGGCGATCGTGGCGAGCGGCCGCGAGGCATTGCTCGATTGCGAGCATTTCTTCGACGGCTACAAGGCCAATCCCGATTATGCCCTTCGCTGCGCCAAGGCGGCCTACGAGGCCGGCGCGCGCTGGATCGTGCTGTGCGACACCAATGGCGGCACGCTGCCGCATGAGGTCGAGCGCATCGTCGGCGCGGTGGTGAAGCACATCCCCGGCGACCGCCTCGGCATCCATGTGCACAACGACACCGATCACGGTGTGGCGAATTCGCTGGCGGCGGTGCGCGCCGGCGCGCGGCAAATCCAGGGCACGCTGAACGGGCTCGGTGAGCGTTGCGGCAACGCGAACCTCACCTCGATCATCCCGACCTTGATGCTGAAATCGGACTACGCCGAGCGGTTCGAGACCAACGTCACGCCGGAGAAGCTCTGCACCTTGACTCATGCCTCGCGCATCCTCGACGAGATGCTGAACCGCGCGCCGAACCGGCATGCGCCTTATGTGGGCGAGGCGGCCTTCGCGCATAAGGGCGGCATCCATGTCTCCGCGGTGCAGAAGGACCCGCGCACCTATGAGCATGTGCCGCCGGAAGCGGTCGGCAACCGGCGCAAGCTGCTCGTGTCGGACCAGGCCGGGCGCTCCAACATCCTCGCCGAGCTCGATCGCATCGGCATCGCTATCCCGAAGGACGATCCGCGCATCGCGCGCCTGCTCGATACGGTGAAGCAGCGCGAGGCTGAGGGCTATGCCTACGAGGCGGCGGATGCGTCGTTCGAGCTGCTCGCGCGCCGCATGCTCGGCAACGTGCCGCAATTCTTCGACGTGGATTCGTTCCGGGTCATGGTCGAGCGTCGCCACAACGCCGTCGGCGAGCTCGTCACCGTATCGGAGGCGACGGTGAAAGTGCGCATCGACGGAGAGACGGTGCTGTCGGTGGGCGAGGGCAACGGTCCGGTCAACGCGCTCGACAATGCGCTGCGGAAGGATCTCGGCCGTTATCAGGCCTTCATCGACGACCTCGAGCTCGTCGACTACAAGGTGCGCGTCTTGACCGGCGGCACCGACGCCGTGACGCGCGTTCTGGTCGAGAGCCGCGACGGCGTTGGCAATCGCTGGTTCACGGTGGGCGTGTCGCCGAATATCGTCGATGCGTCGTTCGAGGCGCTGCTCGATTCCATCAACTTCAAGCTGATCCGCGACGGCGCGCTGGCGCCGTAGGGTGGGCAGGCGAAGGTGCGTGGTTCGAGGCAAGCGCCGTCATCCTGAGGTGCGCGGGCAAAGCCCGCGCCTCGAAGGACGGCGCTTGCACCTCACCATGACGAGTGCCGTACATCTCGCGCCGGTTCCGGGTGGGCAACGACGATGTCGTTGCCCACCCTACGATCAGAACTTCACAGAGACCTCAGCCTCGGCCTGCTCCTCCGCCGCCTCGGAAATCGGCTGGTAGGCCTTCTCGAGCGCGGGGATCACGTCGGCGGCGCGGTCGGCCACCAGCACGTTGAGCTCGAGCCCGGGCCGGATGAACAGCTCGTCCTGCATGCGCTCGAACTGCGCGAGCAGCGGATCCCAATAGCCCTCGATATTCAAAAGCGCGATCGGCTTTCTGTGCTGGCCGAGCTGCGACCAGGTGAGCTGCTCGACCAGCTCCTCGAGCGTGCCGAGACCGCCCGACAGCGCGACGAACGCGTCAGACTTGACGAACATCAAGCGCTTCCGCTGATGCATGTCGTCGACCACGATCAACTCCTGCGCCTCGGTCAGCATCTCTTCGCGCTGCGAGAGAAAGCCGGGGATGATGCCGGTGACGTGGCCGCCATGCTTGAGGACAGAGCGGGCGATCGCCCCCATCAGGCCGAGGCTGCCGCCGCCATAGACAAGCCCGATGCCGGCCTCAGCGAGCTCGCGGCCGAGTGCGCGCGCGGCCTTGGCGAAAGCCGGGTTTCGGCCGGAGCCTGAGCCACAATAGACGCAGATTTTGCGGAGGCGTGAGCGGGCAAGCGTATCGTTCATTAGGGTCATCTGCCATCCGGCTTGTGGGCGCGTCAAGAAAGGGCATTCTGAAAGGTCAGCTTGCGTCCGCCCGGCGATCCGGTAGGTTGCCGGCGGCCCGGTGCACAATTTGACGTTTTTTGGCCTTGTGCCGAGGCTAAGATAAGAGTCGCGTCGTGAAGGATTCGAGACATGCCGGGTAGAAAGTTCATCGTGTGGATGGGGGCGCTCGCCGCCCTGCTGTTAGGATCGGGCGCTTGGGTCGGCCAGGCGGTCGCCATGGACTCCGCCGCCGAGGCTAAGCCCGCCGAGCAGGCGGAAGCCGGCGAGCAGCAGACCGCGCCGCGGCCGAAATCGCCGATCAAGATTTCGACGATCGATTTCCAAGACGGCGAGGCCGGCAGCAAGGGCAAGCTCAAGCTTGCCGGGATCGCGCTGCCGGGCGCGCCGCTCTTCATCTTCTTCGACGAGTCGCCCTACGCCAGGGTGGTCGCCGACGGCGAGGGCAAATGGAGCGTGGAAGGCGATCTTGAGTTGGACGATGCGCCTCACACGATCCGCGCCGAGCAATATGACAAGGAGACGAAGTTGCTGGCCGGCAGGGCGATGGTCTCGATCGGCCGCGCCAAGGGCGTACCGCCGGCGCAGACGCCGGGACAACAAAACGCGCCCTAGGGCCGCGCGTTGCGGGCAGCGCGGCCTCGACGAGAAAGGATGATGCAACGATGCGCAGCAAAGTCATCATCGGGATCGCAAGTCTAGCGCTGCTCGCGCTCGGTTGCGCTGGCGCCTTCTGGTTCTGGCAGGGCGGCGACGTGCCGCTGCCATTGCTAGGGCAACCGCCCGCGACGGCGGAGGCGCCTTCGCCCGCGACGGTACCCTCAGCCTCGCCGCAATCGGCAACTTCGCCCTCGTCCGACACGGCGGCATCGACCTCGCCCCATGCCGTCGCGCCGACGGCGCCCGGGACGGCCGCACCGACATCCGAGCCGCAAACGACAGCGGCAGCCTCGCCGCAACGCGCACCGCTGCCGCCTTCGGAAGGCGAAGCGACAGGCAGCGCGCCTGCCGATCTGCGCGCCGCGACGCCGAGCTTCGACATCGTGCGCACCGAGCCGGGCGGCGAAGGCGTGATCGCCGGCCGCGCCGCGCCGGGTTGGACGGTGAAAGTCGTGAGCGACGGTGCCGAGGTCGCCGAGGCTAAGGCGGATTCCCAGGGCGAGTGGACCGTGGTTCTCGACAAGCCGCTTCCCTCGGGGCAGCACACTTTGTCGCTGCAGGCGACGCCGCCCGAGGGCGGGCAGGCGGTGGCCTCGCGGCAATCCGTGCCGGTGGCGGTGACGGCGGCGCCGAGGCCCTCGCTACAGGTCGCGACGCCTCGCGGGCATCCGCAAGGGGCGCAGCAGACCGCGTCGGTCGAGCAGACCGGCGACGCGGGCGCCAGCCTGCTCGATGAGCAGCGCAAGCCCGGCACCTACACCATCCAGCGCGGCGACACGCTATGGGCCATCGCCGAGCGCTATCTCGGCGCGGGCGCGCGCTATGTCTCGATCTTCCGCACCAATCGCGGCGCGATCAAGAATCCGAACCTGATCCACCCCGAGCAGCAGGTGAAGGTGCCGGAGCCGGAGGAATAGCCCCGCGCGCTTGGCGTGCCCCCGGCGCGAGCCTATATAGAGTGTCGGAAGGGCAGCGCGGACCGCTGCCCTTTTTGCCGCGCGGAAATGCGCTGGAAGAACATCGCCCATGCAAGACCGGCTGCCGCAATCGAGAAGCGACGCGGTGCTCACCGCGCGGACCGGGCACCTTTCCGTGCTGCGCGATCTCCTGCCCTATGCCTGGCCCGCTGGCCGCCCGGACCTGCGCTTCCGCGTGGTGGTAGCGCTCGCCGCGCTGATCCTCGCCAAGGCGGTGACGCTCGCCGTGCCGATTGCCTACAAGGCTGTGGTCGATATCCTGGCAGGTGAGACGACGGCAGGCGAGGCCACCGCGCTTTCGCCGTTCGGCCTTGCCGCCGTGCCGGCCATGCTGATCGTGGCTTACGGCGTCGGCCGCGTGTTGATGATCGTATTCGCGCAGATCCGCGACGTGTGGTTCTCATCGGTCGCGCAGAACGCGGTGCGGCAGCTTGCCAACCGCACCTTCCGGCACCTCCACGCGCTCTCTCTGCGCTTTCATCTCGAGCGCCGCACCGGCGGGCTCAACCGCGTGATCGAGCGCGGCGTTTCCGGCGTCGACACGATCATGCGCATGGCGGTGCTGAACTCGATCCCGACCGCGGTCGAGCTCGTGATGATCGCGGGTCTGGTCGCCTGGTATTTCGGCTGGATTTATGTGGTGGTCGTGCTCGCCACGGTCGCGGCCTATGTGTGGTTCACCTTCGCCGCGAGCGAGCGCCGCATCGCCATCCGCCGCGACATGAACGAGTCCGACACCGAGGCGCATGCCAAGGCGGTCGACAGTTTGCTGAACTACGAGACCGTCAAATATTTCGGCAACGAGGCGCACGAGGCGCGGCGCTTCGACGCCTCGATGGCGCGCTACGAGAAGGCGGCAATCCGCACCTACTCTTCGCTCGGCGTACTGAACTCAGGGCAAGCGGTGATCTTCACCATTGGCATGGTGATCTGCATGCTGCTCGCGGCGCGCGACGTGGCAGCAGGCGCGCTGACCGTCGGCGGCTTCGTGATGATCAACGCCATTCTGATCCAGCTCTATATGCCGCTCAATTTCATGGGCATGGTCTATCGCGAGATCAAGCAGGGGCTGATCGACGTCGAGACCATGTTCGCGCTGCTCGGCGAGAACCCGGAGATCATCGATAGGCCTGGCGCGGAGCCGCTCGACGTCACGCGCGGCGCGGTCAAGTTCGACAACGTCACGTTCGCCTACGAGCCCGGCCGGCCGATCCTGAAAGACGTCAGCTTCGAGGTGCCTGCGGGCAAGATGGTGGCCATCGTCGGCCCGTCCGGCGCGGGCAAGTCGACCATTGCGCGGCTCTTGTTCCGCTTCTACGAGCCGACGCGCGGGCGCATCTTGATCGACGGCCAGGACATCGCCGACGTGACGCAAGACTCGTTGCGCGCGGCGATCGGCATGGTCCCGCAGGACACCGTGCTGTTCAACGACACGATCACCTACAACATCCGCTACGGGAAGCCCGACGCGACCGAGGCGCAGGTGCGCGACGCGGCGCGCCTTGCGCAGATCCACGACTTTATAATGACCCTGCCGCAGGGCTACGACTCGCTGGTCGGTGAGCGTGGGCTGAAGCTCTCCGGCGGCGAGAAGCAGCGTGTGGCCATTGCCCGCACGATCTTGAAGGCGCCGCCGATCCTGATGCTCGACGAGGCGACCTCTGCGCTCGACAGTCACACCGAGAAGGACATTCAGGACGCGCTTGAGCGTGTGGCGCGCGACCGCACCAGCCTCGTCATAGCGCACAGGCTTTCGACCGTGGTGCATGCGGACAATATCATCGTCCTCGACCGCGGCCGGATCGCCGAGCAGGGCACGCATCTGGAGCTGCTCGCCAAAGGCGGGCTCTATGCGAGCCTATGGGAGCGGCAGCGCGAGGCCGACGAGGCGCGCGAACGGCTTGCGGAAGTTGCGGGCAGGGACGAGGAAGTCGAGCCGTCGCGCGCGGCGGAGCGGCTCGAGGACGAGGCGATGGCAGCGACATGAGTGGACCCCGCGAAACCCACAGCCTGCTCGACACGATCGGCAACGCCTTCGTGCCGATCCATCGCGACGGCTATAAATTCGTGGCAGGCGCCGCGCTCGCGACGCTCGTGCTGTTCCAATTCTCTTCGCTGCTCGGCTGGCTCGGCGCCCTCGCGACCGCTTATTGCGCCTATTTCTTCCGTGATCCTGAGCGCGTGACGCCAACCCGGGCCGGGGCCGTGGTGAGCGGCGCCGACGGCAGGATCGTCGACGTCGCCGAAGGCGTGACGGTACCGCGCGAGCTTGCGCTGGGGGAGGGGCCGCGCACTCGCATCTCCGTGTTTCTGTCGATCTTCGACGTGCATATCGTGCGCGCGCCGGTGGCCGGCCGCATCGCGAGCAGCGTCTATGTGCCTGGCGCGTTTCTCAATGCCGAGCTCGATAAGGCAAGCGAGGAGAACGAGCGCCGCGCCCTTGTCATCGAGACCGGGACGGGCGAGAAGGTCGGGCTCGTGCTGATCGCCGGCCTTGTCGCGCGGCGGATCGTGACTTTCGTGAACGAGGGCGCTAGCGTGGCGCGCGGTGAGCGGGTCGGCCTGATCCGCTTCGGCAGCCGCGTCGATGTCTATCTGCCGGCGAGCGCCCGGGTGCAGGTCGCAGCTGGCCAGACGGCAATCGGCGGGGAGACCGTTCTTGCCGAGCTCGGCGCTAAGGGGTTCGGCCCCAAGGCCGCCACAGACGAGGCGCAGATCGTAGGTTCGGCGCCGGTGCAGGACTGAGTCCATGTTCCCTCCCTTCGATCCCGACAGAGACGAACGCAAGCGGCGCCCGCTCGCCTTCGCGCGCGGCCAGGTGCCGATCCGCGTGCTGGTCCCCAACATCTTCACGCTGGTCGGGCTATGCGCGGGGCTCACGGCGATCCGCATGGGCATCGAGCATCGTTGGGATCTGGCGGTTGCGGCGCTGGTGTTCGCCGCGTTTCTCGACGGTATCGACGGACACGTAGCGCGGCTGTTGAAGGCCTCGTCGCGGTTCGGCGCCGAGCTCGACAGCCTCGCAGACTTCGTCAATTTCGGCGTAGCGCCAGCCATCATCATGTTCAGTTGGGCACTCGAGGATCTGCGCGGCATCGGCTGGATCGCGGTGCTCGTCTTCGCGGTCTGCTCGGCGCTTCGCCTCGCGCGCTTCAATGTCTCGCTCGACCGGCCGGATCAGCCGGCGTGGAAGAGCAATTTCTTCGTCGGCGTACCGGCGCCGGCCGGCGCGATCATCCTGCTCTTGCCGATCTATATCCAGGATCTCGGCCTGCATCTGCCGAGCCTGACCCCGCTGGTCCTCGTTTACACGATTGCCATCGCGCTTCTGATGGTGAGCAAGGTGCCGACCTTCTCCATCAAGCTGATCGGGCAGAAGATCGCGCGCGAGCACGTGCCACCGATCTTCGTGGCGGCCGCGCTCTTCATCGCGCTGTTGCTCACCTTCCCCTCGCTTACGCTCACCGTGGGCTCGATCACCTATCTCGCACTGATCCCGGTGAGCGCCTATCGCTACTATCAGCTCGAGCGGGCCGACGCGCGCAAGGCCAAGGCGCAGGCCGCTAAGGGTCAACCGGCAGAGCCAGAGCCGGAGCCTGCGCCCGCACCGTCGCTTGCCTTGGTGAAACCGGCGAAATCGGCCGGCGGGCGGCAATCGGGCGCGAAATCGTGAAGCAGCGCCTCTCGACATATCTGCGGCAGCTCGAAGCCGAGAGCATCCACATCATGCGCGAAGCGGTGGCCGAGTTCCGCCACCCGGTGATGCTCTATTCGATCGGCAAGGACTCCTCGGTGATGCTGCATCTCGCGCGCAAGGCCTTCTATCCAGGCAAGCCGCCGTTCCCCTTGCTGCATATCGACACGACCTGGAAGTTCCGCGAGATGATCGCCTTTCGCGACGCGGAGGCGAAGCGGCTCGGGCTCGACCTGCTCGTGCATATCAATGAGCAGGGCGTGCGCGACGGCATCTCGCCGATCACCCATGGCAGCGCGCTCTATACCGACGTGATGAAGACCGAGGCGCTGAAGCAGGCGCTGCGCGCGCACGGCTTCGACGCGGCGTTCGGCGGCGCGCGGCGCGACGAGGAGAAATCGCGCGCCAAGGAGCGCGTCTATTCCTTCCGCAACGCCGCGCAGAACTGGGACCCGAAGCGTCAGCGCCCCGAGCTTTGGCATCTTGCCAATACGCGTGTCGACCCCGGCGAGAGCATGCGGGTATTTCCGCTGTCGAACTGGACCGAGCTCGATGTGTGGACCTACATCCATCTCGAAGAGATCCCGGTCGTGCCGCTTTATTTCGCCAAGGAGCGCCCGGTGATCGAGCGCGGCGGCACGCTGATCATGGTCGACGACGAACGGTTGCCGATCGATCCGGGCGAGACGCCCGAGATGGCGCGCGTGCGCTTCCGCACGCTCGGCTGCTATCCCCTGACCGGCGCGATCAGATCGAACGCCGCGACGGTACCAGAGATCGTCGAGGAGCTGATCGCCACGCGCCATTCCGAGCGCCAGGGCCGCGTCATCGACCACGACCAGGCCGGCTCGATGGAGAAGAAGAAGCAGGAGGGCTATTTCTGATGCCGCGTCTGCGCGTCGTCAGTGGCGGGGGCGACAGTGCCCGCGCGCGGGTCGAGGCCCAGGTCGCGGCCGAGGAGCGGCGCGGGCTGCTCCGCTTCCTAACCTGCGGCAGCGTCGACGACGGCAAGTCGACGTTGATCGGCCGCCTGCTTTACGATTCCGCGCTCGTCTACGAGGACCAGCTCAAAAGCGTCGAGCGCGACTCGCGCCGGGCCGGCATGGCAGGCGCCGATCTCGACCTGTCGCTGCTGGTCGATGGGCTCGAGGCCGAGCGCGAGCAGAAGATCACCATCGACGTGGCCTATCGCTATTTCTCAACGCCCCGCCGGAAGTTCATCGTCGCCGACACGCCGGGTCACGTGCAGTACACGCGCAACATGGCGACCGGCGCGTCAAACTGCGATTTCGCGGTGCTGCTGGTGGATGCGCGCGCCGGCGTGCTCACCCAGACGCGCCGCCACGCCTGCATCCTGTCGCTGCTCGGTATTCCGCGCGTCGCGCTCGCGGTGAACAAGATGGACCTGGTCGATTTCGACGAAGCGCGCTTCGAGGCGATCGCCGCGGATTTCGCAAGCTTCGCGGACGGGCTGAACTTCGAGCAGATCACGGCGATCCCGCTCTCCGCGCTCAAGGGCGACAACGTGATCGCGCCGAGCGCGCATATGCACTGGTATCACGGGCCGACGCTGCTCGGGCATCTCGAGACGGTCGAGGTCGGCCGGGCAGGGGCCGCGCGCCCGTTCCGCTTTCCCGTGCAGTGGGTGAACCGGCCAGACCACGATTTTCGCGGCTATGCCGGCACGGTAGCAAGCGGCGAGGTCAAGCCGGGCGACGAGGTGGTCATCCATCCATCGGGCAAGCGCGCGCATGTTGCGCGCATCGTCACGGCCGACGGCGATCTCGATGCGGCGCAGGCGGGCGACGCGGTGACGCTGACCTTCACCGAGGAGGTCGATGTGAGCCGCGGCGACATGATCGCGCTCCCCGACGCGCCGCCTTCCGCCGCCGACCAGATCGCCGCGCATCTCGTCTGGTTCGACGACGAAGAGATGCTGCCCGGCCGCACCTATCTGCTGAAATGCGGCTGCCAGACCACCACCGCCACGGTGACGAGCCTCAAATACAAGCTCAACGTGGACAATCTCGATCACGTCGCCGGCAAGACGCTGGAGCTGAACGAGGCCGGCACCTGCAACCTCACCACCGCCCGTGCGCTGGTGTTCGACCCCTACGCGGAGAACCACGAGACCGGCAGCTTCATCCTGATCGACCGCTTCACCAACGCCACGGTCGCCGCCGGCATGATCGAGTTCGGGCTCCGCCGCGCGACCAACATCCAGTGGCAGGAGCTCTATGTCGACAAGGCCGCGCGCGCGCAGCTCAAGCATCAGCGCCCGTGCGTGCTGTGGTTCACCGGACTCTCGGGCGCCGGCAAGTCGACCATCGCCAATACGCTCGAAAAGCGGCTGCACTCGCTCGGCCGGCACACTTATATGCTCGACGGCGACAATGTCCGCCACGGGCTCAACAAGGATCTCGGCTTCACCGACGCCGACCGCGTGGAGAATATTCGCCGCGTGGCCGAGGCGGCGCGGCTGTTCGTCGATGCAGGGCTGATCGTCATGGTGTCGTTCATCTCGCCGTTCCGCTCGGAGCGGCGCATGGCGCGCGATCTGTTCGGCGAGGGCGAGTTCGTCGAGGTGTTCGTCGACACGCCGCTTTCGCTGTGCGAGGCGCGCGATCCGAAGGGCCTCTACCGCAAGGCCCGCGCCGGGCTGATCCGCAACTTCACCGGCATCGACTCCGCCTACGAGCCGCCGGAGCAGGCGGAGCTCACCGTCGATACATCTGAATCGAGCCCCGACGCGCTCGCCGAGCGCATCCTGGCCGAACTTAAGCGGCGGCACATCGTTTAGTCCGCTGTCGTCATACCGGCGAAAGCCGGTATCCAGAATGGAAGGCACAGTGCTTGCCGCAATGGATCCCGGCTTGCGCCGGAATGACGATGCGGAACATCCCGGGAAATGAGTGGGCCGCAGCCGCCGGTTCCCCCCGATTTGGTTCCCTCGGATAGGCGGCTGCGGCCCTCCTCAAACTAGTCGAACGGCGTTCTATCCGAGAGACTAGCGAGGATCTGCAAACGTCCTGCGGCTTTGTCGTTCCCCTTTTGCGATGCAAGTTCGTACCAGATTCGCGCGCGCTTAAAATCGCCATCGATGCCGTTCGCACCGAGCGCGGTGAGCTCGTTCCGGTCATAGGTGCGGGCGAGCTCGAACGCCGCTTCGCTCTCGCCTTGCTCGGCGAGATGCTGGAGCAGCAGCCGCGCGCCGGCGATGTCGCCTTCAGCGAGATGCTGCTTGGCCCGGGCAAACAAGCGCTCGGCAGCTGGTGGTGGCGGCGCGCTCTCCGGCGCTTCGTCGGTGCCGCGGAAGAAGGCCATGTCGAGCAGAGCGGTGGTCCAGCTCGTGTCGAGGCCCGCGGTATAGATGCGCGGCCCTGCCTCGACGCGCAGCACGAAATTTTGCCGCGCCTGCGGACCCGCCGCCGATTGCAGCAGATAGATCTCGACCGGGTAGTCGCCGCTCTTGGCGCTGCCGACGCGCAACGAGAGATCCTGCAGCTCCTCGTTCTTCACCATCCAGGCGCCGCTTGCGCTGCGCTTTCCGGCTGACAGCGTTGCCTCGGCGGGCAGGCCGCGCAGCAGCAGATAGCGCGCCTTGCCGTGCGGCAGGAGCGGCGCGAGCGCGACCTTGCGGGCGGCAGTGGCGAGGAGGGTTTGCGCGTGCACGGCGGGATTTTGTGTGGCGACGCCTGCCTGCTCGGTCTTGGCGCGCGCAGGTGTGGCCCTGATGCGTTGAGGCGCGGCTTTGGGCGGCTGCCAGGCAATCGAGGTCGAGCGGAGCGGTGCCCAGTCCTTCTCGTTGACCGGGGCCTTGGTCGGGGCGATCGGTGCGGGCGCGTCGGGCGTTGCGCTCGCGGTGAGCGAGGCAAGCAGCACGAACCCACCAAGCGTCAGCGCGAAGGCCGCAGCGAGGCACAGGGCGACCAGCACGCTGATCTGGCGCTGACGCCGATGGAAATCGTGCACCAGCGCCTGCACGCGGGCTTGCGGGCTCGGGCCGAGCGCTTCGGGCGCTTGCGACAGCTCCAGCGCGTCGTCGTCTTCCGGTTCGAGAGAGAGGCTCTGTCCCGCGCCGGCTAGCGATGCGCGATAGGCGCGCGCGCCGGGCTCGCGGGCCAGCTCGATCGCGTCATCGAGCAGGGAAGGGGGGTCTACATCTTCGGTGGTGGCAAAGCGGTCAGGCGAGAACGTCGAATTCAGCAGCGCCGCGCGCAGCATGGCATTGGCCCGGTGTACCGGGTGCCAATCGGGCTGGTCGGTCAAGGGCGAGCTTGAACCGGTCATGACAGGCTCCTCTACTCATACGCCTCCGCGCGCCTTCCCACGCGCGGGTTACGCCCCGATTCCCCTTGAACAGCGCGCTAGTGCCCCTTGGCGCGCTGCCATTGCATGAATTGCTCGAACAATGCCTCCTTCTCGTTGTTGCCCAACGCGTTGGTGCCCGACGCGTCGGTGCCCAGGCCTTGCGCCGTCGCGAGCGATGGCGTGGCGGGTCTTGCCGATATGTCGTGCTGTCTGGCCGACCAGGCTGCGGCGGCCTGCGATTGGGTCAGGCCCGGCCAGGTCGCGGCGAGATTGATGTCCCGCCATTTGGGATGCTTGTCGCGCGCCTTGAGCTCGGCGAAGCGCGGGAACACGGTGTCGATGAACTGGGCGACGCGTTCGGCGTGACCCGCATCATGTTTCGCCTTCGCCGCGAGCAGCACGAGACCGGTGGCGATGGTCGGGACCTCGACACTAGCCGCAATCAGGCCGGGATAGTCATCATGGCCGAGCCTTGTCGGGAGATACGCGGCTTCGAGCGCGCCTTCGAACGGGATCGGTAGAAGGTGCAGGCCGGGGGGGACCGCGCCGAGCGCCTGGACCGGCTTGCCACCGACGATCACGGCGGCGGAGACCGTACCCTGCTGCAATTGCTCGAGCGAAGCGGCGGGATCGAGGGCAAGCGGCTCGATCTGGATGCTGAGTGCCTTGAACAGTGAAGCGGCGGTGGCGGCCGAGCCCGAGCCTTCGGGGCCAATGCTCACGCGCTTGCCGGCGAGATCGGCGAGGCTTGCGATGTCGCCGCGCGCGAGCACATGTACCTCTTGCGGATAGAGCCGCGCGACCAGCTCGAGCTTCTCGTTGAGCGCGGCGCCCTGCGTGGCGGTGGCAGCCGCCAGCGCGTCGGCCGAGACGAAGGCAATGTCAACGGACGGATCGCTCAGCAGAAGCGCGAGATTGCCGGCGCCGGTATCGCCGGTCATGGGCAGGACGCTCGGTCCCGCATCTTCCGGGAAGAGGCTAGCCATCTCGGCGGCGAGCTCCGTCTCGGAGGCGCCGGGCGCGCCGGCGACGACGCCGATGGCGCGCGTCTCGGCTTGCACCGACGCGCTCGCGCCCAGGAGCGCAAGCCCGGGCAAGAGCGCAAGCCCGAGAATGAGGCCGGTCAAACGCAAAACCAACGACCCCCTGACACCGCTTCTTACGCATGGCAGGAGGTGCGGCACGAGAGGCGGGGAAGCCCGCGTTCCGAAGCTTCGAGGAAAGAGCCGGGCGCATCGTTGACGAGACCCCCTCAAGCTCGAAGACCTACCGGCCGAAAACTCCTGTCCTTTTCTTATTGGTTAAAACGCTAACCCGCGACTGGGGCGCCTTCTCGGCCTGATTGCGGCGAAGCCGGGGCTTCCGCGCCTGCGGCTCAATCCGCGCGCCTAAGCCTCACTGTGAGGAGGCTCACATTGGCCTCCGGGCGCCCGCGCCATCTCCCGGCCAAGCCAGTCACTGGCAAGCCGGGCAATCCCGTCCGGCACAACCTTCGTAGGAGACTTCGATGAAACGGAAATCCACCTATGCCGGCGTGAGCCTCGCGGTTCTCGCCGCCTGCCTGCTGACGCTGCCCATCGCCAACGCCGAGACGGCCGCCGTCGAGACGCCCCCGGGCGGGACGGCAGCGCCTATCGGCCATGAGACCGCGGTTGAAGCCTGCTCGGCGATCAATCCGGTGCAGCCGGTCAGCCTGGTGAACGCGGTCGGCGACGGCAGCGGCATCGGCTTCAGCCTGGTCTGGCTGAACGACAAGGACGGCAATCTCTGGATGTGCGACGCTGATGCCAACGGCAATATCTATTCCTACACGCTGCTAAGCGGCGACCTGCTGGGCGGCACCGGGCCTGAACTGGTCGGCCTCCAGGACATCGCGTTCGGCGACGAGGATCCGCAGGCTGTCGCCGCGCAGGTCTGCGAAGCCTATCCGGAGGGTGGCGGCAAGGCCGTCGCCGTTGCGGCCGACGGGCTCGTCAACGATCCGGGCTTCATCGTCTTCATCGAGGATGTCGCCGGCAGCTACCACCTCTGCAACGCGACGGGCGATGCCGCGGTCTGGGCCTTCGAGCCGATCGGCGAGCCGATCGACGTCATTGAACTGCAGACGAGCTAGCCGCATGAAGCGCCTCGCGGGCGGACGCTCGCGGGGTGCCTTTTCCCGGGGGAAATTCGCTATTCTGGCTGCGGCGGGATGCAGACGCCCTCGGCCGCGTTATCGGCAAGCTCTTTCTTGCGATCCTCGGCCCAGTCGAGCGCCTCGCGCATCGGCTCCAATTGGAGCTTGAAGCCCGCTTCGTCCTGGCCTTTGAGCTTGAACGCGATCGAGATCGCGGGGCGTTCCCTGAAGAGCGTCGCGGTCGAGAGCGGCAGGACAACGCTCACCAGATCCTCCTCGATATCCGCGCAATTGCCGCAAAGCTCGACATCGAGCGCGTCCTTGCCGTTCTCGTCCCTGACGATCAGGCGGTTCGCGGGATCGACCAGGAATTCCTTGGAGAGCTCGAGCTTGTCGGTGTCGGCATAGAGAACGACCTTGCAGTCATAGGTCGAGGAGACATGCACGTCGGCGCGGAGCGGGCTCTGGTCGGGATTGTCGAAGGGAACATCGTTGATGCGCGCGCCGGCCATCTTATCGCTGGCGCGCCCGAGCCAGTCGCCGAACTTCTTGCTGTCGTAGCACTCTGGCGGGCCGCCGGGCTCTTCGAGCTCCTCGTCGTCCTCGGCGTCCGTGGCGTCGCTGTCAGCGGGCGCGTCCTCGGCGCCGTCTTCCTGCGCCAGAACGCGGCTCAGCGCCGGAGCAAATCCGAAGCCTAGACCGGCGATGAGGAGGGCGAGCGCCCGGCGGCGCGTGGTGAGCAGCATCGATGCGGCTTATAGGCGGTGCCCTTGGCCGCCGTCAAATCGAGCCGGCACCGCAAGAAAGTGGCCGGACGCCGTGTCGCGCCCGGCCGCTACGCTACCAACCGCCCTGCAGGATGATCCCGGTCTGGCCGACGCCGTACTGGCCGACATCGAGATTGGTCTTCTTGCCGAACTGGAAGATGCCAAGCGCATTATTGTAGCCGCCTTGCGCAGCGGTCGCCGTGTGGCCCTTGCCTTTCTGGTAGACGAGGCCGTAATTGCCGGCGCCCTTCTGGCTGAGCGCGGCGGCGTTGTTGACGCCCTTCTGCTTCACCGTGGCCTTGTTCTTGCTTTTCTTGGCCTGCTTGTATTGCTGGGTCATGCCGTAGATGCGCAGGCCCGTGTTGATGAGGTCGCCTGCGTCGCCGCCGGGCGTGAGCATCATGGTGACCGACCCGCCGGCTTCTGCGGGCGCCGGAATCTGGAAGGCGCCGAGCCCGACCAGGACGGCGAGGGCGGCTGCGGTCTTGGTGAGTCGTTTCATCGTCTTATCCTTTCAAGCTAGCTCGCCGCGGAAGCGTCGAGCGTGGGGTCGTCGGTAACGGAAGGCGCAAGCTCGACGCGCCTTTTGCCGGTACCGGCGTGGCAATCGATGCTGCCGCCGGCCCAACGCAGCGTGAGCGTCGCGGTGAAGCTGCCGGGACCGCCGCCGAGCGAGACGGTGCCGAGCGACTCGGGCTCGCCCGGCCCTGCGTCGAACTCGCCGCCTTGATTGATCTGCGAGGAGCCGCCGCTGCCGTTCTGCGAGACGCGGAAACGGTAGGTGCCGGAGAGGGGAACGTCGGCGAAGACGAGGCCCTCGAGCCGCACGCCGCGTCCCGCCGGCTCGGCGCGGATCTCGCAGCGGGGCAGGTCGCCGGCGAATTCCTCCGGCAGGGGCGCGTGCGCCCCGCCATTGGCGAGAGCGCTCGCGCTCCAGGCGCCGCTCAAGGGAATGAGCGACGCCAGGATGACAGTTGCGAAGTTGGACATGGTCTAGCCTTTCCTCGGAGCGTGGGTGATGGACGCCGTCAGCCTTTGCGTCAGTCCTGGATGATGACGGAGACGTTGCCGCGGCCGACCTGGGTGACGTTGGCGCTGTTGCCGCGTCCGGCCTGGATCACGCCGATCGCGTTGCCGCTACCGTCCTGCGAGGTGAACGCGGTGTGGCCCTTGCCGAACTGGGCGACGCCAACGATGTTGTTGCGGCCGCTCTGCCAGGTGTCGGCAGAGTTGAACCTGCCCTGCTGGCCGATCACCGCCTTGTTGCGCTTGCCATACTGCGAGCCGACCGCGTGGTTGGCGAAGCCGTCCTGGTAGACGGTCAGCCGGTTCTTCTTGCCGCTCTGCGAGCTGCCGAAGGTGTTGTGCTTGCCGAACTGCTCGACGAAGACCTTCGAGCCGCCGGCGTCTGCGGGGGAAAAGCCTGCGCCGAGGAACAGGGTCGCGGCGCCGGCGATTAGGACCATAGGAAGCTTCATGTCTCTCTCCATTCGGTTCGGCGGACTGGTCGGGGGGAGTCCCGTCCGCTCATGGGACCGTTTTTAGAGAGGGCGCTTTGAATCGGGCCTGAACCCGCTATTCATGACGCATTCACGGGGCGCGGCCCGCTTGCCAAGCGCGCGGCGCAGCGGTTAGAAGGGCCACGAAAGATCGCTTCGCAGGCCCGAGGGCTTGCGGCACCGCCAGCTCGGCGCCACATTCCGGCCTGGTGGGGGATCGTCTAACGGTAGGACAGCGGACTCTGACTCCGCCAGTCTTGGTTCGAATCCAAGTCCCCCAGCCACCCAGTCAAGTTATTGATATACCACGATGATTTCTCTCTCGGGCACGTCGGTTTTACCGCAAATTCCGCCACCAAATGGCGTTCATTCACTTTTACGCGACACCAGAGAGAGCGTTTCCGTGCACGAAAGCCGCGTCATTCGCAGGTTTATCTCTACTGGGCATTTTCGGGGTGGCGTTTTGCCGGGAGCAGATGGTCCTACGATCTACGTAGCATCATGATGCATCTCGAACTTCGAATCCGATGCTGCAGCCATGCGCCGAAGCTCAGGGCAGTTCTACCTTGCCCTTTTTCCTGCCGCCATAAAGGGAGTTGGTTAGCTCATCCACCTTGTACGTGCCACCACCTTTGGCGCCCTCGTATTTGCCGGTCCCGCCGGTAAACTCGTACACGTATTCGGCAAGCTGTGAGCCCTCCTGCCAGGTGAGGAACATTTTGTCCCCACCCTTGATCGTGGCCGTACAGGTTCCGGCGCCTTTCCAGCTTCCGTCAGGTTTGTACTCGTAGCTTCCTACGCAGTCCTCTGCGTATTTCGCTGCGTCGGGGGCGTCGGGAATGATCACGCATCTACCCGCATAGTCGGCAAGCTTGTGGCCCTTCTCGGGCTCCGACTCGTCCCACTTGTCGACTACGCATGCCATGGCGCCCGCTAGATCGATAGTTTGACCGGCATTTGCCGCTCCCATCCCGTTGCCCAGCATCAAAGCCAGTGCGGGTCCGCCCAACAACAGGTGCTTGAGTTTCATTGCCGCCGTCCTTCCCAAGGGCTCGTGAGTCGCGAGCCTGACTACCTTCTCGCGAGCGTGACAAGCGATGGCTGCCGATCCTAGTATGTAACGGTAGGTAACCCCCTGCCGGCGGAAGTTGGAACCTCACGGCAATGCTGCTGAATTGCTTTAGCGAATCCGACCAGGACGCCATTCGTGAGGAACTACGCCATATCCTGCAGAGCCCTCCATTCGCGCAGTCGCGACGTCGACAGCGGTTCCTCGAGTACATCGTCAATGAAAGCCTAGCGGGACGCGGCGAGAGGCTGAAGGGTTACAATATAGGGCTCGAAGTGTTCGATCGGCCTCAGACGTTCGATCCGACCATCGACCCGATTGTGCGCATTGAGGCAGCGCGGTTACGGGACAAGCTCCGTGAGTATTACGACACCGAGGGAAAGACCGATTCCGTGCGCATCGAGCTGCCCAAGGGCAGCTACAGGCCGCGCATCGAAATCAGCAACGTAGCGCCGTCTGAACCGCCTCCAGACGGGGCGGCGTTCGCGTCTATCCCGCAGCGGGATGACGAGCGGGCAGGGGGTAAGCTGGCCGAGCGCACGTCAGGTACGCGGCCTTCCGCGTTTGCCGCGCTTGGATGGACGCGGCTTGGACTGATGGCCGGCGCGTTCATCGCGATCACGATGGCAAGTCTCTGGGGAATTACGGGTTGGAATTTCCGTGCGCCCCCGGCGGAGCCATCCATTGCAGTTTTGCCGTTCGACAACATCGGACAAGATCCAAGGTGGGAACGGTTCGCGGACGGACTTACCGAGGACATCATTACCGATCTCTCGCAATCCCGCGACCTCGTCGTTATCGCCCGCAGTTCCACGGCGGTTTACAAGGGCCAGCCCGCCGACATTCGCCAGGTCGGTAGCGAGCTCAATGTAAAATACGTTCTGGAGGGTACCATTCAGTCGAGCGGCGAGCGCATCAGAGTGACCGCCCAACTCATTGAAGCCGCCTCTGGAAGCCACGTATGGTCGCAGCGCTACGACCGGCACATCGATGATTTGTTCGCAGTGCAGAATGAAGTCACACAACAGATCGCCACGACCCTCATCGGCTATCAAGGAGCGGTTGCGGAGGCGGAGCGCAGCTCACTCAGGCGCAAGCAACCGACGAACCTCACAGCATATGAAACCTACCTGCTGGGCATCGAGGCAAAGCACAGGGTGACAAAGGAGAGCTTAATCGAAGCAGAAAGCCTGTTCCTTAGATCGGTCGAGCTCGATCCACAATTTGCACGCGCCTATTGTGGGCTGGCCACAGTCCAATACTATTTGATCGAATTGGGCTTGGCGCCTTCCGTCGAGGAAGCCGTGCAGAAGATGAGGCGCGCGGCAGAGCGTGCGGTTCAGCTCGATCCCAACGATGGTCTGACGCATCAAGTGCTCGCAATGGCCTATGGATATAACGGCAAGCTGGAGCAAGCTCTGGACGAGTTGAATAAGGCTGAAGCCCTGGCACCGTCCGACGCGGACTTGATCCTCGTTGTCGCCTGGTCTCTTCCGCAATTTGGAGAAACGGCGCGTGCGGTGAGTCTGGCGGAGCGGGCGCTGAGCCTTAATCCGCGTTACCCGGACTGGTACAACCAAGGCCTCAGTCTCGTGTATTTCTTCGCCGAGCAGCACGAGAAGTCGGCCAAATACCGATTGCTTGTGAAGGAGCCCGTTGCCCTCGATTACGCCTTCTTGGCGGTGGCCTATGCTCATCTGGGGCGCACGGCTGATGCAAGGACCGCTGCCTCCACTGTCATGAAGCTCAATTCGACGTGGAACGCGGAACGCCATCTCAGCGAGGCGGGCGGATATGCCGAAAAGGAGGCTGAGTTCTTCGTCGAGGGTGCCCGTAAGGCCGGGTTGCCGGACTGCATTCCTGCCGACAAACTAAAGGACATGCCCCATCTCATCCGAGTCAAGTCCTGCGACAGGCAGCGCGCTGAAAAAACGGGGTGAGGACCAACGTAGCCACCCAGTCTCGGCATTTTTCGCGTCTCTCTCGCATATCGCCGCAGCGTCGCGAAGAACCGCGGAATTGCGCCACTAGTTGGCAGCGGTTCGGCGCGACCCTACGCCAGAGACCGCGCCTATCCGAGGAAACGGCGTGTCTTCCCCAGTTTATCTCTGCCGGGCCTTTTCGGGGGTCACACTTGCCAGGAAGTGGATGGTCCCACGATGCGTAGCATCATGATGTGTGTCGGACTTCGAGTCTTAGCTCTCAGCCACCCAGTCGCGAGCTCCCTGACCTTCACGTTCGGCGCTCCGCGTGCAGCTTCGACTTAGACATCCGTCGCATTGCGTCACTAAAGCGAGCGCACTTCAGGTCGGCGAAGGGTTGGAAAGCGTCTTTCGCTTTGGCGCTGCAAAGTGCAGTTTTTGAGTAGTCGCCATTGTTCGACTAGGCGGGAAACAAGGACTTCGTCTCAACGCCGTGGCTATCTAGCCACAAGCGGACTCCAATACTGCTCTTGCGCTTCAACCTCATAGCAAACGCCGCCTAACTCGGAATACCGTTCGGCTACTCCGACCGGGCACCGTGCATGCGCGCACTCTATTGTCATTTGCATTTTGACGGGCCGAAATACCGTCATAGCGAGCTCTTGCGGTATTGGATTGGATCGGCACGTTCAGTCCTTGTCGTGGGTTGTCTCGGAGCCGCGCTGTGGCCGGCTACTGCCACACCGTCCCATGCGCAGTCCTCGCAGTTGCTTCCGGCCTCTCGCGAAGAAATCGCCGACGAGGAGCGTCTCTCTTGGACACTCAGAAAGTTTCCGCCGCAGCCATATATGAAGGAGCTCTACTGGCAGTTTCCCAGCCAGACACCGACCTTCTTCCGCGAGTCACTCTTCCAAATTGTCAGTCGCACATACGACCTAACGCGGGACAATTTCGACGATTCGAAGTCAGTGGCCTGGGCTGCCGGCGGCTGGGTGGCATTCCGGTCGGGGCTGATCGGCGACCTGATAGGTGTCCACACCGCCTACTACACGTCGCAAAGGCTTTACGGCCCGCTCGACGAGGACGGCACAAAATTATTAGCTCCAGGCCAGCGCCCGCTCGGCATGCTCGGTCAGCTTTATGGGCGCGTGCAGCTCGGGGACCAAGAGCTTCGCGGCGGTCGCCAGCTCACCGATACGCCTCTCATAAATCCGCAAGACAATCGGATGGTGCCGAACACCTTTGAAGGCGCCACGGCGGTCACGCTTCCAGACAAAGATCGAAACTACGACTACGCACTCGGCCATCTCTGGAGCGTGAAGCAGAGGGATTCGAACGACTTCATCCCGATGTCCGATGTGCTAGCTGGCGACGACGCGCTCAGTCGGGGCGCGACGTTCGGCATGATCAGATACCGGCCCACCAAAAGTCTCTCGACCGTTGTCATGGATTACTACATCCAGGACTTCGTCAATTCGGGCTTCGCGCAACTCGAGTACAACGCGCATCGCCCCAAGCCAAAGCCGAACTGGATCCTCGGCGGCAACGTGATCGACCAACGAAGCGTTGGCTCCGATCGGCTCACCGGCAGCTCCTTCGATACCTTCCAGGCTTCTGCAAAAGCTCAGGTAACGCACGCCGGGTGGACGCTGTTCGTGGCCGGCTCGGTCACAGGCGATCAGTCGAACATTTTCTCGCCGTTCGGCACCAAGCCCAACTACACCGACATGCAAGAGGTGTCGTTCGACAACGCCGACGAGAAAGCTATCGGCGCCAGCGTTGCCTACGACTTCGGCTATGCGTTCAGCTCGGCCGGTTTTTCCGGGCTCAGCATTGGAGCGTGGTTCACGCGAGGCTCGGACGCGATCGAGGCAACCAGCAATCTGGAAATACCGGCCCGCAGCGAGCTGGATCTGTGGGTCCAGTATCGCCCCACGGAAGGCCGGTTCCAGGGCCTCCGCGTGAAAACGCAATACGCAAATATCTGGCAGGAGGGCAACGCGCGAGACACACAGCCCGAGCTTCGCGTGGTCGTCGACTACACCGTGCTCTTCCGCCCGCCGATGGAATAGGTCCGCCAAGAGTGCCGCCGCATCGTATCCGAAACGGATGACATCATGATCGATTGGCTCGTTGAGACACTTAGAACCTATCCGGAAATTGCCGTCTTCCTGTCGTTGGCCTTCGGATATTACTTCGGCTCTTTCACTTACAAGGGCCTCGGTCTTGGTGCTGTGACCGCCACGCTGATAGCGGCGGTCATCATTGGCCAGCTCGGCATCACAGTCTCAGGCCCGCTCAAGCCGACCTTCTTCCTGATGTTCCTGTTTGCGATCGGCTACGCCGTCGGCCCACAATTCGTGCGCGGCATCTCGTCCGATGGTCTGCCACAGGCTTTGTTCGCCGCGGTAGTCTGCGTCTTCTGCCTGATCGCGGCCTATGCCGGCGCGCGGCTGGCGGGCTACGACGTCGGCTCCGCCGCCGGCTTGTATGCTGGTTCGCAAACCATCTCCGCATCCATGGGTCTTGCCACCGATGCGATCAATCGGCTCGGCCTGTCGCCGGAGGAGACGCGAAAACTGCTCGATGCAATGCCGGTCGCCTATGCCGTCACCTACATCTTCGGCACGCTCGGTTCGGCAATCATCTTGGCTCTGATCGGCCCGGCGCTCCTCGGCATCAATCTCGAGGCCGCCTGCAAGCTCTACGAAGAAAAGCACGGCGGCAAGAAAACACCGGGTGGACCCGGCACGGCCTGGCACCAATTCGAACTGCGCGCTTTTCGCGTCCGTGAGGGAGGAAAAGCGGTAGGCAAGACCGTTCTGGAGGCCGAAGCGCTCGTGCCCGATCAGCGCGTGTTCATTTCACGCATTCGACGTGGCGATAAGATCATGGAAGCGACCTCGGACGTCGTGATCCAGGCCGGCGACATCGTTGCCGTGGCGGGCCGCCGCGAGGCGCTGGTCACTCTCATCGGCGCCGAAGCGAAAGAGGTCGATGATCGCGAGTTGCTGGCGGTTCCGATCGAGGGCCTCGATGTCTACGTGACCAGTAAGGATGTCGACGGAAAGACGCTGGCAGAGCTCGCGCAATCTCACCAAGCGCGCGGCGTATTCCTGCGCAAGATCACGCGGGGCGCGACGGCCACCGACATTCCGATCTTGGCAAGCACGCAGTTGCAGCGCGGGGACATCGTCACGCTTGTCGGGCGTACCCCCGACGTGGCGGCAACCATCAAGATGCTCGGTTATCCGGATCGTGCCACAGATGTGGCTGACGTTGCTTTTATTGGTGGCGCGATCGCGATTGGCGCGCTGCTTGGGTCGCTGGTCTACAAGGTGGGTAGCGTGCCGCTCACGCTCTCCACCTCCGGCGGTGTGCTGCTGGCCGGACTTTTCTTCGGGTGGCTGCGCTCGGTGCGTCCGACGTTCGGACGCATTCCATCTTCCACCGTTTGGTTCATGAATTCGCTCGGTCTGAACGTCTTCATTGCGGTAGTCGGAATCTCGTCGGGACCTGGGTTCGTCGCGGGGCTGCAGCAGCTTGGCTTCAGCCTGTTTCTCTGGGGCGCCCTCGTGACGACGGTTCCGCTTATCCTTGCGATGTATGTCGGAAAATATTTGTTCCGCTTCGACGACGCCATCCTGCTTGGATGTTGCGCCGGCGCGCGAACCACGACCGCAGCGCTCGGCATGATCAACGACAATGCCAAGAGTCAGATTCCCGGACTCGGCTACACCGTCACTTACGCCGTAAGCAACACGCTGCTGACGCTTTGGGGAATGGTCCTCGTCATGCTGCTGACTTGATCGGCGTTAGGCCGCTATTGGATCACGATAGGAGAGGGGCATGGCCGACATCCTGACGCTGCGCAAATTCGAGTCTCTGAGCCCGTTCGAAATCAAGGATGAGCTTATCAGGCTCGCCAAGAAGACCTCGCGCACCACGCAGTCTACCTTCCTGAATGCAGGCCGCGGCAATCCCAACTGGGTTGCGACCACCCCGCGCGAGGGGTTCTTCCTGCTCGGCCAGTTTGCGATCACCGAGAGCAAGCGCGTGATGGAGCATCCTGCCGGCATCGGCGGCATGCCGCAAGCGGAGGGGATCGCCGCTCGCCTCAATGCGTGGCTCGAAAAGCACTCGGACATGCCGGGCGCCGAGTTCCTGTCATCGATGGTGAAATTCGCGATCGAGACCTTCGATTTTGACCCGGATGCGTTTGTGCACGAGCTGGTCGATTCGATCATCGGCGACAACTATCCCGTGCCCGATCGCATGCTCGTGCACAACGAGCGGATCGTGCAGGAATATCTGATGTGGGCGATGTGCGGAAAGCCGCGTCCATCCGGCACGTTCGACCTATACGCGGTCGAGGGCGGCACAGCCGCCATGTGCTACATCTTCAAGTCGCTCAAGGCGAACAGGTTGCTGCATCCCGGCGACACGATCGCGCTCGGTACGCCGATCTTCACGCCCTATCTCGAGATGACCCATCTCGAGGATTACGATCTCAAGATGGTGGAGATCAAGGCGCCGCAAGAAAACCGCTTCCAGTACGCCGACGAGGAAATCAAGAAGCTCGAAGATCCGAAAATCAAGGCGTTCTTCATCGTCAATCCCGGAAATCCGACGGGCATGGCGATGAGCAAGGAGACCATCGCCAAGATCACCAAGCTGGTGAAGACCAAGCGTCCGGACTTGATGCTGTTGACGGACGACGTCTACGGTACATTCGTAGATGGGTTTCGCTCGCTTCTCGGCGAGCTTCCGCACAACACCATCGGCGTCTATTCCTACTCGAAGTACTTCGGCTGCACCGGGTGGCGGCTGGGCGTTATCGCGATTCACGAGGACAACATCTTTGACACGATGATTGCCAAACTGCCTGAAGCAGACTTGAAGGCGCTGGACAAGCGCTACGGTCCGCTGACGCTCGAGCCTCGCAAAGTCAAGTTCATCGACCGCGTCGTCGCTGACAGCCGCGATGTCGCCCTCAATCACACCGCGGGCCTCTCGCTGCCGCAGCAGGTGATGATGAGCCTGTTCTCGCTGGCCGAGATGATGGACAAGAAAAAGGCCTATCAGAAAGCCTGCAAAGAGATCGTCAATCGTCGCGTCTGGACGATGATCGAGAGCCTGGGACTGAAGCTCTCCGAGAACCCCAGCTACGACGCGTATTACGGGCTGATCGATTTTGAATTCTGGGCGCGCAAGAATATCGGCGAGCAGGCGGTCGAATACCTCAAAAAGCACGTGCACCCGCTCGATCTCGCATTCCGCCTGGCGGAAGCCTACGGAATTGTGCTGCTCAACGGTGGTGGCTTTTCGGCGCCGGATTGGTCGCTCCGTGTGTCCCTGGCCAATTTGCCTGACGACGCCTACGAAGATATCGGGCGTGGCGTTCGAACCGTGGCGCGCGGCTATCGCGACGCGTTTGAAGCCTCCAAGAACACGCAGAAAAAATGAAATCCCGCCGCCCAGCCTTAGCGATCTCGCCCGCTTTCCGGTAAGAAAGGCGGCGAGGCTCAAAGTTGACCGCAGAGGAGGGAGACATGAGCAAGGGCGACAAAACTGTCCGCAAGGCCGGTCTGTCGCTCAACGCGCTTCTAATCTTTTTGCCGGTTGCCATCTATCTCGAGCATTTCCGGCCTGAGGCGCACACGCTCATCTTCTTTGCAGCGTGTATCGCCATCATTCCGCTCGCTGGATGGATAGGGAGAGCGACCGAGCAGATCGCCAACCGGGCCGGGGAGGGGATCGGCGGACTGCTCAACGCGACCTTCGGTAACGCGGCCGAGCTTATCATCGCGATTGTTGCGCTGCGGGCGGGTCAACTGGAGATCGTCAAAGCCTCGCTGACCGGCTCGATCATCGGCAACGTGCTCCTGGTGCTCGGCGCATCGTTCCTCGCGGGCGGGCTCCGCCACCAGATTCAAGACTTCAATCCGATCACGGCGCGGGCGCAGTCGCAGATGCTGCTCATCTCCGCGGTGGCGGTCATCATTCCAGGCCTGTTCCACGCCCTGCGCCCTGCGGATGCGAACGTGAACGAGGCGACCATCAGCCTGGTCATTGCCTGCCTTTTGGTTGCTCTCTATGTCTTGAGCCTCGTCTTTTCCTTGCGCGCGCATAAGCACCTGTTCGTGGGCGCGCACGCGGCCGAGCCCCACGATGCTCATGAAGAGCCCTGGTCGCTTCGCGCGGCCCTCGCGACGCTTGCGATTGCTACGGTGTTCATTGCCTGGCTCAGCGAGATATTAGTGGGCTCGGTAGAGGAGGCCGCGGCGCAGATCGGCATGTCCAAAGTCTTCGTTGGCGTCGTCGTAGTCGCGGTCATCGGCAATGCTGCGGAGCATAGCAGCGCCTTGCTGGCCGCCATACGCAACCGGATGGACTTGAGCCTCGGGATCGCTATCGGCAGCAGCACCCAGATCGCGCTGTTCGTGGCGCCGCTCCTCGTGTTCTTGAGCTACTTCGTCGGTCCAGGTCCCATGACGCTCGCCTTCACGATGGGCGAGACCTTCGCCATTATGATTGCTGCGTTCATAACGGCACATGTGACCAGCGACGGGCACTCCAACTGGTTCACCGGCGCGTTGCTCCTGACGCTCTATCTGATCCTGGCGGTGGGCTTCTTCCATGCGCCGGCCTGATCTTCTCCAGGCCTATCGCCGCCGCCGCTTTGCTTGGCTCTTTGTCGTTCTCCTGCTGGCGCTTGGCGCTGCCCCGCTGGCGGAGGCGGCTTTCCCAGGTTTCCCGGCATTGGAGATCATGCTCGCCTTGAGCCTGCTCGCCGCGATCGGTAGCGCCGAGCCCGAGAGCTGGCTCAAATGGCTGCTTGCATTGGGCGCCGCGTTCCTTGTGACCCGGCTTATTCAACTCGTGACGGGATCTGCGGCGATGCTCTCCTTGAGCCAGGCTCTGTGGCTCCTGGTGGCCGTCGGCGCAACGGTTGCGGCCTTGCGCCATGCGTTTCGTCCAGGCTCGGTGACCAGCGAGCGCATCTTCGCAGTGCTCGGCGCCTATCTCATGATCGGGCTGATTTTTGCCGTCTGCTACTGGCTCGTCGATCAAGCGTGGCCCGGGTCGTTCGACGTGCCTTCGGACGCCCCGCTGTCGCTGCGGCAGGCGGTTTATTTCAGCTTCGTCACCTTTGCGACCCTTGGCTACGGCGATGTCGTGCCGAACAGCGAGGTCGCCAAGAGCCTTGCGGTCGTCGAGGCCGTGAGCGGGCAATTATATCTTGCCGTGCTTGTGGCGAGGCTGGTCAGCCTCTATGCGAGGCAGCCAAACTGAACGGATCGGCGCGTTAGCGATGCTTCGCGCGCTTGAGCGTTTCCGACGGAAGCTCGCCGAAGCGCGCAAGATAGCGCTTGGCGAAGTGGCCGAGATTGCCGAACCCGCACGAAGCGGCGATCGAGCTCACGGAGGTGTTCGACCCGGCCGCCAAGAGAATGTCTCGCGCCTTCGTCAGGCGAACATGTCTGACGAAGGCCATTGGCGAGCAGCCTCTGTGTTTCCTGAACGTAGCGAATAGGCCTCGCGCGCTGCTGCCAGTCTCCTGAGCTAACGCCTCGATCGTTATGGGCCGATCCCAGTTCGCTTCGATATAATCCAGGGCGCGACGGACCTGCCAGGGCGCGACCGCCGGGGACTTTCGGTTCAACAGCTCGCTGTAATTGCTGAGATTGGCGAAGAGATAGGCGATGATCAAAGCTTGATCGAACTCGGCGAGGCAGGCCTCAGGCAAAGGATCCGTGCTTCGGTCGAGTTCGGCGATCACGAATTTCACGAGCCGATACTCCGCCGCCAGAGCCGACGGGTCGAACTCTCCGCGCAGCTTGAGTGGCTGCCCCAGCGGACTTCCCAGCAGGGCGGACAGTTTCCGGTTCAACGCCTCTGGCGGGATTCTAACAAACAGATGCTCGAAGCCAGCGCGATAGTCGAGCACCGCGCTTGCGCCAGGACCCGCGGCGCCGCCTTTGCCGCCGGCAACGGTGAAGAATTTTCCCTCCGAGACCGCCTCGCCATAGCCGCGTATGCCGAACCCCTGCGTGAAAAAGTCGGTATTCGACATGGCGAGCTGTATCGGAGCTCCGTACCGGGCGAAGCTCAAGGCGATGCCTCCGAGCTTGTAGTGATTGAACGTCGCGTCGAAGCGGGCCTTGCCGCGCGGCAAATCGAGCTTGCTCACCGCGTAGAGCGGCAAGAGTCTGGCGCGCAGCTCGTCGGGGTCGCGCGTGCGCAGGACATTAAAGCGCTCGAGTGGCTCCCTGATCCGCTTTGCCATGGTCGAGGCCTTCGGTCTCCGACTCCTGCATTAATCCCGAGCTTAAAGCGGATTGGCAGCGTCGTCGCGGAGCAAAATCGGTCTTTCAACGCCGCGAAGGCCAAGGAAGGTGTGCGGAAACGGAGCACCGTTTGCAGTTTCAGCGTGATGCATGCGAGTTGTTCTAGGGATATAGTTCGGGCCTGTTTTGACTTTACCCAGAGTTACTACGATGAGAAAACAGTTGGCTTTGCTTATGGTGGCGGTGCTGGCAGTCGGCCTCGTTGCCTTGTCTCCCTCGAAAGCGACCGCGGGCTGGGGTTGGCGCGGTGCCGGCGTTAGCATCGTGATCGGCCCGCGCTACTACCGGCCATATGCGTACCCGTACGCGCCCTATGGCTATTACGGCTACCGGTATCGGCCATACGGGTATTACGGTTATCGATATCGGCCACACTACGGCTATCGCAGCCGGCCGTATTACGGCTATGGCCGCTACTATGGGAACCGGGGCTATGTGGCTCGCCGCGCCTATCGGCGATGGCGTTAGGCGCAGACGGGACGCTCGGTACTGCCGCACCCTATCCCTATCTCTGATCTCATTTTTCCATCGTCAGCTGCGCCTTTTCGGGAGGATGAAATGCACCCAAATGTAAGGCCGGTTATGCCTGTCATCTTCGGCGCTTTGGCCGCGATCCTCACTTTGTCGGCGACCGTTGCGCTCGCTTCGTTTGAGGCTCGAGCGCAGGATGATGCAAAGGCGATCCTCAAGAGGATGTCCGACTACATCGCCAGCCAACAGAATTTCTCGGTCGCCTACGATTCGGATGTCGAGGTCATCACGCCGGATCTGCAAAAGATTCAGTTCACGAACTCCGGAACAATGCTGGTCAGCAGGCCCGACAAGGTATGGGCCGAGCGCAAGGGCGGTTATTCCGATGTCGCGCTGTTCCTCGACGGCAAGACACTGACGGTCTTTGGTAAGCATTCAAATACCTATGCGCAGGGCAACGCACCGGGCTCGATAGACGAAACCGTCGACGTCCTCAGGAACGATTACGGCGCGGAGATGCCCGGTGCCGATCTCGTGCTTGCGAACGTCTACGACGCGCTGAGCGAGGGCGTGCTGGACGCCAAGCATATCGGCGAAGGCGTCGTGGATGGCATCGACTGCGATCACCTCGCCTTTCGCAACGAGGAGACCGATTGGCAACTATGGGTGGAAAAGGGCGACCGGCCGATCCCCCGCAAATACGTCATCACCAGCAAGGCCGTGGCGGCGGCGCCCCAATACACGCTTCTGATCAAGGATTGGAAAGAAGGGCCGCCGGCTGCCGGCGCCTTTACGTTCGCGGTGCCCGACGATGCGAAAAAGGTCGACTTCAAAGAATTGAAGGCGATGGACGAGATTCCCGAAGGCGTAGTCATAGGAGAGAGCCGATGAGCGGTACCGCGACGAAATATTTCGCTATCGGCTTGGCGGCCGTCATAGGCCTCGGCGTCTTGTTCCTCGAAGAGGATTTTCGAGTATGGACCCGGGATGGCCTCTTGAGCGAGGCTAACGCGAGAATTGGGCGCCCCCTAACGCCGATGAGCTATGCCGGCGTGGCGCGGCGCACGACGCGCCGGGCTGTCAGGCCGTACGCGTATACACCTTCTTGCGTGCAGGTGGTCGACGCTTACGGCCGCATTATCACGCGCTGCTATTGAGACCGGTTTCGCGGCTGCATGATGATGCAAGAGACGCCGAGTGTGGAGTATAGTGAGCGTGAAGCTCATGGCGCACCCATGCCAACCGAAGCGCAAAGTTATCAAGTCCGGGAGCTTCTGAAGGACGGGACCGAAGTGACGGTTCGCGCCATCCGGATTGGCTCGCTCTTACTTGAAACGCCATCACGCACGCGGCTGGCCGACTGGCCAACGTGAAGGGAAACAACAATGTGCAAAGTCCTATCCATCGTTCTCTGTGCGTGCGGCCTCGCGCTCGCCACGAGCGTACCCGCGCAGGCGCAGGTGACGCTCGACGTGTCGAAGATCACCTGCTGGCAGTACGTTGCCTACAAAGTGACCAACCCGAAATATCTCGCCGTCTGGCTCAGCGGCTTTCGCCACGGTAAGGGCGGCGACACGATTGTCGACATGCAGGCCGTCGTCGAGAACGCAGCGAAGCTCGAAAAGTACTGCGGCCAGAATCCCGACGCTCTGCAGGCAGCCGAGACAGTGCTCGGCCGCCAAGATTGACGGCGGCCATGTTCCGCGACGCCATCGCGCGCCTCAGCGAACGGCGCTTCTGGATCAGCAAGTGGGTCGTGGCCGCACTCGTTCTGGCTCTCCTCCTGATCGCCGGCATCGTTGTTCTGCTGCGCCAGGGCATCGACTTCGACACCTTCCTCAACTATTTCGCGCTGGGGCTACTAGTGTTCGTGATCGTAACGCTGTTCTACGGGATCATCGCCATCCACGATGTGCCCTATGAGATCGCCCACAAGCGCAACCATCCGCATCAAGATGCCATCCATGCCGCCGGTTGGGTAAGCCTCTTCACACTGCACGCCCTTTGGCCGTTCCTGTGGATCTGGGCGATGCTTTACCGCCCGGATCGCGGCTGGGGCTTCCAGCAGGACGAACACGACGCGCAGAGTACGCAGCCAAACAAATTCGACGAAGTGCTCCGCCGACTCGACGCGCTCGAAGCGCGTGTCGCGAAAGGCGAGGGCGCGCGCAAGCGCGCCGCGGCAGTTGAGAAGCCAGCCGAACCGGCCGCGGCGACCGAATCCGCCAAAGGAGGCGGCCGCTGATGGAACTGCTCCTGATCCTCACCTACACCGCGATCTGCGTCGCGATCTTCAAGATCTTCAAGATCCCGGTCAACAAATGGACGCTGCCGACCGCCGTGCTCGGCGGCATCTTCATGATCGGCATCATCATGCTGGTGATGAACTACAACCATCCTTTCACCAAGAACGCGCGAATCTATTTCGCCACCACACCGATCCTGCCCGACGTGAAGGGCCGCGTGATCGACGTGCCGGTCGAATCCAACAAGCCTCTGAAGCAGGGCGACGTGCTCTTCCGAGTCGACCCGACGCAATACCAATATGTCGTCGATCAGAAGAAAGCGCTGCTCGCCGAGGCCGAGACCACGGTCAAGCAGCTCAAAAGCGCCTACGACCAAGCCCTCGCCAATGTCGAGAAGGTGAAGGTGCAGGTCACGCTCGCCCAGGAGGACTACGACCGGCAGGAATACCTGTTCAAAAAGGGCGTTATTCCCAAGGCCACGCTCGACACCTACACGCGCAACATAGAAGCCGCTAAGCAGCAGCTCGCCGAGTCGGAAGCGGCCGCGAACACCGCCAGGCTCGCCTACGAGTCGGAGATCAGCGGGGTCAACACGGCGGTCGCGCGTCTTCGGGCGGAACTGGGCGAAGCGGAATACAATCTCGAGCAGACCGTCGTACGTGCGCCCGGGCCTGGCTATGTCACCCAAATGGCGCTACGGCCCGGCATGTATGTCGTCCCGGCACCACTACGCCCGGTGATGGTGTTCGTGCATAGCGACGATCAGGCGCTCGCCGCGGGTTTCCAGCAGAACGCGTTGCAGCGCGTGCGGCCCGGCGACGAAGCCGAGGTCGCGTTCGACGCAATCCCCGGACGGGTGTTCAAGGCCAAGGTGCGGAACGTGCTGGACTCCATCGCGCTCGGGCAATTGCAGGCGACCGGCGCGCTGCAGGACATGGGCGCGTCACTCCCCGGCGGTCGGGCCGTCGCCCTCATCGACGTGACCGAGGATACGTCAGGCTACCAAATTCCTGGCGGCGCCGCCGCGCAGGTGGCGGTCTATACGCCGTTCGCCCATCACTTCGCGCTCATCCGCAAGGTCCTTTTGCGCATGAGGAGCTGGGAAAACTACGTCTTCTTGGAGGGTCACTAGCAATGGCGAGAAATGCCGAGAATGTCCTGAAGGGAATGCCGTCCGCCCAGCAGATGATGGAGAAGCTGGTTCTCGCGGAAGCCGAGAAGGCGACGGAGGCCATGCGCAAGCATACAGCCGCCGAAGCCGAGAAGAAGGCGCTGCTTGACAAGCTCGCCGCGCCCTCGGGTGTGGTCGAAGAAGAGCGCATGAAGCGTGCCGCAGCGATCATCGAGCGCGCGGTGTCCAACGGTCTCAGCGAAGTTCTCGTGATGCGCTTCCCCAACTCGCTCTGCACTGACAACGGCCGCGCGATCAACCAGCAGGAACGGGGTTGGGAGCTGACGCTCACCGGGCTGCCCAAAGAGCTGTACGAGTTCTGGGAGCGGCAGCTCCGGCCGCTCGGCTACAAGTTCAAGTGCCAGATCATCGACTTTCCCGGCGGCGTGCCGGGCGACGTCGGCATCACGTTGAAGTGGGGCTGAAGCGCCGGGACTTCTAGCGAACTCGAGGCGCCTTTCGGGGTAGGGCGGGGGGAATTAGGACATTATTCCCTACGATTACAGGCCTAAGGGCTCGACAAAAGGCCCTTGATGGGCCCAGAGGAGGGGCATCTGGAGCCCAGAACTGATCAGCCTCTTGGCTGTCAGCTCTGTCGACTGCCGACCCTCCAGAATCGCCTTTGTGATGTCCGGTGCGAGGAAAGCAAGATAGATAGAGCTGCTGACGTAGGTTCTGCCTAGCCGCTCTGCGCGAGCGATATCGCTGAGCCCACTGGCTTCACCAGTTACAATCCTGCCAAACCACTCATGTGCGCGCGCGAGCGCCCTGACCAGGGCGACATCGGGTTCGGCAGAAGTTCGCTGTTGATCGAGAACGATCAACTTGGCCTCGACGCCTCGCCGCCGAAACCTGACCGGGACCTCGATCAGGATCGGGGAGCGCCCCTGAGCCGATGAACGCGGCGACACTTGATCCGAGAGGCGCTCGCTCAAACTATCCGGGTGGATCTCGATCGTCGCGCGGTCTTGGGCGATCGTGATGCGCCGAACAAGGGCGGAAACAATCTCCAGACAGCTTGCGAACGATCCCGACTCTAGGCACTCCGCGAGTTCACCCGCACGCGCGAGCAACCCGGAAACCACATTCGCCGATTTTCGTTTGAGGCGCAGGGCATCAAGCAGCGCACCGCGCCTTTTCAAAAAGCCGGCAAGCTTTTTCCGGACCAGGGACTCGATCTCGTGTGCCGGAAGGCGCCAGCCTTTGGCATGAAGGTCGTTTGTGCTTCCGTTCAGCGGGTGCCCGCTTTGCTTCGCTTTACGCCTGTCGGGAATCAAGAGCGGGCGCTCGACATAGTAGCGATATCGACGGCCGTGATTGACGGCATGCGAGGGGGTGAAGGGGACGCCTTCGGCGGTGAATAGAAGCCCGGCGAGCAGGCTAGGCTGGCTTGCGCTGGCCCGGCCGCGTTTGCGACCGGCGTTCACCGCTAGCTGCGCCTGCACCTTGTCCCAGGTCTCGGTGTCAATGATGGCTTCATGCTTGCCTTCGTAGCTGCGATCTTTGTGGCGTACACGGCCGACATAGATCGGATTGGAAAGAAGGCTGTAGAGATGGCCCCGGCCGAACGTGGTTCCCCCAGATGGGCTGCCGTCGGCCGCGATACGCCGCTTCGTTCGGAGTCCGCGTCGCTCGCACTCCTCTTGCAGTTGCCGCACGCTTCCGAGGCGGAGATATAGATCGAACAGCAGCCGGACGGTCTTGGCTTCCTCGGCATTGACGCGGAGCTTGCGATCAACGGCATCATAGCCTAGGGGCACGACGCCGCCCATCCACATGCCCTTCTGCTTCGAAGCGGCGATCTTGTCGCGGACGCGCTCGGCGCCAACCTCGCGTTCGAACTGCGCGAAAGAGAGCAACACATTCAAGGTGAGCCGCCCCATGGAGGTGGTGGTGCTGAACTGCTGCGTCACCGAGACGAAGGAGACGCCCTTGGCGTCGAAGGCCTCCACGATCTTGGCGAAATCGAACAGCGAGCGGGTCAGACGGTCGATCTTGTAGACCACGACGACGTCGACCTTGCCGGCGGCGATATCCGCGAGAAGCCGCTGTAGGGCAGGGCGGTCCATGCTCCCGCCAGAAAACCCGCCGTCGTCATAGTGGGCGGAAAGCGCATGCCAGCCTTCATGGCGCTGGCTGGCGATATAGGCTTGGCAGGCTTCCCGCTGCGCCTGGAGCGAATTGAAGTGCTGGTCGAGCCTTTCGTCCGAGGACACGCGCGTATAGATGACGCAACGAAGGCGCTTGGGCTTGCCGACGTTCTTTTCAGCCATTGGGCGGGACCTCCTTGGCGTGGCGCTTCAGGCCGAAGAAGGCCCAGCCGTTCCAATGCGCTCCCGTGATCGCGCGGGCGATCGCGCTCAAGCTCGGATAGGTCTGACCCCGCCAAGCGAAACCTTTGTCGAGCACGAGCACCTCGTGCGTCTCGCCATGCCATTCGCGGAAGAGCTTCGAGCCTTTGCCAAGCCGACTTCTTCGCGGCTTGGGCATCGCGCCCTTCGCCTCGCTGACCTTCGCTAAGAGCCGGAGAGTCTTGTCGTCGAGACCGCCGAACGCTTGCGCTTGAATCCCATAGGCCACAGCACGGATCAGAAATTCACGGCTCGCGTGCTTGGGCGGCTCGGTGCCCCAGACAGCGCGCCACTGCGCCTGGAGCTCGATACGCGGGCAGGAGGGCAGGGCGAGCACCCGTGCCGTAACGGACGCGCTCAACTCCTTGTCTGATTGCCCGGAGGCGCGCCCACGCCGCTTTAGGCGGCGCGGGCGCGGGGCGAACGGCCGCGTCATGCGGCACTAAGCTTTCTTGGACTTGAGCGGCGCGATGTAATAGCGGCGCACGCCATCCTTACCGACCTCAGAGACGAGCGGGAGCTTGAGCTTCCGCTTCACGAGCCCCGAGAAAAACCCACGTACCGAATGTGGCTGCCAACCGGTCTCGGAGATGACCTCCTCGATCGTGACCCCGGATCGCCGCCGCAGCATCTGGATCACGAGATCTTGCTTGCTCTGCGACGGCGCTGCGCTCCGCTTTGGCTTAGCGGGAGCCTTTCGCGCTTTGCCGCGCGCAGCTGCAGCCTTGCGCAGGCGGGGACTGGTAGCGCTTGTCTGAGCGCGTCTGGGTTCTTTCGGCTCGACAGTGCCGACAGCGATGGGACCTTTTGGAGTCTTTGACATATCTGCCTCCATCTGGGTGCACCGGCCCGATGCCGGCGCTTCCACCGCCCAGAGCCTGGCGCAAAGGCCAGGCGAGGGTGATGACGGAGGCGTTTGCCGCCATATCGCGTGCAGCATGCACGCTCTGTTCAGTAGGGAAGTCCAGCCGAATATTCCGCTTAGATCAGCGTGATTCAGGCCGCAGATCAGCGGCTGTGCCCTCTCGATCGCTTCTTTAGGAGTCGCCACCAGGTCGCCGAAGATCATCGCCGCGGCTTAGAGGCCGCCATCGCCTGTAGCCTGGCTTCGAAAACGAGACCCTCACAAAGCCTGCTAAGGCCAGGCATGGTCGGATCATAGGTGCGGATTTCATAGCTGAGAGCTTGTGTGATGGAGTCAACTTGGTCGTCGTACTTGCCGTAAGGGAAGGCGAGCAGTTCTGCTTCGAGCTCCGCCATATATGGCGCTTCGTTCGGGAAGCGAACGAGTCTCGCCTGGAACTTGCCCAGCTCGACGTAAAGGCGAGCGGTCTTATTTGCGTGAACAGGGATGGGTTTGATCGGTCTCTTTGCGAGGCTGCGCAGGTCCTGGGCTAGCGCGATGCCGACATGCGTGTCCTCAACGAGTACTACATCCGGCTTATATTTCTGCGCCAGCTTAACGGCGACGTCGCGCAGCTGAAGGTAGTCATAGTGCCCGCGCACAAGGTCGAGCAGATAGTAAACGTTTTCGCGCACGAGCCAGATCGTAAAGACCGACCAATCATTTTTTGGGCCGCCTTTGGCGGCGGGGTCCACGCTCACGATAATCTTCGACTTGTAATCGCGTTCCGGAAGCTCATCCTTGGTGTACCGGCGCAGCCAATCGCGTTGGATCAGCAACCCGCCAATAGGCACGGGGGATTGCTGGTACTGCGCCGCGAACGTATAGGGGTCCGCAAGCTCAACTTCGCGCAGCATCTCCGCTGTCTCGCGGTCAGGCTGCAATGCCTCGCCGGCTTCTCGAGGATAAATATCGTCCTCGCCGTCGCCCGTTACGATGTCCTCCGCCTCGTCAGCGATGGCAGGGATCCTCAACACCTCCCAGTGTTTCGAGGTCTTCATCGCATGAGCCGTAAGGTCGTCTGTATGCATGCGTTGCGTGACGATAATGATCGTGCCTTTGCGCTTGTTGTCGAGTCGAGAGATGAGCGTGTTCGAGTACCATTGGTTCAGCCAATTGCGTCGCGCATCCGAGAGGGCATCGACAGCCTTTTGAGCATCGTCGACGATAAAGATATCGCCGCCGAGACCCGTTAGCGCGCCGCCGACGGAAGCGGCTCTGAAGAAGCCTCGCTTGGTAGTCGTCACCTCTTCATCGGTGCTTTTGAGGGTGCGCATTTTCCGAAAAGCGCGCCGGTACCAATCCGACTCGACGATGGCGCGAAAGTCGGCTCCATGCTTTGCGGCAAGTTCGCCGCCATAGCTGATGACGTAGATGCGAAGCGCAGGATTGTGTCCCAACAGGAAGGCCGGAAAGGCAATGCTTACGGTCAGGGACTTTAGATAGCGCGGCGGCAAATTGATGATGAGACGGTTGATCTCGCCGCGGCGCACCCACGCCAGACGCGCTGCCATAGCCTCCAGATGCCAATTCGCCAGAAACTCGGTGTTTGGATTGAGGGTCTTGAAGCAGCGGCGTAGGAAGAATTGGAAGTCCTCGCGCAAGAGCGCATCGACGACTGCCTGATCCTGCTGCTTGCTTTTGCGCTTGGCGCTCATGCCTTTCGCCTCTTGGTCTTGAGCCTGTCCTCGACCGTTTTTACGAACGCAGCCAAGATCTCCTGATCATCCTGGCTGCTCGCAGGCGTTTCTTCGGTGCCTTTGACACTGCCGTAACGGTTGAGAAGGAAGGCTGCGGATTTCGCGTTCCCCTTGAGCGCGTCCTCGGCAAATCTGAACAGGATGGCTTCCAGCAGGCTGATCTTGCGCGCCCTGCCGGCCTCGCGAATCTCAATGCGGCGATTCATGAGGTCGTGCAGGATCGTGGTTTCGTTCTTCGCCCCTTTTGGGCGCCCTTTCGGGTTGCCGCTCTGCCCTGGCTTGAACTGATGTTTCTTGGGTGGCTGGCAGTAGCCCACTTGGCCGTCGCGCACAGGGGCCTTGCGCGCTGGCTTGGCGCGCTGCTGGCTCCGAACCTTGCTCATTTGCGTCTCCGCTTTTTCGCAGGCGCGCGGGCTTCGGCCAGTTCGTCGAAGGTCTCGCCTGAGCCGGCGAGCGTAGCGTCGCGCTTGGTCAGGTTCTGCCAGCGGCGCACCACCACATCGACATACAGGGGATCAAGCTCGAGGCCGTAGGCGCGCCGTCCGACGCGGTCGGCGGCAAGGATTGTCGTCCCCGAACCCATAAAGGGATCGAGCACGATGTCGCCGCGCCGCGAGCAGTCGCGCATGGCATCCGCCACGAGGGCAATTGGCTTGACCGTGGGATGAGCGGCAAGGTCGTCGAGCCGGCCGGCGCGGAAAGCATTCGCGCCGGCGTAAGTCCAGACGTTGGAGCGGCTTCGGCCGTGCTGCCCAAGCTCGAAATTGTTGGTGTGCGGTCCGTCGCCGTTCTTGAAGACAAAGATCAGTTCATGCTGCGATCGATAGAACGTGCCTTGGCCAGCGTTGGTCTTGTTCCACACCACGAGGTTTTTCAGCTCGCTGTAGGCTTGTTTACCGGCTTGCGAGATCTCGTCGAGGTGCCGCCAGTCCATGCAGATGTAATGGATTGATCCGTCGGCCGAGTGCTTGGCGGCGAGGGTCAGCGTATCGGCCAGAAAGCGCATAAACTGCGCGCCCGACATCTCGCCGGAGGCCATGGCGAAGTCGGCGTGCTTGCGCCTGCCGCGGCCCTGGACCGCCGGAATCGAGACGTTATAGGGAGGGTCAGCGAACGCCATTGCCGCCAAGCCGCCGCCCATGAGCTTGCGATAGTGAGTTGCCCGCCTCGCATCGCCGCAAAGAAGCCGATGCGAGCCGAGCAGCCACAAGTCGCCGGCGCGACTCACAGGATCATTTGCAAGCGGAGGCGGTTCGTCCGCGGGGTCAACCTCGGGGTCGACGAGGTCGCCCATGAGGCTGTCGATCTCGGCGGTCTCAAACCCCGTGAGAGCGATGTCGAGGCCGGTCGCCGTGAGGAGAGGGGCGAGGGTGCTCAGTTCGACGGCGAGTAAGTTCAGGTCCCAGCCGGCCTTCTCCGCCAACTTGTTGTCGGCGAGAAGATAGGCGCGACGCTCGGCTTCGCTCAAACCCGAGAGGGTGATCACCGGTACCTGCTTTAGGCCAAGCTGCCGTGCGGCTAGCCACCTTCCATGACCGGCGAGAATGGTGCCGTTTTCGTCGGCAAGGATTGGGACCGTGAAGCCGAACTGCTCGATGCTGCGAGCTATAGCAGCGACCTGCTTTTTCGGATGCGTGTGCGCATTGCTCGGATGAGCGCGCAGAGCCCCGGTCGGCAGTCCCTGGAGTTGGTTAGGCATTCGACTCCCATCAGCATGAGGGAGTCATCCATATGAAATGCTCAGGGAGGGATGTCAGCAAGCCAATTAAAAGATCAAATGTATCAGCGGTTTCGCGGCCGTCTTTTCCGTACCGCACGCATCCCCGATTTCACCAGTGCGGTGCGAACGACCTGAAGTGAGAGTGAGCGCGGATAAGGTTCAATCCAGGCGCGTTGATCACCCGCTCTAAAATAGCAAAGGCCAAGCGGACCAGAACCTGTCTCCGCAATTTCCTGTAGGCGATCATTGATATAGCCGTGCAGCACCTTGAGGGGCGGAAATTTGGCCGCGATAGCTTGATACTCTGCGGCGGAGCGGTTGTAACGTGACTCCCCGACATATTCGAAGGCCAGGCTAATCGCGATTTCTTCCTGCATCGTCGGGAATTTGGACATTCGACTTCCCCAATAATGGGCAGCCTCTATGTATTCATGCCTTGGCAGACATGCCAGCGAGGTCAAACCTGTATTGCCGGCCGGTAGCGAGACGTTGAGCGTCCGATAATGGTGCTTCTCGGAAGTCTCGCGCCGGAGGATCCTAGCCGGACAACCTAGACGCGACGTGGTCGACCTGAAGCTTACAAATTCTGACGGCGCAACTGCGCGAGCTACGGCACCTAGTAGCGTTTGAGGTCAAGCAGCGGCATTTGCATGTCCTGCGCTTCTGTGCGGCTTCCATGCCAGGAACAGCGCCAGCAGGACCGATGCGGCTAGCGTGCCGATCGGGAAGGCCCAGAGCGAATCGAAAAAGGCTGGCGCCACGGCGCCGATTGCCATGCACATCAGGCAGACGAACAGGATGACGGCAGAATCCCATCCAGCGATGCGCAACAGCAGCGTCACCGCGGCCGCGACGCTTGCGAACACGACAAAGGTGAACATCAGCGTGGTGACGATCAACGGCCCCGCGTCGGCGAATGTTTCCCCGGCCCAGCGGAAGACATCATTCGCCAGAAAGGTCAGCAGCGCGCAGAGCATGACCCATACGGGCATCGCCAGTGTCGTCATCGCCAGGGCGCGCAGATAGGACACCCCCCGGCTGCGCTGAAAAAGCAGAAGCGCCACCCACACGAAGGCGATGCCCGCCAGCACAACCCGCGCCAGCGGAAAGGCGAGAAAGGCGAAGACGAGCGGCAGGAGCAGCCAGCCATATTCCGGAAGAAACAGCCGCGATGCAGCAGTCGCGCTTTTTCTGTCGGTCATGGCTGTTCGCGTATTCCCCATCGTGACCGACGCGCTCGGATCTTGGCTTCGCCCTTTTTCCATCTACGCGGTCTACGAATGTGTTCAAACGCTAGCTCCCGGGTGCGCTGAACGTAACCTGGAGTGTCGCGCCGATGCTGGGATCGTCATTGAACCCCGTAGTGACAGTGAAGTAGATCGGCTCATCAGAGGGATTCCGCCAGGTAACCGTGTCCGGGGGAGTATTTTTGATCCGCTTCGGCTTGCGGCCGGTGTTTTGCACCATGCGCTGATGGATCAGGCGCTCTAGGTCGGCACGTTTAACTGTGGTCGAGCCGATCTCACAGTATTTTTCCTTGCGCGGGGCGGACGGATGTGACCATCCGCCGGAATAGCCCGTAGCATGCAACTCGACAAAGGACCCAGCCGGATTCGTGCCGAATCCCAGGTCGTTGGCTCTTTCGGTGGCGCTGGCGAAATTGTCGCCGGTCGACGCGAGGCAGATGTCGTTGAAGAGGTTCAAGACTTTGCGCGCGGTAGGCTGGGCGTGGGCCGCAGTCGCCGCGATGACCGTCGCGAGCAACACCAGGAACGGTAAGCGTCTCATCGTGAGCCTCCTCGTATGGGCGAAGGGAAGGGGTGACAGAAATCTCGAGCGGACGGCTCAGTAGCGGTCAGGGTCCATCTCCGCGGTTTCCAGATCGGGATGGATCGAAGTCAAGCAGGTATCGGCGTGTTTTGCGCCGCGATAGGTCGAAAGGATGCGCAGGCTGATCGAATTGGTGGTGACAGTCCCCGGCAGCGTCAGCCGCTGCTCGCCCGGCTTGTCCTTGAGCGTGAACCAATAGGAGTCGCCGTCGGCGAGCTTGAGCTCGACTTTGGCGATGCGCCCGTTATTCGCGAATGTCGTCTTCGTTTTCTGATAGCCGTTGCGAAGGACGAGGCTGCGGAAGGTGACGTTCGGCAGGAAGGAGAGCCTGATCGTCTCGCCGACGCCGTTGCCCGGCGCGCCTTCGCACCAGGCGACCTCCACTGGCCCCCAATGGAGGTTTCGCGGTCCGTAAGTGTTGCCGCCCTGGGACGGCAGCACGGAGCTGACGCAATATTCCGCCGAGTTGTAGAACTGCGTCGGACCGCTCTCGAAATGGCAGGAACCGGCCTTGCTTGAACCGGCCTTGCTTGGAGCGGCGGCACGCGCCGCGGTCTTCTGAATACGGCAGGTCCCTTTGACCCCTCCAGGTCCGCCGCGAATGAAATTACCGTCCTCGTCGAAGAGCTCGACGAATCCGACCGCGGCGCCCGTGGTGGGGTTTATTTCGAACAGATCCTGGCGGACGAAGCGGCCCTCTCTGTGGACTTCGTAGAAGATGATGATCTTTCCGTCACGAACGCTGTGAGACGCCTCGTGGAACGAGGCGTCTGCGCCGATATGATCTTTGGTCGGCGTAAGCCGCCCGGAGGCCGCATCGTAGACCATTCTTACGGTCGCAAGCGGCGATGCGCCTGGATCGAACTTGCAGTCATAGACGGTCTGGCTGCCCGCCGCCGGCATGGCATAGATGATGAATGCGCAACCGAGCGCGGCCGGCCGGAGCATCTTGTGCACCATGATCTCTGTCCCTAGATCGCCCAACCTGGGCGTTGCCGTGCCGCGCTGTGAAGGATAGTCGAGCGCCGCGGATCGGCCAAGTCATTCCGACTATATCCGCGCGCAGCAGCAACGCACTAAGGCAGATGTACTAGTCGCGAGCAGTGCATGGCGCGTTGACCTGCCGCAAGGCATTGTCGATAACACGCGGTAGCCGGCATCTCCGCCGGCGGAGGGAATGACTCATGACATCCTCTGACTGGCGTCTGGACCTTCGGCCCAATGCCCGCGGCTCGCTCATTGCCTTGGCATTGATCTGGCTTGTCTGCTCACCGCTGATCGCCTGGGCCATTTTAGGCGAGATGGGTCTGGTATTCTTGGTGTCTAGCGCGGCCTTTCCGCTTGTCATGACATATTACGGGCTCAAAACCGCCTTCGCCGGGTCGGGCCATGTCAGCATCGATCGCGACGGCTTCTCCGTGCAGCGGCCGAACTCCGAGATCGAGCGTTTCCAATGGCCGGAAGTGCGCCGCTTCTTCGTCGCCAAGATTGGTGAGGACGGGCCCCATGACGGCACCGATGTTCCCCATTTCGAGGTCGCCGACGGTGCGGGCGGCTGGCGCGAGACTTGGCTGCCTGGCAGTCTCGGAATTCCGCCCGATCGACTGGTCATGGCGATGGAAAAGCTGCGTACGCTCGCCATGCAAGGTTGGCCGACGCACCCGTCCAGCATCGAGGAACTGCTTCAGCAAGCTCCGGCAGATCAGGTCTCCTAGATTGGGCGCGGCTAGTACAATTGTACTTATTGACCGTGGTGCCGCTTCCTCTCATGCTGACTTGGTCAACGGGAGGAAGTCCGGATGAAAAGAAGAGTTGTCATCGTCTCCGCTCTGACCGCCTTAGCAGTCAGCACTTTCGGCTTTATTTCCGCGGCTAGCGCGGCAAGGGTGTGCGGCCCGGACTCGTCAATTGATATTCTGAGAGATTGGGAGGCGTGTGGCACCCTGTGCCCCGGTGATGCTGGAAGACAACTCTAATGTCCCTTAGGGAGGCCTATCTGGTGCGGACTCAGTCAGGAACGCACTATGTGATGCGCCCGAACGGCCAAAAGGCAACGGAGAACTATGCGGAGGTCTGTGAAGCCTTGCTTACGTTTTGCCGTTAGCTCGCTTAGTCTGGCGGCCCTCGGTCTCCGCTGCAGATGGTAGCTGAAACTGTGCAATAGGCAGATCTTGATCGCCCATAGCCTTGTCCAACTGAAAGCTAGTTCAAGCGGGTCGGCGCGGAAGCGGTTTACTTATTGACCGTGGCGCTCCTTCTCCTCATGCTGATTTGATAAACGGGAGGAAATTCAGATGAAAAGCAGAGTTACGCTTGCCGCTGCCACGCTTATCGTTTCACTTGGGCTCGCATCGCCTGCATCGGCGACCCAGCTCGGTGGTTGGTTCACCTGTGTCAAGAATAATGAAAGCAGCGGGGAATGGAGCGCTTACGCTGTGCCAACCCGCGGTTTCAACATTCCTGTGCATTTCTGTGGGCACACGGTCTATATCGACGAGGGTCAACGGGTGAATCTGCTTGACCGATATTGTCTCGGCGGCAACGGCGTTCTCAGATCGACAAGTGGAGCTGAGCTCTGCAGATGGTAGCTGGAAGTGCGCAATAGGCGCTCTTGGTTCGGTCCCCACCGCCTTGTCCAACTGCAAGTGACCTCGGCGCCAGCGGCGCCGGGGCCGTCAGAGCGGGTCGGGGTGCGGATGAGGGGTAATCCGCGGAGTTGATGATCCGAGAAGTGTGGAATTGCGCGCGCCGTCTAAGCAGGATGCCTAGAATGTCCAACCGCCTAGCCTATGGCACCGTCGGCCTTCTTGTCTTCACGAGCGCCGCGTTTGCCGATCCCTACAGCGCGTATGAGGCGGTCTGCAAAGGGCATCTCGCCGAAAACCCACGCGCATCCGAAGTGTGCGGTTGCATTGTGCGCAACATCAAACCCCAAGCGTCTCCGCAGGAAATGGAAGGTTTCAACGCGGCGCAGAGCGCGGGCACCGACGACGTCGAGTTCGAAGGGCTTTCGGAATTCGAGTTTCAGTTATCCGAAGCCTGTCTTGCAGACCCAAACTTCCAGAACGATGCCCAGTAGCGAGAGGGAAGCGCGCGTGTAGGCGCCGCGTTAGCGGCAAAGGAAGAGCCGTTGAGCACGATCGCCTCGGCGATCAAGGCGCGGCGGCGTCGGACGCAGGTGCGATTGTGCAGACACCGTCGACCGGCAGGGGTCCGCCTCGGATGTAGTTGCCGTCCTCGCCGTAGAGATTCACACTGCCGGTAGCCTCTCCAGTGCGGACATCGATGCGGTAAGTGTCGACCTGCTGAAGCTGACCGGAATCACGAATCTCGTAGCGGAACTCGACCTCCTGTCCCTCCTTCTGAAAACCGTGACCGGTGATGCTGTCGCCATCGTCGAGATGGGAGGCGTCGACGCTGAACACCGCGCTGGTGCCATCATGGCGGATCGCGACTCGCTCGAGCGGCGATGCGCCAGGCTCGAACCGACAGTCGTAGACTGTCTGTTCGGCGAGAGCAGGCTGCACTCCGGCCAAGGAGCCTGTGAGCGAAGCCAGTAGCATCCAAGATGCGCGAGACGGTGCTGTCATAGAGGACCAATACGCGACCTAACTCTTCAAGTCGAGTAGTGCAGGCGACCTATTGGTGAGCATGACGAAACGCTACATTGTCGGTGTCTAGTCTCGCCATCTGTGGGAGGTGGGGCTCAGCCGATAGCTATTCACATGACCGACCGCATCATCATCGCTGACGACCATCCGATCTTCCGGGATGGCATGCGCCGCATCGTGCAGCGCGCGGTCCCCCAGGCCCTGGTGGTCGAAGTCGGCACATCGGCCGAGCTCGACGGGGCTGCGGCGGAGGGCGCGGCACCTCTTCTTCTTTTGCTCGATCTGGTGTTCCCCGGTTTCGAAGGACCGGGCAGTATCCGCACGCTCCGCAAAGCCTACCCCGCAACGTCCCTGGTCGTTGTTTCGATGTCAGACGATCCTGAAACCGTCGACGCGGTGATGGCCGCCGGCGCGGACGGCTTCATCAGCAAAGCGGTGTCTTCGAGCGAGATCGCCTCGGCGATTACGGCGGTGCTGGCCGGCGATATTGTCGTGCGCACAGAGAGCGCAATCGGAGATGGGGGACCGATGCCTGCGGACCGCTTGGCGCGGCTTTCCGCCCGGCAGCGCGACGTTCTCCGCTTGATCGCCGCAGGCCGGTCAAACAAGGAGATCGCCCGTGAACTCGATATCTCCCCGTTCACGGTGCGGATTCACGTCTCGGCGGTCTTGCGTTCGCTCGAAGTCTCGACACGGGCGGGCGCCGCAAGCATCGCCACCGAGCTCGGCCTGGTCTGAGGCTGTTCGACGATCGCCGATAGCAGCAACGAGCGGAGTTGCGAGGGCCTGATCGGCTTAGACAGGATCGTGATGCCATCGTCAGCCGCGCGATCCCGCAGCAAGGTGACGTCAGTCCCGGTGGCGATGGCAGCCGGTGTTTCTTGCCTGCTCAACATGCGCAAGCGGCGGATGGTATCCAGCCCGGTCAGCTCACCGCCAAGGTTCTGGTCGCACAGAATGAAGTCGATATCGCTCACCGTGTCGGGATGAAGAGCCGGCTCCTCGGTCGCTCGTACCGAGCACCCCCAGCGCGCCAGGATGCGCACCGTGCTTTCCCGCACGCTCTCGTCATCGTCGATCACAAGAACCCGCAGGCCCTCCAATCTGCGTTGATGCTGGCGCTGCGGGTGCAGGGAGGCATCGAGTCTGGGCGGAACGGAGGGAACGCCGTCGACGCGAAACGCACTTCCTCGTCCCGGCTGCGAGCGCAAGGTAATCTGGAGTGCCGTCAAATCGCACAATCGCTTGACGATCGACAGCCCGAGCCCGATTCCCTCGATGCGGCCACCGCGATGCCTATCCAAGCGGACAAACTCGGCGAAAATGCGCTCGCGGTCTTCGCGCAGAATTCCCGGCCCCTGATCGAGGACCTCAATCGCGGCATGCCCGGCACGGCGGCGCACGCCTACCAGGACCTTGCCGTCCGGTGCGTATTTGAGCGCGTTGGAAACCAGGTTCTGCAGGATGACATGCAGCAGCGCTGGGTCGGTTCGGACCCAAAGGCTGGTCCGCACCGACCGCAGGCGGATCGATTGTGCCTTGGCCGTTTCCTGAGCCTGCCGAACCACGTCGCCGATGACATCCTGAAGCGCGATATCGGCCGGATTATTGCGAACCTGCCCGACATCGATGGCGGACAGATCGAGCAGTGAGCGGCATAGACGCGAAAGCGAGTCCAGCGAGCGATCCACGCTGGTCAGAATGTCTTTGCCCTCGCGCCCGATGCGTAGGCCCTTGAGACACTCGACGAACAGGCCAATGGCATGGATCGGCTGCCGCAGATCGTGGCTGGCTTGCGCAAGGAAGCGCAGCTTGGCGTCGTGCGCCTCCTGGAGCTGCTCGGTGATGGCGGAAAGCTCCTGGTTCTTGAGCGCGAGATCGCGTGACATCGCGACATTGGTTGCAAGAAACCGGTGCATGCGCAGCGCCAGAACCGTCAGCGTCGCGCCGAACAGCAGAATCATAACCGCCATCGCGAGCGATTGGAGATCGTTGCCATAAACGACGTAAGCGAGCGCCAGCAGCGGTACCGACGTCCAGATCGACAACATGCAGCTCCGCAGCAACGCGTGCTGGGAGCTGACTGCGCCAAGCGCGGTCCCACCCAGCACCAGTGTGTAAAACACCAGGGTTTCAAAGTTGCCGCCGAGCGCGCAGGCAATAGCGCCTCCGCCCCAGGCCAGCCCGACCAGCGCTGTCGCCATGGAATGTCCGGCACCCAGCCTCCACGCCGGCACGCCAGGGAGCCAGTTGCGCGTATGGGCCAAACTTGTCCCGGCCAGCACCAAAGTCAGAATCAGCATGACGACAAACCAGGCCACCACCCAGCTTCGTTCCCACTCGGCCGCACTGCTGTCGAACAGGACGGCAAAGGTGAGCGTCACCACGCCGAGGTGAATGAGCCAGCTCGAAGCTCCGATTGAGAAGAGGTAATCGAGCCGCCAATCAGCGTCGGACCGGGCCACCTTCATTCGAGAACTCGCCAGCATCCGCGTGGCCTTTCAGGGTCCGCAGAATGAAGGGTGGCCGCGTCAGCAGCAAGTAACCTGTGTGTACTAGGGATCCAGTCCCAGATTGTGAGCAAACTAGATTATCTGGTCCTGCACGCTAAGGGGGGACTCACCAATCGGGCATATCCTCTTCGTCTATGTCCATTTCGAGTCGGTAGCTCCTGATTATCGCGCGACGATAGTGCATGCGCTCCCCGTGCAAGTCGATGAACCAGAACTTGCTCGCGATCAGCATTTTGCAGCACCGGCGCGAGCGCATCGTCAGGCATTCCCAGCAACGCCTCGAACCGATCCCGGAATACGCTAGCGCTTCCGACGCCTTTAGACTCCGGCGCGTCACGCTCGTTCGGAATTCGCTCCGGCATCAGTATCGCCTGCGCCGTCTCGACCTTGATCCGCGACGGCACGACAAACCTTCCGCGCAAGTGAAGATGCCGGCAATCCATGTATGGGCTTTTGCGATACCGCGTTTGATCGATGCCGAAGCTCAATGCCCAATCCCAATCCTCGATCGCGATGACGTAGGACCCGTAGACGGGCTCTTTGCTCCGGCTTTTTCGTCTCTTCCGCTTGTGATTTTCCTTCCTTGCTTCATCTGACATCACCGTCCTCCATGCGCCATCCGCTCATGTGGTCGCTCGCGCACCAAATCGCGTAACATGGCGGCCTTTCGAGTGCGCGCCGGCGTGGCGCTAGTGCTCGCGGGTCGGCATTTTGGGCTATGGCATAGCCAAGATTGATGCCGCCTTCGAACTCGTCACTCGAAAACACGTAGTGGCCGCAAAGCTGCTTGGAAGGGGATAGGAGCCACTTTCATGGCGGAACAGGTTCTCACACGGCGCGTGCTGTACGACCTCGTGTGGTCGAAGCCTATGACGAAAGTTGCCGAGGAATTTGGCATTTCAGACGTTGGGCTGAAGAAGGTCTGCGACAAGCACCGTGTCCCTACGCCACCCCGCGGCTATTGGGCCAGGAAGGACGCAGGCCAGCCGGTCAAACAAGCCCGATTTCATGAAACCGCCGACCCACAAGAGGAGAGAGTCGTTATCCTCGGGTCGCGCAGCAGTTTGTCTCCGGAAGTCCAGCTCATCCTTGATCAGGAGCGAGAACGGCGCAAAACCAAACCAAAACCGACCTTTTTTGCGGCTGAGGCTGAGCACATCGAAGCCTTGCAGGATGTGCATCCATGGGTTGAGCCAACCGCGCGTACTCTGCGCAAGGCAAAGCCCGACAATGAGGGCGTTGTTCGTGCCAATGGACCAAACCACTGTGGCATCGAGGTTGGAAGCGCGAGTGTTGAACGAGTGATCGTGGTCTTGGATGCATTGGTGCGCGCGCTTGAGGCACGCGGTCAAAAGCTGGAACCGGGAGGAACAGGCATGCACGTCACTATTCCTCCCGATACGGCTAGCTTCACATTGAATGAGCGCATCGAGAAACGAGCCCACACGCCTACGATGGAGGAACTCGCTAAAGAAGAACGCATTCGGAAGAAGCGGGAAAGGGACGGTAGGCTAGGCATTTGGTCTTTCGACCAAGAGCGCGCTTATCCTGAGTTTGATTTTATCCGTACCGGGGAGCTGGGCATCGAGATTGAGAATCGATACGTGACGGGCCTACGCCGGAGCTGGAAAGATGGACGGCGCCAGCGCCTAGAGGGTCTTATCGAGGATATCGCCGGCGGGATCATCACGTATCTGGCGGGTATCAAAGCAGATCGCGAGGAGCGTGAGCGTCGGCAGCGCGAGTGGCGGCGGCAAGAGGAATTGCGGGCACTCGCACGAGCCCGGGACCAGAGAGAGAAACGTCGCCACGAATTGCTTGAGCGCCTGACTGCCGCCTCGACCGAGGCAGATGAACTGCGATCTCTCTTAAATCGGTTACGCGAGCGCATGCCCGCATCGCCTTCGGGGGAATTGGTTCGCTTGCTGGCATGGACAGAGGCGAACCTTCAGCGCCTTGAGGATGAGCTTGCAGCTGAGGGCATCGTAGCCGCGGTGCAGGAGCACGAGCTCTTTCCGGAAGTTGACCCGTTGGCTGCACCGGACCTCGACGAGGAGTGAGCCGACAACCAGATCAGCGCGCTTCTCCGCTTCTCTGATCTGTGGGCTAACCTGGTAACCGTCCATTCCTGACACGGGGTCAAGCTGCGGCGGCGACTGGCGGTACCCAGTTCCAGGGCAAGAGGTCATCGAGCCGATTCATCGGATGGCCGTTGGACAGGCGTTCGAGCACATCTTTTAGGTAGATGAACGGCTCGACGTCGTTCAGCTTAGCGGTGGCTACGAGCGAGGCGACGGTCGCCCAGCGCGCCGCCCCGCCATCTGAGCCGGCGAACAGGTGGTTCTTACGGCCAAGGGCGATCGGACGGATTGCGCGTTCGACCCTGTTGTTGTCGAGCTCGATGCGGCCGTCTTCGAGGAAGCGGCAAAGCGCGCTCCAACGAGCAAACGTATAGCGGATGGCGTCGGCAAGGCCGCCTCGCGGCGGGATCCTATTGAGCTCTGCCTGAAGAACGTGCCTCGCGCGAGCAGGTCCGTAAGCCTGCTCGTGTTTCTTCCAAACCCAAAGCTAAGCGCCTCTCTGCCAAGAAGCAGCGAGCGCTCGTTGCGGCTGCGATCGACCGGCTGGTCGATCTGCTCGACGAGATCGATCCGGATGCCGATGAGGAGCCAAGCTTGGGCTGCTCGGACGGCGGTGGTCTCTACCCCCAAGCGGGAGCCCTCGGGCATCACTCGCGCGGATACGGCACTGGCCATGACCGTGAAGGAAGCGGAAGCGCTCACCTTGGTCTGACTGGCGCTCAAACCGATGACGAGGAACCGTCGCTCGGTTGGGGCGCAGATCACGGAATGGGAGGAGGACTACACACCTTGACCCATGACGGTGAAAGCGAGCCATCACTAGGATGGACTGAGCATGTCAGCCAAGGGCCGGGGCGCTTGGGGGATTGCAGCGATCGGGAAGAGCAGTGCGAGGATGAAGGTGCCCAATGCGAGGATGAGGGCACCGACGGCGTAATGCCCGGGAACGGAGCTGATGACGGAGCTGATGACGAGCCCCTCTCTAGGTCCCCTGAACCAGATAGACCAGACGAATTGGGGTGAGGGCATAGGGACGACCGAGAGGACGAGCACGACGGTCGCGAGCCGGATGAAGATGGCGAGCCGTCGCTTGGCTCCCTTGACCGCATGGTCGACCAGACTAGGTGGGCCGACGGCAATGACGGATGGAGCGCGGACCACGACGCCGAGCTTGATACGTCCGACAGCGAGCCAAGCCTCGGCAGTCTCATCCTCATGTGGTTGGAACGGTTCGCAGGAAGACTGGGCGACGGGCACCCGCGACGATCGCGAAGAAGAACACGATGGCCGCGAGCATGAGCGTCAGGGTATACATGGTGGCGGGAGCGGAATTTCGTGACCCAGGAGATGCAGGGGGCCGGCCTAGCGCCGGCCCCTTCTTTTGTCGCCCGATTCCTTATATCCTTTGCCGGATCGCGCAGAGCCTACAACTCGATCAATCTGAAATGGCCAGCGTGCAGGATCGCAGGGTCTTTCCTGTCGGAACCCGCGTGCGACTCAATCAAGCCGGACGATCAGTTGTGCGCGCACCCGAGCGCGAAGGCACGGTCACTGGCCTCGGCTGGCGCTTCGCAAGAACTCGGATCGTGCGGTGGGACGGTCGCAAGTCGACCGAAGCAGTCAGTATCAGCTATCTAGAGCAAGTTGACTGACCCTATCATACAGGGGCGTCGGCTTCGGCCGGTGCCCTTTCGCTGTTCCGTTATCCAGACACGAGCCTAGCGAGCCCGAAGATGAGGAGCATAGCGGGGATGGTGAGGAGGCACGTTCCGAGCCATATCGAGACCGACTCCAGCAGGCGCCCTGCTTGAAAGCCGGCAACTATCCTTTCCCCCATGAAGAACCACAGAGCTATCAAACCGAACAATAGCGCGGTCCAGTACCACTCCATCTGGAAAATCCAGTTTCAGGCGTCGGCTTGCACGGCGCCCTTTTCTACGCCCGCTTCTTCGAAAGACCTGCTTCGCGGTAGTCGCCGTGCATCGAGTAGCGCCGTTTGCTCTTCAAGTTGAATAGCAAGGCAGAGCCATGTGTTGGCGAGCCTGGCAAACTTCTCTCTGACTATCGGTGAGGCACTGGTGGCGGCACGATTAGCGCAGTGGGCAGCGCGGTCGCGGCAGGCCTGAGGGTCACCTGGGAACATTGCCCTTACTCCAGGCCCCCGTCTGAGCGTTCTGGAGGATGCGCCTACGCCTAGTTAAGGTAAATAGCGAGTCGCAAACCTCGCAAGCTAAGCTTATTTGTCGGCCATGACCTAGCGGCAGTCGGCGTCTGAAGGCGCGCAGGCTTAGGACCAGGAGACGCGAGTGAGGCCGCTCCTACGCTACTACTATGGGGCGGCCTCTTTAATTTCCCCATGTGGCCACGGGGCGGCCTTTTGGCTGCTACCTGAATCAGGCCGGAATGCGACAGAGGGGCCGGCCCAGCGCCGCCTTTCCTCTCATCGCTGGTGGAACCCGGCATGCGAGGCACATCGCTAACCACTCATTAACCAATTGCGTCGAACGTTGCATTGAAATGCGACGCAACGAGGGGAACGCCATGCTGGCCGGGGGAAATTCATCAGCAATGCTGATTGCCCGAAGGTCTGGTCCGCAAACCCTTGCATCGCATCGTGCGAGTGCAAGGCCAAGCTTAAGGGCGCGAATTGCAGCTTTGCCCTGGAACGAAAAACAACGGGGACAAAAGAGGATGCTCACATTATCGGACGCGTCTACTGCCGCCGGGGTCGCCAAATCAACAATTTGGCGGGCGATAAAATCTGGTCGCCTTTCTGCTAGCAAGTCGGTTGTGGGAACCTACGAAGTTGATGCGGCGGAATTGTTCCGCGTATTCCCCGCACCACCGCAAAACGACCCAACGCAACAAGTTGCAACGAGGGCCGAACAAGTCGGAACGGCAGCGCAGGAGGCGCATATCTCTGCGTTGAAGGAAATAAGCGGTCTTCTCCGGGACCAGATCGAAGACTTGCGGAAAGATCGAGACGCTTGGAAGGGTCAGGCTGAATCCAACCAACGCCTTTTGATCGACGCACGCAAGCGCCGGGGCCTCTTCGGCTGGGGAATGAGAACGCTGTAAGCCGCGCTCGCCGCTTACGCAATGGGCGCGACTCATGAATGAAGCGGTTTCATCTCGCCTGCGCTCACTGGACGCGTTGCAGGTTCGCATAAGCGCGCAGAATGAAATTAGTTGCCTTCTGCGAGAACACCTCCATGACCTTCGCGTAAGTCGTGACGCTTGGCGAACTCACGCTCAGACCGCAAGGCATATTTTGATCGGCGCCAGGCCCCGAGCCGGCCTTTTCGGGTGGCGTTCAATCGTTGAAAAGGCCAATGCACTTTTCAAGCACTTCGGCTTGCTCATCATTCTTTTGCTGATCATCTCGAACCTGGCTCCTATCAGTCAGGATAATATCAAGGCCACAGTTCGATGCGTTCTGGCCCCAATCCAGCAGTTGGCACTTCCCGCAGAAAAGATAAGCATCTCGAAACTCAGCTTTGTGGGGTCGACCGTCACTTCGGAGGACCGTGACTACCTAATCAGAACGATTGCCTTTGAAGCGTCGGGTGAGTCCGAGGAAGGCAAGGCTGCTGTCGCACACGTCATCCTGACGCGGACGAGAAGCGGAAGGTGGGGTGACACCATCAAAGAGGTGGTGACGCATCCGTGGCAGTTTGAATCGTGGATGATGAGGCGCGCAGAGATCGAAAGCCTTGATATCGAGGACGCTCGATACCGGAGTGCGGCTCAGGTAGCCGACGCCGTTCTCGCAGGCCGTATGTCTGACCCAACAACGGGCGCAACCCATTTCCTCAATCCAACGATTGTTCAGCAAAAGCGCGGTGGTTCTCTGCCGGCCTGGGCCGCTGTTGGCGGCTTATCGATCGGCAGGCACACTTTCTACGCTCCGGATGGGGCGGTAGGGGCGACAACAGTCGCGCGACCCTCACAAATGGCCTGCTGGCCCTTGGTTTCGCTGCTGCCCAACTGACCTTATGATTGGGGACATGGACGACCCACCCAAAGAAGACTGGATCACCTTTCTCGCCGAATATGACGACGGCACACAGGAGCCCTTCCAGATTGATCAGGTTACGCTCCGGAGCGGAGACCATGTTGCCCCAACAATCGCACGAGAGAAGCAACAGGAAGGACTGCTCAAGCCTGGCACGATCTGCAAGGTCTACCGCGAAAACCCGCTCGGCTGGATTCTTACAGACCTAGGATGGCTTAACATTCGCAGGGCGCCGCCCGGGTTCAAGTTTGAGGGCAGCTAACGCGCACCACTAGCCCGCCAGCCAAGCGTCCGGACCGCTTTGTGGACGCCAAGGACGGAACCGATCCTCATCGTCGGAGACGTAACCCGCTTGGCAATTTTGGTGAGGGATGCATAACTCGCCCCCCGCATACTCAAAACCGTCCTCCGTCACCGTGACGGTATGGGTGCGGCCGCGCCGATTCACGCACGAGACGAGCGCCCGGCTTCAAGGCGAGGCCAGGATCTTGACCCACCCGGCCCGTGGTCCGGACATCTTCGCGAGTGTCTTGAGCTTGCGGCGGGTCGTCTTGCCGAGCCCATCTGGTTGATGATTTCGTTGTCCCTGTTTGCGGCTTGTCCGAGATATCAAACAGAAGCGGTCCTGGCTGAGCCGCGCTGGCCAGGACGCCGTCGCGTGTGACATGCTTAGCCGAGGGTCGCCGCATCCGTTCCCAAGAGAAAGAGCCAGTGCGGCTAAGCCACAACCGTGAAGACCGCCTCCCGGAGAGGCGCTCCGTCGCTATGAAGGTCGCTGCCACAATCGGACTGTTGGGTTCAGTGTGGGTTTACTCCCCAATCATCGCCGTGGAATTGGGGACGTCCCCTCTCCAGGCACAGGAGGTCTATGCGGGCGCCGCCGCGCCGATCGAGCGGGAAAGCGCATCGCCTGCGTCTCAGTTCGAAGCGAACGATCCTGAAGCCGGCAATCCGGATGTGGGCGATCCCGAAACAGACGATCCCTATGACGTCGTCGACGAGGGCTGGAAGCCTCTCAAGATCGGGCCAGTGCGGATCGGCGGCGCGTTCCGCGTCAACTACATCTACAAGGACTGGGACGATGCCTACGACTGGCCGGGGGAACTCGCCTTCGACACCGCGCGGATCAATCTCGATTTGGACGAGGAGGCGAGCCCGATCATCGGGTCGTTCGAATACCGCTACTACCGGGACAAATTCGCGAACGGCCAAGACTATTCGATGATCCATCACGCCTGGATCGGGCGCAAGTTTGGCGAGCGGCGGGAGGTGCAGGCGGGGGTGACCAAGGTCCCATTCGGCATCCTGCCCTATGCGTCGCACAACTGGTTCTTTCAGCTGCCGTATTATCTTGGGTTGGAAGACGACTATGATCTCGGCGTCAAATACATCGCCGACGACACGCCCTGGAACATTCAGGTGGCGTATTTTCCGAAAGATGAGGGGAGCTATCTCGGCAATAGCGGCGACAGCGCGCGCTACTCGTACGATCTCGTGCGGGAGGGAACGAACGGCAACGCCGAGCGCAACCAGTTCAACGGACGGCTGGCCTACACGATCGAGCCGCGGGAGGGGTACAGCACGGAGGTCGGCGTGTCGCTGATGGTTGGGGGCGTCGACAACGACAATCCTCAAGGCGGCGACGGCAGCCGCTATGCGGTCGCCGCGCATCTCGTCGGCAATTACGATCGATGGAACGTGATGCTCCAAGCGCTCCACTACGGCTATGACGTGAACAACGATCCTGGTCGCGATGCAAGCCCAGACGGAAGCTTCGTCGTCCTGGGCGCCTATGACGCGGAGTACTATGTGGCGTCGGTTGCGAGCGTCTACACCGTGGGGGTTGGGTACACACTTCCGGTCGATTGGCCGCGCATCAAGTCGCTCACGTTCTACAACGACTTCAGCCTGATGGCGAAGCAGGAGAGCGGCTTTCAATACAGTTCGCAAAACGTGGTCGGCTGCGCCGTGGATGCCGATCCGCTGTACATCTACATCGACCTCGCCATGGGGAAGAATCATCCCTGGCTTGGCGGCGATTGGACCTATGCGCTGGCCGAGGGCGGGCTGGAGAACGATTGGCACGCCCGCTTCAACATCAATGTTGGGCTCTATTTCTGATGCGCATGGTATTGCAATACCATGACGAGTAGCGGCTTCGGCCGAGACCGGCACGTTAGAAGGTTCCCGCATCGTGCGCATTAGCTTCCGGGCGACCCTCCTCTCCCTCATGCTGGGCGTCCTGCTCACCGCTGTGGCGCTCTTGGGAACGGCTGCGTATCTCTATGCGCGGTTCGCCATACAGGACCTTGGGACGCAGGTGCTCGTGCAGGCTTCCGAGCGCGTCCAGCAACATGTGCAGCATGCCTTAGACGTCGCTGAGGACGAGGCGGGCACTATCTCTGCACTGATAGGCCAAGGCTGGCTCGATCCGGAGGACCAAGAGAACGTCAGCACCTACTTCCTTGCCGCGCTCGCGGCGCGGCCGGGCCTGTCCTACCTATCCTTCGGCATGCCGAGCGGAAAGTACTATCACGCCTTTCGCGACCGCGATGGCAGGCTCAGCGTCTTGCAGCTGACGCCTGAAGACGATGGAAGCCGCCGCCTATTCGAGTTCAACATCTTGCCTGAAGACGGCGCGCGCGAGGTGGTCCGCGATATTCCGCAATCCAAGCGCACGCCCCCTTTCGACCGGCCCTATTACCGCGCGGCGCGCGAGGCGGGTGAAGCGGTCTGGACGGAGTCCTATGTCTTCCTTGGATCGGGAGAGTCGCTGGACGTGCCGGGGGTCAGCCGCGCCGTGCCGGTGATGCGGCCCGAAAGCGGCGAATTGATTGGCGTGCTCACAGCCGATTTCGATCTCTATGCGCTGAGCCGCTTCCTGCGTGATGTGACCTTGGGTTCGGAAGGATTTTGTTTCCTCGTGGAACTGACCTCCGACGGAACCCGGCGCATCATCGCCCACCCCGCCGCGGCGGATCCCCATCCGGCCAAGCGACTCGACCTCACCGAACCGTCTCCGGACGGCGAGGGGCGCGTCACCGTTCGCGCAAACGAAATCGAGGAGCCTCGCGTCGTCAAGCTTCTCGACGTTCTCGATCAGGACGTACCATCCGCCGCTACGAAGCTGCAACGCGTCGAGTTTGAGGTCGATGGGCGTAACTATGTCGGCGGGTTTCGGTATCTTGGCCGTGCGGGAGGGCCCGACTGGATCATCGCCATGCTGTTGCCCGGAGACGAGGTCTTCGGGGACGTCCAACGCATGGCGCGGCTCATGGTGTATCTCGGGCTTGGCGGCGTGCTGATGGCGGCCGCGCTCTCGGTGCTGCTCTCGAAACGCATTGCCGGTTACCTGGGCGCGATCGCGGCGGAGACCCGCGAGATCGGACAGTTCCGGCTAGAGGCCAAACCCCCTATCCAAAGCCGCATCCGCGAGATCGCTACACTGGCCACGGCGGTCGAGGAAATGAAAACGAGCCTGCGATCTTTCCAGAAATACGTTCCCGCCGATCTGGTGCGATTGCTGCTTGAATCCGGCGAAGAAGCGAAACTCGGGGGAACCCGCACAGAGATCACGGTCTATTTCTCCGACCTCGTGGGCTTCACCTCCGTTTCCGAGCGGCTCCCGCCCGAAGAGCTCGTCGCATTGCTCGCGCGTTATCTCGACGAGATGACCGGAGAAATTCTTCGAAACCGAGGGACCGTCGACAAGTTCATGGGCGATTCGATTATGGCCTTTTGGGGCGCCCCACGCCCGCACGATGGAGACACCCTGGCGGCGTGCCGGGCGGCGCTTGCAAACCGCGCGAAGCTGGAGGCGCTTCGCCGGGAATGGATGCAAGCCGGCTTGCCCCCGCTTCACGCGCGCACTGGCATCCATACCGGCACGGCCACGGTCGGCAATTTCGGCAGCCCGAGCCGCCTCGACTACACGGCCATCGGCGACACGGTCAATGTCGCCAGCCGGCTCGAAGGTCTCAACCAGATCTATGGCACCGAGATCTTGATCAGCGAAGTCACGCGGGCAGCGGTCGCCGACGTCATGTTCACGCGCCCCATCGACAGAGTTGCCGTCAAAGGGCGCAATGAGGGGATGATGATTCACGAGCTCATCGGCGACGTCGGGACAGTCTCGGAGTTCGATCTGCGCAGTGTAGAGACCTATGCCAACGCGCTCGATCGCTATCTCAATCGAGAGTGGACGGACGCCTATCGCGGCTTCGCTGCAACCTTGGAGCTGAAGCCGGACGACGCTGCGGCGCGTGTCATGCTCGACCGGTGCGACATGTATCGCGTCTCACCGCCACCGACGGATTGGGATGGTGTCTTCAGGGCGCCAAAATGAGCGGAGGCTTGGTCGCTGCGGCCCGTTGCTTATTGGCACTTCAGGATCGCGGGCATGTCGAACATCCATATGGGCAGGATAAAGACGGGTTCGCTGGCGGATTTGAGGTGCTGATCCGATCCAACGAAGACGGTTCCTGACCTCGTTGGATGTCCGGCCGCTCGATCAGCCCGATAGCAATCGGAATGCTGAACTGTCTGACCGCTGTCGCTTTTAGCCTCTAGCAATAATACACGCCGACGCAGCGACGTACGGTCCTGCGCGCCACGCCCGCATAGCTCAGCGGTGTCAGAGGGCGCCCAATGATCGCTTGCGCCTCCGTGACGAAACCGGACTTGTCTGACTGCCCGACATCACCGCTCCAGAGAAGGCCGACGATCAGAGCGGCGCTAACGCCTCCCGCGAGAGCCGCCATCTTGAGAACTGCATTCATAGCCTATTCTCCTTGAGTGTGCGTTGCCGGCGGGAGCTCGTCGAGCTTCGCAAGTGCCTCCACGTCAAGCTCGGTTGCGCCCTGCGGTGGGGTGAACTCGAAGTCTGCCCGGTCCGTGGCCACGTCGGTCTTCCAGCCATTGATCAAGAGCGTGTATTGCGGTGCGCCTCCCACGGACTTGCTGGTAATGACGAGCTTACGTGGTATCGGCTTGTCTCCAACCTCGACCCAAATCTGCCAGTCGACATCCTGGCCGCGAAACGCGAGGTGCTCGCATTCGACCCCGTTGATGACGCCGCGTCCGATATGCTTCGACTCGATCGCCTCGGCGGTCATGGTCTTGAAGATATCCCCGACCAGGAGATCGGCCCCAGGCAACGCCCATCCGCGACTGCGCAGCGTATCGATCAGGTCGTCGATGGACCCCGACGCCTTCAGGGTTGCATAGCCGTTCAAGTTCTTGCCGTAGACCGTCAGCGTCTTGCCGTCGAAGAACATCTCCACATCGGCGTAGCCGCCGGTGCGGGTCGCGCGCAACTCGTCGGGGCGCTTCATGAGAACCGTCCCGGAGCTGTTAAACTGGATCTTCAAGAGCTGCGGCGTGATGACCTCTACGCCAGAGTCGTACGCGACAGAGATGACTTTCTGGGCCGCGAGATAGTCCGACATCGATTTCAGAATCTTGTCGGCACCGTTGTCCGCAGCCAAAGCCGGCTGCGTCAGCCAATTGGCGCCGATCAGCGCGGATGCGAGAGCAACGCCGATCAGCATGCGCTTTACCGAGAGCATCGGAATCTCCTTAAGGCAAACCCGTCACGAGGCGCCACGCCTGACAAAAAGGCCGGGGCTCGCGGGGGAGCTTAGATAGGTGGCTGTCGCCTCGTCTTGCCATTTGGCGCCAACATTCGGCCGGTCTCGTCCGGCCGCGCAGAATGGCGCGCGTGAGAAGGGGGCGATCACGAACAGAAGCAGCGCGAGCAAGATATGAGCGCGGTGAGGAAGGGGCCGCGCCGGCGCTCTCGCAGGCTGCTCAAGTTCTCGACCCCCATCGCTCTTCGGAAAAGTGCCTTCGCTCAGTTCGCCTTCACGACTCTAGGCGGCGCCCACGTGCCATCGAGGATCGAGGGATTGGTCTCCTTCGGCCAATACATTCTCAGCATCGGCAGGAAGTCGCCCTTCGGCGCCGGCAGCCAGTTCGCTTCCTTGTCGGGCCCGGGCGACTCGTTCTGGAAGTAGAGCGTGAGCGAGCCGTCGTCGTTGTATTTGAGGTCGTTGCGCGGGCTGACCGTGAACTTGTTCAACGCGTTCGGCACGAACCACCAGCCTTGGTCGATCTCGTACATGGTGATCGACCAGAAGCCGTTCACCGGCGGCGTTGTGCCTTTGGCGAAGGTCAGCGTGTATTTGTTGGCGCCCGTGAGCTTCGCGCCGTCGCTATCGATCTCCGTGTTGGGATAGACGGCGTCCTCCTGCAGGTTGGCCGGCCAGCCGAAGGCCGCCACGACGGCGCGCTTCATGTAGTCGGTGCCGTAGCGTCCAAGGCCCTTGGAGATGTTCCAGCCGTCGACCATGACGCCGAGACTCGGCTTGCCGGCTTCAATACTCTTGAGCGCCGCTTGCGGCAGGTCCTTGAGAGCATCCTGCACGGCAGGATCAAGCTTGCCCAAGTCGAAGGGCTCACACGGCACGATGCCGAGCTTGGCCATCTTCTCGACCATCGGACCATCCTCGGGCGCGGGCGGGGCGTCCTTGCACATGAGCCTCGCCATCATGTCGAAATAGCCGGCCGTGCCCAGGTCGAGAATGACCTTCTGCGGCTTGTCGGTCATGCTGAACCCTGGATCGGGGTTCACCGGCGGCGCCTCGAACGTAAAGGGCTTGCCGTAGGCGGAGAGCGGCGTCAGCGCGTATTGCGCCCGTAGCGCGTTCACCGCCTCGTAGTCGGCGTCGGTGCCGTCGGCATAGGTGCGGCCGAGGATGAGCATGTAGCGCGTCGGGGACTTAACCTCTGTCATGCCCTCGGGCACCTCACCTTTCCAACCCGGTCCGGTGAGGAGGAATTTCATTGCTTTGCCGCCGGTCGTGCGCGCTCCGGCCGACTCGATCACCGGCATCCACAGGCTGTACATGGGAAAGAGGAAGTAACGCTTACCCATGTCCGGATAGGAGAACACCGTAGGCTCCTTGCCGAGATCGATCCAGGCGAGCGAGTAGAGCGTGTCGGCGTTCGGCGCGGACACGCCGCGGTAGTCCGCCGGCGGGTAGCGCTTCACGTTGATGAACTGCCCCATCGGCGCGTGCAGGCCCTCGACCTTCGGCACGTTGGACATTTGCACCCGCGTGACCTCGGTGGTGATCAGCGAATAGCCGTAGACATAGGCCTCCTCGGCGATCGCCTTTGCTTCGTCGGGGGTTAGCGCATGGGCTGTCCCGGCGGCGGTGGCGGTCGCCAAGGTAGCGGTCAAGGCGATCGTGGCCAGGTCTTTCAACATCATGTTTATCCTCGCTATTTTGTCGCCGGGGGCTTTAACTTCGTAAAACTGAGGGGAGCTTGGTGCCGGTATTGGGGACGTGATGCCGCGGTGGGGTCGCGCCTGTCGATACCGGCTCGGCGAGACGGTATGATGGGCGAACCCCGGTTCCTCTGCGGTGGCTCCGCTGCTCTGAGACGAACATAGAGCCCATGCCTCCAACTACCCATTTTGCGCCAAGGCCCGGCAAACTTTCGAACGGCTCCCGGCTCGGGTCCACGCCGGTCATCTCGGTGACGGCGCTCGCGGGCGTTCCGGCCTTCGTCCGCCATGCCTTCGGCGATCGGCTCCTCAGGCGCGCCAATCAGGCGGCGCTGCTCGACATCGAGGCGATCGAAGACCAGGACTGCTTCATCCCGCACATCACCATGACGACCTTTGTCGATGCGGTCGCAAAGTTCTCAGGTGAGGAAGATTTCGGGCTGATGGTGGCGCCCTACCTCACGATCACCAACTATGGCTGTTGGGGAGAGTATATTCTGGCCGCTGCCACATTGGGCGCGGCCATCGGGCGGGCAGTCGCCACGATTGGCTTTCACAGCAAGGGCGACAAGTTTGCGGTTGCCATTGCCGATGGACGGGCGCGGCTAAGCTATGCCAGCGCCGCCAAGGGGAAGGACGGGTATCAACACGTCGCTTGCGGCGCCGCCGGTGTCATCGTTAGCCTCTGCAAGTCCTTCTTGCCGGCTCATTGGCGGCCGCAGCGCATCGAACTCGACATTCCCGTGCCGCGTGGTGCCGGGATTGTCGAGGATGCGTTCCAATGCCCGGTGATTTTCGACGCGCCGCAGGTGGCGGTCTATTTGGACGCCAATCGGCTTCACGAAGGCCCTCCGGCCGGGAAGGCAGTCCCCCTGGTCACGATCGACGATCTGGTGCGCGCCCGCGTCGAGTGCCTCAGGCTGGACAGCCTACGCGACATCATCGTCCAGCAAATCTGGTCCCAGGTGCTGACGGGTGAAGTTTCGATCGAGAGCGCCGCACTGTCGCTCGGCACGAGCGTGCGGACCCTGCAGCGTGAACTGAACCGCGAAGGGACGGACTTTCGCACGTTGGCCAACGCCGTGCGCACGAGGCGCGCCATAGAGCTCTTGCAACAGACGAATACGTCCGTCACGAACATCGCCGTGGCGCTCGGCTATTCGTCGCCGGCGCATTTCACCCGTGCATTCCACAAGGCAACAGGCTCGAGCCCTAGCGAGTTCCGCCGGCGTAGTTCCCCCACAAGGGCGATGCGACTTCCGCTGCGATGACCGGCGCCGGCACGTCTCGCCCGCGTTTTCAGGATCGCCCGCCCGCCATGCGGTTCAGCCCCTTACGGTTTGCATATATTGCTGGGGCGACATGCCGAGCCAGCGCCTGAAAGCTCGGGCAAAGTGGGCCTGATCCGAGTAGCCGAGCAGGAAAGCGATCTCCATCGCCGAATGGTCTCCCGCCCGCACATAGGCAATCGCTTCATTGCGCCGGACGTCGTCGACGAGCTCCTCGAATGAGAAGCCCCAACTCCTCAGCCGCCGCTGCAAGGTGCGCACGCTGATGCGTTCGCTGGCGGCGACCCTCTCGATGGTGAGGCGCTCGTAAGGAAGCAGCCGCTTCACAAGCGCACCGACCGCCGCCGCGGTTTCCATCGGCTCTTCCGCGGCAGTCCTGCCGCGCGTGCTCTTGATCGGCTGATCCAGGATTTCGCAGTCGATCACGATAGCATCGTGCGAACAGCCGAAGGCGAGCGAGGGGCCGTGCCACGCTTCGAGCTGATCGGCGCCGCGCCGATGCGGCATGGTGAAGCGGACGCCGACCGCCTCTGGCGCACCTGCCAGCAGCGCAACTGTGCGCAATACGGCAAGCGTCCCGAGCATATGCTGCACGGGATCGAAACCCAGCCTGCCGCGATAAGAAAATCTGAACTCGGCGCGGCGCCCGACTTTCACGAGCCGGAGATTGCTGCCCTGGTGCAAAAGCTCGACGTGATTGACCGCGACCGCGCAGGCGCTCCCGAGCGTCGGAGCCTCGGCCACCATGCGGCCCCATGCGCCGAATTCAGACAAGCGGAAGCAATTGCCGATTCGCGCACCGGGAAATTTCTCGTCGACGGCCTGGGACAGGTGGTGACTTAGCGCGAAACAATGCTCGCGCTGAACCCAGCCGCCAAGCATCTGGACGGGAGAAACATCGGCGCGTCGGAAGATTTCCAGCGGATGGATGCCGCGGTCGCGCAGGTATTCCGCGATATGGAGGAGGGTCGCCGGATTATGAGCGTATCGATCACTCAAAATCGTGGCCTCCATTTGCGTGGCGCCAAATGGCAAGGTTTCGGCGCAGGGTTACTATAAGTTCGCGCCGCTTGCGAAACAATCGACGAGGGAGTGCGCGATGTCGTCTCGTGTCTTAGCGGTGACAGTAGCCGTTGCATGGTTTCTTTGGCTTACTCCGTTTGCCAACGCGCAAGACGCTATCACCGCGCCCGCGCAAAAAGCGATCGGCGCCACCAAGCCTCAGGTCGAGCCGGCGCTGATCGTGATGAATGCGCAAGGTGCCAGTCTGCAAGGCGGCACACTGACGCTGAACGGCGTGGGTACGAATGCCATCATCTTCGCCGACCGGCCGGTGCGCGCCGCCGGACACGCGCTCACCACGCATCTCATCGAGGAATGGGCGGAGGGCAGCGACAGCTTTGCCAAGGATCCGCCCAACGCCACAGTGTCGGTATTCAGCAAGGACGGCGCGAAGGTGAGGGACGCCGTGGTCGTCTTGAAGTCGCCGAAGCTCGACGGCGATAAGTTAAGCTTCGCCGTCGATGTCCTCGAGGGAGACCTCGCCGGCGCCGACGGACCGGCGTCGGTGTTCATCGACATTATCGGACTGCCCTTCACGCCACTGTCGTTCGCGGGCGTGGCACGCCGCACGGCCTATCGCGGCGCCTTCTATGCGGGCGCTGCGGCCGGCGCCGCCGCTGTCGCTGGCGCGCCCTACCGCTATCCCTATCCACCGCCGGCTTGCGGCTATTACCCGTACCCGCCCTGCTACTAGCAGCGACTCCTGACTTAGGCGCGGCCTCTATGCGTAGTCCCAGGCGGGGCGTCAGGCCGCGCCTGCCCTGGGGGAGAGGGAGAGATGACAGCGAATTCCAGAGTGGCCTCAATCGGACTTGGCCTGCTGGCCGTCACCTTGATGGCGACACCCGCCGCATTTGCTCAACAGGGGGACGATTTGCGCGAGGCGGCGCAGAACCCCATCGCCAATTTGATCAGCCTGCCGTTGCAGAACAACACCAACTTTGACATTGGCCGCTCGGACAACACCCAAAACGTTGTGAACATCCAGCCGGTGATCCCCATAAGCCTCAGCCACGACTGGAACCTGATCACGCGCTGGATCCTGCCGGTCATCTATCAGCCGTCTTTCTTTTCCGGCATGGAGCTGCACCAGCTCGAACCGGCCCTCGGTCCGGGAATCGGCGATAGCCAGTTTGGATTGGGCGATTTCAATCCAGCCTTCTTCTTTTCCCCGAAGAAGCCAGTTCCTTTGGCTAAGGGCGTTGAGCTTGTCTGGGGCGCCGGACCAGTCTTCGCGTTTCCCACCGCAACCGACGACCGGCTGGGCACCGACAAATGGTCGGCCGGCCCTACGTTTGTCGCCGTGCTGATTTCCAAGAAGGTCGTAACGGGTTTTCTGGTCAACAATCTCTGGTCTTATGCCGGACCCGATCAGGCGCCTGACGTCAACGCGATGACGCTGCAGCCCTTCTTGAACTACAACCTGCCGAAGGGCTGGTACCTGACGACGGGTCCGGTCATCACGGCCAATTGGGAGGCCGACGAAGACAACCGCTGGACGGTTCCCGTCGGCGGCGGCATCGGGCGCGTCTTCACTGTCGGCAGGCAGCCGGTCAACGCGCAACTCAGCGCCTACTACAATGTCGTGACGCCCGACGAGACAGGCGCCGATTGGCAATTGCGGACGCAGTGGACCTTCCTGTTCCCGACTCATTGAGCAGGACCAGGCTCGAGCCAAGTCACGTGGAGGAGATCATGAGAGTCTTGAGGGGCTATGTGCTCATGGCAAGCGTCGCGGCGTCCTTCGCGCTCGCCGGCACATCGGCGGCTGAGGTTCCGCGGGAGACGGTGGACTCGCTATCGGCGCCGGACAGGCTTGAGACGAGCATTGGAACGCTGGAATTCAAGGACGGCGCGCCGAGCATCGAGACGGCACGAAAGGTCTACGAGACTCTCGCCTTCACCCGCGCCCTCAATGCCTACAACAACAGTTTCCGCGGCGCGTCGGCGCTGGCACTCGTGAAGGGCTTTCAGAGCATCGGCGCGGGGAGCGGCGACGTCATCATCTTTTCCGAGTTGATGGATTCGAGCTCACTGTTCCTGACCGCGAATGCCGACACCGTCTACTATATGGCATGGATCGACGTCTCGAACGGTCCGGTCGTGATCGAGCAGCCCACTGACGGTCTCGGCGTGATTAACGATATGTGGTTCCAGTGGGTGATCGACATCGGAAAGCCGGGTCCCGACCGCGGCCTCGGTGGGAAGTACCTGATCGTTGGCCCGGGCTATGACGGCCCGTTGCCCGAGGGCGGCTATTTCGTCGCCCAGGCGAAGACCAACACCGTGCTCTATGCGCTTCGCGCCTTCATCGTCGATGGCAAGGATCCGAAACCGGCGGTCGACAACATCAAGCAGAACCTGAAGATTTATCCTTACGCACCAGGCAGCTACGGGACCAGCATTGCCGAGGCGCTGGAGGGGAAAGTCAGGCTCGCCGGCGAGCCGAAAATCCCCGAGACGAAGTTCATCGAGGCAAGTGGGATGTCCTTCAACACCATCCCGCCGAGCGACTATAGCTTCTTCGAAATGATCAACGAGAACGTCCAGAACGAGCCGGCCACGAGCTACGACGTCGAGCTTGCTGGCCAGCTCGCTGCGATCGGCATAGTGCACGGCAAGGCGTTCAAGCCCAGCGAGCGGATGAGAGAGATCCTGACGGACGCGGCTTCTGTGGGGCAGGCGTTCGGCAGGACGCTGCAGTGGCGGTTTGCTGAAAAGCACCCCGACTGGGCCTACTACGAAGGCTCGAACTGGGGCAACATGCTCTTCGAGGGCGGCGCCTTTTTCGAGACCCCGCCGCCGCTGTTCGAGGGCGGCATGTTCAAGCCGCTTCCGCCCACCGGCGCCCGGACCCTCGATTCACGCACGGCCTTCTATTACGCCTACACGCTCGACTCGCCGGCGATGATCATGCGCATCCCTGAGGTCGGCTCGCAATATCTGATGGGCTTCCTGGACTCCGGCGGAAATCCCTTCGACGGCGCCAAGACCTACAAGGTGGCTCTCCCCAAGGGCATCCCGGCGGCCGCGTTCTGGTCGTTCACGGTCTATGACAATCAGACCCGGTCGATGCTCCAGACGCCGCAGAAATATCCGCGCGCCGGTAGCCAACCCTATCCCTCGCCTGCCGCCGAGCCGAACGGAGACGGTTCGACGACAGTCCATTTCGGTCCAGAACAACCGGAGGGGGTGAAGCGCGGCAACTGGATCCAGACCGATCCCGAGAAGGGATGGTTCACCATCCTGCGCCTCTACAGCCCGCTGCCGGCCTTCTTCGATAAGACGTGGCGGCCGAGCGAGATCGAGCCCGCCAACTGAAGCCGGACAGCGCAACCGTCGTGACTCAGCGGCGAAACATTGGCGCCAAATGGCAAGCGTCGTTCTTCGAGCCTAGCTAATATCGGCGCTAGCGTGCGGGTGGCCCGCCAGCAGAGTTGGCGGAAGTTTCGGCTTCGCCTCGGGGATTGATGCCCAAGGGCGAGCTACGCGTTGGGGGATGCATGGCTTCCGGCAGAATTTGTTTGGTCGTCGTCGCCGGCGTTCTCGCCGGTGTGTTCGCCGAGCCGGACCACGCGTCTGGCGGCGGCCTCTACACCGACCCACCGAAAGAAACTCTAGCTCAACCAAGCCAGTGGCAGTTCAGCTTCACGCCCTATGGCTGGATGACCAGCGTCAATGGCGACTTCACGGCGCGCGGGCATCGCACAAGCGTCGACGAGGGCTTCTTCGAAATCGTCGACGAGAGCGACTCGCTGATGGCGCTGATGGGTTATTTCGAGGCCAGGAAAGGCCGCGTCGGGATTTTCACCGACATTGTCTGGGAGGACCTCGGCTTTCCGGGTCGCGGGCAGAACGATTTTCAGCGCGGCCGCACCGGCAATCCCCTCGCGCGGTTTCCTGGTCTCAACATCACGGTCGATTCCAATCTGAGCACCACATCGCGCGCCCAGCTCGATTATGAATCGACCATCATTCAGTCCGGCGCGGCCTTCGAGGTGGCCAAGTGGACCAACGCGACCTCGCAGACCGCGTTCGATCTTCTCGGCGGCGCCCGCTACTGGAACCAGAGTGTCGACACCACCGTCAACCTGACGGGCAACCTCACGATCAATGCCGCGGCGACCGCGACATTCGATCCGCGCGCTGTGGCGCGCGCCGCCCTTCAGCAGCACGGGTTCACGCTCGACCGCAAGGGCGCCCAACTGCTCGAACGGGCGATCCAGAAGCGCTTCGGGCCGGGCAAGACCGTCACCGTGAGCCGAAGCGCCCGGATCGACCTGGACGGCGTCACGGCGCGTGCGAGAAGCGGCGACCTCGAATGGGTCGATCCGTTCATCGGCGGCCGCCTCCGGCATCAGTTCGGTGGAGATAAGGAATTGACGGTGGAGGGCGACGTCGGCGGGTTCGGCGTCGGCAGCGACTTCTCCTGGCAGGTGGTCGCGACCTACGGCTTCGATCTCAACTGCCTGGGCACGCCGATCCACACGGTGGTCGGCTATCGTGCTTTGGCTGTCGACTACAGCGAAGGCAGCCCTCACGGCGAGAATGCCCTCGACTTCATCCAGCACGGCCCGGTGATGGGCGTGAAGCTTAGTTGGTAGAGGACGGCCCTTGCGTGTTGCGCCCGCGAGTTCCTGGCACCCTTCGAGAGAAAGAGCCTAGGTGCGTATCGGGGGCATAGTCAGGGGTGCGATGGCCTCGCTGATTTGCCTGAGCGTCGGCGCGTGCGGCGGCGGCAGTTTACGCACGCCGGTCCCCGCAGGGTTGCAGAGCGAGGCTGAAGTCGTAGACATGGGCACCGCTCCCGTTCGCTTCTGGGGCGATGAGCTTCCTCCCGATGCCGGAGCGCTCGTCAAAGAGAAGTGGGCGCAGGCGCGCGCCGCACGCCCGGATCTTGTGGCCGGCGGTAGGCGGCCCGTGGTCAATTTCCTGGCGTTATCCGGGGGTGGCGATGACGGCGCGTTCGGTGCCGGCTTGCTAAGCGGCTGGACGGCTGCCGGGACCCGCCCGGAATTCGACGTCGTGACCGGTGTCAGCACCGGCGCGCTCACAGCGCCCTTCGCGTTCCTCGGACCCAAATACGATCCGGCCCTGAAGCACGTCTTTACGCAGTCCAACACGGGCGATGTCGCGATCGCACGCCCGGTGCGAGGGCTCATCGGCGGCGACTCGCTTGCCAGCAACGCGCCTCTCGCAAAGATCATCGCCCACTATGTCGACGCGGCCTTCCTCGCCGAGGTCGCGGCACAGCACCGCAGAGGCAGGCGGCTCTTGATAGGCACCACGAACCTGGATGCGGAGCGTCCGGTCATATGGAACATGGGTGAGATCGCCGCGAGCGGCCAACCCGGAGCGATCGATCTGTTCCGGAAGGTTCTGCTGTCCTCGGCGGCAATCCCTGCGGTCTTTCCGCCCGGCTTCGTCAAGGTGGCGGCGAATGGTGCGGTCTACGAGGAGATGCACGTCGACGGCGGCGCGACGCGCGAGGTGTTTCTCGTTCCGACTCAATTCATGGCGAAGACAGTGGATCGGAACCTCGGCATCGACCCCGTAAGGCGCGCCTACATCATCCGCAACGGACGCGTGGCGCCAGAGTACAAGGCCGTCAAGGCGCGCACGTTGTCGATCGCCGGCCGCGCCGTCTCGAGCCTGATCAAGAGTCAAGGCGTCGGCGATCTCAACGAGCTCTACGTTTTCGCCAAGCAGAACGGCATAGCCTACAACCTCGCCTACATTCCCGGCGATTTCCCGGATACCAGCACGCAAGCGTTCGATCCCGTCTACATGACGAAGCTGTTCGATCTCGGCTTCAACCTCGCGCGGAACGGCTATCCCTGGCAGAAGACGCCGCCGCAGTTCGGTCAGTGATGTCAGAGGCGCAGCATCGAGGGACGTGGAAGGTAATCGCCCTGGTGCTCGCGCTTGTGCTTGGCCTGGTTCTGGTCTTCGCGGCCAGCGTGATCGCGGACATCATGGAATTGGCTTACTCGCTCTTGTGAGACACGATGGAAGGTCGGAGGTGGCCATGACCGGCAGGCTAGGGGAGTTGCGGGAACGTTGGCGCGATCCGCTTCTCACTGCGCTCACCGGGCTGCTGCTCCTGCTGTTGTTCGTGCTGGCACCGCTCCGCGCTGAAAACGTCCCGGGCGTGCAGGAGCTGGGATTTTTCAGCGTCGCGATCGTTACCGGAGCGCTTCTGTTTCTGTCCGGGAAGCCGGTGGCCACGATGGCCATGCTGGTCGCTATCGGTCTCGCGGCCGTCGCCGCCTACTTTCGCCGGCAGCACCCGTCCGATCTCGACGTCTTCCTCGACGCGACCGCGTGGCTTCTGATCGGCTTGGCGCTGATCTTGGAGGTTGGACGCGCGGTGTTCGCGCCCGGCCGCGTCACTTATCACCGCGTCATGGGCGCGATCCTGTTGTATCTCGCGGTCGGCCTCGTCTTTGTCTCTCTCTTCACGTTCATCGGCCTGAGAGTCCCGAATGCCTTTTCGGGTTTGGCCGTTAAAGACACGTCGAGCCTCCTGACGACGATGATCTATTATACCTTCGGGGCCCTTACCGGTGCGGGGGCCGGCGACATCTCAGCCGATCACGCGCTTGCCCGGAGCCTCAGCAACCTGGCATCGATGGTCGGCCAGCTTTATCCGGCGACCCTGTTGGCCCGGCTTGTCACGCTCGAAATTGAGGACAGTGGCCGCGCTTGAGGCTCGGGCGACGCCGAGGACACCGGCCATCGTCGTGGCAGAAATCCATACTCTGTGACGGTCGCCAAGAGCCCAGGCAGACATTCCGCTCGCTCAGGTCATGATCTTTTGGCGTGAAATGAGAAGACGCCCTTGCTGTCCTCATGACACGGATGGAAATTGTCCTTCGATCCCAGCAGAATATGGCCTAGCGAGCGCGACAGCACGAGGTGACACGACCATGCGCCTGCCGTTCCTCACCTTTATTTTTGCCATCGTAGCCTTCGGGCAGGTTGCTTCAGCCGAACAACTGACCGGCTATGTCAATGGCGGCGGCGGCCCCATCGCGAACGCGACGGTGACACTATGGGCCGCGGGTGAGGGAGCGCCCGTCAAGCTATCGGAAACACGCTCGGGCGACGACGGCGCATTTCGCGTCGAGTACGTTGCCGAGAAGGCAGGCGGCGGCGTGCTTTACCTGACCGCGAGGGGCGGCGAGCCCAAGATTGGCGGCTTCCAGGGAGCGAACCCGGCGATCGCCCTGATGGCGACCTTGGGCGAAGCTGCTCCGAAAGAAGTGACCATCAACGAGCTCACGACGGTGGCCTCGGTCTGGACGGGCGCGCAGTTCCTGAAGGGTGGATCGTTGAGCGGTCATGCGCTCGGCTTGAAGATCGCCGCGGGCAACGTGCCCAACCTCGTGGACCTTACGACCGGCGGCTTGGGTCCTGCGATCCAGGATCCTTTGAACAGCACGCAGACCACCTCACTTGCGACGTTGAACACACTGGCTGGCTTGCTGGCGGGCTGCGTTACGCGCGCAAAACCGGATGCCTGTGAACGGCTGTTCGAGGCATCGGCGCCGCCGGGAGGGCCTGCCCCGACCGACACGTTGACCGCGGCCGAGGCCATCGCGCTCCATCCCTGGAACGCGCCCGCGAAACTGTTCGCGGTCTTGGACCATGTCTATCCGGCCCTCGAGGGGCCGGGCTCCAGCGCCGTCCCGTTCCGGCCTTACCTCCTATTCGCTCCCGGCACTTGGACCATCGCGCTGCGCTATGCAGGGGGTGGTTTGAGCGGGCTCGGCGGGATCGGTATCGACGGCGAGGGCGACGCCTGGGCAGCCAACAACCAGATGGCCGGCTCGCAATCGACCATGTATGGCGGGATCGGCGGCACGCTCTCCGAGCTCGCCCCGAATGGCCGGCCCATCTCTCCGATGACCACCGGCTATACCGGAGGCGGTGTGGACTTTCCCGGCTGGGGCCTCACCATTGCAGGCGACGGCAAGGTGTGGGTGACGAGCATCGGCGGCAAGACGATTTCGGTGTTCGATCAGACCGGCAAGCCGCTGTCCCCATCGACCGGCTACAATTTGAATGGGCAACTGGGTGGCATGCAGGGCATCAATACGACCCCCGATGGGGATGTATGGGCGCTGGATTCAAGCAAGAGCCAGATCGTCCACTTGCCGAAAGGCGATCCGGCTCAGGCACGCATCCTATGCCGCACCGTCGACGGCAAACCGGTCGACGGCACATGCCAGGTGAAGGGACCGTTCCACGTCGCGGCGGACCTGCAGGGCCGCATCCTGGTTTCCAACGCCAACTCCAACACGGTCACCCGCTTCCCGGCGGACGATCCCAGCAAGGCCGAGCAATTGACGGTCGGCTACAGCCCGCATGCCATCGCGATCGATAGCCAGGGCAACGCCTGGGTCGCCAATTCGTTGGGCGAGCCGAGCGTCAAGGAAAAGCTGGAACTGCTCAAGATCAAGATTCGGAGCGCATTGGAAAGCAAACTTGAGCCGGAAGGCGGCGGCGACGAGACCGTAGAGAAGTTCATTGCCCTGGTCCGCATCATAGAGGAATTCCCCGGCGGCAGTGTGAGCATGATCAGCGCGGACGACACCCAAGGGCCGAGCCCGCAGTTCGACGGCGGGGGGAGCATCAGCGGGCCTTGGGGCATTACGATTGACGGCAATGACCACGTATGGGTTGCGAACGGTTTCGGCAAAACACTTACCGAGCTTTGCGGTGTGAGGACCGAGACGTGCCCACCCGGCTTCAAGACGGGCGACCCGATCTCTCCTCCCAAAGCCGGCTACGCCGGCAAGGGCATGCAATTCTTGACCGGTGTTGCCGTCGATCCGGCCGGGAATGTGTGGGCCGCCAACAATATCGACCTCATGGACGAGGTCTGCCTGACGAAGGTCCCGGACGAAGCCGTTTCGACGCGCTGTGGCGGTAACGGCTTCGTGGTGTTCTTCGGGCTGGCGAAGCCCGTGAAAACGCCGGTGGTCGGCAGCCAGGTACGAAGCTGGTGAGCGGCGACTCTGTAACCAGATGGCGAGAGCTCAGGACGGCAAGGCATGAAAAAGAGCTACTGGATACTCGGAACAGCGGCGAGCGTGCTCGTGCTGGCTCAGGCGCAGGCCCAGGAGATCACGGGCACGCCGGGCTCCCCCGGCGCCACAACCACCATAACGGGCAAACAGCTTCCCCCGCCTGACCCGGAATTCGGCGGCGTGATCAAGGACGACGCTCTCAAGTCGACGCCCTGGTGGGCGCCGCGCGTCGTGCCGCCCAAGGGCGCGCCCAATATCCTCCTGATCATCACCGACGACGCCGGCTTCGGCGTGCCGAGCACTTTCGGCGGCGTGATCCCCACGCCGGCGATGGACCGCCTGGCCCAGGAAGGACTGCGTTACAATCGGACATTCTCGACCGCACTGTGCTCGCCGACGCGGGCCGCGCTGCTCACCGGCCGTAACCACCACTCGGCAGGCTTCGGCGTCATCTCCGAGCAGTCCACGGGCTTCCCCGGCTACAACAGCGTCATCGAGCGCGATAAGGCAACGATCGGCCGCATGCTGAGGGACAACGGCTACAGCACCGCCTGGTTCGGCAAGGATCACAATGTCCCCGCATTCCAGGCGAGTCAGGCCGGTCCGTTCGACAAATGGCCGAACGGCATGGGCTTCGAATATTTCTACGGCTTCATCGGTGGCGACTCCAACCAGTGGCAGCCGAACCTCTACCGAAACACCACGCAGATATTCCCGTTCGAAGGCCAGCCGCCCGGAACGTGGAACCTGGTGACCGCGATGGCCGACGACGCCATCGATTATGTCAGCCGCATGCACCAGACCCAGCCGGACAAACCGATCTTCATCAAATACGCCCCCGGCGCCACGCACGCGCCACACCATCCGACCAAGGAATGGGTCGACAAGATCGGCCAGATGAAGCTGTTCGACGAGGGCTACGAGAAGGTGCGAGAGCGCATCTTCGAGAACCAGAAGCGGCTCGGCGTCATCCCAAAGGACACCAAGCTGGCGCCCTGGCCCAAGGACGTGCTGAAGCCGTGGGACCAGCTCAGCGCGGATGAAAAGAAGCTCTTCATCCGGCAGGTCGAGGTATTTGCCGCCTTCGCCGCCTACAACGACTACGAGATCGGCCGCGTGGTCAAGGCGTTCAAGGACATCGGCCAGCTCGACAACACGCTCGTCATCTACATCAACGGCGACAACGGCACGAGCGCCGAAGGCGGGCCGCTAGGCACGCCGAACGAGGTCGCGTTCTTCAACGGCATCAATATGCTGCCCGCCGAGGAGCAATTGAAGTTCTATGACGCGTGGGGCACCGAGCAGACCTATCCCCACATGTCGGCCGGTTGGGCCTGGGCCTTCGACACGCCGTTCCCCTGGTTCAAGCAGAACGCCTCGCAGCTCGGCGGCGTCAACCAGAACATGGTCGTGTCGTGGCCGGCGCGCATCAAGGACAAGGGCGGCCTGCGCGAGCAGTTCGTTCACGTGATCGACGTGCTGCCGACGATCCTCGAAGCCATCGGCATCAACGCGCCCGACATGGTCGACGGCATCAAGCAGAAGCCGATCGAAGGCACGAGCTTCGCCTATACCTTCGATGCGGCGAACGCCAAGGCGCCGTCGCGGCACCGGACGCAATATTTCGAGATGATGGGCCAGTGGGCGCTCTACCACGACGGCTGGTTCCTCAGCACCAAGGTGAACCGCGCGCCGTGGGAAGCCTTCGGACCGGCGAACCCCGATCCGCTGAACAACCAGGTGCTGGAGCTCTTCGACCTGAACCAGGACTTCAGCCAGAGCGAGAACGTCGCAGCCAAGTATCCGGACAAGGTCAAGGAGCTGAAGGAGATGTTCGTCGCCGAGGCGAACAAGTACCAGGTGTTTCCGATGGACGCTTCGGTGGCGGCCCGCCTCGTCGCGCCGCGCCCGAGCATAACCGCCGGACGGACGGAGTTCGTCTACACGCGGCCGATGGTCGGCCTGCCGCAAGGCGACTCGCCGCTGCTGCTCAACACCTCCTACACGATCACCGCCGAGATCGAGGTGCCTGAGGGCGGAGCCGAAGGCATGATCCTCACCTCCGGCGGGCGCTTCGGCGGCTACGGCTTCTATCTGCTCGAGGGCAAGCCGGTGTTCCTGTGGAACATGTTCGACCTCTCCCGGATCAAGTGGCAGGGACCGGATGTCCTTTCGCCCGGACGGCATATTGTCGAATTCGACTTCAAGTATGACGGGCTCGGCGTCGGCACGCTCGCCTTTAACGACTTCAGCGGTGTCGGCCGCTCCGGCACCGGGACCTTGAAGGTGGACGGCAAGGTGGTCGATACGAAACCCATGGAGCGCACGGTGCCAACGACGCTGCAATGGGACGAGAGCTTCGACATCGGCTCGGACTTGCTGACCGGCGTGAACGACGCCGACTACAAGCCGCCGTTCCCGCTCACCGCCAAGCTCGAAAAGCTGACTGTTAAGCTCGACCGGCCGCAGCTTTCAGAGGCGGACCTGGAGCACCTGCAGGAGGCCATGGAGAAGGCGGCGGACAACCGATAGCGCCCGAGCTCGACAACAAACGAACGAGCGCTGGGAAGGCCAGTTGCGGGCCGTTCCCAGCGCGATTCAAAGGCGCCGCGGCCGCGTGCGCGACGGCGGATACGGCCTAGGTTTCGGCCCCATTTTGCAAACGAAACTCGCGGGGTCCGTAGCCGGTCGCCTTTCGAAAGGCGCGGGTAAATCCTCCAGGCGACGAGTAACCCAAGTCTTCGGCGATGCTGATGATCGACACGTCGGACTCGCGCAACAGTTCGGTCGCGCGTTGGACGCGCACTAGGCTCGTGAGGCTTCGAAAATCCGTCCCCGCCCGATGAAGCTCGCGCTGCAGTGTGCGAATACTGGTGTCCATCGATCGTGCCGCAGCGTCGATTGAGACGCTGCCGGTGAAAACCTGAGCGCGTATCTGCTCGATGGCGACCTCAAGAAAACCACGTGGCGCTCCGTAAGCTCGATCTCGCGCGACATCCTCAATGGTGAGGAGCGACTGCGGGAAACGCTGCGGCGTAGCCGCCATGCGGCGCCGCTCGATAACGATTGTCACTGCCGGCGCATCGAAGATGACCGGGCATTCAAATGCATCTTCATAGAGTGACGCCTGGCGTGGCGCCGGGATGTCGAGCTCGACGCGGAGCGGGCGCCAACTATTCGGCAGGTATGCCCTGAATATACTCAAGAGAACGCCAACGGCGGCGCTCGCCACAACGCCGTAACCGCGGGATCCAGCCAAGGCGAACTGATAAGTATATCGAATTTCGTCGCGACCGGCTGCAATCGACAGCTTGTCGTAGTTGCTGTGGTATCGCAGTGCATCGACGCTGCGCTTGAGGGCTTGGCCAAGCGTCCCCGCCCCGAATACATACCCGCCGAAAGTGCCGTAACCGCCAACGTTCATGAAAGGTGCGATCACGAGCCCAAGGCCAGGTTCCCCTGCGGCTCTCGCCAACACTTCGACGAATTCCAACAGCGACCATTGGGAAACAAAGCAATTCCGGCTTTCGATCAGTTCGGCATCGAAGCCTGCGGCCCGATTGGCGCTATCAAGAGCAGTCTCTCCGATGTGCTCCCGTACGAATGTGGGCAGTCCCTGGAGGACGTAGCTCGAAATGACAGGGACTGCCGCCATGGTCCGTTCTCCGGAAGGCCAATCTGGCATGAAGGGGGCCAGTTTAGTTATCCCCGCTCCTCGGGTCAGGCAAGCGGGGTCATGCAGGAGCGCAGCGGATACGCCCTCAAGTTGCGTCGGACCTCGATGAGGAATAAGTCGACAGCCAGATCAGCGCGCTTCTCTGATCTATGGTAAGCGTCCATTCCTGACACAGGTCAGGCTGCAGCGGCAACTGGCGGTGCCCAG